>NZ_LYVO01000008.1 GCF_001984055.1 Variovorax sp. KK3
ATCCACCCCCAACGCCGCCTCCCCCGGCACGATCTGCGCCACCTGTTGCCTCAGCCACCCCTGCAGCGCGATCCGGTGCGTGCGCTCGTGCCACACCATCACCGTCTCGATCGACGGCACCTTCGTGGGCACCGGGTGCACCGTCAGCGGCAGAAAGCCCGCGAAGTGCCGGCACATCCAGAGCGGCAGCGTGGCGAGATGGTCGGAGCCGGCGACGATGTACGGGATCAGCATGACCGAGGACACGCGCACCATGCGCCGGCGTTCGAGGCCGGCGTCGGCCAGGCCTTGCGTGAGCGTCAGCTCCATCGTCGAGCGCGGTGAGAAGGGTGAGCCGAAGACGACGTGCGGCCGGGCCAGGTAGTCGTCGAGCGTGATGGGCTTCTGGCCCGGCGTGCGCGCGGTGATGCAGGCCAGCGGCTGGTCGAGCAGTGGCATCACGCGCAGTTCGGGCGCGGGCTCGGGGAAGTGGCCGATCGCGATGTCGCACTCGCCTTCGCTGAGCCATTCGCGCAGGTGCGTGGGGTCCGGCGCGCGCGCGTTCAGCGTGAGCCCGGGCGCCGCGCGCGACACGACCTGGGCGAGCGCCGGCATGTAGGCCATGCCCATCGAATCGGCCAGCGCCAGCGTCACCGTGCCGCTCGCGCTGGCCAGGTCGAGTGGGCCTTCGTCCGCGAAGATCTCGTCCATCAGTTCCAGGCCGCTGCGCACCTTGTGCGCGATGGCCTGGGCCCGCTCGGTCATGAGGAAACCATTGCCGGCGCGGATTAGCAGCGGGTCGCCGGTCAGCTCGCGCAGGCGGGCCAGGGCATTGCTCATGCCGGGCTGGCTCATGCCCAGGCGCTCGGCGGCGCGGGTGACGGACTTTTCGGTCAACAGCGCGTCGAGGCAGATCAGCAGGTTGATGTTGCTGCGTTTCATCGTCAGGGAGCAAAGGGCAGGGACAGGGACAGGGGGGAGAGGGCATCACGTCCACCGAATGGCGGCATTGCACGCGCCTCATTGTGGCGGCGCGGCGCGGGTGCTCGAATCGGTGGATATTCCCACCCCACGCCCCCACCCACGAAAGACTGCACACGACATGACCATCGCCACCGTCAAGCCCGCCCGATCCGAGGTCGTCTCCGGCCTCGCCCGCTTCGGCGACCTGCAGCGCTGCGAGGACGGCCTGCCCGACATGCAGCTGCCCGAATGCCGCCGCGCTTTTCTCAACGTGCTCGGCTTCGACCAGCCCAAGGGCGATGGCCAGTTCTCGCCCTTCGGCGACAAGGCCAAGGCGCGCGTGTCGCACATCAAGGCCGGTTTCGGCGTGTCCTTCATCGCGGCCGCGCCGGGCAAGGGGGTGCTGATGCACACCCACGACACCATCGAGACCTTCATGGCCATGAAGGGCCGCTGGAAGCTCGAGTGGCAAGGCGACCAGGGCGACGAGCACGTGATCCTCGAGCCGCTGGACTTCATCGCCATCGAGGTCGGCGTCCAGAGGCGCTTCGAATGCGTCGAAGCGCCGGCGGGCGAGGCCGAGGGCCTGCTGCTGGGCATGATCGGCGGCAACGCGCCGGCCGCCGAGATCGCACCCGAAGGCATCGAGCGGCTGGTGGAGGCCGGCATCTTCCAGCGCGAACCCGCAGCCGCCTAGCGCGACCGGCGCCGACGAGGGCAGGGCGAAGCGCCCACCCCTGCGACGATCGAGAGAGAAAAATCAGGAGACAACACGATGAAGACCGTTCTGCTGGCCGCCGCGGCATTCGCGCTGGCGGCGCCGCTCGTCCATGCCCAGTCGGCATGGCCCAACAAGACCCTGCGCATCGTCGTGCCCGCACCCGCAGGCACGGGCCCCGACATCATGGCGCGCGTCTACGGCGAGCACCTGAGCCGCAGCCTGGGCCAGCCGGTGGTGGTGGAAAACCGCGCGGGCGCCTCCGGCAACATCGGCGCCGAATACGTCGCCCGCGCGGCGCCGGACGGCACCACGCTGCTGTACGCCTACAACCAGATCCCGACGATGAACCCGCACCTGTTCGGCAAGCTGTCGTACGACATGCAGAAGGACCTGGTGCCGATCAGCATCACGCTGTCGACCGGCTACGTGCTGCTGGCCAACAACGACTTTCCGCCGAAGACGTTGGCCGAGGCCATCACCTACGCGCGCGCCCAGCCCGGCAAGGTGGCGTTCGCGAGCTATGGCCCCGGCACCGCGTCGCACCTGGCCTTCGAGATCATCCAGGAGCAGACCAAGACGCAGTTCCTGCACGTGCCCTACAAGCAGGGCCAGGTGACCGACGTGATCGCCGGGCAGGTCGCGATGGTGTTCGAACCCTTTCCCTCGGCCATTCCCTTCGCGGCCAGCGGCAAGACCAAGGCCATCGCCGTGACGACGCCCAAACGGCTGGCGGCGCTGCCCGATGTGCCCACCCTTGCCGAAGCCGTGCCGGGCTTCGACCTGCTGGGCTGGCAGGGCGTGTGGACCACGGCCGGCACACCGCCGGAAGTGCAGGCCCGGCTGCAGTCGGAGTTCGTCCGCATCACCCAGCTGCCCGAGATCCAGAAGCGCATCCGCGACCTGGCGTCCGAGCCGGTGGGCGGCAACGCGCAGGACATGGCGAAGCAGATCCGCTCGGAATACGACCGGTGGGGAACGGTGATCAAGGCGAAGGGCATTCGGCTCGACTGAACGAGCAGTGCGCGGCCCGAAGCGGCGCGCTCATCGGCGTCGCTGAGGTTTGAGGGTTGCATTCGCCATCAGCAACTCCGCAAACGCCTGCGCCGCCGGCGACAGGCTGCGCCCCGCCCGCCGCGTGATGCCGATGGTCCGGCTGATGGCCGGCCGTTCCAGCCGCACGCCCACCACCGCCGCTGGCTGGCGGGGCAGCGTGAGCTGCGGCACCACGGCGATGCCCATGCCGTTCTCGACCATGCCGATCAGCGTGGAGACGTGGCGCACCTCGCACACCGGCCGCGGCAGCGGCGGCAGCTCGGCGAGCGCCTGGTCGATGAAGAGCCGGTTGCGGCTGGCCTGCGACACGCGCGCGTGGGGGTACGCGGCCAGTTCCTCCCAGCCGACCGAGCGGCGCCGCGCCAGCGGATGGTCGGCGGGGCAGGCGAGCACGTAGGGCTCTTTCAGCAGCGGCGTGAAGTCGACCTCCGGGTCCTGCATGCCGATGTAGTTGAGCGCCAGGTCGGCCTCGCCCTGTTTCACGCTGGCGAGCACCTCGTCGGCCCCTTCTTCGATGATGCGTACCAGCACGTTCGGGTGTTTCTTGCGGAAGGCGTTGATCAGCGGCGGCATGAAGTGATGGACGGTGGAGAGCACGCACCCGATGGTCACGTCGCCCGTCTCCAGCTCGGCCGCGTCGCGCAGGCTGGTCACCGAGCGGTCGAGCTCCGCGACCAGCCCGCGCACTTGTCCCAGGAAGCGCCGGCCCAGCAGCGTGAGCTCGACGTTGCGCGTGGTGCGGTCGAACAGGCGCACGTCGAGCAGGTTCTCCAGGTGCGAGATGCGCCGCGACAGCGCGGGCTGCGACAGGTGCAGGGCACGCGCCGCCGCCGCGAAGCTCTGCGTCTCGGCGACGGTGACGAAGGCGCGCAGGTCGGCAAGCGATGGCTGGGTCATGGCGGGTGGCCTGGTTCTCACTCATGCAAGGAATGCAACAAAACACCAGAAGTTCGCAATTTACTGCAAGGGCCCGAATGCCGAAGATGCGTTCACAACAAGGAGACATCGATGCAACGTCGCCATCTGCTGCAGGCCGCGTCGGCGGCCCTCGCGCTGCCGGGCCTGGCGCTCGCGCAGTCCTACCCGGCCAAGCCGATCCGCTACATCGTGCCGGTGGCGGCTGGCGGCGGCAACGACATGATCGCCCGCGTGGTCGCCGAGCGATGGGGCCGCCTGCTGGGGCAGAGCATGGCGGTCGACAATCAGAGCGGCGGCGGCGGCGTGGTGGCCAGCCAGATCACCGCGCACGCGCCGCCCGACGGCTACACGCTGATGCAGGGCTACGTGGCCACCCACGGCACCACGCCGGCCACGCGCAAGGTGAACTACGACGCCATCAAGGACTTCACGCCCATCGGCATGATCGGCGCCACGCCCAACGTGCTGGTGGTCAATGCCTCGGTGCCGGCCAAGACCATCGACGAATTCGTGCAGTACCTGAAGAGCAGCGGCGCCGCGGTGAGCTACGGTTCGGCCGGCGCGGGCTCGCTCACGCACTTGACGATGGAGCTCTTCAAGCAGGAGACCGGCACCACCATCGTCCATGTGCCCTACCGCGGCATCGCGCCGGCCATCAACGACCTGCTGGGCGGGCAGACGCAGGCGATGTTCCCGGGCCTGGCGGCGGCCTTGCCGCACCTGCGCTCGGGCCGCATGCGCGCGCTGGCCGTCACCGGCAAGCAGCGCAGCCCGCAACTCAAGGACGTGCCTACGATGGAAGAGGCCGGCTTCAAGGGCTTCGATGCAATGCAGTGGTACGGCTCGGTCGGCCCGGCCGGCATGCCGGCGGACATCGTGCGCCGCCTCAACGAGACACAGGTGGCGGTGCTCAAGTCGCCCGACCTGGCCGAGAAGCTGGCCGGCGAGGCGGTGGAGCCCTGGCCGATGACGCCGGAGCAGTTCGGCCAGTACATCGCCACCGACATCGCACGCTGGACCGCGCTGGCCAAGGCCAGGAACATCCGGCTCGACGAGTGAACCGCTCGGCGGATTTCTCTTTTTCAACCCTTCTTCAACCATCTTTCCAACTTCCACCGAAGACTTCCCGTGGCCCGCAACACGCACGTCCCCGCCGACACCTCCGCACCGCCGATCACCGCCATCCTCGCCCGCTTCGTGGCGGGCCACCGCTCGCGCGGCTGGTCCGACGCGGTCGATCGCGAAGCGCATCGCACCTTCTACAACTGGCTGGGCTGCGCCATCGGCGCCGCGCGGCATGAAGCGGCCGAGGCCGCGCTGGACGCGGTGCAGATGCTGCAGCCGGCGCCGCAGGCCACCGTGCTGGGGCGCAACGAGAAGGTGGACATGGCCAGCGCCGCGTTGATCAACGGCATCACTTCGCACACCTTCGATTTCGACGACACGCACCTGAAGACCATCATCCATCCCGCCGGCCCCGTGGCCTCGGCCGTGCTGGCGCTGGGCGAGCAGCGGGGCGCCAGCGGCCGCATCGTGCTCGACGCGCTGGTGCTGGGCATCGACGTGGCCTGCCGCATCGGCAACACCATGTACCCCGACCACTACGACCGCGGCTGGCACATCACCGGCTCCACCGGCACGCTCGGCGCCGCGGCCGGCTGCGCGCGGCTGCTGGGGCTGGACGAACGGAAAACGGCCATGGCCTTGGGCATCGCCGCGTCGCAGCCGGTCGGCCTGCGCGAGCAGTTCGGCACCATGACCAAGCCATTTCATCCGGGCGGCGCGGCGCGTGCGGGGCTGCTGTCCGCGTTGCTGGCGAGCCGCGGCTTCACGGCCAGCGAGCGCGCGCTGGAGGCGCCGCGCGGCTTCGTGCAGGTGGTGTCGGACAAGCGCGCCTGGCACGAGGTGACCGATGAACTCGGCGAGCGCTTCGAGATCTCTTTCAACACCTACAAGCCCTTCGCCTGCGGCATCGTCATTCATCCGAGCATCGATGCCTGCGTGCGCCTGCGCGGGCAGGGCGTCACGGCGTCGCAGGTCGAACGCATCGAGCTGCGCGTGCATCCGCTGGTGCTCGAGCTCACCGGCAAGAAGACGCCCAAGGACGGCCTGCAGGGCAAGTTCAGCGTGTACCACGGCTGCGCCGTCGGCTTGCTGTACGGCCGGGCGGGCGAGGAAGAGTTCTCCGATGCGGTGGTCAACGATCCGCAGGTCTTCGCGCTGCGCGACAAGGTGCAGGCCACGGTGGACCCGGCCATCGACGAGGCGTCGGTCGCCGTCACGGCCGTGCTCACCGACGGCCGCCGCGTGGAGATGCGCGTGGACCACGCCATCGGCTCGATGCAGAATCCCTTGAGCGACGCGCAGCTGCAGGCCAAGTTCTATGCGCTGGTGGCACCGGTGCTGGGCCAGGCCCGCGCCGATGAGATCACTGCCGCCTGCCGGGCGCTCGACTCGGTGGAGGATATCCGCAGCCTCACCGCGCTCTGCGCAGGCTAGAACGATGACGAGCCAGACCCCCCTTCGCATCGGCGTCCTCGACGGCGACGACATCGGCCACGAGATCGTGCCGGCCGCCGTGCAGATCGCCCGCGCGGCCGCCGAGATGCACGCCGTGCAGATCGACTGGCATCCGCTGCCCATCGGCGCCCGCGCGCTGCAGACGCACGGCCACACGCTGCCGCCCGACACGCTCACGGCGTTGCAGACGCTCGACGGCTGGCTCCTCGGCCCCATCGGCCACCGTGCCTATCCCAAGGTGCCCAACGCGATCAACCCGCACCCGATCCTGCGCAAGCAGTTCAACCTGTTCGCCAACGTGCGGCCGACGCGCTCGTACCCCGACATCGGCTGCCTGCACGACGGCGTGGACCTGGTGATCGTGCGCGAGAACAACGAGGGCTTCCAGCCCGACCGCAACATGGTCGCGGGCTCGGGCGAGTTCCGGCCCACCGACGAGGTCACGCTGTCGGTGCGCGTCATCACCCGCACCGGCAGCCGCCGCGTGGCACGCGCCGCCTTCGAGCTGGCGCGGCAGCGCCGCAAGCACCTGACCTACGTGCACAAGGACACGGTGTTCAAGCTCGGCTGCGGCATGTTCGTGGAAGAGTGCCGCAAGCTCGCGGCCGAGTACCCCGACGTGCGCGTGGACGACGTGATCGTCGACACCTTCGCGATGCGGCTGGTGCGCGATCCGCAGACCTTCGACGTGGTGGTCACGACCAACATGTTCGGCGACATCCTGTCCGACGAAGCCGCGGGTCTGGTCGGCGGGCTGGGCATGGCGCCGGGGCTGTGCATCGGCGACGGCGACGTGGCGATGGCGCAGGCCACGCACGGCTCTGCGCCCGACATCGCGGGGCAGGGCGTGGCCAACCCGTACGCCATGATCGAATCGACCCGCATGATGTTCGAATGGCTGGGCCACAGCCGCGGCAACGAGGGCGCGGTGCGCATGGGCACGTCGATGGCGCGGGCCACCGCAGCGGCGCTGGCCGATCCGCAGGCGCGCACCGGCGACATCCGAGGCAGCGGCAACACCGGCAGCTTCACGCGGGCCGTGATCGACAATCTTTCTCCCTGAAACCCGACGGCGAAAGACGAGGCACCCATGCAGTCCTACTGGATGCAGATGAGCGACACGGGCACCACGCTGGAACTGCGCGAGACGCCGCCTCCCGTGCCGGGCCCCGGCCAGTTGCTGGTGCGCATGCAGGCCGCGGCGCTCAACCGCGGCGAGTTCCTGCTGGGCCACGGGCTGCACGGTCAGCCCGGCAGCTGGAAGGCGATCGGCGGCGAAGGCGCGGGCGAGGTGGTGACGGTGGGCAGCGGCATCGGCGGTGCTGGCGGCTTTCGCGGCGGCGACCACGTCATGGGCCGCTGCGCCGGCGCTTTTTCAGAGTATGCGTTGATGGAAGCGGCCGAGGCCATGCCGGTGCCGCCGGGGCTGTCGTTCGAGGAAGCGGCCGGCATTCCGCTGGCCTTTCTGGTCGCCTTCGACATGCTGGTGCTGCAAGGCCACTTGAAGGCGGGCGAATGGCTGCTGATCAACGGCGTGTCGTCGGGTGTCGGCGTGGCTTCGCTGCAGCTCGGCAAGATGCTCGATGCGAAGGTGATCGGCACGTCGGGCTCGGCTGCCAAGCTCGAGGCGCTGAAGTCGCTCGGGCTCGACGTGGGCCTGGCAACGCGCGCGGCCGACTTCGCACCGGCCGTGATGGAAGCGACCGGCGGACAGGGAGCGAACCTCATCGTCAACACCGTCGGCGGATCGGTCTTCGCCGAAGACATGCGCGCGCTCGCCTTCGAAGGCCGGCTCGCCACCGTCGGCCACGTCGACAACGTGCTCCATGCCGACATCGACCTGGAAGCGCTGCACCGCCAGCGCCTCACGCTCTTCGGTGTGTCGAACAAGTTGCGCTCCAAGGCTCAGCGCGCGTCGGCCGTGCCGCGCTTCATCGCCGAAGTGCTGCCGCATTTCGCGAGCGGCGGCCGCATGCGTCCGGTGGTCGACCGGGTGGTGAGTTTCGACCGGCTGCCCGAGGCCAAGGCCGACATGGAAGCCGGCGCGCACGTGGGCAAGATCGTGATTCGCATGCCCGGTGCGGCATGAAAGGAGACTCGATGAACGGCCCCATGACGACTCGACGCGCTGTGCTCGCCGCAGGCGCCCTCATGCTGGGCGGCTGCGCAGGCACGTCGCCGGCCGACACCCGTGCTGCCCGCCAGGCGATCGCGCCCGGCGGCACGCTGCGCGCGGCCATCAACTTCGGCAACCCGATCCTGGCCAAACGCGGCGCGGGCAACCAGCCGCAAGGCGTGTCGGTGGACCTGGCGCGCGAGGCGGCCAAGCGGCTCGACCTGCCCATCGAACTCGTGCAGTTCGATTCGGCCGGCAACGTGGTCGAGGCCCTGAAGGCGGGCCGTGTGGACCTGGCCTTCGTCGCCATCGATCCGGTGCGCGGCGCCGACATGGACTACACGGCGCCCTACGTCATCATCGAAGGCGCCTACCTCGTGCGCAGCGGCTCGGCGCTGCAGCGCAACGACGAGGTCGACCGCGCCGGCACGCGCGTGGTGGTGGGCCGCGGCAGCGCCTACGACCTGTTTTTGACGCGCGAGCTGAAGTCGGCGACGCTGGTGCGCGCGCCGACCTCGCCGGCCGTGACGGACATGTTCATGACGCAGAACCTCGACGTGGCCGCCGGCGTCAAGCAGCAGCTCGAGGCCGATGCGCGGCGCGTGGGTGGCGTGCGGCTGCTGCCGGGCCGCTTCATGGTCATCGAGCAGTCGATGGGGGTGCCCAAGGGCCGGGCCGCCGCACAGGCATGGCTCAGCGGCTTCATCGAGGAAATGAAGCGTTCCGGCTTCGTGGCGGCTGCGCTCGAGCGGCATGCGATCGAAGGCGCCGCCGTCGCGCCGTTGCGCGCGGGCTGATCCGCTGACGGGCTGAGCCTGAACTGTGGCCGAGCCACTCGGCCGTCACTCTTTCGCCGACGCCGCTGCGCAGGGCAACCATGCTCTATCGCATGGGCTTCGTGCTCGCGCCCGTGAGGCTTTTTCCTACGCCCGTGTCAGCCGCCGAGCATCGCCGTGCAGCTCAAGGGAAACCACTTAATGCCTTCGACTTGCCGGTGTAGGACAGCGGCAAATTCGGTTGAGCTTCGGCTCCGATTTTTCGGTTGTTGCGAGATGCTTCAGCTGCGAACAACACGCGGAAGAGGGCGCCACTTGTTCGGCAAAGGGCGCTGCGGCGAGCCACAACGAAGGCGGTTGGCTGCGGCAGGGGACGGTCTTTCTTGCAGGAGCATGAAGTGAAGATGCATCGACTCGTATGTACCGCGGCCGTGGTGGCCGCACTGGCCGCACTGGGCGGATGTTCTTCCAGCGGACGCGCTGGCTTCGCCCTCGGCGGCACGAGCAACGGCACGCCGGGCGGCATCGGCGACGGCAGCGGTGGCGCCAGCGGCGGTGCGAATGGCGGTGCCACCGGAGGCGCCGGCGGCGACGTGGCGGGTGGCGGCGGTGGCTCGGCCGGCGGAGGCGGCGGTACGGGTGGAGCGGGCGGCAACGGCGGCGGCACCGGCACGGTCGCCGCGTCGGCCACCGGCACCTTGCTCGGCAACGCGGGCAAGACGGTCAGCGGCCTGGGCACCACCGTGTCGGGCATCGGTCAGAACGGCGCTGCATCGGGCGTGCTGGCAAATGCCGGCAGCACGGTCGACAGCGCGGGCCTGGTGGTGAGCAACGGTCTCGGCAAGCTCGGCACCGGCAGCGACGCGATCGGCGGCACGCTGAGCGGCTTGCCGCTGGTGGTCGACAACACCGGCAAGACCGTGTCGAGCACCGGCGAACTCGTGACCGGCATCGGCAGCAACACGCCGCTGCGGCCCGTGACTGCGGCCGCGGGCGGCCTGGTCGACGGGGTCGGCAACACGGTCAGTTCCGTCGCGGGGCAACTCGGCGGCGTCACCGACAGCGGCGCGGTGCGCCAGGTCACCGGCCGGGTCAACGACCTGGTGGTGCCGATCGATCGCGGCGTGAGCACGCTGACCCAGCGCATCGGCGACGGCACCGGCATCGGGCAACCCGTCGCGGGCCTCACGCAGCAACTGGGCAGCGGCATCGCCGGTGGGCAGACCGAAGGCTTGCGAGCGAGCCTGGGCAGCACCGTGGCCTCGGTGGGTGGCATCGTGCATGCGCCCGACGGCAGCGCGCCGGGCAACGGCAACGGCTTGCTGGGCGGCACGCTCGGCGTGGGCGCGGGGCTCGGTGCGGTCGTCGGGGTCGGCGCGGGCACCGGGGCCGGCGGCCAGGGATCGAGCACGGGCACGGGCACGGGCACGGGCATTGGAGCCGGCGTGGGCGCGGGTGCGGGCGTGGGCCTTGCGAGCGCCGCGGGCACGGGCACTGCGGGCACCGTGGGCGGCCTCACCAACACCTTGGGCACCACCGTCAACAGCGTGACGGCACCGGCCGGTGCGCTCGTCCAGCCCGTGCTGGCACCAGTGACCGGCGCACTCACGGGCGGCAGCACGGCAGGCGGCAGCACGAACGGCAACCTCGTGAGCAACACGCTCGGCACCGTGAGCAGCCTGACCAACGGGCTGGTCGGCGGTCTGACGCAACCTCGCCGCTGACGGCGCGCGTGCCCCACGTCGTCGTGCGCCGCGGCGTGGCGCTCGGGTTCGCGCTCGCCGTGTGCGCCACCGGGCTGCATGCCCAGGCGCCGGCCGGCAACCCGTTGGACCGCTTGCCAGCGCCGCAGCCGATCGCGCCCACCGCGGGGCAGGCGCCGCGCGTCGACGTGCAAGCGCCACCGGGCCCGGCCGGCGACGTGCTGCAACGGCGCTTCACGGTGCGCCGCGTCGATGTCGAAGGCGTGGCCGCCTTGCCCTTCGCCGACATCGCCGGCCTGTTCGCGCCCTTCGCCGGACAGGAGGCGAGCGTGGCGCAGCTCGTCGCGGCTGCGGGGCAGGGCACGGCCGCTTACCGCGACCGCGGCTTCGCGCTGTCCTTCGTCTTCCTGCCGCAGCAGGACTTCGCCGATGGCGTGGTGCGCGTGGTGGCGGTCGAAGGCTACATCGCCGACGTGCGCATCGAGGGCGATGTCGGGCCTGCGGAGCCCAAGCTGCGGGCGATGGCGCAAGCGCTCCAGGGCGAACGGCCGTTGCGGCTCGAGCGCTTCGAGCGCGTCACGCAACTGCTGGCCAGGCTGCCCGGCATCACGATGGCGGCCGAGGCGGCGCGGCCCTCGACCACCGGCGGCGCCACGACCCTGGTGCTGCGTGCCAGGCGCAAGCCCTACAACGTGACGCTGGGCGCCGACTTGCGACAGCCGCGTTCGCGCGCGGTGCTCAGCGGCGTGCTCAACGATCCTTTCGCGCCTGGCAGTGAACTCAGCGCCTCGACGCTGGCAGGCGACTTTCGGCGCGAGAAGCTGCTGACCCTGGGCTACACGCAGTTCGTTGGCATCGACGGGCTCGCGCTGAAGGCGGCGTTCACGCGCTACAGCGGCTATCCCGACGCGCAGAACGGACGCGGCAGCGCCATCGAGCGCTTCAACACGAACCGCCGGCTCGAGTTTTCGGGCAGCTACCCGCTGATGCTGCGCGCCGCATCGAGCCTCACGCTGAGCGGCGGCTTCTATGCCGTGGACAACACCGACGACTACCGCGTGCAGGCCAGCGGCGCCCAGTTGTCCGAAGACACGCGGGTGCGCGCGCTGTTCGCACAGCTGGCCTACGCCGAGACGCGCGCCGACCGCAGCCGCGCCGCCAGCCTGATGCTGGCGCAAGGCCTCGACGGCGCCGGTGCGCTGGCGCGCAACCGCAGCAACGTGGCCGGGCTCGCTGGGCCCGGCAGCGCACGTCTCGACTTCACGCGCCTGCTGCTGGAAGCGAGCCAGCGCGACCGCTACGCCAACCAGTGGGGCACGGGCTTTTCATTCGCCGCGCAGCACAGCCCGCATCCGCTGGCAGCGTCGGAGCGCATCTCGTTCGGCGGGCCTCGCTTCGGCCGCGGCTACGCGCCCGGCGATGCCGCAGGCGACGCCGGCTGGGGCATCGGCCTCGAACTCAACCGGATGTTCAGGATGGAGGGCAACTGGCTCAAGCAGGTCGAGCCCTATCTGCTGCTCGAAGCCGCGCGCACGCGCCTGCATGCCCGGTCGGTGGCGCAGGGGCCGCAGAAGCTGCGCTCCGTCGCGCTGGGCATCCGGCTGTCGGACGCGAAGCGCTACAGCCTCGACCTGGCGGTGGCCAAGCCCACCGGCGATGCGACCAGCACCAATCCGAACCGGCGCGCGCGCCTGAGCGTGCTGCTGGCCTGGCAGCTCGAGCCGCAGTGAACGACAGGGCGCCTCAGTCGGTCACCGGCGCCGACGAGCGCGTGAGCCGCCAGCCCAGGTTCATGCCGGCCGCCGCGATCAGGATCGCGGCCGAGCCGACGAGCTGCAGCGGCTTCAGCCGATGATCGAAGGCCACGAAGTCCACCACCATCGCGAAGATGGGGTACAGGAAGGACAGCGCGCCGATCGAGTGCGTCGGCAGCTTCTGGATCGCACCGTAGAGCAGCGCGAACACCAGGCCGGTGTATACCGCGCCCATCACCACGAAGTCGACCCAGGCGCGGGTCTCCGTCGGCAGATGCGTGAGGTTGGCGAAGGGCGCGATCATCACCGTGCCTACGCAGACATGGATCAGCGCGATCAGGTGCGGCGGCTTGTCGCCGAGCTTCTTGGTCACGATCGCCGCGATGGCGTACAGAAACGCGGCGCCCAGCGCCATCAGCACGCCTGCGACGTACTCGCTCGACGGCCCGGCATAGGCGGCGGCCGAAGGGCGGGCATACACGATCAGCAACACGCCGGCGAAGGCGATGCCCAGCCAGCCCACCATCGTGGCGGTGATGCGCTCCGAAAAGAAGATCGCGCCCAGCGCGACCAGGATGAAGGGCTGCGTGTTGTAGACCGCGATGGCCACCGAGATCGAGGCCCGTGAAAACGACTCGAAGATCAGCAGCCAGTTGAGCACGATCGCGGTGCCGCCGAGAACCGCCCAGCCCAGTTGGCTCCACGTCAGTGCGCCGCCCTTCAGCGACCCCGTGAGCCAGCAAACGATCAGCAGCGCCGCGGCCCCGAAGACGCAACGCCAGAACAGAAGTTCGGTGATGGGTTGACCCGAATACACGACGAACCAGCCGATGGTCCCCGATATCAGCATGGCCGCAATCATCTGGAGCGTGCCGATTGTTTTCTTGTTCATGCTCGGTAGGTGACAGTGGGACTCCGCACTGTAGCGCCTCGGAAGCGCGTTCTCGTTTTATCAGTAAAACGTTGTTGCCGGCCTGCTTGTCCGCATCGCCGGCAGCCGAGCACGCAGGGCCACTACATGAGTTCCTTGCTCGACACCGCCGCGGCCTGCAGGTCGGGCACCAGCGTGAGCAAGCGGCGGGTCAGCCAGTACAGATGGGACGGGTCGATCGGGTTCGGCAGGCGAAGGATCTTGATCAGGCGCTGCGGCCGGTCACCGAAGGCGGGCGCCGCGCTCAACGGCTCCAGCATGCGTGCGAGCTCGGCGCGCACCTGTTCGTCGAGCAAGTCGTGTTCGTCGAGGCTGCGCCAGATGGCCTGCACCGCGCGCCTGCACAGGTCGGCATGCGACGACGGGCCCAGCACCGCCTGGTAGTTCGCGGTGTCGAGCGGCATCGAAAGCGTGCCGTGCGTGTCTCCGTATGCGGTGCTTCGGGATGAAGGCATGCAAGCCCTCCTTCACGCCGCCCACGATACGCCGCGGGCACGGCGATGGCAACGGGCGCCGCCCCGATGTGGTGCAAGCGCCTATGCCGCGCCGCGGAAGCAGGACAGGCCCCAAGGCGTGAGCTTCACCGGAAGGTGGTAGTGCTGCGAAGGGTCGGCCACGCCGAAGCGGAAGCACTGCACGTCCATGAAAGCCGGCTCGGGCAGGGTCTGTCCGCGCGCCCGGTAGTAGCCGCCGACGTGCAGCCGCATCTCGTAGACGCCCACGTCGAACACCTGCGCCTCTGCTTCGATGCCGTCCACCACGCCGTTGCGGCCGACCGTGCCGGTGACCATCGGCTCCCAGCGCTCGGGCCGGCCGCGCTCGACCTCGCCCTTGCGCAGGATCTCCACCTTCATGCCCGTGGCCACGACGCCATTGGCCACGTCCACCACATGAATCGATACAGCTTGCATTCCCGCCTCCTCGCGTGTTGCATGACCGACAGAGGCGTGACTGTAGTGGATCGTGGCGTGGACGGAGCCGGCTGTTTTCAGTTCGCTCGGCGTCTCACGCCTGTCGTCGGAATTTCGCAGGCACGCACTCTGCGACGTTGTGGCTGACCGACACGATCAGTTGCCACAGGATGGCCGGACATGCCGGTGGATGCGGGTGGTTCGGAAATCGGCGGCCACCTTCGACCGCGATCTCGCGCTCGCATCCCGTACAGCGATAGATGCCGCTGTAGGCCGCGTCCATATGAGGCCCGAACGTGCGGTCGAACGCCTTCGAGGACGAAGGTCGCACCCTGCGCATCTCCTTGAAGATGGCCATCGCGCTCTCCCGGTTTCGACCGGCTGGAAGCGTTCCGGCGGAATGCTCCTTCAACGGTCGCACCGTAAGCGTAGGCGGCGCCGAAAGGCTTGCCTGTAGGGCGGCATCTCGTGCTGAAAGGCACTGTGAACTTTCACTCAGCTGTGTACTAACTGATTCACTGCTCGCTGAATGCTTAGGGTTTCAGCTGAGTACATCACTTCGTGCGCGTGTGCAGTAGTCGACGTTTGGAGCACAGCCCCGGCGACCTGGAAATCGCGCCGCGCCTTACAAACGCGCCGCGGCATCAATCCTCCAGTTCAATTTTTCTACCCCACCACCATGACTCTGCTTCCTTCGTTTCAACTGAACCGTCTCGTGATCGCCTCGGCCGTCGCCGCAGCGCTTTGCGTGGTGTCCGGCTGCTCCTCCAGCGGCCGTGCCGGCTTCGCCCTGGGCGGTACCAGCGGTGCCACGCCAGGTGGCCTGGGCGCCGCCGCGAGCGCCGACGCGTCCACCGCGAGCAGCAGCCAGACATCCGCCAGCGGCGGCGGCACGACCGGCCAAGGCAACGGCGGCAATAGCGGCAACGGCGGCAACGGCGGCAACGGCGGCACCGGACCCAGCGTCGTGATCGGCGGCGGGCCGATCCCCGGCGTTCCGGACGTCGGCGACGGCACCATCACCGTTGCGAACGTCGGGAACGCAAAGACCGGCAACATCCTCGACGGTGTCGGCCAGGCCGTGACCGGACTGGGCTCGAAGGTCGAAGGCGTCGATGCGGGCGCAGCCACCGGCCTGCTGCAGAACGTGGGCCGCACCGTGGGCAGCACGGGCGAAGCCGTCAGCAATGGACTCGGCCGCCTCGGCCGAGGGACCGAAGCGATCGGCGCAACGCTGGATGGCGTGCCCGCCGTGATCGACAACGCGGGCAAGACCGTGTCGAGCGCGGGCGACCTGGTGCGGCAGATCGGTGCGAACGGCGCGCTGGAACCCGTGACCGGCAGCGCGGGCCGCCTGGTCGACAACACCGGCCGCGCGGTCAGCGGCATCGCTGCGGGCGTCGACAGGGTGGTGGACGGTGTGGCCGTGCGCCAGCTGACCCGATCCGCCAACGACCTGGTCGTGCCCATCGAGAGCGGACTCACCACGTTGACGCAGCGCGTCGGCGACGGAACCGGCGTCGGACCCGTGGTGGCCGGTGTCGCCAATGCAACCGGCGACGCGCTCGCGCGCCAGCAGTTGCTGGGCCTCGGCAACGGCTTGGGCCAGACCTTGAACGCGGCGGGCACGCTGGTGCATGCGCCCGCGTCCGTCGCCGGCGCTTCGTCGGCCACCAGCGCGACGTCGGCCACGCCGGCTGCCGGACTCGGTACGACACTCGCATCGGTCGCACCCGTCGGGGTGTCCCAGACTGCCGTGCTGGGCACGAGCGTGAGCGCGATCGCCAACAACACGCCGGTCCTGAATGCGGTTGCACCGACACTGAATTCCGCCCTGAACGCGACCGTGGGCGCCGTGTCGCCGGCTGCCGGCTCCACGGTCTCCGCCGTGGCGCCGATCGCCAGCGCGGCCGTCTCCACCGTCTCGACGATCGCAACGCCCGTTGTCGGCGCGGTGTCGCAGGTCGCCTCGCCCGTCCTGTCCTCCGTCGCGGCCCCGGTCGCGTCGTCGATCGTGAGCCCCGTCGTGAGTTCTGTCGTGAGCCCTGTGGTCACCTCGGTCGTCGCGCCGGTCGTTTCGACCGTCGGTACCGTGGTCGCGCCCGTTGCCGCCACCGCCACCGGCGCAGTCAGCGGCGTGGGCAGCACGGTCGGCAGCACGCTGTCCAACTCGTTGGGGCTGACCGGCAATGCGCTCAACGCACTGGGGCGCCGCTGATCCGCCGACAACCGATCTTCCGATTTCCTGATCCTTCCCCATGCCCCGACGACTCCATCGTGTCGGCGCGGCGCTGGCGCTCGCCTGCGCCGGCGCCGCACTGCACGCGCAGACGCCGCCTGCCGGCAACCCGCTCGAACGACTGCCCGCGCCGGCGCCCATCCCCGGTGCGGCGGCACCCGCGCCCCGGCTCGACACGCGCACGCCCGAAGGCGCGGCGGCCGCCGGCCTCGCGCGCCGTTTCACGCCGCGGCGCTTCGACATCGAGGGGGTGAACGCTCTGCCCTTCGCGGACATCGCCAAGCGCTTCTCGCCGCTGGCCAATCAGGAGGTCAGCGTCGCCCAGCTCGTCGCCGCCGCACAGGCCGGCACCGCGCTGTACCGTGAGCAGGGACATCCGCTCTCGTTCGTGTACCTGCCCGCGCAAAGCTTCGAGAACGGCGTCGTGAGGGTGGTCGCGGTCGAAGGCTACGTGGCCGAAGTCCGCATCGAAGGCGAAGCCGGCCCGGTTGCCGGCAAGGTGCGCGAGATTGCCGAGGGCCTGACGAAGGAACGGCCGCTCACGCAGAAGAGTTTCGAGCGCGTGACTCAGTTGCTCATGCGCCTGCCTGGCCTCAGCGTCGCAGCCAATGCCGCAATGCCGTCGACCACCAGCGGCGCGACGACGCTCGTCCTGCAGGTCAAGCGCGTGCCCTACAACGTCTCGGTGGGTGCCGACATCCGCCAGCCGCGCGCGCGGGCCGTGCTGAGCGGCGTGTGGACCGACCCCGTGGTGCCCGGCAGCGAGCTGTCCGCGTCGACGCTGGCCGGCGACTTCCGGCGCGAGAAGCTGTTGACGCTGGGCTACAGCCAGTTCGTCGGCAACGACGGCCTGGCCTTCAAGCTCGGCGTGTCGGACTACCGCGGCTATCCCGATCCGGCGTCCGGGCGCGGCGCCACGCTCGAACGCTACAACACCAACCGCCGGCTCGACCTCGCGGCCAGCTACCCGCTGCTGCTGAACGCACGCAGCAGCCTGATGCTCAGCGGCGGGCTCTACGCCGTCGACAACGTCGACACCTACAGCGCGCCGGCCAGCGGCGGCTGGCTCGCCGAAGACACGCGCGTGCGCGCGCTCTTCGCGCAGCTCGCCTACACCGACGCCACGCCCGAACGCAGCCGCACCGCCAGCGTGCTGTTCGCGCAAGGCATCGACGGCCTGGGTGCGTCCGCGGTCAACCGCAGCAATATCGCCGGGCTCTCGGGCGCCAACGCGGCGCGCACCAGCTTCAGCCGCGTGGCCGTCGATGCGGCGCAGCGCGATCGCTTCGCAGGCGGCTGGGGCACCGGCTTCTCGTTCGGCGGCCAGTACGGCACAGGGCCTCTGGCCTCGTCGGAGCGCATCTCGTTCGGTGGCGCACGCTTCGGGCGCGGCTATGCCGCGGGCGATGCGGCCGGCGACTCGGGCTGGGGCGTCGGCGCGGAACTCAACAAGGTCTGGCGCACCGACTTCGCCTGGCTCAAGCAGGTCGAGCCTTACGTGCTGCTCGAAGCAGCCGGCGTGTCGACGCGGCAGGGCCAGCCGTCGCCGCAGAAGCTGGGCTCGTTCGCGCTCGGCGTGCGGCTGTCGGACGCGCGGCACTACAGCCTCGACCTGGCCGTGGCCAAGCCGACCGGCGATGCCGCGGCCAGCAACCCGCAGCGCAAGCCGCGCCTGAGCCTGATGCTGAGCTATCAGCTGGCATCGCCGTCGTAGGCGCAGCAACAGTCGGGCGAAGCCAGGCGTCGAGACGCCTGGTGCAGACACGGGACGGCAAGACCACGACCTGGCGCGCCTGCTGCCTAGCATCCGGGGACATCGCAACACCGGAGCGCGCCATGCCCCTTTTCACGGATCACCTGCACGACGAGTTCGGCTCCTGGCCGCTCGGCTTCATTCCTTACGGAGGCGCCGACCATGGCGAGATCGCGGCCGTGGGCCGTGCCGTCGCCGATGCCGGCGGCAGCGACGATGCCTTTCACGCGGCCTGGTCCGAAGCGGCCGAGCGCCTCGCGGTGCAGGCCGAAGCTGCGCTCGCGCACGGGCATGTCGCCAGCGCACGAGGTCTCTTCCTCCGCGCCAGCTGCTTCCATGCGGCGTCCTACCACCCGCTGTACGGCGAGCCTGTCGACGCCAGGCTGCTGCAGTCGTTCCGGCGCCAGACCGACTACCTCGCGCGCGCACTGGCGATGGGGCCCGAGCCGGCCCTGCCGCTGCGCATTCCTTTCGAAGGCACCACCTTGCCCGGCTTTCTGCTGCCGGCCGAGGGCCGCGCGAGCGAGCGGCGGCCGCTGCTGATCCTCACCAACGGCTACGACGGCACGCTGAGCGACATGTACTTCGCGAGCGCGGTGGCGGCCACGCGGCGCGGCTACCACTGCCTGGTGTTCGATGGCCCCGGCCAGGGCGGCGCGCTCTACGAGCAGGGGCTGCGCATGCGCCCCGATTGGGAAACCGTGGTGCGCGCCGTGGTGGACCACGCGATCGGCTTCGACATCGTCGATGTCGGCCGCATCGCCTTGAGCGGCTGGAGCCTGGGCGGCTACCTCGCACCGCGCGCCGCTTCCGGCGAGCACCGGCTGGCCGCCTGCATCTGCGACCCCGGCTTGTGGAGCGTGGCGTCGGGCTTTCGCAACGCGGCGGTGCAGATGGGCGTGCCGCCCGAACTCGCCGCGCATCTGGGCGACTTGCCGCAGCCATGGCTGGACAAGCTCGAGCGCGTGGTCGCGGCCGACCGCAGGCTGCGCTGGGCCGTGATGCAGCGCGGCTACTGGGTGCATGGCGTCGGTTCGCTGCGCGAGTACCTGGCCGCGGCCGAGCAGTTCACGCTCGACGGCCGGCTCGAGTCGATCCGCTGCCCCACGCTCGTCACTGTCGCGGAGGGCGACAGCTTCGGCCAGTCGGCGCCGGCGCTCTTCGATGCGCTGGGGTGCCCGAAGAAGCTGCTGCGCTTCACCGCGGCGGAAGGCGCGGGCGGGCATTGCGAAATGCAGAACCGGTCGCTGCTCAATCAGCGTGTGCTGGACTGGCTCGATGAGCAGCTCGGTTGACCTTCGCCGCGATGGCCGCCGGGCGGGCCGAGACTATCCGGCAGCGGCCCCTGCGTCTCGCGCCCACGGCAGCCGACCGTCGAAGCGCCGCAGCATCTCCGCGTTGCCTCGGATGAAGAAGTCGGGCTGCACCGACAGCGGCGTGCTGCCGACCAGGTAGTTGACCGAGTACTCGTAGGTGCAGTCGTAGCTCGGCGCCAGCTGCCGCAGCGCATGCGCGATCACGCGGTCGACCTCGGGCTGGCCCGGCTCGCGAAACTTGCGATACCAGAGCGGCGACACCTGCACGGCCAGCAGCTTGGGCAGGAAGTAGCAGTTGACGTCGATGAACAGATCGCTCGGGTGCAGCACGCTGGGCCACTTGCCCAGGCTCTCGCAGTCGTCGCGGCACAGAAAGCGGTGCTGTGCATCGACGATGTTGCGCAGCGAATAGGCCCAGGCGTGGCCGGCGGCGCACGTGGCCAGACACTGCCGCACATGGCCGGGCTCGAGTGAGTTGTCGTCGTCCAGGAACACCAGGTAATCGCCGTCGGCGATGTAGGTTCCGGCACCGTAGATGCGATGCCCGTTCCATCGGTCCTTGCCGATGGAATAGGGCAGTTCGATCAAGTCGACGCGGTGCCTGTCGATGTCGTTGTCGACTTTGCCGACCGCATTCAGCACCGCGCGCGCATGCGCCCAGGTGGCCGGGCCGTCGGCGACGACCAGGTGCTGGATGTTGTCGTAGTCCTGGTTGCGTACCGATTCGACGCATCGCTGGAGCAAAGGGTTGCCTGCATGTGCGGTGACGATGGTGACCAGGGGCGTGGGCATGGAGTGGCGCGGGTTGCTGTCATTCTGCCCGCGCCGGCTCCACAGCGCGTGGTGCTCAGCTACAACTGAGCTTCATGGCTTCGATGCGCCCGCCGAAGCCCAGCTTGGTGATCAGCCCGCCCTCGCGGCTGTTGGCCGGGAAGCTGACGGTCCGGTCGCGGAACATGGCGTGTTCGTAGACCTGCAGCGTTGCGCGGGGTCCGACGCGCACGCTGTCGATCTCGCGCTTGAGCTGCCGCGCCGTGCCGTTGTCCATGCTCATGATCTGCGACGGACCCACCAGCGTCATCATGTCGCCTTCGAAGTTGCGCTTCGAATAGAACTGCGCCCAGCAGCCGGACTGCAGGGCCGGGTCGTTGATCTGCACCGGCACCAGCAGGATCGTCGGGTCGGGCTGGTTGGTCGCGACGGGCGCCGGCGATGACGACTTCGACGTCGTGCCGCAGGCGCCGAGTGCCAGCGTGGCGGCGAGGCCGAGGGAAAGCAGGAGACGGTTCTTGGCGTGGCTTGGGTTCATGAGAGTTCGGTGAGCTGTGAATCGAGCGATCGAGTTCAGCATGCCATCACCGCCGCGCCGGTCCGCCGATCGCGCGGCTGTGGCGAAGGCTGTTCCTACAGCCGGGGGCTCAACGTACAGGCGGCTCGGCATGATCGGGGTCGATGGCGTGGCCCCCGGCCAGACCCATACCCGCGCCCATTCCCGCACCCATGCCCGCGGCGCTCTGCGCGCCACCTCCACCGCCGCCACCTCCGCGACCGGACCCTCCGCCGGCGCCCTCGCGATCACCGCCGCCACCACGGCGCGATGGCGATCCCGCAGCGATGCGCAGCGGGCCCTGCGATGGAATGGGGAGCCCTGACGGAATCGCATCGAGATCGAGCGCGTGGCGGATGAAGCTCCGAAGCGACGTGACCAGTGCCGCGACCTCCACCGATCGCCCCGCGACCAATTCCGCCGCGGCCTGCGCGGCGAGCCGAACCTGCTCTTCGGTGCCGAGCAGGATCACATCGGACAACGCGGCCTCCACGGCGTCGCGAATGCGGCGGCGACGTTCCGATGCGGACTCGGATGCACCGGCGATGCCTCCCGCCTGCCGCTGGCGATGGTCGCGCAGGTGGGTCGGGTCGACGCTGAGGTTGCCGGTGAACGACCCACCGAGCACCTTGTAGGCCGCGATCAAGGTCTTCAGCCGCTCGTTGATCTGACGGTTCTCGCGCTCGCGGCGCCGCTGCACCGTCTGCATGAACAGCAGCCGGATGCCAACCGCGACCAGCGACACCACGGCGAGGCCGAGCAGTGTCGAGAGCAGGCCGGACCAGGAACTGAAGTCGATGGCGTTGCGCAATGCGGTGCGGAGTCGAAGCGAAGGATGTGCGCAGCATGCCAGAGACAGGGCGCGCGTCGATCCGGGCGGACGGCGCGAACCGAAGTCAGCCGCCGCCGTGCTCGCCGTCCGCCGCCGCCTGGTCGAAGCGCAGGCCGCCGGAACCTTCGATGCGCAACTCGCCCACGCCCTTGCCCGCGCTCTTGTAGTCGCCGAGCACGCCGGCGGTGGCGACGCGCCGCAGCCGGGAGCGTGGCCGACCAACCAGTCGAAACAAGAGGGCGGGTAAACCCTCGAATCGCCGCCCCCTATGTTGCGTACACTGTACGCAATAGAGCCGATCACGGGTTCTCAATCATCCCGAACATCACCGCGCAAGCGGCTTCGAACGGGGCAGAAGAGGTGGTTGCACACGTGCTTGAGATACATCAACTGGGCATGACATTCGGCGGCGTCCACGCGCTCACCGATGTGTCGCTCACCATCGAACCAGGCCGCATCTATGGCTTGATCGGCCCCAACGGCGCCGGCAAGTCGACGGCCATCAATGCGATCACCGGGACGATCGTTCCCACGGCAGGCCACATCCGGTGGCGCGGCGAAGAGGTCTCGCGCTGGCCGCAGTTCAGGCGTGCGCGCGCCGGCCTGGCGCGCACCTTCCAGAACCTGGCGCTGTTCCAGAAGCTGTCGGTGCGCGAGAACGTGACCTGCGGTGCGATTCATGCGCACGGCGACGCGGAGTTGCGCGCTGCCGTCGATGCTGCGCTCGATGCCTTCGGCTTGAGTGCGATCGCCGACGAGCCCGTCGGCGTGCTGTCGCTCGGCACCCGCAAGCGTGTCGAGATGGCGCGTGCCACGGTCTCGAACCCGCAGTTGCTGTTGCTGGACGAGCCCGCCGCAGGGCTCACCGGCAGCGAGATCGCCGAGTTCTCCGAACGCATGCGCGAGTTTCGGAATCGCGGCGGTGCCGTGCTGCTGGTGGAACACGACATGGGCCTCGTGATGTCGTTGTGCGAACAGCTCTTCGTTCTGGACTTCGGCAAGTTGATCGCCGCCGGTGCACCCGACGAGGTGCGCGCCGACGCGGCGGTGTAGGCCGCTTACTTCGGAGCCGGCGATGACACCTGCCACTGAAGCGAACTCGACACCGCTGCTCGCGGTCGGCGGCGTGACTGCCGGCTACGGCGGGCCCGCCGTGGTGCGCGACGTGTCGATCGAGATCAACGAGGGTCGCATCACCGCCTTGCTGGGTGCGAACGGCGCCGGCAAGTCCACGCTGATGCGCGCCATCTGCGGCATGGTCCAGTCCACGGGGTCGATTGCGTTGGGGCGCAAGAACATCGCGGGCCTGCGCACCGAGCAGATCGCGCGCCTGGGTGTCGCGCACGTGCCTGAAGGCCGCGGCACCTTCATCGACCTGAGCGTCGAGGAGAACCTGCGCGTCGGCTGCTTCGCGAGAAGCGACAAGGGCGGCGCGGCGGAAGCGATGGAGCGCATCTACGGCTGGCTGCCGCGCCTGGCCGAGCGTCGCAAGCAGCGCGCCGGCAGCCTGTCGGGCGGCGAGCAGCAGATGCTCGCGATCGGCCGTGCGTTGATGGCGAAGCCGCAGGTGCTGCTGCTCGACGAGCCCTCGTTCGGCCTGGCGCCGCGCGTGGCTGCTGAAATCATGCGTCTTCTGCGACGCCTGCAGCAGGAGGCCAGCATGGGCATCCTGCTCGTCGAACAGAACATCGAGATCGCGCTGGCCCTGGCCGACGACGCCTACGTGCTTCGCACCGGCGCGGTCGCCGTCAGCGGCCCGGCCGCCCAGCTGCGCGACAGCGCCGCACTGCGCGACGCCTACCTGGGAGCCCACTGATGGAAGCACTCGTCAACCAGATCGTGGCCGGGCTCACCACCGGCTGCGCCTATGCGCTGATCGGCTTGGCGCTGGTCATCGTCTACCGCACGACCAGCCACGTCAACTTCGCGCAAGGCGAGATGGCGACCTTGACGACATACGTCGCCTGGACGCTCCTGCAGGCCGGCGTGCCCTACTGGATGACCTTCGCGTTGACCATCGCGGCGGCGTTCGTGTTCGCCGCGAGCCTGGAGCGATGGGTGATCGGGCGGCTGGGTGCCGCATCGCCGATGGCCACCGTGGCCGCATTCATCGGGCTGTTCATGGTCATCCACAGCCTCACCGGTTATGTCTGGGGACACGACGTGCGCGAGTTTCCGAGCCCCTTCCCGAGCGGCGCGCTGGCGGGCGGGCTGATCTCGGGCCACCAGCTGGGCGTCACCGCGGTCACGGCGGCCTTGCTGGTCTTGCTCTGGGCCTTCTTCCGCTTCACGTCCGTGGGCCTGGCGATTCGCGCCGCGGCGCAGAACCCGAGCTCGGCGCGCCTGAACGGCATCTCGACCAAGGCCATGGCCGCCTTCGGCTGGGGGCTGGCCGCCGCGATGGGCGGGGTCGCCGGAATGATGGTCGCGCCGCAGCTCTACCTCGACCCCCACATGATGAGCGGCGTGCTCATCTACGGATTCGCCGCGGCCTTGATGGGCGGCATCCAGAGCGTGCCCGGCGCGGTGCTCGGCGGGCTCGCGTTGGGCGTGCTCGAGAACCTGCTCGGCGCCTATGTGGTCGGCACGCAGCTCAAGCTCACCGTCGCGATGGTGCTCATCGTCGGCATCCTGGTGTGGCGTCCCGACGGGCTGCTGGGCCGACCCAGTGCAAAGCGAGTCTGAAGAAGCCATGAACACCACCTCCAACCGATCGATCCTGGCCGTGGCACTCGTGGCCGCAGTGCTGCCGCTCTTCCTGCCCGCCTTCCTGACCTTTCAGCTGACGCAGACGCTTGGCCTGGGCATCGCGCTGGTCGGGCTCAACGTGCTGACCGGCATGGCCGGCCAACCCTCGCTGGGACACGGCGCCTTCTTCGCCATCGGCGCCTACGCCACCGCGATGCTGATCGGCGCCGGGCTGCCCTGGTGGGTCGCTCTGCCGCTGGCATGCGGCTTCGGCGCGGTGATCGCCTACGTGATCGGCAAGCCCATCCTTCGCCTCGAGCACACCTACCTGGCACTGGCCACCTTCGCCATCGCGCTGGCCGTGCCGCAACTGGCCCGCAACGCCATGGTCGAGCGCTGGACCGGTGGTGCGCAGGGGCTGCAGCTCGATCGTCCGTCGCCGCCGGCGTGGCTGGAGGCCTGGGTCGACCAGGATGCCTGGATGTACTGGGTGGCGCTGGCACTGGCCGTCGTCGTCGTCCTTGCGGTGCGGCGGCTGGCACGCGGCAGGCTGGGCCTCGAGCTTCGCGCACTGAGCGACCACACCGTGGCCGCTGCAGCCTGCGGCATCGACGTCGCGCGCAGCAAGGCCATGGCCTTCGTGCTGAGCGCGGTATGCGCTTGCGTGGGCGGTGGCCTCTATGCGCTCAACGTCCAACTCGTCACGCCGGACAGCTTCACGCTGTTCCTCTCGCTGACCATGGTCGCGGGGCTGGTGGTGGGCGGGCTCGGCACGATGCTCGGCCCGTGGATCGGCGCGCTGTTCGTGCAGTTCGTTCCGTCGCTGGCGGACCGCATCTCCACCGCTGCACCGTGGGCCGTGTTCGGCGTGGCGATCCTGCTCGTCGTGTTCCTGCAGCCGCGCGGCATCGCCGGCTTGATGCGTCTGCCCGTGCGCCAAGGGAGCCGCTGATGCCGCGCGCCAAGACACCTCAAGAGCGCGAGACGATGCGCGAGCTCATCTGCCGCGGCAGCGAGCGCCTCTTCGTCGAGCGCGGCGCCAACGGCGTGAGCATGCGCGACCTGGCCGCGGAGCTGGGCATCAGCCCCATGGCGCCGTACCGCTACTTCAAGGACAAGGCCGAGATTCTCGCGACCGTGCGCGCCGCGGCCTTCTCGCGCTTCTCCGACACCATCGAGACCGCGTTCGCGAGCGGCACGACGCCGACCGCGCGCGCCCGCGCCATCGGCAAGGCGTACCTGGGCTTCGCGCTCGACGAGCCGGACGCCTACCGTCTCATCTTCGACCTGGTGCAGCCCGAGGAAGACCAGTACCCCGAGCTGGCCTACCAGAGCGCACGCGCCAAGGCGATCCTCACGCGGCAGTCCGAGGACCTGATCGCCGCCGGGCTCGCGCCGGACGACACCGAGCAAGTCACGCATTCGCTGTGGTCGGCCGCCCATGGCGTGTGCGTGCTCTACATCGCAGGCAAGTTCAAGAGCACGGACAGCGTGCGCGATGCCTACCGCTCCACCATGCGCTGGCTGTTCATGGGCCTCCGGGCCGACGCAGAGCTTGCGCGCGACTCCGCTTCCAAACCGATCAAGGAGACCCCATGACACTCGACCGACGCACGCTGCTGCTCGGCGCGCTGGCTTCGATGGCGACACCGTTGCCGGCCCTGGCCCAGAAGCGCTACGGCCCCGGCGTGACCGACACCGAAATCAAGATCGGATCGACGATGCCCTTCAGCGGCCCCGTCTCGATCCTCGGCACGCTCGGCAAGACGTCGCAGGCCTACTTCGCCAAGCTGAATGCCGAAGGCGGCATCAACGGCCGCCGCATCAAGCTGATCCAGTACGACGATGGCTACAACCCGGGCAAGGCGCTCGAACTGACGCGCCGGCTCGTCGAGCAGGACGAGGTGTCCTTCATCTTCGAGACCGTGGGCACCGCCACCAACAACGCCACCTACCGCTACCTCAACGGCAAGAAGATCCCGCAGCTGCTGATCTTCAGCGGTGCCAGCAAGTGGACCGACGTGAGCACCGCTCCGTTCACCATCTCTGGCCAGCCGACGTACCACGCAGAAGGCAAGGTCTACGCGCGGTGGATCCTCGACAACATGCCGACGGCCAAGGTCGCGGTGCTCATGCAGAACGACGACTTCGGCCGCGACTACATGGCCGGCATCAAGGCCGGCCTGGGCGCCACGGCGCAGGAGATGCTCGTCGTGAGCACCTACGAAACGACGGATGCGTCGGTCGATTCGCAGGTGGTCAGCCTCAAGGGCAGCGGCGCCACCGTGTTCATCTCGTTGTCCAACGGCAAGTTCACCGTGCAGTCGATGAAGAAGGCGCACGACATCGGCTGGAAGCCGCAGGTGATCCTGCCGCTCGGCAGTTCGTCGCTGTCGGCCATCATGCGGCCGGCAGGTGCGGATGCCGGCAAGGGCGCGATCACGGCCATCTACAACAAGCCGGTTTCCGATCCGCAGTTCGACAAGGATGCCGGGGTCGTCGGGCTTCGCGAGTTCCTCAAGAAATGGCTGCCCGAAGCCGACCCCAGCGATTCGTTGGTGGGTGGCGGCTACACCGCCGCGCAGATCCTCGAGGCCGTGCTGCGCCGCTGCGGCGACGACCTGACGCGCGAGAACATCATGAAGCAGGCGAGCAGCCTCTCGGGCCTGACCACGCCGCTGCTGATGCCGGGCATCACGTTGACGACGAGCGACAAGGACCACGAGCTCTACGGCCACCTGTGGCTGCAGCGCTTCGACGGCAATGCCTGGATTCCGTTCGGCAAGGCCATCTCGGTATGAGCTACCCACATCTGGTCTTCGCCGGCGAAGAAAGCGCGGCGACAACGGTGCGTGAACACGCGTTGAAAGCGGCCTCGGGCTTCGCCGCCCTCGGCGTCGGCGAAGGCGACGTCGTGGCCGTCATGCTGCGCAACGAACCCGAGGCCATCGAGGCCATCCTCGCGGCCGGCCATCTGGGCGCCTACTGGTGCGGCCTGAACTGGCATTTCAAGGGCGAAGAGGCGGCCTGGGTGCTGGCGGACTCGCGGGCCAAGTTGCTCGTGATACATGCCGACCTCATCGCCCAGGTGCAGGACGCGCTGCCTCCGTCGCTGCCCGTGATCGCGGTCCGGCCGCGCGCGTCGACCCGCCGCATGTACGGGCTGCCGGACGCGATCGACCTGCCCGATGGCATGCCCGAATGGGACGGCTGGATCGCGCGGCTTCCGGCCAGCAGGGTGGCGCCCAAGCGTCCGAAGGGGCTGATGCCCTACACCTCGGGCGTCAGCGGTCGTCCCAAAGGCGTGGTCCGCATTCCGCTGCCGGAACCAGAGGCCGAGGCGCTTGCCGCAGCAGCGGCCAAGCTCGCCACCCAGGTGCTCGGCGTGACCGCGCAGGCGCGCTGCCTGTTGGCGGCCCCGCTGTACCACAGCGCACCCGGCAACTACGTGGCCGCATGCGCTCGTGCGGGCGCGCGCCTGTGGCTCGAACCCCGCTTCGATGCCGAGCGGCTTCTGCAGCTGATCAGCCAGGAGCGCATCACCCACCTGTACCTGGTGCCCACCATGTACCAGCGGCTGCTGGCGCTGCCGCGCGAGCGCCGCGTCGGGTACGACCTGCGTTCGGTGCAGTTCGTGGCATCGACCGGCTCGCCGTGCCCGGCGAGCGTCAAGCACGCGATGATCGAATGGCTCGGGCCCGTCATCCACGAGGCCTACGCTTCGAGCGAAACGGGCTACCTCACCTTCATCACGGCCGAGGAGTGGCTGCGCAAGCCCGGATCGGTGGGGCGCGCGGTCGGCGATGCGGTGATCCGCATCCTCGACGAACATGGCGCGGCGCAGCCGGCCGGCGAAGTCGGCGTCATCTACGGCCGCCAGCCCGCCTCGCCCGACTTCACCTACATCAACAACGCCGAGGCGCGCGCGCGGATCGAACGGAACGGGCTCGTCACGGTCGGCGACCTGGGCTACGTCGACGACGACGGCTATCTCTTCATCTCGGGCCGGCAGTCGGACATGGTCATCTCCGGCGGCGTGAACATCTACGCGGCTGAGATCGAAGCGGTGCTGAGCCGCATGCCAGGCCTGGCCGACTGCGCCGTGTTCGGCGTGCCCGACGAGGAGTGGGGCGAGGCGCTGGTCGCGGCCGTCGTGCCCGACGCCGATGGCGAGCACGTCGATGCGCAGGCCGTGCGTGCGTTCGTGCGCGAACACATGGCGGGCTACAAGGTGCCGAAGTTCGTCACCGTCGAAAGCAGCCTGCCGCGTGAAGACACCGGCAAGGTCTACAAGCGCCGCGTTCGCGAAGCCTTCCTGGCGCGCAAGGCTGCAGCCGCGCCCGCTTGACCGATCGACGTCCCGAGCCCTTCTTCAACTTCAACTCTCCACCTCCACCTCATCATGAAGACCCGAATCACAGAACTCTTCGGCATCCAATACCCGATCGTGCAAGGCGGCATGCACTGCGTGGGCCTGGCGCCGCTGGCCGCGGCCGTGTCCAACGCAGGAGGGCTGGGCATCATCACCGCGCTCACGCTGCCGACGCCCGAGAAGCTGGCCGAGGAAATCCGGCGTTGCCGCGAGATGACCGACAAGCCCTTCGGCGTGAACCTCACCTTTCTTCCGAGCGTCCGCCAGCCCGACTACCCGGGCTACGTGCGCGCCATCATCGAAGGCGGCGTCAAGGCCGTGGAGACCGCCGGCAACAACCCGGAGCGCGTGCTGCCCGCCTTGCATGACGCAGGCGTGAAGGTCATCCACAAGTGCACGTCGATCCGGCACGCGCTCAAGGCCGAACGCATCGGCTGCGACGCGGTGAGCGTCGACGGCTTCGAATGCGGTGGCCATCCGGGCGAAGACGACATTCCCAACTTCATCCTGCTGCCCAGGGCGGCGCAGGAGCTCAAGGTGCCCTTCATCGCTTCCGGCGGCATGGCGGACGGCCGCTCGCTGGTGGCCGCCATGGCACTGGGCGCGGACGGCATCAACATGGGCACCCGCTTCCTCGCCACGCAGGAGGCGCCGGTTCACCAGAACGTCAAGGACGCGATCGTCAAGGCGTCGGAACTCGACACGCGCCTGGTGCTGCGCCCGCTGCGCAACACGGAGCGCGTCCTGACCAACGAGGCGGTGGAGCGCCTGCTCGTCAAGGAGCGCGAGATCGGCGACAAGATCCAGTTCAGCGACATCGCACCGGAAGTCGCGGGTGTCTATCCCAAGGTGATGTACCAGGGCGACATGAATGCCGGCGCCTGGAGCTGCGGCATGGTGGCTGGCTTGATCGACGACGTTCCC
The DNA here is from genome assembly GCF_001984055.1 of Variovorax sp. KK3. Lineage (GTDB taxonomy): Bacteria > Pseudomonadota > Gammaproteobacteria > Burkholderiales > Burkholderiaceae_C > Variovorax. The sequence goes on from NZ_LYVO01000008.1 coordinate 29,797, forward strand.
ACCGCCGGTGAGCTGGTGAGGCGCATCGTGGAGCAGGCGCAGTCGATCATCCGGAGCCGGCTCGGCGCGCTGGCGGCCTAGCGCGCCGACGCGGGCGCCAGCGGGCGATGACTATCCCGCTTCGACCCGCGCGCAGTAGGCGTCGATGGTGCGCTTCCAGGCGGGGCGGGCGAAGCACCTGTCGCGGTACGCGGCGACGCCCGGGTACGGGGCCATCAGCTGCTCGTTCCTGACGCCCGTGAGCACGTGCGCCATCAGGATGTCGGCGACGGTGAACTCCGCCGTCGCCACGAACTCGCGGCCGGCGAGCCAGCGTTCCAGGTTGCCCAGCACCCGATGCACCCAGCCGACGAGGAACTCGCGGTGTTTGCCGCAGCTGCCGTCGGCAGTCCAGTCCAGCACCATCAGGCCGAGCACCGGCGGCTCGACGGTGTTCATCGCGGCGAAGCTCCAGCGCATCACCTGCACCTCGTCGGCGTGGCCGGACGGGATCAGCCGGCCGGACTTCTTCGCCAGGTAGATGAGAATCGCGCCGGATTCCGACACCACCAGCCCGTCGTCGTCGATCGACGGAATCTGCTCGAAGGGGCTGAGCCGGCGATAGGCCTCGGTGCTCAGGTCGTGCGCCGGATGGTCCATGCCCGCCAGCTCGTAGGGAAACTGCATTTCCTCGAGCGCCCACAGCACGCGCAGGTCGCGCGTGTGGCCGCGGGCACCGGCGTTGACTTTGGAGAAACCGTAGAGCTTCAGCATGTGGTCGTCTTCGTTGAATTTCGTTGAATTGGCCTGGTCGACACCGTAGCGCGTCATGCCGATGCCGAACAGCAGTCGTGGGACGACACGAGAGGTCGGAGTCATCCCACAAGACAAGGCGCGCGCAACGTGCGGCTGGCATCATTGGCGGTGGCGATCGACGGTCGCAACGGTCTCGGGCCGTCCGTCCTTCAAGCATCTACGCACTCCAACCGAATGAACCTTCTGAACTTTGCAAACCCGCGCGTCCGCGCCTGTGCCGCAGGTCCCGTCATCGCCTGTCTCATGGCCTTCACGCACGCCGCCAATGCCGCCGACCCCGCACTAAGCAAGCAATACAGTGCCTGCATGGACAAGGCCGGCGGCGTGACGGCCGGCATGATCGACTGCATCGGCGCCGAGGTGCAGCGGCAGGACGCCAAGCTCAACGCCGCGTACAAGGCGCTCATGTCGTCGGTGGTGCCGGCACGGCAGACGCAGCTTCGCGATGCGCAGCGCGCGTGGATCAAGTACCGCGACGCCAACTGCGCCTTCTACCTCGACCCCGACGGCGGCACGCTGGCGCGCGTGGAGGCCAACGATTGCGTGCTGACCAGCACGGCGGCGCGGGCTGCCGAACTGGAGCGGCTCAAGCAGTAAGCCGGTAAGCCCATCCCGACCGGGCGTAGGCAAAGAGCCAAAGCAGCGCCCGCGTCAGCTTGAACGCAGATCGGCCCGGCTATGCTGCGGCCCTCGTCACACGGGGGTTCTGGTGCGATCTCTGCGCGGCCAACTGGTTTTTTTCTGGGTGCTGATGCTCGGCGTCTGCGCGACGTTGGCGGTGGTCATGGTGACGCTGTACCGCAGCAGCGCGGGCGCGCAAGTGGCCGATGGCCAGGCGGTGGCGGAGCAATCGTGCCGCGCCATCGCCACGCGCTACGCGAAGTCGGTGTCCGACCCGGCGCCCGGCGCACCGCAGATCGATCTTCTGCAGGTGTTGCTGCAGCTGGTGCTGATCGAGGCGCCGCATGTCGAAGGCGGTGTCTGGCAGGCCTCGGGCGGCCTGATCGCCTATGCCTATCCCACCTACGAAGGCAGCAGCGTCAAGCGCGACATTCCGGCTGCAGAGCAGCCGCTGATCGTGGAGCTGGCGCAGCGCGCGGCACGCACGCAGCTCTTGCAGACCGACGTGGTGCGCGGCAGCCGCGAGGCGCTGATCGTCTCGTCATGCCCGCTGGCGGCCCCGGGCCAGGACCTCGCCGCCTGGACGATGACGCGCACGCATGCCGGCGCGCTCGCCGCCCAGAACACCCTGCGCATCGGCCTGGGCGTGCTCACGGCCATGGTGCTGGCCTCGGGCCTTTGGCTCGGGCTAATCCTGCGGCGCGGGCTGCGGCATGTCCAGCAACTGGAGGCGCGCCTGGTACAGGCCGAGGGCGATGCGGTGCCGCGGCTCGAACGCACCGGCGTGCGCGAGCTCGACCGCATCGTCGACAGCTTCAACCACTACCGCCTGCGCTTCGAAGAGGCGCGCACCGGCCTGCGTGCCGCGGCGCAGCAGCGCAGCCGCGACCAGCGCCTGGCGGCCCTGGGCCGCATGACCGGTGGCATCGCGCACGAGATCCGCAACCCGATCGCGGCGATGCGGCTGAAGGCCGAGAACGCGCTGGCCGCTGCGCCCGAGCGGCATGGCGACGCGCTGCACGCCATCGTCGGGCAGATCGATCGGCTCGAAGGCCTGGTGCAGAGCCTGCTGGCGCTCGTGCAGCCGGTGGTGCTGGCACCGCAGCGCGTCGCACTGGCGCAGTGGCTCGACGAGCGCCGCCAGGCCATCGCGCCGCGTGCGGCCGAGAAGTCCGTCGCGGTCGACGTGCGGCACGGCGGCGCGGCGCAGGCGCTGTTCGATCCGGTGCACCTGGCCCGCGCCGTCGACAACCTGCTCGACAACGCCGTGCGCCACGCGCCGGCCGGCGGCTGTGTCACGCTCGAAGCCATGGCGGCCGAGGGGCAGTCGCTGATCCTGCATGTCGACGACGACGGCCCGGGCGTTCCGGATGCCTTGGTGCCGCAGTTGTTCGAGCCTTTCGCCACCGGCCGGGCCGACGGCACCGGGCTCGGCCTGGCGCTCGCGCGCGAGGTCGCTCTGAGCCATGGTGGCGAGCTGCGCCACGTGGCGCTGAAGCCCGGCACCCGATTCGAACTGGAACTGCCATGGCGCATCTCCTGATCGTCGACGACGACGACGCGTTTCGCGAGACGCTCGCCGAGACCTTGCATAGCCTCGGCCACACCTCGGTGGAAGCCGCCAGCGGCGCCGACGCGCTCGCGGCGCTGCAGGGCGCGCGCTTCCATGCCGTGTTTCTCGACCACCGCATGCCGGGCATGGACGGCTTGCAAACGCTGGCGGCCATGAGGGCCCGGTCCGCGCGGCTGCCGCCCGTGATCGTGCTGACGGCTTATGCGAGTGGCGGTAACACGATCGAGGCGATGCGCCTGGGCGCCTTCGACCACCTGGCGAAGCCGATCCGCCGCGACGCGGTGATCGAAGTGCTGGATCGAGCGCTGCACGCCGAGGCGCCGGCCGCAGCGTCGGGCCACGGCGCCGACCCCGATGCCGACGACGACGAACTCGTCGGTCCGAGCGACGCCATGCGCGACGTGCACAAGCGCATCGGCCTGGCGGCGGCGAGCAGCGCTCCCGTGCTCGTACTCGGTGAAACCGGCACCGGCAAGGAAATGGTGGCGCGTGCGCTGCACCGCCACTCGGCCCGTGCGGACGCGCCCTTCGTGGCAGTCAACTGCGCCGCCATCCCCAAGGAACTGCTCGAAAGCGAACTCTTCGGCCACGTGCGCGGCGCGTTCACGGGCGCCACCACCGACCGGCCCGGCTGCTTTCGTGCGGCCGACCGCGGCGTGCTGCTGCTCGACGAGATCGGCGACATGGCGCTGCACGTGCAGGCCAAGATCCTGCGCGCGCTGCAGGAAGGCGAGGTCACGCCGCTGGGCAGCCACAAGACGGTGAAGGTCGACGTGCGCGTCATCGCCGCCACGCACCGCGACCTGGCTGCGGCAGTGCGTGACGGCAGCTTTCGCGAAGACCTGTTCTATCGGCTCAACGTGCTGGCGATCCACGTGCCGCCGCTGCGCAACCGCCTGGCCGACATCATTCCGCTGGCCGAGCACTTCCTGCGCCGCGCTGCAGTGCCTGGCGATGCACCCAAGGCCTTGTCGGCATCGGCCGCACAGCAACTGCTTCGCCATACGTGGCCCGGCAACGTGCGCGAGTTGCGCAACGTGATGGCGCGCTGCCAGGCGCTGGTACGGCATCGCGTGATCGGTGCGGCCGATCTGGTCGACGACCTGGGTGCCGCGGACGATGCGTCGGCGTCGCGCGAAGGCGGCGCGCTGCCGGGCGACTGGCTCGATGCCGAGCTGCCGGCCGCGGTCGAGCGGCTGGAGCGCCTGCTCATCGCGCACGCGCTGGCCGCCACTCAAGGCAACCGGGCCGAGGCCGCGCGCCGGCTCGGTATTCATCGCCAGCTGCTCTATCGCAAGCTCGAGCAATACGGGCTGGCCTGAACGTCCGCAAAGCGGACACCGAACTGTCCCGCCTTCATCCACCGCGCGGGCACCGATCGACGCAAGTCGTTGATTTCAAAGGCCGCACGCGTTGGCACGTCGCTTGAGTGGTGTGGTGCATCCCAACTGGAGTGCACCATGCCACTGAACTACCGTCCCGCCGCCTTCGCTGCCCTCGTGCTCGTGGGCGCCAGCGCCTTCGCGCAGATGCCGCCACCACCGCCACCGCTGGCACCGCCTGGAGGTCCGGCGCCTGCAGAGCCTGTCGCGGCCGGCGAGCCATCGGCCGCCACACCCGTCATCACCGGCCGCATCCAGCGCTGGCTGCTCAATCCCAACGGCGAGGTCGACGGGCTGCTGCTTGCAGATGGCACGCAGGTCGCGTTTCCGCCGCACCTGTCGGCGTCCGTGCTGCAAGTGCTGAAGCCCGGCGACAGCGTGCAGGTCAACGGATGGCGCGCAGCCAACGTGCCGGTGGTGCGCGCCGAAACGCTCACCGCGACGGCCAGCAACCGCAGCGTGATCGACCAGCCGCCCGCCATCGGAACCCGTCCGCCGCCGCCGCGCGACCCGCGCGCACTCACGGCCATGAGCGCCAGCGGGCGGGTGGAGCGCGTGCTCTACACCGACCGCGGCGACGCCAACGGCGTGGTGCTCGACAGCGGCACCATCGTTCGCTTTCCGCCGCACGTCGGCATGCAGCTCGCGTCCACCTTGCAGCCGGGCAGCACGCTCCACGCCAAGGGCTGGGGCAGCCGCGGCGCGCAGGGCAGCGCGCTCGAAGCCACCGCGCTCGGCGCCACGGCCGACGGCATGCGCGAGCTGTTCGCCGGGCCCGGCGTGGAGCCGCCGCCGCCGCGCCGTCCGCATGGCCCGCGCATGCCGCGCGCCGAACGCCCGCTGCCGCCGCCGCCGGCTTCCTGATCGCCCCTCGTTCATCTGCTGATCCATTTCTTCTTTGCCATTTCTTCATCCGCCTCTTCTTTGCATCGAACAAGAAAGTCCCCCATGCCACATCCCCACGAAGCCATCCCCGTCTGGTCCGTCGAAGGCCGCTTCCAGCACCTGATCTACAGCCCCAAGGGCGCCGTCGAAGGCGTGCTGATCGACACCGACGGCATTTCCACGCAGTTCGTGATCGACCCGCACGACCCGTCCGTCGCCGAGCAGTTCACCGGCCTTCGCGCCGGCCAGACGCTGGTGGTCGAAGGCATCGAAGCAGGGCCGTCGCCCAAGGGCGAGCCCGCGCACACCGTCTATGCCTTCGAGCGCCTCGCCTCGGTCGACGGCAAGGAGCCCGCAACCGTGCGGCCACACGAAGAGGCCGCGGGCACCGTGGTCCGCTTCAACTATGCGAAGCACGGCGCCGCCAACGGAGTGGTGCTCGACAACGGCGACTTCATCCACACCCGCCCCGAGGGGCTCGACAGGCTCGGCCTCAAGATCGGCGACAAGGTGAAGGCCGAAGGCGCCGCCCGGCCGCTGGTCACCAGCACCGGCCGGGTGATCGAGGCGCGCAGCGTCAACGGCAAGCCGGTTGCGCCGGCCCACTGAGGCGACGGCGATGCGCGGCCGATCGAGCTCTCTGCTGGCGTTGAGCTGGCTGGCCTTCTTCATGGCCGACGTGCGCGACGGGCTGGGCCCCTTTCTCGCGACCTGGCTGCAGGAAAGCAAGGTGCAGCAGGAGCTCATCGGCTACACCATGACCGCGGGCGGCCTGGCCGCCGTGGCCATGACGCCTTTCGCGGGTGCCTGGGTCGACCGATCCAGCGCCAAGCGCGCGATGACGGTGGCTGCCGCCGTGGCCGTGCTCGGCGCGAGCGCGATCGCCTTCACCACGCTGTCGGCACCGATGCTGGTCGCATCGCAGCTCGTCACCGGCGTGGCCGGTGCGGTGCTCGCGGCCACCATGGCAGGCCTGACCCTGGGGCTGGCCCGGTCGGCCGGCTTCAAGCGGCAGACCGGCCGCAACGAGGCTTTCAGCCACGCGGGCAACATGATCTCGGCCATCGGCGCGGGGCTGGTCGCGCATCTGTTCGGCGCGCCGTGGATGCTGGCCGTGATGGGCGGCATGACGGTGGGTGCCTTGCTGTCCTTGTGGGCCATTCGCGCGTCCGACATCGATCACGAAGCCGCGCGCGGCAGCGAGCCGCAGGACGGGCCTGCGCCCGCTGCCGATGCACACGGCCATGAGCCGATCCGAGTTCTGTTGCGCAACAAGCCGCTGCTGCTCTTCGCGCTGGCCTGCGCCTTCTTCCATCTCGGCAACGCGGCAATGCTGCCTCTGCTCAATCAGCGGCTCGCCGCCACCGTGGCCGATTCGGCGCCGCTGCTGTGGACCGGCATCGCCATCGTCGTGGCGCAGCTCACGATGATTCCGGTCGCGTTGTGGGTGGCGCGCAGCCGTCGCTTCGACGTGGCCTGGTTCGTCTACGCCGCCATCCTGGTGCTGCCGGTGCGCGGTGCGCTGGCCTATGCCTTCGCGAGCGAGTGGAACAACATCCCGGTGCAGATCCTCGACGGCCTTGCTGCCGGCGCGCTCGGCGTGGCGACGCCGCTGCTGGTGCAGCGCTTCACACGCGGCAGTGGGCGCTTCAACACGGCGCTGGGTTTCGTCATGACGCTGCAGGGCATCGGCGCCGCGCTGAGCCCGGGCATCGCGAATGCCGTGGTGGGCGCGGGCCAGCATTTCGGCATCGCGTTCGTGGTGCTGGCCGCGGCGGCGGTGCTGGCGCTGCCGATCTTCTGGATGTCGCAGCGCCTTTTCGCCGACAACGTGCCGCTTTCGAGGCCGCATGCACAACCCAGGACGGTCATTGGCAAAGTGACAAGCATGTGAAAAGGCCGGACACGCGCCGGCTCGCCAGCACGAACGCGGACCAGCGGCTATGCTGGCCCACCCCTTCACTCTGCAAAAGGTCGCGACCGCCATGCCGCCACGTCTTACCGCCCAGGACTTCGACCAGGAACTGCTGATTCTTTTCGATGCCTACGTGCATGGCGACCTGGACCGCCGGGGCTTCCTGGGACAGGCGCAGAAGTTCGCCAAGGCCGGCATGACGGCCACGGCTTTGCTGGCCGCGCTGAGCCCCAATTTCGCCGCGGGGCAGCACGTGCCGCCCAACGACGCGAACCTCAAGACCGAGCGCGTGAGCTACCCGTCGCCTTCCGGCAGCGGCACGGTGCGCGGCTACCTGGCCCGCCCTGCGAGCACCGGCGACAGGCGCCTGCCGGCCGTGCTCGTCATCCACGAGAACCGCGGACTCAACCCGCACATCGAAGACATCGCGCGCCGCCTGGCCCTCGATGGATTCATGGCCTTCGCGCCCGATGCGCTGAGCCCGCTGGGCGGCTACCCCGGCGACGAAGACAAGGCGCGCGAAGCCTTCGCCAAGCTCGACCAGGCGCATGCTCTGCAGGATTTTCTGGCGGGCGCGGCCTGGCTCCGGTCGCGGCCCGATGCGAACGGCAAGCTCGGCGCGGTCGGCTTCTGCTACGGCGGCGGCATCGTGCACCAGCTGTCGATCCGTCTGCCGGACCTCGATGCCGGCGTGCCCTTCTACGGCAACACGCCCGCGCCGACGGAAGCGGCCAAGGTCAAGGCGCAACTGCTCGTGCAGCGCGCCGAGGTCGACGAGCGCATCAATGCGGCATGGCCGGCCTACGAGGCTGCGTTGAAGGCCGCGGGCGTGCAGTTCACGGCGTACCAGTACCCGGGCACGCAGCACGGGTTCAACAACGACACGACGCCGCGCTATGACGCGGCGGCGGCGCAGCTGGCCTGGTCGCGGACGGTGGCGTTCCTGAAAGCGCGGTTGGGAAGCACGTGATGGTTGATGGCGCATGCCGCTGCAGGCGATTGCAGGCGTGCGCCACTACTTGCCCTGTCCGAGTTGCTGCGCGAGCAGCGCTGCCTTGTCGCGCACCAGGCCGGGCGAGCGGCCTGACTCCAACCAGATCTTCAGGTCGCACAGCACGAGGGTGAAGCCTTCGGTCGCGCCGATGGCCGTATCCGCATCGGCGAACCCGCTGGCAGCCACTGTCACCACGACGGCATTCGGTGCCTGGTCCTTGAACCGAAGATCGACATGCACACCGTCGGACCAGTCGAAGCCGAGGTGACGGGGGCGGTCGAAGGCTTTCACGACGACCGTTTCGTGTGCGCCCGGAACCATGAATTCCCAGTCGACGGTGGCGCCTGGCGCCAACGGCCCTGAACTGCGGGCCAGCCAGAACTGCGCCAGTTGGTCGGGCTCGACGAAGGCATCGAAGGCACGCTGCGCGCTGGCGTGGATCAGCAGTTCGGCCTTGGCGGCGGGGGTGGACGAAGAGGTCATGTTCATCGAGCTCCGTGCAGGATCGAAGGGGTGGCGCCATCGTACTTCCCGTGCTGCGATGCGTGTCCATCTCTTCCGGGTGGGCGATCGCAGCGCCGGTGGACCTGCCGACCCCGGACCGTAGTCCCGGGTCCGCGAGGCTCGAACGTCGTCGGCTTCCATGTTCCTGGGACCAGCGCCTCATGGGTTGCAGCAGCGCATGGCCGAAGAATCAGCACATCGCCACAACCACTCGAGTCGAGGAAGCAACCATGTACACGTCCCATGCCTCTGCGCCTGAAGCCCGCTTGCTCTGCGTCCACGGCAGTGCGACGGTCGGTCGCTTCTGGGCTCCCCTCTTCGAAGCAATCCCGGTCCATCTCGACGTCGCGATGCCGGACCGCCTGGGCTGCAGTCGCGGCGAATGCTGGCCGGTCGGCGCACCGGCATCCTTCGAGGCCGAAGCCCGCCACCTCGAGCCGTATCTCCATGCGCATCCGGAAGGCGTTCATCTCCTCGCCCATTCCTACGGCGCTGCGGTGGCGATGGAAATCGCGCTGCGCTGGCCGCACCGCGTGCGCACCCTCACGATGTACGAGCCGAGCCGATTCGCAGTGCTGTTCCATCGCGAAGACGCCGTCGACGAGCGCGACCAGATCGTGTCGGTCGGCCGCATGCTGATCTCGTGGGTGGTCGCCGGGCGCTGGCGCGACGCGGCTTCGATGTTCGTCGACTACTGGTCGGGCCCCGGCTCGTTCCAGTCGCTCGACGAGCGCCGTCAGCAAGTCATCGTGAGCAACATGCCGAAGGTGGCGGCGGAGTTCGAGGCGGCCTTCGGCGATACGACGCCGACGGCGCGCTTCGCGCAGCTCGACATGCCGGTGCGCTTGCTGTGCGGCAGCGCCTCGCCCGCGCCGGTGCGCCGCATCGTCGCGATCCTGGCCGACATCCTGCCGAACGCCGACGTGGTCGAGCTTCCCGGGCTCGGGCACATGGGGCCGATGACGCATGCCGCTCGCGTGCGACAGCATCTGCCCGAATGGCTCGTGCCGGCACCGGTCGGCGAGGCGGCGTGAAGCACGACAATCCCGCGCATGGAATTGCCGCTGGACCTGTTGCTGACGACCGAAATGCCCTATGGCAAATACAAGGGAACGCCGATCGCCGACCTGCCGGGCAACTACCTGAACTGGTTCGCGCGCGAAGGATTTCCGAAGGGGCAACTCGGCCGTCTTCTCGCCTTGATGCACGAGATCGACCACAACGGCCTCAAGCATTTGCTGGAACCGCTTCGGGAAGCGCACCGGGCCGGGCGATGAGCGGCCGCTGCCGGCGGCTGGTCGCAGCGCCGGCAGTTGCGTCGATCGACTTCAAGGGTCAACATGCCGCATGGACGCCCCGTACGACATGCCGGATCCGCATCGCATTTTTTCCGCTGGCGCCATCTGGCTCATCGACTTGCCGCGCTTTCAAGTGAGGCTTGATTTCCGCGATCGACGAGAACTCGACCTGACAGTGGTCAACGGCGACAACGCCGGGTTCGCCGATCGTGTCGACTACGAGGGCAAGCTGCTGCGCGACGGGTTCGCGCTGCTGACATGGCGGGAGCACATCGGGTCCACGGTCGTGCATGTCGTGGATCTGAGCGCGCGCACCACCCATTGCTTCGTCACACCGGCCAAAGGCGACTTCATGCGCCTTTTGGGAACAGTGGCGTTCACGCACGTCGAAAAGACCCGATCCTGAGGCATCTGATGCAGCATCGCGCTGCCTCCGCCTGAACGGTGACCCGCCTGCGCCGAGTCCGTGATTGCACGCGAGCGTGGCCGTTATCGATGAGATGGCACGCTGCTTGCATCGAATCCTCATCCAAGCGCGTCCTGCGGCGGAAGCGCACCGACTTGGACCGGTTGTCTCCTCCACCTCCCTTGGTGGATTTACTCCCGAGGCGCAAGCCTCGGGAGCCTTCTTCCATCCGATCGGAAGTCAGGCCGGAGGGCAAAGGCCTCTACGTACCCCGGCGCTACCTGCCAGCGATGGTTAGGTGGTATGTGATGTCCTGCATGCCTCCGGCAGCGCAGCCCTGTGCGATCCAGCGAAGCTTGTGCTTGCCGGTCGAGAGCGGGTAGACGAAGAGGTAGTAGCCCTGTTCCGCGCTCGGCACCAGCGCGAGGTCACGGGCGTAGTTCGCCACGGCAGGGTCGGTTTGCGCGCCGAAGATGTTGTTGGGCGGCAGTTGCGCATTGAACACGGGTGACGGACTGCCGCCAGGCCCGGTGATTCGGTGGCAAAGCGCTTGGCCGTGCTGCGATGCACAGCTCTTTTTGTGACGTCGATTACAAGGTCTTGCGCCGATGAGGTCTGCGCGGCATGGGCGTCACGCGACGTCAATCATTTCGACCGCCGCGGGCTCATCCTCGGTATCCAGCGCGGGACTGCAGCACGGAAAGCCTCGTACTCTTTTCCAAACGTCTGCACCAGCATGGGTTCTTCGTATGCCACGACGAACACGTGGAAGAAGAGCCAGAGCAGCGCCCCATAGACGATGAGGCGCCAATCGCCCAACAGCGCCGCCTGACCCAGGATGATGGCAGTGACCGCGACGTACATCGGATTGCGCACATGGCGGTAGAGCCCGGTCACCACGAGATTCTGGGGCGGCGCGATGGGCGCGGGAGTGCCGAGACCCAGCAGCGCGAAGCGCGCGAATGCGTCGACGAGCCCGGGCACGCCCGCGAGAATCATCACCGCGCCCAGGCCGCGTATCAGCTCCAGACCCAGGAACGGCGGCTGCACATGCCAACCTGTGATCGACCATGGGACGAGCCCCGCGAGCGTGCACGGGGCTACCACGAAGAAAGCCGCCGAGCCCAGGACGGCGATGGTTCGTTGCACGACGGTTCCCGACACTTGTCGCTGCGATCTCATCCCGACCCCCTCAGGCCGCGTACCCTCGCGACCCATCGCCTTGCAGATACTCGCGTAGAAGAGCGCGGCCGCGATGAATACGGCTCTTGCATGCTTCGCGGGTGATGCCCAGGCGATCGGCCGCCTCGACGACGGTGAGCTGCTCCTCGATCTGCCCGATCACAGCGAGCATCGTAGACAAGGAGGGGTGTTCGGTCGAAAAGGGTTCAACAAGGCGTCGTGGCGATAGCAACTCCCCTGCAGCAGCCTAGAGGAGGGGGGCGAACCGCCCGATGCCCGCGTTCGAGTCATCAAAAACTCGCCGGACGCTCCCCCAGCGGCACACCGCCCGCGCCTGCCTTGAAGGTCAGCGGCGCCGCCGTTTCGGTCTGGCCGACGCCCGGACGGCTCCAGTCGCACACGCCGCCCGGAAACGCGGTCTGCAGGCGCGACCATTGGCCGCCGGTGAACGTGACCGGGGCGTAGTCGGCGGTGGCCAGCGGCTTGAGTTGGCACTTGAGGATGTCCTCGGTCAGCGGCCCGCCCGCCACCTGCCGCGGCGAGCGCTGCGGACGCAGCAGCGGGTCGGCGTCGCACGTGGCCTGGTCCAGGATCTTGGTGGTGCGGGTCAGGTCGGTCGACAGGTAGCACAGGTCGGCTGCGGCCGTCGGTCGCGCAGCGGCGACCTGCAGCTGCGTGCGGCTCGCATTGGTCCAGTCCTTGGGGCTCGACGCGACGAGCGCCGACAGCCACGCGTCCATGGCGACGAAGGAATCCAGCGTCGTGGTGGCCGCCGAGCCGGCCGGGCCGAAGCGCCAGAGGGCGTGGTTCGCGTGGCCGCCCGCCGCCGCATCGATGCGGGCGCGGTGCGAGTAGCTGCGCCAGTACTGGTGGATGCCCGCCTGGCCGATGGGCAGGTTGTAGGTCTCGTCGTAGGTGCGCAGGTCGATCGTCGCGACGTTGGCGAGGCTCTTGCCCGGCGAGACCAGGCCTGCCCGGTAGGCGATGGCGAGCGACGCCGTGTCCGCCACCGCGCGTGCCGTCGACAGCTTGCCGTCGGTGTCCGACCCGCCGATGCGCTCGTTGAGCGTGACGAACTCCTCGGCGGAGATCGCGCCCGACTGCAGCGCCTTGAGGCCGTACTGGATGCCGACGTTGTCCAGGTTGCTCAACGCCCGCGTCCCGCCCGACGCCAGCGCGTTGGCCGTCGCTCCGTACACGCCCACGGCGCCATCGGTGATGCCGCAGCGCGGGCCGGTCGGGTTGGCGACCGGGTCGTAAACCTGCGATGCCGGCAGCTGGCAGTTGTTGGTCGGCGCACCGGTCGCGACGATGGCGCCCGTGGCGTTGTCGGCGACGCCCACCGGCGTGTAGTTGCCGGCCTTGAGCAGCCCGCCGAAGAAGGTCGTCCAGCCATGGCAGGCGGTGTGGTCCAGGTGGCCGTTGATGGCGGCTTTCTTGGCATTGACCTGCGTCGGCGTCTGCCCGGCCTGCAGCGCCGTCCAGGCCGTGGATTGGTAGAAGTTGACGAGCTGCACGCAGTCCATCACCTCCATCGCCGTCGTCTCGGAATCGGCGAAGTCGACCCCGAGCTGCGTGCCGTCGATCACGCCGGGAAGGATCGACGCGACGCTGTTCTGGTTGATGGCGCCGCCCGACCCGCCGTTGCCCATCAGGTAGAGCACCTCGCCGTAGGTGTCGATGATGTGCTCCTTCATCATCAGCGTGGTCTCGGCGTTGAGATAGCGGTTCCCGTTGAGCTGGGAGTCCGTCATGCTGTTGTCGACCACCATGAAGCCGCGCGACAGTGCCGCGTCGTCGGCCCAGTTCTGCGACGACCGGAACTGGAGCCGCGGGAAGCCCGTGCCGGCGCCGAAGGAGTACAGCACCTTGCGGTTCCACTGCGATTGCGGCGCGGTCGCGGTCCAGGCGGCGGCCGTGGGGTCGAAGAGCACGGCGATGTCGTAGATGCCGCGGTTGATGGTGCCGCGCTCCACACGCACGATGTAGGGTACTTGCGCCCCCGTCGTCGTGGTCGTGAGCGCGACGGAGCCTGCTGGCGTCGTGCCCTTCGTGTAGGGCTGCAGGCAGGAATTGGCGGGCGTGGGTTGCGACGTGCCCTGCGCGGTCGGGCTCGGGTCCGGCAGCACGAAGGAACAGCCGCCGTCGCCCGCCGCCACGGAAACTGGCGTCAGCGTTCGGTAGAAGAGCTTGTACTCGGTGGCGATGCTGCACTGCGCATCCGTGGCGTTGGTCGACAGGCCGCTGGCGTTCGTGCCCGGCGCCGACGTGCTCGCTGCCGTCGGCGCCGGTGTGGCGCAGACGAAGGGCGTCGTTTGCACGCTGGACAGCACGGGCCCGCTGCGCGGCGCGTTCGTCACCGTGAGCGTGGCTTCGCGGCTGGCCTTTGTGCTGGCCTTGAGCGTGTTCGCGCCGACGGTCAGGCCGGTGGCCACCCCCGTGATGCGGCCGTCGGCGCGCTTGCCGAACGCGCTGCTGATGTCGGTGCCGTTCAACGTGACCTTCAGGCCGGTGGCATCGCCGCTTTCAGGCAGCACCTCGAGCAGCACATCGCCCCCGCTGACGAGGTCGGCGCGCGTCGACAGGGTTCGCAGTTCCATCTTGGCGGTGCCGGGCCCGTCGCCGGCAGGCAGCGGGAAGAAGGGCACGCCGCCGCCGCCACCTCCGCCGCAGGCGACGAGCGACAGGACGAGCGCCGCCGCGGAACCGAGTCGAAAGGTCCGTCGTGCAGCGCCCGGGCGGGGTTGAGTGAAATTCGGCATGTCGTTGTCTCCTTGTATCGATGCGGGGCGCTCGTCGGGTGGCGTTGCGCGGCATGAAGAAGACATGCGGTGCGGCGTGCGCCAGCGGGCATCGCGATACTGGAGCGAAAGGGCGCGGCAGGGCCTATCTTTGGGGCGCCAGTCGGATGACTTGGCGGGCCACTAAGGGTTTGCGAGGGAGGGGCGGTCGGGGGCCACTTTGAAGAGCTTGACGAACCAACGTTCGGCGCATTTCGGCCAGAAGGCGTCATTCGATCAAGACCGCTATCGACTTGCCTGCCATGATCGACAGCTATCAAACTTAGACGGAGACGGAACGGGCAATGGACACGAAGTTAGACGCCGAGCCATACAAATTTTTCTCGGGGTACGAATTGGTGCTCTCGCGATTCGGTCAATGGCCGAGCTTTCACGATGGCGAAGTGCATCGTCTCGTCCTCGACCGAATGAACCGGAATGCTCAGGGTTCATACGTTCCGACCGTCGAAATTCATGTGCGCGGCTGGACGATGAAGATGGTGGATGGGCGCTATGTGCTTGAGCACGACTCGGTTGTTCACCTGTTGTTCGAGGACGTGTTCGATTTTGAGCTTGAAGGATTCAATAGTCAGAACGTCCTGTCGTCGCTCAATCTTGAATTGGTGCCGGATGCAGGCGGCTGCACACGGGCGCTGCACATTGAGCTTGAGCACTGCTATATGTTCTGCGGACAGTTCAGCGCTCGCAAAGCTACGGTGCTTAAGGTGGAACCTTTCGCGGATTGATCGGCCCTGTCACAGTCGCCTGAGGCGCAACTGAACGACTGCTCTCTACGCCCCGCAGGGGTCACTGGAAGTCAGCTCACGACCCTTCGGCGTCACGAGCGGACGGCAGATTCAGGCCAGAACCAGACCTTCACAAGCAGGTTAGATTTGTGCCCATGACACGTTCACGAACGCCTCTCGAGACCGCCGCCGGCAAGCTCATCGCGGCGATTCAGAAGGAGTGGGGCATCGAAGCTGGTCAGCCGGAGTCGGCTGCAAGCGAGAACGTGATGCATGCTGCGCACGTCCTGCTTCAGGCAGCGTCCAAGTACGGGTCAATCGCGAGCGTCATCGGCTCGAACTCCGTTTCGACGTCCTTGGGCGAGCAGTGGGTTCAGGCCCATCCGCAAGTCCTGCCATACATCGCGGCCCTCGAAGGCGCTCAATGAGCGACGGACGCCAGACGGCCATGAGCGGGCCTTGGGCCGACTTCAATTTCAGGTGTCTCCGGAAGAGCCGTTGGCTATACGACGCTCGGCAGCTGCCTTCAGGTTAGGCCAACCCTCAAGAATCGAGATTGCGCCAGCGTGTCCTTGCGCTGCAGACATCCGCAGCAGAGCCTCGGCACGCGCGAGGACTACCAAGGAGCGATCTCTCATGGCCTTGCGATGCAACTCCATGAAGAGCTGGTGTTGCGCGTCTGGGTCGCCGGCCTCTGCTTGCTGTTCGCACTCCGCAACAAATGCTGCTCGCGCATGGTCAGCCTCGGCCTCGTAGTCCCTTATGCCGATCTTCGTTGCGTTGTTCAGGTCAATGAGGGAGAAGACCAGGCGACCAAGCTTCATCTCAGCCTCGTCCGCAGACCCTTCACGAAGAATTGCCACCTCGGGACATACCCCGTCAAACTCTTTCGCGCGAATCGCCGCTGTGTTCTCTACATCAGTTGAATAGAAGATGACCTTGCCGAGTTGCTCGTCAAGGTGAACCACCAGGTCCCGCTTCTTGCCTGCCATGCGTGTTCCCAATAGGTCGGATGTGTCATTCTGCATCCGGAGCGAACGGCAGGTTTCGAGGACTCTGGTTGACTGCAGTGGGCCCGAAGCGGACATGCTGGATGTCCTCGGCGCCACGCATCAGTCCGACTCAGGGAAGTGATCTCTGAAGGCCGTCCCGAAGGCAGGTGATCCAGTCACCGTAAGAGCAATCGTCACTCTGCCGGGCGACTGCGCCACGTCGACCCGCTGGCGCGCCAAGTCATAGGCAATCTTGAGCGGCGCATCGTGCTCGCCGACCGCTTGCAACTCGAAGTCCCACTCGCCGTTTTCCTGGACCGCTGACGGTTCGCCGAACTCGCGACACGCCCAGTTCAGCACGGCCTCCACCTCACGGAGCAGTTCCGGGACGCGAGCAGGCAGAACCGATGCCATCGCGTCGAAGCTGCAGGCGCCGCTTTCCTCGTCGGTAGATTCGAAGAGTAGGTATTCGAGTAGCACTGTCAACTCAGAGGCTACGCTCACTTCAACACATAACTCGCCAATACACTCTGCACCTCGTAGATGCTCAGCTTCTTGTTGAACTGCTTTTGAATCGGCGCCGCCGTGCCCGATATCCAGATCTTCAGCTCGGCATCCAGGTCGAAGGTGCCGGCCGTCTCGATGCTGAAGTGCGTGATGCTCTTGTACGGGATCGAGTGGTACTCGGTCTTGCTGCCCGTGATGCCTTGCTTGTCGACGAGCACAAAGCGTTTGTCGGTGAAGACGAAGTAGTCGCGAATCAGCTGGTATGCGTGCTCCACGATTTCGCCCGGCGCGAGGATCTGGCTGAACTCGCGTTGAATTTTTGTCGCATCGATCTTGGCTGCGTTGCCAAGCATTCCATCAAGCAGTCCCACGACCTTGTTCCTTTTCTGTGGAGTCGGCGCGCATCGTCGGGATGCGCAGGCTGCATTGTTGGGCAAATTCGCCGGCCGGCGTCAGGCGAAGCGGGGAAACAGCCCCTCGGCGTTGCCTCGGTCGATCGCAGCGCGCACGTCATGGTGAAGCGCGAACTCGTCGAAGAGGCGCGTGAAGTGCAACGAGCGTTCCTTCGGCGCATAGGGCCAGTCGCTGCCGAAGGTGATGCGCTGCGGGTCGGCGAAGGCCAGCAGTGACGGCAAGGCGTAGGGGCTGCTCGACAGCGCGGTGTCGAAATGAAAGCGCCGCAGTTGCTCGATGCCCTTGACGGGGTCGCCGTCCGGCGAGCACATGCGGGCGATGCGTTCGGCGGCGTAGGGAATGAAGCCGCCGCCGTGCGACAGGATGATCCTCGCACCGGGAAAGCGATCCATCCAGCCTCGTCGGCACATGTTGATGCCGGCGCGGGTGGTGTCGAGCAGGAAGTCGGCGACGAAGGGCGGGATGCCCGGCACCGGTGGCGTGGGCAGTTCGGAGGGATGCACGAACACGACGGCACGGCGACGGTCGAGCTCCTCCATCAAGGGTTCGATGGCCGCATCGCCGAGATAGGTGCCGCGCACGTTGGTCAGCAGCACCACGCCATCGGCGCCCAGTTCGTCGAGCGCGTAGGCGGCCTCGGCCAGCGCGCCGTCGACGTCGGGGAGCGTGAGGGTCGCGAAGAAGCCGAAGCGGCCCGGATGATCGTGGGACACCTGCGCGGCGAACTCGTTCACCTTGCGTGCCATCGCGCGGGCCTGTGCGTCGTCGCCCAGGTGCACGCCGGGCGTCGACACCGACAGGATGCCGGCGGCGATGCCGGCGCTGTCCATCAGGTCGAGCGCGCCTGCGGCACTCCAGTGAGGAATGGGCAGCCCGCCTGCCAGCATGCCCTGCTGGTCGAGCCAGGCGGCGTATGCCGGGGGCACGATGTGCTGGTGGGTGTCGATGCGTCGTGAGTCGTCGGCCATGGTCGGGTCCTGCAAGTGGTTGTCGGAATGGTCACTCGGCCTTCAGGCCGGCTTGTTGAACGGCGAGGGCCAGCTTCTTCTTCTCCGATGCAAGGAATTGGCGCGCATCGTCGATCGAGCCTCCGACCGGGTAGTTGGCCGTGGCCTGCAGCTTCTGTATCAACTCGGGCGACTTGAGCGCCGCGTTCACGGCCGCGTTGATGTCATGGAGCCGTGCCGGTGGCGTGCCCTGGGCCGCGAAGAGCATGAACCAGCCCGTGAGTTCCAGCCCCGGCACGGTGTCCTTGGCGAGCGGCATGCCTTCCAGGCCGGCAAGGGGGCGGTTGGCGGTCACGCCCAGTACGCGGAGGCGACCGGACTTGACGAGCGGCAGCAGCGGCGCGATGCCGTCCACCGACATGGCGGTGTCGCCGCCGACCACCGACTGCAGCGCCTGGCCGCTGCCGCTCATGGGCACGTTGTTGAACTGCGCGCCGCTCAGTTGCCCGAGCAGCACGCCGGCCAGATGCGGGACGGAGCCGCGCGTGGTGCTGCCGAGGGTCACGGTGTCGGGCTTGGCCTTCGCCTGCGCGATGGCGTCGGCCAGCGTCTTCGGTCCGGCGCTCGGGTTGGCCACGAACATCATGGGCGTGTCGGCCACGGTCACGACCGGCTCGAAGTCGGTGGCCAGGTCGAACTTCGCGGCGCGGTAGGTCAGGGGCGTCACGGTGGCGACGGCCGCGTGCACGAAGAGCAGGGTGTTGGCCCGGTTCGCCGCGGACCTGGCCGCCATCACCGCGACGATGCCGCCCGCACCGGGCTTGTTGTCGACGATGAAGGGCTGGCCCAGCCGGCGCTGCAGTTCGTCGGCGATCATCCGCGCGACGATGTCGGGCGCGCTGCCGGCCGGGGCCGGAACGACCATGGTCATCGGCGTGGCCGGTGCCTTGGTCTGGGCCTGGGCCGGCGCGGTTCCGGCGATGAAGAACGCGAAGGCCGTGCAGGCCGTGGCGCATCTGAGCAACTGCAACATCGACGTGTCTCCATCTCTTGTACGAATGGGTGCAGCGTAGGCCCAGCGCGAATTTCTGAATAGTGCAACGGGGCGAACTCTAGAATCCACCGCATGGATATCAGGTCGGTCGACCTCAACCTGCTGCCCGTGCTCGACGCGCTGCTCCGGCACCGCAGCGCAACACTGGCGGCACGCGAACTCAACATGAGCCAGTCGGCGCTGAGCACGGCACTGGGCCGATTGCGCGCGCTGCTGGGCGACGAGCTGTTCGTTCGCACCGGCCGGGGTTTTCGCCCCACGGCGCGCGCGAGCGAACTGGCCGAGCCCGTGGCGGAAATCATCGAGCGCGTGTCCGACCGGATCCTGCAAAGCTCGAGCTTCGACCCGAAGACGGCGCGTGCCGATTTCCGCATCGCTCATTCCGACGTGGGTGCCTATGTGCTGTGGCCGCGGGTGGTGCGCGCGGTACGTGCCAGGGCGCCCGGCGTGCAGTTGGCGTTGAAGACGCTGCAGCAGGACGAGATCGCGCCTGCGCTGGCCGAGGGGCAGGTCGACCTGGCCGTTGGCAGTTACCCGGGCCTGCCGGATTCGTTGTTTCAGCAACGCCTGTTCGAGCGCGTCTACGTCGCGCTGATGGCGGCGACGCACCCGCTGGCAAAAAAGACGGTGACGCTGCGCAGCTTCGCCGCATCACCGCAGGTGGTGGTGCGCGCAGCTTCGGGCGTGCAGGACCGCATCGACCAGGTGCTGTCGCAGCAGGGCCTGGCGCGGCCCCGGTGCGTCGAACTGCCCTCGTACCTGATGATCCCGCCCCTGCTGGAGGCTGGCGACTTCCTGGCCGTGGTGCCGGGCCAGCTGGCAGACGCTTTCTCGCGCCACGGGGGCTTCGTCAGCCGCAAGCTGCCGTTCACGGTGCCGGCCAGTGTCATCCGCATGCACTGGCACCGGCGCTTCAACGACGATGCCGCCAACCGCTGGCTGCGCGCGCTGATGGTCGAGGAGTTCGGCGCCGAGCCCGATTCGGCGAAGGGGCGCCTGCCTAAGGTCGCGCCTCGAACACCAGGTTGAACGGCGTCTGCGTGGCCCGCCTGAAGCGGCTGAACCCGCCTTGCCGGGCCACGTCGGCCAGCCGCCGCTCGCCGGCCTGTGCGCCGAGCGCCAGCCCGACCTCCTGCGAGAGCGAGCAGGGCGTGCAGACCATGGTCGACGCGGAATAGAAGATGCGGCCCACCGGGTTGATGTTGTCTTCCAGCCTGTCGTTGGCGAAGGGCTCGACGATCATCCAGATGCCGTCGGGCGACAGCGTTTCGCGCACGTGCGTGGCGGCGCCGACCGGGTCGCCCATGTCGTGCAGGCAGTCGAAGAAGGCCACCAGGTCGAAATCGCGGCCAGGGTAGCTCTTGGCGCTGGCCACCTCGAAGCGCACGCGGTCGGCCACGCCTGCCGCGGCGGCGCGCTCGCGCGCGGCGACGACGGAGGGTTCGTGGAAGTCGTAGCCCACGAAGGTCGAGGCCGGGTAGGCCTGTGCCATCACGATGGTCGACGCGCCGAAGCCGCAGCCGACGTCGGCCATGCGCGCACCGGCCTCCAGGCGCTCGCGCATGCCTTCGAGCGCGGGGATCCAGCTGGGTTCGAGGTTGGCGTTGTAGCCGGCGCGGAAGAAGCGTTCGGTGCCGGAGAACAGGCTCGGGTGATGCTCGTGCCAACCGAGCCCGGTACCGTCGCGGAAGGCCTTCTGCACCTTGTCCAGGTCGATGTACAGCGAACTCAGCACCTCGAAGCCGCCGACCATGAAGGCCGGGCTCGTGTCGTCGGCCAACACGAGGGCAGCCTCGGGCGACAGGGTGAAGGTCTGGGCGCCCGGGTCGTAGTCGACGAAGCCGCTCGCGGCCTGCGCGTTGAGCCACTCCTGGGCATAGCGCAGGCGCAGCCCGGTGCGCTCGCTGAACTGGTCGACCGTGACCGGTCCGGTGCCTGCCATGGCCTTGTAGAGACCGAGCCGGTCGCCGAGCATCACGAGCGGTGCGCTGGCGAGGGCGCCGAATTCTCCGACCATTCTTTCGAGCAGGGCATTGAGTTTGTTGTCATCGATCTGCATGGCTTGCTCTCTTTCCGAGGGAAGGGACGATCGAACCCGGCCACACGGCATGACGCACGCGGCCGGGCCACGCTGGAGCATGGGCTCCGCTCGGGTATTCGGATGGTCTTGCGCCGCGGTTACGGCGCCGGCGCTCAGCCGTAAGCCAGCAGCATCTTCAAGAAGCTGATGCCGTTGCGCTGCCCTTTGTCCTCGTCGCAGTTGTTGAAGATGATGTGCTTGTGCCTGGCCTTGTACGCCAGGCGCACCACCTCCGCAGCCAGTTCCTGCAGCTCGGGGTCGGGGTAGTCGTAGTCGAAGCGCTCGGCAGCCGATGCCGCGCCGCGGATGTTGTAGGTGTCGGTGTTGCGGCCGTGCAACCGCAGCAGCAGGTGGTCGGGGTTGGTGCTTTCCCACACGGCGGGCACGCTGTTGTCGGCGCCCTGCGGGCCGTCGACGATGGTGTGCACCAATTGGTGCTCGCGCAGAAAGGCCAGCGTGCTGGCGGTGCGCTCGGGGCTGTCCCACCACGACTTGTGGCGGAACTCGATGCTCAGCGTGTGGCCGGGCAGCCAGCCGATGCAACGCTCGATGTGGGCCAGGGCCTCGGGGCCGTACTTGAGGCGCGGCGGAAACTGGAAGTGCACCAGGCCCAGCTTGCCCGCCAGTCGCAGCGGCGCCAGGGCCTCGACAAAGCGCTTCCATAGCTCGGCGCGGATTTCCTCGGGCACGTCCTTGTAGACGAACTTGCGGCCCAGGCCCAACGCGGGCTGCAGGTCCTTGTGCAGCACCTTGGTCTCGGTGAGGTGGCCGGTGAAGAGCCGGAAGGCCTTGACGTTGAAGACGAAGGCCGGCGGCGTGCGCTCCACCCACAGCTGCGCGGTGGCGGGCGCGGGCATGGCGTAGTAGCTGCTGTCCACCTCCACCAGCGGAAAGATCGATGCGTAGTAGCGAAGGCGCGCCTCGGGCGTCTTGCAGTCGGCCGGGTAGAAGCGGCCGCAGTCGAGCAGGGTCTTGTCGGTCCAGGAGGCGGTGCCCACGAGATAGTCGTCCATGAGCGCATTCTGGCGGGCTGCGGCGAACTTCGTGAGGGCGCGGCGATGGTCACACGAGCCGAGGGCTGTCAGGCGAGCCGCGCTTGCGGTTCCGGGGCGGCGCGCGGCGCGGCCACCGCCGAGACGATGAGCGCGCGCATCTGTGCCGTGATCGCTGCATTGAGCGCCTGTGCCGTCTGGGTTCCGGCCTCGCGCGAAACGCCGAACTCGACCCGTGCCACCAGGTCACGGTACCGCGGCAGCGCCACCTGCAGCGCCGCGGCCAGCTTCTCCTTGTCGTGCGCCGTGCGGCGCAGCCACGTGAGCGGATGCCGCTGCGCGTCGGCAGAGATCACGTGGCTCACGAGCGCGGGCACGAAGCGCGTGTGCGGCGCGAGCCGGCCGAACAAGGCGTAGCTGTTCGACCAATTCAGCAGCGACGCCGCGGCCCGCGCCGGGCCGAAGGTGGCGGGGTCGGGCTCGATCTCGCCGGCCGGAAAGGTCAGCAGCGCACCGCCGTCCTGCAGATGCCGGGCGGCGGCCCGCACCACCGCCATGTGCCCGCTTTCGTCTTCGGGCAGAAAGATCAGCTGACGCGCGACGTTGGGCAAGGCGCGAAGAAAAGGGCGGTCGAGCGCGATCACGCGCAGGTCGGGCCGGCACGCCAGGCTGGTGAAGAGCGCCACGGTGTCCGTCATGCCGGGATGGTTGGCCAGCACGACCACAGGCCCTTGCGCAGGCACGTGCTCCAGGCCCGAGGTGAGGATGCCCGAGGTCATGCGGCTCACCAGCCATGCACTGCCCTTCGACAGCCCATGCTCGCCGACGCGCGTGTCGAACTCGTGCGCGGTCCGCGCGAAGCGCCGGGCCGAGGGCCGCAGCACGCGGCACAGCGGCGTGCCGCGCAGGCGCAGCAGGCCGATCGCATCCAGCAGGTCGGCGATGTTGAGTTCGGTCAGCGTCTCGATCGATGGGGCGACGGTGGTGCTCATCTCTTCATGGGCCACCCTTGCGAGCCGGCGGCGCGTCCGGCTCGAAGATGGGGTAGCGATGCGGCGTCCAGTATCGTCCCTGCGGGAAGCGGTTGCCCTCGGTGGTTTTCTTGTAGTAGTCCTGCCAGTGCCGGGCCGCGGCCCAGATGGCCTCGGGGCACGACGCACGCGACTCGAGCCCCGGCGTCAGGTCGAATTGTGCCGCGGCGCAGGCGATCTCCAGCATGCACGCGGACGGGATGCCGTAGTTCTCGTGCAGCGGATTGGGCGTGCGCGCGGCACCCCACGAAAACGCCAGCCAGCGGATGACGTGCTCCAGCGCGTCGAGCGTCGATCGGCTGCGCTTGAAATCCTCGATGCGCTCGAGGATCTGCGCCTGCGGTGTCGGCAGCGCGATCACCGCGATGTTGGGGAAGCGGGTCGCGTCCTTGAAGCGGCCGATCGGCACCTCGACCACGCCGTTGACCTTGGTCGAGAACGCCGGCGGCCCCGGCTGGATCAGCGGCACGTGGATGGCCGTGGCGCCCTTCAGCGACGGCCGCACCAGCTTGACCAGCATCGCGTCCGACCAGAACGAAGGCAGCATGTCGCGCCGCAGGTGCGACTGCGCGAGCCGCAGGCGAAAGGCCATCATGTCGTCGCCGCCCAGGAGCACCACGTAGGTCCACTGCGTCTGGTCGCCGGTCTGCATCTGGGCGACGGCGCGCTCGCCCCAGGCGAGGTTGTCCTCGGCGTCCCCGCGCTTCAGGGCCGTCAACTCGGGATTCTCGGCGGCGCGCGATCGGTCTCTTCTGATCATGGGCGTGCTTTCAGGTGGGCCGGAGCGAAAAAGGGCCGAAGGAACGGGACTTGGCGAGCGCCTTGTCCCGCGAGATGCCGTAGTAGGTCACGCTGAACTCCGCGCCGGCGCCCGCGCGCGCGAACGACACCATGGCCACCTGGTCGCCGATCAGCGAGGGCTCGACGGCATCGATCAGGTAGCGGCCCTTGGGCCCGAACTGCTTGGGCACCTTGGCGGCGTCGGCGTGGCGTGGCCAGGGCCGGGCGGCGTTGAAGGTGCGGTTCTTCCAGGCCGTGAAGGCGTCGGTGGGGCTGTCGATCAGGCACGACGGCGAAGAGATCACTTCGTACAGGGGCGTGCCCCGGCTCGGCAGGTCGGTGCCGCGGGCGACGCGGCCCCAGTGCACGTCGCCGGTGATGTAGACCAGCGGTACGCCGTGATCGGCCAGACGGGCGATCTGCGCCGAGAGCTCGTCGAACTCCTTGTAGTTGGGCATCTCGGCATCGGCCAGGTGCTTTTCGAGGATGTTGGGCTTGCCGATGAACAGGGCCTGGCCCGAACTCAGCACGCCGATCGACCGGTCGCCCTGAAGCAGGTCGTCGATCCAGCGGTCGAAGGCGGCGCGCGCGGGCGGCTGCATCAGCCGGTCGCCGTCGTTGTCGCGGCCGCTGCGCAGGTCGAGAAAGAGCATCTTCAGCGGGCCCACGTCCAGGCGCGATGCGCCGTCCGTCGATGCGTCCGAGGCCTGGTAGTCCTCGAAGAGCTCGAGCGACGCGGCCTTCCAAGCATCGAAGGCCTCGCCCGACAGGGTGTCGGGAATCTGCGCCTGCCGATAGGGGTAGTTGTTCCAGAACTCGTGGTCGTCGGGCACGCAGACCACCGGCGCACGCGCCAGCACCGAGCCCAGGCCTGGCGTGCCGAGCGCGGTCGACGCCCAGTTCTGCCGGTACTTGTTGCCCAGGTCGGTGCGGATCTCGTCCGCGCTGCGGGGCCGCCGGAAGGTGTGCAGCGGCAGGTCGGCATAGACCTGGTCGCCGGCCATCAGCGTGAGGTTCGGCCGCAGCTTGATCTGCGACACCACGTCGCCCAACAGGCCGCGGTCGTCGAGCGGCTGGTAGTAGCAGGAGCACAGCAGGATGTTGAAGCCGCCGTCCAGGTGCGGCGCCAGCTCGCGCGGCAGCAGGTCGGTGGTGAACTCGAACAGCTCGCCGCCGGCCTGCACCCGGACGCGATAGGGCCCGGCGCCGGCCGGCCTGAAGGCATAGATGCCCTTGTAGTTGCGGCCTTGCCCGTCGCGAATCGGCTTCGGCACGTCGCCGCGGTCAGGCGCGGTGGGCGTCCCGTTGATCGTGAAGGCGGGCCGTGCCGGCGGCTGGGCCGCGCCGAAGATGCCGACCCATATCCGCAGCTCGCCGTCGTGGTTGGCCTGCGCGTACGCGGTGAGCATCATGGATGGAAGACGGCGCGAAGGTGGTTGCTGGTTCCCGGATGCGCATCGTGCTCCAAAACGCCGGGGCCTTGCAACTGCCACAGGGCATAGGCCGGCCCGCCGGCCGGGCTGGGCCTGGGCCTGGCCTCAGGCCGGCGTGCGCGGCAGCCGCACGCTGAAGAGCGCGCCTTCGCCGAGCGCGCTCTCCACCGTCACGTCGCCGCCATGCCGCCGCGCGATCTCGCGCGTGATGTAGAGCCCGAGGCCCAGGCCGCCCGCATGCTGCCGCCCGTCGGCGCTGCGTTCGAACTGCTCGAAGATGCGTGCGTGGTCTTCCGGCGCGATGCCGGGGCCGCGGTCGCGCACCGTCATCTCGGCCGCGTCGCCCAGCGCCCGCACGCTCACCTCGATCGCGCCGCCGCCGCCGTAGCGCACGGCGTTGGTCAGCAGGTTGGTCAGCACCTGCTCGATGCGGAACTCGTCCCACACGCCGTCGATGCGCGATTCGGCGTCGGGCAGCACCTGCAGCGAAATGGTGGCGTCGGCCGCCTCGGCCTGCTGGGCCATGCCGTCGACCACGCGGCGGGCCAGGGCGGCCAGGTCGGCCGGCTTGGGCTGGATCGACAGCGCGCCGCGGCGCATGCGCGTCACGTCGAGCATGTCGTCGATCAGCCGCACCATGTTGCGGATCTGGTGCTGGTCGCGCGCGACCATGGCGGCCAGCTTGTCGGGCTCGAAGTTGGCGAGGTTGCCGCGGTCCAGGTGCAGCTTGCGCACCTGCGCTTCGAGGTACAGCGTGTGCAGCGGCGTGCGCAGTTCGTGCGACACCATCGACATGAAGTCGTCGCGCATGCGCACCGCACGCTCCAGCTCGGTCTGCGTGGCGCGAAGCTCCTGCACCAGCGTCTCTTGCTGCCGGTGGGCGGCGGCCAGCGCTTCCATCTCGCGGTCGAGCGCCTTGCGGTGGCGGTTCAGGTCGACGAACACGCTGACCTTGCTGCGCACGGCGTGCGTGTCCAGCGGCTTCTGCAGGAAGTCGACGGCGCCGCTCTCGTAACCCTTGAAGGCGTAGTTCAGCTCGCGGCCCGCGGCGCTCACGAAGATGATCGGAATGTGCCGCGTGCGCTCGGTGCCGCGCATCATCTCCGCCAGCTCGAAGCCGTTCATGATGGGCATCTGCACGTCGACGAGCGCCAGCGCGAACTCGTGCTCCAGCAGCAGCGCCAGCGCCTGCTCGGCGGAGGTGGCCTGGAACACCTGGCGCCCCTCGCCGCGCACCAGCGCCTCGAGCGCGAAAAGGTTCTCGGGCAGGTCGTCGACCAGCAGCAGCTTGCTCACGACGTCATGGGGCATGGTGGTGGGCGGCATCCAGTTTCAGCAGCAGGGCGCGAAGCTCGCGCAGGGGAAGAACGAAGTCGGGCGCCTGGCGTGCGATGGCGGCCTCGGGCATGGTGGGCACCTGGGCCTCGGCCGGGTCTTGAACGGCGCACAGGCCGCCGGCCCGGTGAATGTCGTGCAGGCCGCGCGCGCCATCTTCGTTGGCGCCGGTGAGCAGCAGGCCGGCGAGGGCGGGGCCGTAGGCATCGGCGGCCGACGTCATCAGCACGTCGATGGACGGGCGCGAGAAGAGCACGGGCGGCTCGCAGCTCAGCGAGAAGCTGCGGTCGCGCTCGATCGACAGGTGATAGCTCGGCGGCGCGAAGTACAGGCAGGCGGCCTCGACGGGCGCCTTGTCCTGCGCCTCGCGCACCGCGAAGGGCAGGCGATGGCGAAACACCTCGGGCAAACGGCTTTCGTGCCCCTCGGGCAAGTGCAGCACCACCACGATGGGCAGGCGCCAGGTGTCGGGCAGCCCGGCGAAGAGCAGGCCCAGCGCCTCGACGCCACCTGCGGACGCGCCCACGACGATCGCTTCGACGCGCGGCAGGGCCTGGCTGCGGGCGTGGCGCGTCATGTGGCCTTGCGGAAGACGCGCTCGGCGCGCGACAGCACGTCGAAGCGGCCGGCGTAGGCGGAGAAGTCGATGCTCTCCTTGCTGCCCAGGCCCAGGAAGCCGCGGTGGCACAGCGACTCGTGGAAGAGGCCCAGCGCGCGGTCCTGCAACTGCCGGTTGAAGTAGATCAGCACGTTGCGGCACGACACGAGCTGCGTCTCGGCGAACACGCTGTCGGTGGCCAGGCTGTGGTCGGCAAAGATCACGTCGGCGCACAGCGAGAGGTCGAAGCGGGCCGCATCGTAGGCCGCGGTGTAGTAGTCGGAAAAGGCGCGCTGGCCGCCGGCGCGCTGGTAGTTGGTGGTGTAGCGGCGCACGGCCTCGAGCGGAAAGATGCCCTGCCGTGCCTTCTCGAGCGAGACGGGGTTGATGTCCGTGGCGTAGATCTGCGTGCGCGACAACAGGCCTTCTTCGCGCAGCAGGATCGCCAGCGAGAACACTTCCTCGCCGGTGCTGCAGCCCGCGATCCACACCTTGATGGTCGGGTAGGTGTGCAGCATCGGCACCACCTGCTGCCGCAGCGCCATGAAGTAGCCCGGGTCGCGGAACATCTCGCTCACCGGAATGGTGAGGTACTGCAGCAGCTGGCCGAACACCTGCGGCTCTCGCAGCACGCGCTCCTGCAGGGCCGAGATGGTGGGCAGGCCCAGCTCGTTCAGTGCGTGCAGCACGCGCCGCTTCTGCGACGAGCCGGTGTAGTCGCGGAAGTCGTAGCTGTACTTGAGGTAGATGGCTTCCATCAGCAGGCGCAGCTCGATGTCGCTGTCGCTCGGCGGCTGCATCGGCGGCGGGGCGCCGGTGGTGGCCGCGCTCACAGCCGCTCCATGCGCGGCATCCACACGCGGATCAGCGAGAACAGGCGGTCCAGGTCGACCGGCTTCGCCAGGTAGTCGCTGGCGCCGGCGGCGAGGCATTGCTCCTGGTCGTCCTTCATGGCCTTGGCGGTGATGGTGATGACGGGCAGCTTCTCGAAGCGCGGGTCGCTGCGCAGGCGGCGCGTCGCTTCGAGGCCGTCCATCTCCGGCATCATGACATCCATCAGCACCAGGTCGATGTCGGGGATCTGGTCGAGCCGTTCGAGCGCCTCGCGGCCGTTGCGGCCCACTTCGACCTTGGCGCCGCGCTGTTCGAGCGCGCTGGTCAGCGCGAAAATGTTGCGCACGTCGTCGTCCACCAGCAGGATGCGCCGGCCTTCGAGCACGCGGTCGCGGCCGCGCGCGGCACGCAGCATGCTGCGGCGTTCGCTCGACAGGTCGGATTCGACCTTGTGCAGGAACAGCGTCACCTCGTCGAGCAGCCGTTCCGGCGAGCGCGCGCCCTTGATGATGATCGAGCGCGAATAGCGCATCAGCTCGGCCTCTTCGTCGCGCGTGAGGTTGCGGCCGGTGTAGACGATGACGGGCGGGAAGGAAACGATCTCCTCCGTCGCCATGCGCTTGAGCAGCTCGCCGCCCTGCATGTCGGGCAGGCGCAGGTCGGTGACCATGCAGTCGAACACCTTCTGCTTGAGCAATTCGAGCGCCTCGCCGCCGGTCTCGACCGCCGTGATGGCCACGTCGTCGTCGCCGATCAGCCGCACCACGCTCTCGCGCTGCAGCGCATCGTCTTCCACCAGCAGCACGGCCTTGACCTTCTTGGCCAGCCGGTCCTCGAACTTCAAAAACACCTGCTTGAGCTGCTCGCGCGAGGCGGGCTTCAGCGCATAGCCGATGGCGCCCATGTGCAGCGCGGCCTCGGTGTTGTCGACGGCCGAGATCACGTGCACCGGGATGTGCCGGGTCGACGGATCGTCCTTGAGCCGCTGCAGCACCGACAGGCCCGCATCGTCGGGCAGCCGCATGTCGAGCAGGATCGCGTCGGGCTGGAACTGGGCCGCCATGCTGTAGCCCTCGGCGGCGCCGTGCGCGACCAGGCAGCGGTAGCCCAGCTCGTGGGCCAGGTCGTAGAGGATGTGCGCGAACTGCGGCTCGTCTTCGATGACGAGCACGCGGCGCGTCTGGTCGCGCGGCAGGGCGCGGTCGTCGGCGAAGGCCGGCGGCACGTCGGGCGCGGGAGCCGGCGTGGTGGCGGGAACGGGCGCCGGTGCGGCGGCGGACGGCGCAGGCCGTGACGACGGAAAGGTCACCGATCCAGCCGGCGACTGCGCCGCGGCCCGCGCCTGCGGTGCTGCGGCCGGCAGCTCCAGCGTGAAGGTGCTGCCCTGCCCGGGCACGCTCTGCACGGTCAGCGTGCCGCCGAGCAGCTGCGTCAGGTCGCGCGAGATCGACAGGCCCAGGCCGGTGCCGCCATAGCGCCGGCTCGTGGTGCCGTCGGCCTGGCGGAAGGCTTCGAAGATCAGCTCCTGCTGGTCGGCCGGGATGCCGATGCCCGAGTCGGTGACGGCGAAGCGCACGCCGCCGCCCGGCGTGGGCGTCAGCGCGAGCCGCACTTCGCCGCGCTCGGTGAACTTGAGCGCGTTCGACAGCAGGTTCTTCAGGATCTGCTCGGCGCGCTGGCGGTCGGTGACGATGCTGGCCGGCAAGCCGTCCGCCGGCACGAGGCGGAACGCCAGGTCCTTTTGCGCTGCCAGCGGCGTGAAGACCGATTCGAGCCCCTGCGCCAGGCGCGCCACCGACACCGGCTCGGGCACGATCTCGAGCTTGCCGGCTTCGACCTTCGAGATGTCGAGGATGTCGCTGATCAGCATCAGCAGGTCGTTGCCCGACGAGTAGATGGACTCCGCGTACTTCACCTGCTCCGCGTTCAGCGTGCCGGGCGCGTTGTCCGCCAGCAGGCGCGACAGGATGAGCGCGCTGTTGAGCGGCGTGCGCAGCTCGTGCGACATGTTGGCCAGGAACTCCGACTTGTAGCGGCTCGCGCGCTGCAGCTCCCGGGCGCGGTCTTCCAGCTCGTGCTGGGCGTGGCGCAGTGCGGTATTGCGCAGGTCCAGCGCTTCGGTGCGCTCCGAGAGCTGGCTGTTGGTCTGCTCCAGCTCGGCCTGCTGGTTCTCCAGCGAGGCCTGCGATGCGCGCAACGCGCGCGACTGTTCTTCGAGTTCTTCGTTGGCCGTGCGCAGCTCTTCCTGCTGCACCTGCAGCTCTTCGTTGAGCTGCTGTGTCTCGGCGAGCGCCTGCTGCAACTGCTCGCGGTAGCGCACCGAGGCCACGGCACTGCCCACGTTGCCGGCCGACTGGGTCAGCAGCTCGCGCGTGCGTTCGTCGGGCGTGCGCAGCAGGCCCAGTTCGACCACGCCGTTGACGTTGCCGTCGTGCGTCACGGGCAGCAGCACGGCGGCGGCCGGCGCCATGTCGCCCAGGCCCGAGTTGACGCGCAGGTAGTCGGACTGCACGGGCTCGACCAGCAGCAGGCGCCGCTCGGCCGCGGCCTGGCCTACCAGGCCTTGCTGCGCGGCGATCACCTGCGGCGTGGCATCGGCCTCCCGCGAGAAGCCGTAGCTCGCCACCCGCCGCAGCGCGCCGTCGCGCTCGCGCAGGTACAGCGCGCCGACCGCGCTGCCCACGTGCCGCGCGAAGAAGGCCAGCACCTTTGTGCCCATGATCTGCGCGCCCAGTTCGCCGACCAGCTCGCCCGCCAGCTCGGTGCGCGCGTCGCGCAGCCAGGCCTGCCGCTGCAAGTCGTCGGCAAAAGCCGCCTGTTCCTTGAGCACCGCGTCGTAGCTTTCCGACAGCCTCATCAGCTGCCGGCGGCCGAAATAGCCGAGCAGGCCGGTGGTGAGCAGGGTGAAGAAGACGAAGGCCACGACGATCCAGAGGGCCGTGTTGTTGGCATCGCGGCTGCGCTCGACGCGCAGCGTTCGTTCGGCATCCAGAAAGGCCCCGTACTCGGCCCGCATGGTGTCGGTGAGCCCCTTGCCGCGCCCCAGCCGCACGGCGCTCTGGTAGTCGCCGCCGGCACGCCGCAGGTCGATCATCTCGCGCGCGAAGGTGTTCCAGGCCGTCTGCATCGTGGTGATGCGGCCCACCCGCGCCACCTGCGTCGGGTTGTCCGACACGAGGTTGCGCAAGCCGTCCAGGTCTGTGCCAACGCGCGCCAGTGCCGACTCGTAGGGCTGGAGAAACGTGTCGTCGCCGGTGATCAGGAAGCCGCGCATGCCGGTTTCCATGTCGATGCTGCGGCGCTGGATCTCGGTGGCGCTGCTGGTGACGCGGTCGGTGTGCTCCACCCATCCGATCACCGTCAGCAGGTACACGATGAGGCCCACGAAGACCACGGCGCCGAGCACCCCGCCCAGAAGCGGCAGCTTGAGGTTGCGGCTCAGCAGTCGCTGGAATTCATGGGGGTCGATCGAGGTGGTGGGCATGTGGCGAGGGATGGAGCAAGCAAAACCCATGAAGCTTGCCCGACATCGGGCCGGTTGCCTGTCGGAAAACACCGCAAGCGGCGCCACGCAGGCCGCTTCGAGGGGCGCTAGTGGCGCGGTGCCGTCGACGCAGTATCCGTCATCTCCGAGCGCATCACCCGGTGCGCCACCAGCAGCCAGCCGGTGGCCCAGGCCGCGCCGATGGCCCAGCCGGCCAGCACGTCGGTGGTCCAGTGCACGCCCAGCGCGATGCGGCTGATGCCGACCAGGAAGGTCGCGATGGCGGCGATGGCCAGGATGCAGACGCGCTCGACCCAGCGGCTGCGGGTGTTGGCGGTGAGCGCACCCACCGTGAGGAACACGATGGCGGACATGCTGGCATGGCCGCTCGGAAAGCTCATGCCCCACGCCGCATAGTCGGCGAAGGCCAGGTCGGGCCGCAGGCGCCCGAAGGCGGGCTTGAGCAGCAGGTGGATGAAGGCCGCGCCCAGGGCGGTGGACGCGGCCACGAGCAGGGCCGAGACGCGCGCCGACAGCAGCGCCAGGTAGACCACCGTGGCGGCGATCACCAGCGTCAGCACCACGCTGCTGCCCAGGCCGCTCAGGTCGCGCATCGTGTGGCCGAACCAGGGGTGGGCTTCGCGGTAGCGCTGCGCGGCGTGCAGCAGGGCCATGTCGAGGGCGTGCGTCTCGCCTTCCATCACCTCGCTGGCCAGCAGCACGAACAGCAGCAGGAGCAGCACGACCGAGAGCCCCGCGATCAGCGGCGCCGCGAGCGAGCGCAGCGCGCCGATGTGGCGCAGGCCCAGGCGCTCGAAGCCTTTGGGCCGCCGCGGCGGACGCGCCTCCCCCGGGTGCGTGGACGGTCGGGGATGATGGGTCGGGCGGTGGTGGGTGGTCACGAGGCAGAGGGCAGAGGGCAGAGGGGCGCTGGCGACGGGCCAGTGTCCACGGAAGGGCGCAGCCGCGCAACGGCATGCGCCCTGGATGGACGAGGCCATCGGAAATCGGACCATCGCTCCGCGGGAAAGCACCCTACAACCAGTGCCGCGCGTGAAGGCTAGATTCCGACTACGCTGGCGCTGCGATTTCTCGTCGCACCCAAGTCGGCGTCAATCACTGCGGAGAAGCAATGAATACGACACAACCGCCCCAGAGCGGCGAGGAAGAGAAGGAAGAACCCGTGCTCAAGTCGACCGGCGTGCCTGGCCTGGACGACGTGCTCGGCGGCGGCCTGTCAGCCGATCGGCTCTACCTGCTCGAAGGCCAGCCTGGTGCCGGCAAGACCACGATCGCCATCCAGTTCCTGCTGGAGGGCGCGGCGCGCGGCGAGCCGGTGCTGTACGTGACCTTGTCCGAAACCAAGGTCGAACTGCTCGACGTGGCGCGCTCCCATGGGTGGAAGATGGACGGCATCGACGTGCGCGAGATGCTGCCGACGTCCACCGCGCTCGAGCCCGACGAGCAGTACACGATGTTCCACCCCTCCGAAGTGGAACTCGGCGAGACCACGGTCAGGCTTCTGGCCGACGTCGACGCCATCAAGCCCGCCCGCGTGGTGTTCGATTCACTGTCGGAACTGCGCCTGCTGGCCGGCAGCTCGCTGCGTTACCGGCGTCAGATCCTGGCGCTCAAGCAGTTCTTCGCCGGGCGGCATTGCACCGTGCTGCTGCTCGACGACCTGACCGCGGCGGGCCAGGACCTGCAGGTGCAGAGCATCGCGCATGCGGTCATTCGCCTGGAACAGATCAACCCCGACTACGGCAACTCGCGGCGCCGGATGGTCGTGACCAAGTACCGCGGCCGCGAATTCCGCGCCGGCTATCACGATTACAAGATCGTGCGTGGCGGCCTGGCCGTGTTCCCGCGGCTGGTGGCGGCCGAGCATCGGCCGCCGTTGACGCAGACCCGCATTCCCAGTGGCCTGACGGCGCTCGACGAGCTGTTGGGCGGCGGCATCGAAAAGGGCACCAGCACGCTCTTCGTGGGCGCACCGGGCACTGGCAAATCGACTGTGGCTGCGCAGTTCGCGCTGGCGGCCGCCAAGCGCGGCGAGTGCTCGGCGCTCTTCATCTTCGACGAGAGCGTCAGCACGCTGCGCACGCGCTGCGCCGGCCTGGGCATGGACCTGGGGCCTTACATCGATTCGGGCCTCATCCGGCCGCGGCAGGTGGATCCGGCCGAGCTGTCGCCCGGCGAACTGGTGCACGAGATCCGAGAGGCGGTGTCGGTGCACAACGCCGCCGTGGTGGTGATCGACAGCCTCAACGGCTACCTGAATGCCATGCCCGACGAGCGCTTCCTGATCGTCCAGCTGCATGAACTGCTCACCTACCTCGGACAGGCGGGCGTGGCGACGATGATGGTCGGCGCGCACCACGGTCTGATCGGCTCGCAGATGCAGGCGCCGGTCGATGCCAGCTACCTCGCGGACTCCGTGGTGCTGCTGCGCTACTACGAGTACGACGGCGAGGTGCGGCAGGCGATCTCGGTCGTCAAGAAGCGCGGCGGTGCGCACGAGCGGACGATTCGCAGTTTCCACATGGGCAGCTACGGCATCCAGGTCGGGCCCCCGCTGCGCAACTTTCGCGGCGTTCTCACCGGCGTGCCGATTCCCGTCGGGCCGGTCACTGGCATGGATGCATCCGAATCGTGAGCAACAGCCGCACGCCGTCGCCCCTGGAACAGCGCGTTCTGCTGCGTGCGGCGACGACGCGCGACGCCCAGATGGCCAGCGCGGTGCTGGAGCGCGCCGAATTCCTTCCGCATGCCTGCGAGAGCGTAGCGGACCTGGTGCACGAACTCGAACGCGGCGCAGGCGCGCTGCTGCTGGCCGAAGAGGTGATGGGCGCGGACGAGATGGCCGCGCTGACCGCTGCGCTGGGCCAGCAGCCGCCCTGGTCCGACCTGCCCATGCTCGTATTGGCGCGGCAGGGTGCCAATTCACGGGCCATCGCGCACGTGATGGAGGAGTTCGTCAACGTCACCGTCATCGAGCGGCCGATGCGCGTGGCCGCGCTGGTGAGCGCCGTGCGCACTGCGCTGCGGGCACGGCGCCGCCAGTACGAGATGCGCAACCTGCTCGAGGGCCTGCGCGAGGCCGACCAGCGCAAGACCGAGTTTCTGGCGACGCTGGCTCATGAGCTGCGCAACCCGCTGGCGCCGCTGGGCACCGCTCTGGCGCTGCTGACGCGCAAGAAGCCGCCGGCGGAAGAGGCGGTGAAGTACTACGAGCTGATGGCCCGGCAGGTCGAGCACATGGTGCGGCTGGTCAACGACCTGATGGAGGTGTCGCGCATCACGCGCGGCAAGATCGAACTGCACCGTGCGCCGGTGCTGCTCGACGCGGTGATCGACGATGCGGTCGAGTTCAGCCGGCCGTTGCTGGAGCGCGCCGGGCACCGGCTGGACATCGAGCCGGCCGGCGAGCCGCTGGTGGTGAGCGGCGATGCGGTGCGGCTGACGCAGGTCTTCTCGAACCTGTTGAACAACGCGGCCAAGTACACGCCGCCCGGCGGCCGCATCGGGTTGACGGCGCGGCACGAAGGGGCCCAGGCCGTGATCGCCGTCAGCGACACGGGCACCGGCCTGGCGCCGGAGATGCTCAAGTCGATCTTCGACATGTTCGTGCAAGTCAGCGGCACCGCGCGTGACGCGCAGGGCGGGCTGGGCATCGGGCTCACGCTGGTGCGCAGCCTGGTCGAACTGCACGGCGGCAGCGTCGAGGCCGCCAGCGAGGGCCTGGATCGTGGCGCCACCTTCACCGTGCGCCTGCCCTTGTCCAAGTCCATGCCCGCCGCCGGCCGGCGCGCGCGGGGCTCGCAGGACAACAACCATGCGAGCGCGCTCGAAGCCACCGTGCTGGTGGTGGACGACAACCGCGACGCGGCCGACAGCCTGGCCGAGCTGCTGGGGTCGATGGGCGCCAGCACGCTGGTGGCCTACGGCGGCGAAGAGGCGCTGACGCTGTCGCGCGACCACGCGGTGGACATCGCGGTGCTCGACATCGGCATGCCCGGCATGGACGGCTGCGACCTCGCGCGGCACCTGCGCGCCGCGCCGGGCGGCGGGCAGCTCAAGCTGATCGCGCTGACCGGCTGGGGCCAGCGCGGCGACCGCGAACGCATCGCGGCGGCCGGCTTCGACCATCACCTGCTGAAGCCACTGAACCTGCCGGAGTTCATGGGGCTGCTGTAGCCGCCCCGATGTCCGGCACGCGTTCACTCCGGCAGCGTCGTGCCCCGGTACTCCGCGAGTTCGGTGCGGCGGAATTCGCCGGCGGGAATGCGCTGGTCGGGCAGGTCGGGGAAGTTCGCGACGATGTCGCCGCGCTCGCGCTTCCAGCAGCCCTGCACCGCGCCCTGGCCCCACCAGCTGAGGTAGGCGACACGGGCCGGCGCCTCGCAGGCACCGCGCGCGTCGGTCAGGCTCATGGTGTCGAAGTCGGCGCCGTTGGTGGTGAAGAGGATGGCCGGCGGCGAATCGCAGGCGGCGATGCACAGGCAGGCAGCCAGTGCGCTGGCGTGAAGAATCTTCATGGTCTTTGCTCCCTCGCGGCCGAACACGACGCGGCCGCGCGAAGCCATTGGAAGCGGCCGCCGCGGCGCCGTCATCCTCCGCGCGGATGAGGAAGCCGGGGCGCCCTCAGCCGACCGCCACGCCCACCTTCGCGCCGGCCGCGACGATCTCGCCCCAGGTTGCGTCGTCGATCCAGATGCCCTCGCGCTCCCGCGCGGCGCGCGCCTTGCGCTCGGGCTCGCCGGCGATCTGCACGCCCTCGAAGCCCTGGCCCGGCGGGCTCTGGCGCAGCCAGTCGACGAAGGCACGGGCTTCCTGTTCGAAGGCGACCTGCGTGCCCAGGCGGGCCGGGTCGATCACGATCGCCAGCATGCCGTTGAGCACCGTGCGCGCGTTGTCGGCCGGCCGGTGCCAGGTGCCGCTGCCGGTGAGCGCGCCGCCGAGCAGCTCGCAGGCGACGGCCATGCCGTAGCCCTTGTGCTCGCCGAAGGTCATGAGCGCGCCGAACAGGCCGTTGCCTTGCGGCACGACGACCACGCCGGGGTCGTCGGTGGGCGCGCCTTGCTCGTCGATCAGGTAGCCGGGCGGCACGCGCTCGCCCTTGTTGTGGGCCACGCGCATCTTGCCCTGCGCGACCCGGCTGGTCGCGTAGTCGAGCACGAAGGGTTGTTCGCCCTGGATGGGGATGCCGATGCAGCACGGGTTGGTGCCGAAGCGCCCGTCGCCACCGCCCCAGGGCGCGACGACCGGGCGCGATAGCACGTTGACGAAGTGCATGGCCACCAGCCCCTGCGCGGTCGCCATTTCTGCGAAGTGGCCGATGCGGCCCAGGTGGTGCGCATTGGCCAGCGAGAGCACGCAGGTGCCGTGCTGCTTCGCGCGCTCGATGGCGAGTTCCATGGCCTGGACACCGACGATCTGGCCGTAGCCACGTTGACCGTCGAGCGAGAGCATGGGGCCGGCGTCGAGGTTGATCTTGACGGCGGCGTTGGGCTTCAGGCCGCCTTCGGCCGCGGCCTCGACATAGCGCGGCACCATGCCGACGCCGTGCGAATCGTGGCCGCTGAGGTTGGCGAGCACGAGGTTGTCGGCGACCTGCTGCGCCTCGGCGGGCGTGCTGCCGGTGCCGGCAATGATGGCGGCGACCTGGGTACGGAGGAGGGGGGCTTGGATGGTTTGAGGCATGGCGATTCGTCTTTGCTTAGGGATCTTGCTCCCTCTCCCCAAGGGGAGAGGGAGTTGACCGGATCACATCACGGCGCCCACCTGCCAAGGCACGAACTCGTTCTGCCCGTACCCATGCTTCTCGCTCTTGCTCGGCGCCCCCGACGCGGTCGCCAGCACCAGCTCGAAAATGCGCTGCCCCATCTCCTGGATCGACACCGCCCCTTCGACGATCTCGCCGCAGTTGATGTCCATGTCTTCCTCCTGCCGCTGCCACAGCGCCGAGTTGGTCGCGAGCTTCAGCGACGGCGAGGGCGCGCAACCATAGGCCGAGCCGCGCCCGGTGGTGAAGCAGATCATGTTGGCGCCGCCCGCCACCTGGCCGGTGGCGCTCACCGGGTCGTAGCCCGGCGTGTCCATGTAGACGAAGCCGTGCGCGCGCACCGGCTCTGCGTATTCGTACACCGCCTCGAGGTTGCTGGTGCCGCCCTTGGCCACCGCGCCCAGGCTCTTCTCGAGGATGGTGGTCAGCCCGCCGGCCTTGTTGCCGGGCGAGGGGTTGTTGTTCATCTCGCCTTCGTTGATCTCGGTGTAGTGCTCCCACCAGCGGATGCGCTCGACCAGCTTCTCGCCGACCTCGCGCCGCACCGCGCGGCGCGTGAGCAGGTGCTCGGCGCCGTAGACCTCGGGCGTTTCAGAAAGGATGGCGGTGCCGCCGTGCGCCACCAGCAGGTCGACTGCCGCGCCTAGCGCCGGGTTGGCGCTGATGCCCGAATAGCCGTCGGAGCCGCCGCACTGCAGGCCGATGGTGATGTGCTCCGCACTGCAGGGCTCGCGCTTCACCGCGTTCGCGCGCGGCAGCATCTCGTTGATGAGCGCCACGCCTTTCTCGACCGTCTTGCGCGTGCCGCCCGTGTCCTGGATGTTGAAGACGCGCAGGTTCTCGCCCTCGCGCAGGTTGCCGGTGGAAAGCCAGGCGTTGATCTGGTTGGCCTCGCAGCCCAGGCCCACCACCAGCACGGCCGCGAAGTTGGCGTGCGTGGCATAGCCCGTGAGGGTGCGCTCCAGCAGCTGCATGCCCATGCCTTGCGTGTCCATGCCGCAGCCGGTGCCGTGGGTGAGCGCGACCACGCCATCGACGTTCGGGTAGGCGGCCAGCGCCTGCGGGTTGGTCTGGCGCGAGAAGTGGTCGGCGATGGCGCGCGCCGCGGTGGCCGAGCAGTTGACGCTGGTCAGCACGCCGATGTAGTTGCGCGTCGCCACGCGGCCGTCGGCCCGCACGATGCCCATGAAGCTGGCCTCGCGCCGCGCGGGCGCCGGCTTCACGTCGGCGCCGAAGGCGTAGTCGCGCTCGAAGTGGCCCTTGTCCGGCCCCATGTCGAGGTTGTGCGTGTGCACGTGCTCGCCGGGCGAAATGGCGCGGCTCGCGAAGCCGATGATCTGGTTGTAGCGGCGCACCGGGTCGCCCTGGGCGATGGCGCGCACCGCGACCTTGTGGCCGGGCGGGACCAGGCCGCGCGTGGTCACGCCTTCGATCTGCGTGCCGCCGACGAGCTGGGCGCGTGCGATCACCACGTCGTCGGCGGGGTGGAGGCGTATGAAGGGGTTCATCGTGTGTCTTTCGTTGTCGGGGCTCAGGGCTCAGGGCTCAGGGCTGAGCGGGCACGGGGCTCACTGCATCAGCTTGGGCAGCCACAGCACGGTGGCCGGCCAGTAGGTGATGACGATCAGGCTCAGCAGCAGCGGCACCAGCCAGGGCAATATCGCCATCGTCGTGCGCTCGATGCTCAGGTTGGCGATGCGCGCCAGCACGAAGAGCACCATGCCCATCGGCGGGTGCAGCACGCCGATCATCAGGTTGAGCACCATCACGACGCCGAAGTGCACCGGGTCGATGCCGAGCTGGTTCGAAATGGGCAGCAGGATGGGCACGAGGATGGTGATGGCCGCGGTCGTCTCCAGGAAGCATCCTACGAACAGCATCAGCAGGTTGGCGAGCAGCAAAAATACCCACGGCTCCTTCGTGAAATTGAGCACCCAGGTCGCGATGTCGGCCGTCACGCCGGTGGCGGTGAGCATCCAGCCGAAGATCGATGCGGCGGCCACGATGAAGAGCACGGTGGACGTCGACTCCACCGTCTCGATGCAGACCTTGACGAACATCTTCCAGCTGAGCGACCGGTACCAGAAGAAGCCCAGCACCATCGCCCAGATGCAGGCCGCGATGGCGCCCTCGGTGGCGGTGAAGACGCCGGTGGCCATGCCGCCGATGAGCAGCACCGGCGTCATGATGGGCAGCACGGCCTCGAACTTGAACATGCGGTCGGCCGCGAAGAGCAGCACCAGCGCCACGCCCACGGCCGGCTGCGCGGGCAGCCCGAGCTTGTCGACGGCCAGGTACAGCAGCGTCGGCCAGGCGCAGACCACGAGCAGCTCGACCAGCGCCTTCATCACGCGCGGCCCGTTGAACTTGATGTCCGCGCCCCAGCCGTTCTTGTGGGCGTAGTAGGCCACCGTGAGCATCATCAGGATGGTCATGATGGCGCCCGGCATCAGGCCCGCGATGAAGAGCGCGCCGACCGACACGTTGGCCATCATCGCGTAGATCACGAAGGGCAGGCTGGGCGGGATGATCGGGCCCAGCGTGGCCGAGGCGGCCGTCACGCCCACGGCGAACTCGGCCGAATAGCCGTGCTCCTTCATGGCCTTGATCTCGATGGTGCCCAGCCCCGCCGCGTCGGCGATGGCGGTGCCGCTCATGCCCGAGAAGATCACCGAGCCGAGGATGTTGACGTGGCCCAGTCCGCCGCGCATCCAGCCCACCAGCGCCAGCGCGAAGTTGTAGATGCGGTTGGTGATGCCGGCGTTGTTCATCAGGTTGCCGGCCAGGATGAAGAAGGGCACGGCCAGCAGCGGAAAGCTGTCGATGCCGCTGACCATGCGGTGGATGACGACGAAGGAGGGCAGGTTGCCCGACCACAGGATGTAGACCAGCGACGCGCCGGCCATGGCCACCGCGATCGGCAGGCCGGCGCTCATGAGGACGAGGAATGCGATCTTGAGCATGCTTCTTGTTGTGGTCGTTGGGGGCGCGGATCAGCGGTCGGCCATCGTGGTCTCGGGCCGCTCCAGCACGCAGTAGCCGCGCCGCCAGTGCTGCACCGACACCTGCACCGAGCGCACCAGCATGGCCGCGAAGCCGAACAGGCAGACGCCGTAGACGATGTTCATCGGCAGGTCGACGATGGTCATGTTGGCGCTGTTGCCGATCTTCATCATCATCTGCACCGTCATCACCACCGCGGCGACGAAGAACAGCGTGCGCAGCAGGTCCACCGCGATGCCCAGCGCGCGGCCCATCGCCTTGGGCATGTGGCGGTAGAAGAAGTCGACCTGGATGTGGTTGTTCTTGGTCACGCCGACGGCCGCGCCGACGAACACCACGCCGATCAGCAGGTAGCGCGCGATCTCCTCGGTCCAGGCGGCCGAGTCGTTGAACACGTAGCGCGTGACGAACTGGTAGAGCACCGTCAGGCCCAGCAGCCAGAAGATGCCCAGCGCGATCCACGCCTCGAAGCTGGTGCCGGAGAGGTCCACCGCCTCGTCGGTGGCGTGGAACTCCCCGTCGTCGCCGACCAGCTTGTCGCTTGCCGCGTTTTCCATCACTTGATCGCCAGGATGCGGTCGTAGTCCTGCTGGCGGTAGCCGTGGTCGGTGGGCTTGGTGTTCTTCAACACGGCTTCGCGGAACGCGCCCTTGTCGACCGTGATGACGTTGTTGCCCTTCTTCTTGAAGTCGTCGACCAGCCGCGTCTCGGACGCGATGATTTCGCGGCCGGTCTTTTCGGCGGCCTCCTGCATCACCTCGGTGAAGATCTTCTTCTCGTCGGCCGACAGCTTGCCCCACAGCGGGCCCGACACGATGGTCAGCAGCGAGTCGACGATGTGGCCGGTGAGCGAGATGTTCTTCTGCACTTCGTAGAACTTCTTGGCCTCGATGGTGGGCAGCGGGTTCTCTTGCGCGTCGACGGTGCCGCTCTGCAGCGCGAGGTAGACCTCGGCGAAGGCGATCGGCGTGGCGTTCGCGCCCAGCGACTTGGGGAAGGCCAGGTAGGCCGGCGCATCGGGCACGCGGATCTTCAGGCCTTTCATGTCCTCGGGCTTGGCCACCGGCTTGGCGGCGCTGGAGGTGACGTGGCGCGCGCCGTAGTAGGTCAGCGCGGTGATGTGGTTGCCGCTCTTGTCGTCGTAGCCCTTCGACAGTTCCTTGAAGACGTCGCTCTTCGCGTACTTCAGCTGGTGCTCGGCGTCGCGGAAGATGAAGGGGAAGTACGACACTGCCAGCGGCTGGTAGGTGCGGCCCGCGAAGCTCGCGCCCGACAGGATGATGTCGACCGTGCCCAAGGTCAGGCCCTGGTTGATGTCGGCTTCCTTGCCCAGGCTGGACGCGGGGAAGACCTGGATCTCGTACTTGCCGTTGGTGCGCTTCTTGATCTCGTCGCCGGCCCACACCGAGTACTTGTGGAAGGGCTCGGAGGTCTCGTAGACATGCGCCCACTTGAGCTTGGTCTGGGCCTGGGCCATGCCGAGTGCGCCTGCGGCGAGCAGGCAGGCGGCGATCGTTTTCATCGCGAAACGCTTGGTGTTGATCGTCATCGTCATCTTCTCGTCTCCGTCGTCGGTTGAAGGAACTGGTTGGCCCGGCGCCAGCTCGCGCTGAAGCGCTGGTGCGATTTGTCCATGTGCGCGTGCATCGCGGCGCGCGCGGCCTCGGGGTCGTGCGCGGCGATCGCGTCGCGGATCGCCTCGTGCTCGGCGATGGCGCTGCGCCAGGAGCGCATGCTCTCGAAGTAACCGCCCAGGCGCGTGAAGATCGGGCCCCTGCGCGAGTCCCAGAAACCCTGCACCGTCTCGGCCAGCACCACGTTGCCGCAGCACTCGACCACGGCCAGGTGGAAGGCGCGGTCGCCCTCCAGCGGCATCACGTTGTGATCGGCCAGCTCGCGCATGCGCTCGATGGCGCGGCTCATGGCCTCGATGTCCTTGCGACGGGCCGTGCCTGCGGCGATGGCGGCGGTCTCGCCCTCCACAACCCGCCGCGCGCGGATCAGTTCGAGCGGGCCCCACTCGGTGCTGGGCGGTGCTTCGGGCGCCTGCTGGGTGCGGTCGAGCACGTACACGCCGGAGCCGGTGCGCACCTCGACCCAGCCCTCCACCTCGAGCGCGATCAGCGCCTCGCGCACCGAAGGCCGGCTCACGCCCAGCTGCTTGGCCAGGTCGCGCTCGGCCGGCAGCCGCGAGCCGACCGCGAACTCGCCCTGGGCGATCAGGGCGCTGAGCTGGTCGGCGATCTGGCGGTAGAGGCGCCGGGGTTCGAGGGTCTGGAGGGGCACGAGCGGGGTTTCAGGGTTGTCCTGGATTGGCCAAGTGGTCAGGCCAATTCAGAATACGGTCCAGCCTGCGACGCAGCCATCGGGCCAAACCCTGAACGGGCGCGTCGCTTCTTCTCTTTGCGCAACGATCGAGGACATCTCATGAGACTTAAGGGCAAGACCGCGCTCGTCACCGCGGCCGGGCAGGGCATCGGCCATGCGAGCGTGCTGGCATTGGCGGCCGAAGGCGCGCAGGTGTGGGCCACCGACGTCAACGACAAGCTGCTCGAGCGCTACGCTGGCGTCGCCAACGTCACGGCCGCCAAGCTCGACGTGCTCGACAAGCAGGCCATCGGTGCCTTCGTGGCGACGCTGCCCGCGCTCGACATCCTGTTCAACTGCGCGGGCGTGGTGCACAACGGCGCCGCGCTGCAGGCGACCGACGAGGACCTGGACTTCGCATTCCGATTGAACGTGCGCGCGCAGATGTGGGCCATCCAGGCCGTGCTGCCCGGCATGCTGG
The DNA here is from genome assembly GCF_001984055.1 of Variovorax sp. KK3. GTDB lineage: Bacteria > Pseudomonadota > Gammaproteobacteria > Burkholderiales > Burkholderiaceae_C > Variovorax. The sequence goes on from NZ_LYVO01000008.1 coordinate 72,935, forward strand.
GCGCGGGCCGCGGCAGCATCATCAACATGGCGAGCGTGTGCTCCAGCATCAAGGGGCTGCCCAACCGCTTCGTCTACGGCACCACCAAGGCGGCGGTGCTCGGCCTCACCAAGAGCGTCGCGGCCGACTACGTGGGACAAGGCGTGCGCTGCAATGCCGTGTGCCCCGGCACGGTGGACACGCCCTCGCTGGCCGACCGCATCAACGCCAACGACGACCCGGCCGCCGCGCGCCAGGCGTTCATCGCGCGCCAGCCCATGGGGCGGCTGGCGCAGGCCGAGGAGATCGCGCCGCTGGTGGTGTTCCTGGCCAGCGACGAGTCGCAGTTCGTCACCGGCCAGGCCTACGCGGCGGACGGCGGCATCACCATCTGAGCCCGCCATGAACCAGCTCGACTTCGAGGGCCGCCATGCGGTGGTGACTGGCGGGGCCACGGGCCTGGGCCGCGGCATCGCGCAGCGGCTCATCGCCTCGGGCGGCAGCGTCACGCTGTGGGACCGCGATGCCGAGGCGGCCGAGAAGACCGCCTGGTCGCTCGGCCCCAAGGCGCACGCGCTCAAGGTCGACGTGTCGCAGCAGCCCTCGGTGGCCAAGGCGGTGGCGGGCACGCTCGCGCGGGCCGGGCGCATCGACGCGCTGGTCAACAGCGCCGGCATCACCGGACCCAACACCAAGCTGTGGGACTACCCGGTGGATGCGTGGCGCGAGGTGATGTCGGTCAACCTCGACGGCGTGTTCGTGTGCTGCCGCGAGGTGGTGCCGCAGATGCACAAGCAGGGCTGGGGCCGCATCGTCAACATCGCCTCGGTGGCCGGCAAGGACGGCAACCCGAACGCCAGCGCCTACAGTGCGAGCAAGGCGGCCGTGATGGCGCTGACCAAGTCGCTCGGCAAGGAACTGGCCGACACCGGCATCCGCGTCAACTGCGTGACGCCGGCGGCGGTGAAGACGGCCATCTTCGACCAGATGACGCCCGAGCACGTCGCCTTCATGCTGTCGAAGATCCCGATGGGCCGCTTCGGCACGGTGGAAGAGGTCGCGGCGATGGTCGCGTGGCTCTGCACCGATGAATGCTCTTTTTCCACGGGCGCCGTGTTCGACTTGTCGGGCGGGCGCTCCACCTACTGATCCCCAAAGAAAGGACAACATGAAACTCGTTCGCTATGGCAACCCCGGCAAGGAAAAGCCCGGCCTCATCGACGGCAGCGGCCAGCTGCGCGACCTGAGCGCGGTGGTCAAGGACATCGGCCCCGAGCAGCTCGGCGACGCCGCGCTCGACAAGCTGCGCAAGCAGAAGGTCGACAAGCTGCCGCTGGTGCGCGGCAAGCCGCGCTTCGGCTGCCCGGTGGCCAACGTCAACAAGTTCATCGCCATCGGCCTGAACTACGCCGACCATGCGGCCGAATCGGGCCTGCCGATTCCGGCCGAGCCGGTGGTCTTCATGAAGGCCAACAGCTGCGTGCAGGGCCCGAACGATCCGGTGATGCTGCCCAAGAACTCGGTCAAGAGCGACTGGGAAGTGGAGCTGGGCGTGGTCATCGGCAAGACCGCCCGCTACGTCTCGCAGAAGAGCGCGCTCGACTACGTGGCCGGCTACTGCACCATCAACGACGTGAGCGAGCGCGAATACCAGATCGAGCGCGGCGGCACCTGGGACAAGGGCAAGGGCTGCGACACCTTCGGCCCCATCGGCCCCTGGCTGGTGACGCGCGACGAGATCGCCAATCCGCAGAAGCTGTCGATGTGGCTGGACCTGAACGGCAAGCGCATGCAGACCGGCAGCACGAAGACGATGATCTTCAACGTCGCCAAGATCGTGAGCTACCTGAGCCAGTTCATGACGCTCGTGCCCGGCGACGTCATCACCACCGGCACGCCACCTGGTGTGGGGCTGGGCATGAAGCCGCCGCTCTATCTGAAGAAGGGCGATGTGATGACGCTGGGGATCGAGGGGTTGGGCGAGCAGCGGCAGGAAGTGATCGCGTTCAAGCTCTGAAGAACGCGGTCCCCGCTTTTGTTCCCTCTCCCTCTGGGAGAGGGAGCAAGACACTTCACTTCGCCGTCGGCATCACGAACTCGGCCCCCTTGCCGATGCTCTCGGGCCAGCGCTGCATGATCGACTTCTGCTTCGTGTAGAAGCGCACGCCTTCCTCGCCGTACGCGTGCATGTCGCCGAACAGCGATTTCTTCCAGCCGCCGAAGCCATGCCATGCCATCGGCACCGGAATCGGCACGTTGATGCCCACCATGCCCACCTCGATGCGCCGCGAGAACTCGCGCGCCACGTTGCCGTCGCGGGTGAAGCAGGCCACGCCGTTGCCGAACTCGTGGGCGTTGACCAGGTCCACCGCTTCCTTCAAATCGTGCACCCGCACGCACGAGAGCACCGGGCCGAAGATCTCTTCCTTGTAGATGCGCATGTCGGGCGTGACGTGGTCGAAGAGCGTGCCGCCCATCCAGAACCCGTTGTCGCATCCTTCACCGGCTTGCCTGGCCTCGAAACCCCGGCCGTCGTAGACCAGCGTCGCGCCTTCTTTCTCGCCGATGTCGATGTAGCCGATGATGCGATCGTGCGCGGCCTGCGTGACGATCGGGCCCATCTCGGCATCCAGGTTCGTGCCGTTCAGCACCTTGAGCGTGCGGGCGCGCTCGGCCAGCATCGGCACCAGCTTGTCGGCCACGTCGCCCACCAGCACCGCCACGCTGATCGCCATGCAGCGCTCGCCGGCCGAGCCGTAGCCGGCGCCGATCAGCGCGTCGACCGCCTGCTCCAGGTCGGCATCGGGCATCACCACCATGTGGTTCTTGGCACCGCCCAGGGCCTGCACGCGCTTGCCGTGGCGCGCGCCGGTCTCGTAGATGTAGTTGGCGATCGGCGTGGACCCGACGAAGCTGATCGCCTTCACGTCGGGGTGCTCCAGCAGCGCATCGACCGATTCCTTGTCGCCCTGCACCACGTTGAACACGCCGTCGGGCAGGCCGGCTTCCTTCAGCAGTTCGGCGATGCGCAGCGAGGGGCTCGGGTCGGTCGGGCTGGGCTTGAGGATGAAGCAGTTGCCCGCCGCGATGGCGACCGGGAACATCCACATCGGCACCATCACCGGGAAGTTGAACGGCGTGATGCCGGCGACCACGCCCAGCGGCTGGCGCAGCGTCCAGTTGTCGATGCCGGTGGAGACCTGGTCGGTGTAGTCGCCCTTGAGCAGCTGCGGAATGCCGCAGGCGAATTCGACGATGTCGATGCCGCGCGTGACCTCGCCCTGCGCGTCGGTGAACACCTTGCCATGCTCGGCAGTGATCAGGTGCGCCAGCTCGTCGCGGTGCTTGTTGAGCAGCTCCAGGAACTTGAACATCACACGGGCACGCCGGATCGGCGGCGTGTCGGCCCAGGCCGGGAAGGCGGCGCGTGCGGCCGCCACCGCGGCATCCACGTCGTCACGGTTGGCCAGCGCGACGCTGCCGGTGGCGGCGCCGGTGGCCGGGTTGAACACATCCTGCGCGCGCTGCGACTGCGGCTTGGCGATGCGGCCGCCGATGAAGTGATGAATGGGGGTCTTGGCGAGTTGCATGCGTGTCTCCTGCGGCGGCCCGGGGGCCTGGGTGGAAGGCGCCAGTCTAGGAAGCGGGCGAGCGCGTGCCAAGCCGCCAGGCGTGAATTGATTGTTCGCCATGGTGAACAATGCACCCATGGAAACCAAGAACATCGAACTGCTGTGGAGCCATCTGCATTGGCTCACGGTGCTGGCGCAACAAGGCACCTACACTGCGGCGGCCGTCCGCCTGGGTGTGAGCAAGGCGGCCATGAGCCAGCGCATCGCCGAGCTGGAGCGCGCGGCCGGCGTGCCGCTGGTGCAGCGCACCACCCGCAGCGTGCGCTTGACGGAGGCCGGGCAGCGGCTGGTCGACGACACGCGCGCGCCCTTCGAGCAGATCGCCCACAGCTTCGCGGGCGTGCGCGACCTGGCCGGCGTGCCGCGCGGCCTGTTGCGCGTGACGGCCCCGGTGGCTTTCGCGCGCCAGCAGTTGGTGCCGCGCGTGGCGGATTTCCTGCGGGCCCATCCCGAGGTGCGTTTGGCGTTGGACCTGTCGGACCGCCTCAGCGCGCTGGCCGTGGAGGGCTTCGACCTCGCGATCCGGCATGCGCCGTCGGTGCCCGACACCCACGTGGCCTGGCGCCTGTGCGCGACCCATTCTCTGCTGGTCGCGAGCCGGGCCTACTTGCGCCGCCGTGCCGCGCCACAGACGCCGCAGGACCTGTCGTCGCACGACTGCCTGCACTATCCGCGCGCGCAGGACCAGCCTGCCTGGACGCTCGAATCTGCGACCGGGCGCCGAGCCGTCGAGCGCGTGACCATCCCCGTGGCCGGCCCCTTCGCCGCCAACAACAGCGAGGCCCTGCGCGACGCCGCGATCACAGGCATGGGCATCGCGCTGGTGCCCGACTTCAGCGCCCAGGCCGCGCTGCAGGCCGGCAAGCTGGTGCGGGTGCTGCCCGACTGGCGGCCAGTGGGCGCCTTCGCCGAGCAGCTCTTCGCGATCCGGCCCTATGCGACGCACGTGCCGCGCGCGGTGACGGTGTTCGTGGCGTGGTTGAGGGAGGCGTTGAAGGAGGGGTTCGCGAACTGAATCAGAGGGCGCACGCGACGTCGATCTGCGAGTCATGCCTCCAGCCGGAACCTTTTGCGCCAGCGCTGTTACACATCCGCACCCAGAAGCAAGCCGGCTGCCCTCGGCCGGTGATCCAGAGTGCAATGAACACAACAGAATTCGAAGACGTGTGTCGCGCGACGGCCGACGCATTGCGAGTCGAAGCCCGCCTCGATGCCGACGGGCGTTGCTCGTTGTCGATCGATGGCGTCGAAGTGCTCGTGGACCACGACGAAGAAGGCGATGCGTTCGCCTGCTACGTGGACCTGGGCAGTGCCGAGCCCTTCAATCGCGCCGGAGTCTGCGAGCAGCTGCTGGCGCTCAACCTCAGCGAACACGCCCAGCATGGAGGCTCTTACGCCTTCGAACCCCAATTCAGCCGCGCGATCTTCTGCGCGAACTTTGCCGAGGCCAGCGTATTGGGGGTGGATGAACTCGCGGACTTGCTGCGCTACTACGTCGACAAGACCGAGCATGCGCGGCGGGTCGTTGTGGACCCTTCCATCGACTCTCATCGGACGGAAGACAGCACAAGCTGCCTGTTCGCGGGCCGCCTGGCCTGAGGGTCACATTGACATTGCCCACTTTCATCTATTGAAAAGGACTGCACCGTGAATGGTTCGCCCCCTCCAAGACCCACATATCCTCCACCGATTCACATGGCTTATCGAGGGATGCCCGTGAGGGCACTGGGCACGGCGTCTGATGCACAGTCGACCACTCCGGGAGCTCCGCTCAGCGAAGTTGTATCGATGAAGTCGCGGCAAGCGCCGCTTGGACCGGACGGGGGCCCGAAGTCTCGAACAAGAACGCTTGCTCAAGCTCGATCGGCAAACATGACCGACGTCGTTGCCAAACAGAAGAAAGGTGAGGAGCTCTCTACGGAGCAGAGCGTTAGGCGCGGGGAATATGCGAAGGCTAGGAGCATCGCTTACAAGCGGCTGGAAAAAAAGGTGCCTGCAAGAACGCCGTCGCCATTGCAGAAAGTGGCGGAATCACCGGATGGTGACGAGGTGGTTAACAGCACGAGCGAAAACCATCTTCCTCAAAAAGACGTCGCCGTTGATGTCATTGAAGCCAACCAGGAAAAGTCCGATGTGCTCACCTGCCTGTATGCCGAAAAGTTCGCCGGCATCGACGGTGTGCTTCTGAACCGCTTGCAAATGTTTGTCCGGGCTGCGACAGCTGAACAAAGCGAGCATGGTGATTTCGAGGGACGGATGCACGTCGAGTGCAGACGAGCGATCACTCAGATGATCGCGCACAGTCATCATTTTGACGGTCTTGTAACGCCTGCTCATTGGACGGAACTGGCCAAAGCGCTCGACGTCGAATTCGAGAAGATGCTGAACATGAGCATCGATCAGCAGGCCGAAGAGAAGCCGGTCCATTTGTCGTTCGAACAGATGCACAACTACATCAGCCCCATGAGGAACATCGCCACGACATTCGCGGACAAGGTGGTGGATGTACTTCAGACGGAGTGGCCGGCACTCATCGCTGCCGACAAGAAGCCGAGCACCGACAACTGATTCGGCGAAGCGCCGCAGCAGTCGTCGATCGCCACGCGCTCGCTGCTTCGAAGGCCAGGCAGCTCATCCCCGCGTTTGAGCTTCTTGCCCGGCCAGCCAGGCCGCGGCCTGCAGGCGCGACGTGACGTCCAGCCGCTCGAGGATGCGCGCCACGTGGCGCTTGATGGTGTGCGGGCTCAAGCCGAGTTCCGCCGCGATGACCTTGTTGCTGTGGCCTGCGGCCAGCCTGCGCAATACGCTCATCTCGCGCGGGCTCAGGCCGGCCTCGTTCGACGGGGCGGGTGCGTCGTCCGGCCGCGTCCCAGACGGTGCGCGTGACATCTCGACCCATTGCCTGAGCACCTCGCGACCATCCGCCGGGGCGACACCGTCCCATCGGCCTCTGGCGATCTCGTGCAGCGACGTCGACCCGTTCAGCAAGACGCCTCCGCATTCGCCCGAGGCCTGGAAGTGCGCCACGAGCGGCGCGACGGCGTCCCAAGCGGCTGACGCGTTGCCGGCCCGCAGTTCCGCGCGGCACAGCTGAACCCTGACAAAGGCGTCCAGGCCCACCCGGTTCGACGCGCGGGAGCTGAGGACGATGTGCTGCAGCAAGACGAGTGCATCTGAAGCCCGTCCTTCATGCAGCGCGATGCAGGCCTCCACGGTCTCGTGCAGCGGCCAGCGCTCGTCCGGATGCACCTCGGCCAGCAAGCGCAGCGGCCCGATCGCTCGACGCACACCCTCCCAATCGTCCAGCGCGGCGGCGCTTCGGCAGGCGAGGCTGAGATTCATGACGCGAAGGCCGATGTGGCGGCGCGGCTCGTCGGCATCCCTGATCAGGGCCTCCTGTGCGGAGCGCGCCCGTTCGACGTCGCCCTCCAGAGCGCAACAGATGGCGCGCAGCCGCATCAACGGCACCTGCAGGCTGCGCGGGTGGCCCAGCCAGCGGCTGTCGGCCTCGATCTGCCGGATCGTCTCGCCGGCTTCGTCGATGGCGCCGCTCCAGAGGTGCAGCCAGGCGCTCAAAACACCGGCCGCAGCCAATGGGCCCGGACGTTCGCCGGCTGCCACCCTGGCTTCCGTGACGAAGCGCTCCATGTGAGGCCGCACGCCGGCGCGGCCGATGAACAAGAACACGCGTGGCGTGCATTGATACCAGAGGTCCGGGCGGTTCGCGGCGTGCAGGTGGTCGACCATCGCCGCAAGGTGGACGGCCGGCCCTTGCGGCGGGCCGTTGTGGCCGGTATCCCAATAGGAGATCAACGACACCAGGGCGCGCGTCGCGGAGTCCGGGGCCGGACCCGGCAGGCTCGCGATCAGCGCGTGCGCGTCGGGGGCTCGCTGCAGGAACATCAGGCCCAGGACTTCGTACACGCGCGCTTCGTAGGCGTCGCGATGCCGGCCGGCTTCTGCGAAGCCCTTGGCGGCCTTTGCCATGGCAAAGCCCAGCGCGGGCCAATCCATCTCTGCCATGGCGCAAAGGCCGCGGGCGAACGCGAGCACCGGCGAGGTGTCGCGCAGGCGCTCCGGAAATTGATCCACGAGGCGCAAGACGAGAGAGCTGTTCTCGTCGGTGATGAGGAGCCCGGCTGCATCGGCAAGTTCGTGTTCGGCCTCGACCCACATGCCGGCGCGCAGCAGCATCTGCAGCCTGCGTGCGCGATCGGGCTCGAGCTGCGCCGCCAGCCTGAGCAATGGCGGAATGCGCTCCGGCGCGTCACGGCGCAGACGCTCTTCGAGGAACTCCCTGAAGAGGTCATGCAGGCGCAGCGCCAATTCGTCCCCTTCCAGGACGGTCACGAAGAGCCCGCGCCGCTCGATCTCTTCCAGCAGCTCCGAGGTGCGGGGATGGCCGCTCACCGCGCGGCAGCGCCGCTCGGTGAGCTCGGGCAGCACCGAGCAGGTCAGGAGGAAATCGCGCAGCTCCTGCGGCATCTGGCCCAAGACCTCGGACGCGAGGAAATCGAACATGTGCCGCTGTTGCTGCTGCCGGCGCACCGCATTCGTGCGGTTCGAATGCCGCTCGACCTCCAGGCTGATACAGAGCCCTGCGGCCCAGCCGTTGGTGCGCTCACGCAGCAGCCGGCGCGCGTCGTCGGCCTGGTCCAGGCCGGCGGCCACGCAAAGGCGCTGCGTCTCGTCGTCGCTGAAGCGGAGGTCCGACTCGCAGATTTCCTCCAGGTTGCGATCGGCGCGGAATCGCGACAGCGGCAGGGGCGGGTCGGTGCGCGAAGCCAGCACCAGCGTCCAATGATTCGGCAAACGTTCGATCAACAGTCCGAGAAACTCGAAGACCTGGGGCACCTCGATGCAGTGCACGTCATCGAGCACGATCACGCCGCGTTCGACAGGCATCGCCGCTAGCACGTTGGCAAACTCGCCGGCGCTGTCGAGCAGGCTGCCGCCCTGCCGTACGGCCTCGACCAGCCTGTCGGGCGCCACGCGCCATGGCGGATCGTAGGGTTCCAGGGCTTCGCCCAGGTAGGCCAGCAGGCGGCGCAGGTCGTCCTGCCTGTCGGAGGTGACCCACGCAGATGCATCGCGAGGGCCGAGACGCGCGATGAGTTGCGAGAGCACCGCCGTCTTGCCGTAGCCTGCCGGCGCCACCACGACCAGCAGCTGGCGCCGATGCAGTGCGCGATGGAGCCGCTCTTCGAGTTGGGTGCGCTCGATCAGGCCGGCGCGGAAATTCGGTGGCTGGATCCTGGTTCGGGCGAAGACCATGGATTGCATTGAAGCGAGAGAAGGGCAGAACTGTCAATCGGTTCAAGCCCCCCGCCCGTGCCGCCTGTGCGATTCAACGGTGCCGCCGCGCGTCGTCAAATGTCCCATTGACAGAACATTCGAAGTGGTCAACGATGCCCTCCGATGTCGTTGATGCCCCTGCCCAAGTACCACCAGATCTACCTGGTGCTGCGCGAACAGCTCGCCGAGGGCCGTTTCGCCGAGGGCGTGCCGGGCGAGCTGGCGTTGATGGCGCAGTTCGGCGTCGCGCGCGTCACGGTGCGGCGGGCGCTCGAGCGGCTGTCGTCCGAAGGGCTGATCTCGCGCAACCCGGGGCGGCGCACGCGTGCGGTTCTGCAGGTCGCCGCGAACGAACCGAGGGCGGAGACCGCGACGCGGGCCAACCTCCACGGCCTGCTCGAAAACCTCGTCACCATGGGCCTGCATACCTCAGTCAAGGTGATCGACGTGGCCACGGTGTCGGCCTCGAGCCAGGTGGCGGAGGCGTTGCAATTGCAGATGGGCGACGCGGTGCAGAAGGCTGTGCGCGTGCGCTCCACGCGTGAAGGGCCGCTGTCGCACATCACCACCTACGTCCCGAACGACGTCGGCCGCCGCTTCGGCCGGCGAGAGCTGGCGAAGAAGCCGATCCTGGTGCTGCTCGAAGAAGCTGGCGTGAAGGTCGGCCGCGCGCACCAAACGATCACTGCGCGCCTCGCCGACAACGTGCTGGCCGAGCACCTGGAGGTGTCGGTCGGATCGGCCCTGCTGGCGGTGCGCCGGCTGGTGTACGACCAGAACGAGCGGCCCGTGCAGTGGCTGCACGGCTTCTACCGGCCCGACCGCTATGCCTACGAGATGCAGCTGTCGCGCGTCGGCAGCATCGACGCCAAGGTCTGGGTGAGCAAGGACGTCTCCGCGCCTTTCAACTAGCCGATCAACGAACCAACAAGGAAAACCCATGAGCACTCGTCGCCGCTTCATCTCGCAGTCCGCCGCCATGGCCTCCGCCGTCGCCCTGCCGCTCGTGGCGGGCGCGCAGCCCAAGACCGTGAAGGTCGGCGTGCTGCATCCGGTGACGGGTGCACTGGCCTACTCGGGCCAGCAATGCCGCCTGGGCGCGCAGCTCGCCATCGAGGACATCAACAAGGCCGGCGGCATCAAGTCGCTGGGCGGCGCGCAGATCGAGGCGTTGCTGGGCGACGCGCAGTCGCAGCCGCAGGCCGGCACGGCCGAGGTCGAGAAGATGAACGAAGCCGGCGTGAGCGCGATCGTCGGCGCCTTCGCGTCGGCCATCTGCCTGGCGACCACGCAGGCCGCAGCCAAGTACAACCTGCCGCACGTGGTCGACGTGGGCGTGGCCGACCAGATCGTCGAGCGCGGGCTCAAGAACACCTTCCGCTTCGGGCCCGGCTACAAGAAGTCGACCGAGCTCTCGATGGCCAACCTGCTGGTGCTCAACAAGGCCGCGGGCAGCCCGGCGAAGACGGTGATGATCATCCACGAGGAATCGCTGTTCGGCGCCGGCACCGCGCAGCTGCTGTCGCGCGAGCTACCGGGCTACGGCTTCGACGTGAAGGAAGTGGTGAAGCACGCCAACCCCACGCGCGACTTCAACAACATCGTGCTGCGCATGAAGTCGATCAACCCCGACATCGTGATCCCGGCCAACTACTACAACGAATACGCGTTGCTGGTGCGCACCATGCAGCAGCAGAAGGTGTCGCCGAAGGCCATCTTCTCGGTGCTGGGCGGCGCGGCCTCGAGCTACAAGTTCGTGAAGGAGTTTCCCGACGCGGCCAACGGCATCATCGACTGCAACCACTGGTTCAACCCGAAGGACAAGCGCGCGCAGGAACTCAGGAAGCGGGTGGAGGCCAAGGGGCAGTTCTTCAGCTACGAGGTCTTCATGACCTACACCGCGATGGGCCTGCTGGCCGATGCACTGGAGCGCGCGAAGTCGACGGACCGCGCGGCCATCATCGATGCGCTGGAGAAGAGCACCTTCTCGAATCACATCATGCCGTACGGGCCTACGAAGTTCGTCAACGGGCAGAACGAAGGTGCGCAGCCGCTGATGACGCAGGTGGTGAAGAACGACATCAAGGTGATCATTCCGCGCGATTACCGCGAGGTGGAGCCGGTGTTTCCGTTGAAGGCGTGAGGATGCGATCGACTTGTCCCTTGTCCCCGCTTTGTCCCCTCTCCCTCTGGGAGAGGGCGTAATACCGTGCTCGATTTCGGCATTCTTTTCCCGTCGCTGCTCAACGGCCTGACCACCGGCGCCGTGTACGCGCTGATCGCGCTCGGCCTCACGCTCATCTACGGCGTGCTCCACATCATCAACTTCGCCCACGGCGCCTGCCTGATGCTGGCGCTGTACGCGGTGTACTTCCTCAAGGAACGGCTCGGCATCGATCCGTACCTGGCGTTGCCGATCGTGGTGCCCGGCATGTTCGCGCTCGGCTACGCACTGCAACGCATCGTCATCAACCGCGCCGGCCACGGCAAGGACGAGAACATCCTGTTGGCGACACTCGGCATCGCGATCGTCATGGAGAACCTCGCGCTGATCTTCTTCAAGTCCGACACGCGCAGCGTCGACACCGCCTACTCGCTGGCCACCGTCGCCATCGGCCCCGCGATGATCGCGGTGCCCAAGCTGGTGGCCTTCGCCGGCGCGCTCGTCGTGTCGGCGCTGCTGTTCTGGATCATGGGCCGCACCGACCTCGGACGCGCCATCCGTGCGGTGGCGAAAGAGAAGGAGGGAGCGAAGCTCATGGGCATCGACGTCGACCACGTCTACGCGATGAGCTTCGGCATCGGCCTGGCCTGCCTGGGCGCCGCGGCCTGCTTCCTGCTGCCGGCCTACTACGTCAACCCGCAGGTGGGCAGCGGCTTCGTGCTGGTGGCCTTCACCATCGTGGTGCTGGGCGGCATGGGCAGCTTCGTCGGTGCGCTGGTCGGCGGCTTCCTGGTCGGGGTGGTGGAGTCGCTGGGCGGGCTGTACCTCGGTGAATCGCTGGGGCAGATCGGCATCTTCGCGATCTTCATCGCGGTGGTGCTGTTCAGGCCGCAGGGGTTGTTCGGAGCCAAGGCATGAGCGGAGGCCGCCAGCTCGCGCTCATCGCGCTCTTCACCATCGCGGTGGCCTGCGTGCCGCTCGTTTCGCGCTCGGGCGCGCTGCTCAACTTCGTGATGATGGCGCTCTATGCCACGCTGCTCGCGCAGGCCTGGAACATCCTGGGCGGCTTCGGCGGGCAGTTCTCGTTCGGCCATGCGCTCTTCTTCGGCACGGGCGCTTACGTGCAGGCCATCGCGCAACTGCAGGGTGGGATCAACGCGTGGGCGGCGCTGCCGCTGGCCATCGCGGGTGCGGCGGTAGTGGGCGTGTTCGTCGGCGCGCTGAGCTTCCGCTACGGGCTCAAGGGCTCTTACTTCGCCTTGGTCACGCTGGCCTTCGCGGAGGTGTTCCGCATCGTCGCGCTGTCGGTGCCGTTCACCGGCGGCGGTGTGGGGCTGATGGTGCCGCTGCGCGAGGCGGCGTCCAACTTCCAGTTCGGCTCGCGTGCCGGCTACCTGTGGGTGATGCTGGGCTTCGTGCTGGCGGCGCTGCTGGTGACCTGGTGGCTGCGCCACGGCCGCTTCGGCGCCTGGCTGCAGGCGGTGCGTGACAACGAGGACGCGGCCCGCGCGGTCGGCGTGAATCCGTTTCGCGTGAAGCTAGGCGCGATCGCATTGTCTGCCGCCTTCATGGGCGCGGCCGGGGCCTTCTATGTGCAGGTGTTCCAGTACATCGACCCGGGCATCGCCTACGGGCCGTCGACCTCGGTCGAGGCGCTGGTCGCGGCCATCGTGGGCGGCATGGGCACGCTGTGGGGGCCGGTGCTGGGCGCGGTGGTGCTGCACCTGCTCGCCGACCTCACGCGCAACCTGTTCGGCGAGCTGCCGGGCATCAACATGGTGATCTACGGCGTGGTGCTGGTGCTGATCGTGATCTTCCTGCCGCGCGGCATCGCGGGGCTGGGCCAGTCAGTGCGGCAGCTGTGGGCCGGGAAGGGCGGGCGCCATGGCTGAGCCGCTGCTGCAGCTGTCGAGCGTGTCGCGCGCCTTCGGCGGCCTGAAGGCGGTGCAGGACGTGAGCCTGGCCGTGCCCCAAGGGCGCCTGTGCGCGCTGATCGGCCCCAACGGCGCCGGCAAGACCACGCTGTTCGCGCTGATGTCGGGCTTCCTGAAGCCTGACACCGGTACCGTGCGCTTCGCCGGCGAAGACATCACCGGCCGCGAGCCGCACCGCAATGCGGCCGCGGGCATGACGCGCACCTTCCAGATCGTCAAGCCCTTCGCCGCGCAGACGGTGCGCGAGAACATCGCGGTCGGCGCGCACCTGCACGTGCGCAGCCGCGGCCAGGCGCTGGCGCAGGCCGAACAGGTGGCCAAGCAGGTCGGCCTGGCGCCGCAGCTCGACAAGCCCGCCTCCGACCTGACCGTGGCGGGCCGCAAGCGGCTGGAGCTGGCGCGCGCGCTGGCCACGCGGCCGCGCCTGCTGCTGCTCGACGAGGTGCTGGCCGGCCTCAACCCGCAGGAGATCGCCGAGATGATGCCGGTGGTGCGCGGCATCGCCGATGGCGGCGTGACCGTGCTGATGATCGAGCACGTGATGCAGGCGGTGATGCACCTGGCCGAGCACGTGTGGGTGCTGGCGCAAGGCAAGCTCATCGCAGAGGGCAGCCCGCAGCAGGTCACGTCGAACGAGCAGGTGGTCGAGGCCTACCTGGGGCAGGGCACGGCGGCGCGGCTGCGCAAGGCGCAGGGGGCCCGCGCATGACCTCGTTGCTCGACATCCAGGCCCTGCGCGGCGGCTACGGCCGCACCGAGGTGCTGCGCGGCGTGGACCTGCAGGTGAACGCCGGCGAAATGGTCGCGCTGCTGGGCAGCAACGGGGCCGGCAAGTCCACGCTGAACAAGATGGTCTGCGGCCTCGCACCGGCCTGGAGCGGCACGGTGCGCTTCGACGGGCAGGACCTGAGCGGCGCGCACTACCGCGACGTCGTGAAGGCCGGCCTGATCCAGGTGCCCGAGGGCCGCAAGGTCTTCCCCAACCTGAGCGTGCTGGAGAACCTCGAACTCGGCTCCTTCACCCGCGCACGCGAGCGCCGCGCACTCAACCTGGAGCGCGTGTTCACCATCTTCCCGCGGCTCAAGGAACGCCGCGGCCAGCACGCCGGCACCATGAGCGGCGGCGAGCAGCAGATGCTCGCCATCGGCCGTGGCCTGATGGCGGAGCCGGTGCTGCTGATCCTCGACGAGCCCTCGCTGGGCCTGTCGCCGCTGCTGGTCGAAGAAATGTTCGCGCTGATCCGGCAACTGCGCGACGACGGCCTGGCCGTGCTGCTCGTGGAGCAGAACGTGGGCCAGTCGCTGGAGATCGCCGACCGCGCCTACGTGCTGGAGAACGGCAGCGTGCGCTTCTCGGGCGAGCCGCAGGCGCTGTTGGCAAGCGACGAACTGCGGCGCGCGTACCTGGGGCTGTGAGCCCGCCAATTCCGATTCAAGAGACATCGAGCCAAGGAGGCCACCTGCCATGAAACGTCGAGACATCCTCATCGCATCCGCAGCCGCCGCGCTGGCCACCGGCGCACGCGCCCAGGTCGGCGGCGCGCCGGTGCGCATCCTGGTCGGCGCGCCCGCCGGCGGTTCCACCGACACCCTGGCGCGCACGCTGGCCGCCAGCATGGGCCCGGTGCTGGGCCGCACGGTGATCGTCGAGAACCGGCCCGGCGCCGGCGGCAACATCGCGGCCGAGGCGGTGGCCAAGGCGGCGCCGGACGGCAACACGCTGCTGATGAGCTTCACCAGCCACGCGATCAACGCGACGCTCTACCCTTCGCTGCCCTTCGACCCCATCAAGGACTTCAGCGCGCTGACCTGCGTCGCGACCTCGCCCTCGGTGCTGGTGGCGCATCCGTCGGTGCCGGCCGCCAACGTGCGCGAGCTGATCGCACTGGCCAAGGCCAAGCCGGGGCAGCTCAACTTCGCCATCGGCGGCATCGGCTCCTCGCTGCACATGGCGGGCGATGCCTTCAAGATGCAGTCGAACACCTTCATCGTCAACATCCCCTACCGCGGCACCGCGCCTGCGGTGCAGGACGTGCTGGCCGGCCAGGTGCAGCTGATGTTCGCCGCGGTGGGCAACGTGCAGGCCCACGTGAAGGCCGGCAAGCTCAAGGCGCTGGGCGTGACCACCGCGAAGCGCCTGCCTTCGCTGCCCGAGGTGCCGGCCATCGCGGAGACGCTGCCGGGCTACGAGTCGAGCGCGTGGTTCGGTCTGTTCGGGCCGGGTGGGCTGCAGCCCGATGTCGCCAAGCGCATCAGCGACGCGGCGCGCCAGGCCATCGCCCAGCCCGAGATGCGCAAGCGGCTGGAGACCGAAGGCGCGATTCCCGTCGGCAACTCGCCCGAGCAGTTCACCGAGTTCGTCAAGGGCGAGATCGTGCGCTGGGGCAAGGTGGTCAAGTTCTCCGGGGCGAAGCCGGAATGACGTCCGCCCAGACCCTGGCGCAGAAGCTGATCGCCCGTGCCTGCGGCCGCGAGCGGGTCGCGGTGGGCGAGATCGTGACCTGCAACGTGGACCTCGCGATGTTCCACGACTCCTCGGGCCCGCGCCGCCTGAAGCCCATGCTCGAAGAGCTGGGCGCGCAGATCTGGGACAAGCAGCGCGTGGTGCTGGTGATGGACCACTACGTGCCCGAGCGCGACGAGGACTCGCGCCGCATCGTGCGCATCGCACGCGACTGGGCGCGCGACCAGCAGCTGCCGCACGTGTACGACAGCCAGGGCATCTGCCACGTGGTGGTGCCGCAGCACGGCCACATCCGCCCCGGCATGCTGTGCGTGGGCGGCGATTCGCATTCGCCCACGGGCGGGGCCTTCGGCGCCTACATGTTCGGCGTGGGCAGCACCGAGATGCTGGGCGTGGTCGTCACCGGCCAGATCTGGCTGCGCGTGCCCGAGACCATCCGCATGTGGTGGGACGGCGCGCTGCCGGCCGGCGTGACCGCCAAGGACATGATGCTGTCGATGATCGGCCGCTTCGGCATGAACGGCGGGCGCTACCAGGCGGTCGAGTTCTGCGGGCCCGCGGTAACGGCGCTGTCGATGCAGGAGCGCATGACGATGTCGAACATGAGCGCCGAGCTGGGCGCGCAGGCCGGGCTGATCGCGCCCGATGCGACCACCGTCGCCTTCCTGGCCGAGGCCGGTGTGCGCGAGGTGGACACCACGCCCTGGTTCACCGACGAAGGCGCGGCCTGCGAGACGCATCGCTTCGACGCAAGCACGCTCGAGCCGCAGGTCGCCGCGCCGCACAGTCCGGCCAACACGCATGGCGTGAGCCACGATGCGGGCACGCCGGTCGACGTGGCCTACATCGGCGCCTGCACCGGCGCCAAGCTCGAAGACCTGCGCGCCGCGGCCCAGGTGCTGCGCGGGCGCAAGGTCGCGCCCGGCGTGCGCCTGATGGTGGCGCCGGCCAGCCTGCAAGACCAGGCGCGCGCGCAGCAGGAGGGCGTGCTGCAGGTGCTCGTCGATGCCGGTGCCGAGCTCTTTGCGACCGCGTGCGGCGCCTGTTCGGGCTACGGCGATCCGCTGGACGACGTGACCGTGATCTCCACCACCGCACGCAACTTCAAGGGGCGCATGGGCTCGCCCGATGCGCTGGTGTACCTGGGCTCGCCGTACACCGTGGCAGCCTCGGCGCTGCGCGGTTGCGTGACCGATCCGCGGGAGGTGCTGCAGTGAAAGCAGACGCGACGCACCGTGTCTGGCGCCTCGGCCCCGACATCGACACCGACGCGCTGGCGCCGGGCCATGCGATGAAGCACGGCATCGACGTCATCGCGACGCATTGCCTCGAAGCCGTACGCCCCGAGTTCGCGCGCGAGGTGCGGCCGGGCGACGTGATCGTGGCCGGCCCCAATTTCGGTATCGGCTCGTCGCGCGAGCAGGCCGCAGCGGTCCTGGTGCATCTGGGCGTGGCGGCGGTGATCGCACCGTCGTACAGCGGGCTCTTCTTTCGCAACGCCTTCAACCTGGGGCTGCTGCTGCTGACCTGCGCCGAGGCCGAATCGATGCAGGACGGTGAGCAGGTCTCCCTGGACGAGAACGGACCGTCCGTGCAAGGTGCCGACGGCCGCGTCCTGGCGTGCGAGCCGGTGCCCGGCTTCCTCATGGACATGGTGCGCGCCGGCGGACTGCTCGCGCAGTTGCGGCAGCGCGTCGAGGACGGCCATGGCGGCTGACACCGACGGCTTGCGCCGGTGGGACGGCCACCTCGCCGTGCTGCGCGAAACGGTCGCGCTGCACGCGGCGCGCCGGGCCACCGCCGAGGCCTCGATGCAGGCGCGCCGCCTCCTGGCCGACACGCTGGGCTGCGCCATCGCGGGCCGCCATGCCGCCGAAGTGCGCCGGCTCGAAGACCTGCTCGGCGGCTGCGAGCCTGGCAGCTTTCGCCTGCCGGGCGGGCCAGCGCTGGGCGTGCAGGCCGCGGCGCAGGTCCTGGCCATGGCCGCTACGTGGGACGAAGCCTGCGAAGGCCACGCACTCGCCCACGGTCGCCCCGGCGTTCCGCTGGTGGCCGCGCTGCTGCCGCTGGGCCTGCAGCGCGGCTCGACGCTGGCCGAGTTCGCCGACGCCTTCGTGCTCGGCTACGAGGTCGGCGCGCGGTGCGGGGCCTGGCTGCGCATCCGGCCCGGCATGCACGTCGATGCCAACTGGCCGGCACTGGGCGTCGCCGCCGGCGTGGCGCGGCTGATCGGCCTGCCGGCCGCGGGCATCGCGCAGGCCATCGACATCGCGGCCTGCCAGCTCGCGACCAGCCTCTACCTGCCGGTGGCGCAGGGGCGCACAGCGCGCAACACCTACCTGGGCCACTCCGCGACGCTGGGCCTGCAGGCGGCCTTCGCCAGCGCGGCCGGCATCGATGCGCCGGCCGATGCACTGGCCCACTATGCGCAATGGCATGCGGCCGCGGCACCACAGGCCTTGCCGGCCGCCGATGTCGCGCTATTGCAGGACGCCTACCTCAAGCCGTTCGCCGCGGTGCGCCACGTTCACTACGGCGCGGTCGCGGCGCGCATGCTGCGCGCGCAGCTCGACGGCGACACGCGTTCCATCGAGCGCATCGTGCTGCAGGTCTACCAGGAAGCCATCACCTACTGCGGCAACCGCGCGCCGCGCACGCCGATCCAGGCGCAGTTCTCGTTGAGCTTCGGCCTGGCTGCGATGCTGCGCTTCGGCGACATCGATCCCACGGTCTACGAAGGGCCGCGCTTCGACGATGCCGAGTTGCGGCGGCTCGAATCGCTGGTGGCGCTGGAGCCCGATGCCGGGCGCACGGCCCGCAACGCACGCGGCGCGACGCTGCGCCTGCACCGCGCGGCCGACACGCTGCAGCAGGCGGTCGACGCCATTCCGGGCGATGCCGGCCATCCGCTCGATCGCGCCGCGCTCATCGACAAGTTCTGCCGCTACGCCGCGCGCAGCCTGGATGCCGAGCGCGCCGCGCGCTTCTGCGAGGCGCTGCTCGGCGGCAAGAACACCGAAAGCACCGGAGACAGCCACGACGTCGAACTGCGCGCCCTGTGGCGGCAGCTCGACCCTTCTCATTCCTGACATCGACCGAAAGCCTCCCATGAAATCCCTGCGCCAACTCGCAAGCACGCTGCTCGTGTGCCTGCCGCTGGCCGCCGCCGCCCAGGGCGCCGGCGACTTTCCGAACAAGCCGATCCGCATCGTCGTGCCCTTCCCGGCAGGTGGTGCCACCGATGCCGCGGCGCGGCTGGTCGCCACCCAGATGTCCGAGGCCTGGGGCCAGCCGGTGGTGGTGGACAACCGCGCCGGTGCCGGCGGCAACGTGGGCTCGGACATCGTCGCCAAGTCGGCGCCCGACGGCTACACGCTGGTGATGGGCGTGACCGGCTCGCACGCCATCAACACCTCGCTCTACAGCAAGATGCCTTACGACCCCGTGACGGACTTCGTGCCGATCGCCCAGGTGGCGGTGGTGCCCAACGTGCTGGTGGTGCATCCCTCGGTGCCGGCGAAGAACCTGGCCGAACTGGTGGCGCTGGCCAAGCGCGAGCCCGGCAAGCTCAACTACGCATCGCTGGGCAACGGCACTGCCGCGCACCTGGGCATGGAGATGCTCAAGACCGCCGCGGGCATCGACGTGACGCACGTGCCTTACAAGGGCAGCGCACCGGCCGTGACCGACCTGCTGGCCGGCCAGGTGCAGATGATGGTCGACGGCCTGCCGTCGGCCCTGCCGCACATCCAGGCCGGCAAGCTGCGCGCCATCGCGCTGACCAGCCTCAAGCGCGCGCCGGCACTGCCCGAGCTGCCAACCATCGCCGAGACCTACAAGGGGTTCTACGCCGATGCCTGGTCGGGCCTGTTCGCGCCTAAGGGCACGCCCAAGCCCGTCGTCGACAAGCTCTCGGCCGAAGTGCAGCGCATCCTCAAGCAACCCGCGGTGCGCGAGAAGCTGGCCGCGCTGGGCGCCGAGCCGGTGGGCTCCACGTCGGCGGAGTTCGGTGCGCACGTGAAGCGCGAGATCGACAAGTGGGCCGCGGTGGTGAAGAGCAGCGGTGCCCAGGTGGATTGACCATGAACCCGAACATGAACGACAGCACAAGCCTCGACCCCGTCACCCTCGCCGTGCTGCGCGGCCGCCTCGAACAGGTGGCCGACGAGATGGACGCCACGCTCTACCGCAGCGCCTTCAATCCCATCATCGCGGAGGCGCACGACGCCTGCCACGGCCTGTACGACGCGCAGACCGGCGACACGCTGGTGCAGGGCAAGTCGGGCCTGCCGGTGTTCGTGGGCGCCATGGCCTTCGCGGTGCGTGCCACCGCGGCTGCGGCCGAAACGCGCGGCGGCATGCAGGACGGCGACATCTGGATCAGCAACGACGCCTACGACGGCGGCACGCACGCCAACGACTTCAAGCTGGTGCGGCCCTTCTTCCGCGATGGCCGCCTGTGGTGCCACATGGCCTCGGCCGCGCACTGGCACGACGTGGGCGGCGCGGTGCCCGGCAACTACAACCCGGCGGCCACCGAATGCTGGCAGGAGGCGGTGCAGATTCCGCCCGTGCGCATCGTGCGCGGCGGCGTGCTCGACCAGGACGTGCTGGCCATCCTGCGCGCCAACACGCGCCTGCCCGAAAGCCTGTGGGGCGACCTCAACGGCCAGCTGGCGGCGCTGGAACTGGGCGCGAAGCGGCTGCACGGCCTGCTCGACGAGTACGGCGACGCGCTGGTGCTGCAGGCGCTGGGCGAGCTGCGCGGCCGCGCGCTGAAGCTGATGCGTTCGCACATCGCCTCGCTGCCCGACGGCCGCTACAGCTTCGAGGACCTGCTCGACAACGACGGCATCTCGCCCGAGCCGCTCACCATCGCGCTCGACATGACGGTGGCCGGCGACCGGCTCGAACTCGACTTCTCGCGCACGTCGCCGCAGTGCGCCGGCCCGGTCAACATCTCGCGCGCGACCGCGGTCGCGGCCTGCTACGTGGCGCTCAAGCACCTGTTCCCCGACGTGCCGGCCAATGCGGGTGTGCTCGATGCGGTGGACTTCCGCATCCCCGACCGGCTGGTGATCAGCGCCGAGCGGCCGCGGCCGGTGGGCGGCTACACCGAGACCATCCTGCGCATGATCGACGTGATCTTCAGCGCGGCGGCCCAGGCCGACCCGCGGCGCGCGGTGGCGCAGGCCTACGGCACCATCAATGCACTGTCGATCGCCGGGCACCGCAGCGATGCGGGGCGCGAAGGGCAGCGCTGGGTGATGTTCAGCTTCTTCGGCGGCGGGCACGGTGCGCATTCGGGCGGCGACGGGTTGTCGCACGGCAATGCGCCGATCTCCACCGCCACCATCCCGCCGCTGGAAATCCTCGAGGCGGCGTACCCGGTGCGCTTCACCGAATGGAGCCTGCGCACCGGCTCGGGCGGCGACGGCGAGCACCGCGGCGGGCTGGGCGCGGTCTACGAGATCGAGCTGCTCGAGAAAGACGCGGAGGTTTTCGTGTTCGGTGAGCGCGGCAGCTCACCGCCCAAGGGCATCGCCGGCGGCGGGGAAGGGGCGCTCAACGTGTTCCGCTACGAGAACGACGGGCAGTGGCATGTGCCGCCGATGGTGTCGAAGATGCGCGGCATCCACCTGGTGCGCGGCGAGCGCGTGCGGCTGGAGACGCCGGGCGGCGGCGGCTGGGGTGCACCGGCCGAGCGTTCGCGCGAGGCGCGGGCACGCGACCGGGCCATGGGCTACGTGGGCGAAGAAAGCGCCGAGGATTCCGAATGAACGCAGCAGACAGCAAGAACACCGCAGGGCTGGTCGTCGGGGTCGACGTCGGTGGCACCTTCACTGACCTCTTCGTACTCGACGAAGCTGCGGGAACGGCACGCATCGTCAAGGTGCCTTCCACGCGCGGCGAGGAAGCGCGCGGCTTCATGAACGGCGTGCAGCGCGTGGCCGACTCGGCCGCCGCCATCGCGACCATCGTGCACGGCACGACCGTCGGCACCAACGCCTTGCTGGAGCGCAAGGTGGCGAAGACCGGCATCCTCACCACGCGCGGCTTTCGCGACGTGCTGGAGATGCGCCGGCGCGACCGCCCGCAGACCTGGGGCCTGCGCGGCAGCTTCGTGCCGGTGGTGCCGCGGCAGCTGCGGCGCGAGGTGGACGAGCGCGTGCTGGCCGACGGCAGCATCCACACGCCGGTCGACCTCGACCAGGTGCGCGAGCAGGCGCGCGCGCTGCTGGCCGAAGGCTGCGAGGCCGTCTGCGTCTTCTTCATCAACACCTACGCCAACCCCGAGAACGAGCGGCGCGCGGTGGCCGAGGTGCGCGCGCTCTGGCCGAACGCGCACGTGACCTCGGCCAGCGAGGTGCTGCCCGAGATCCGCGAGTTCGAGCGCTGCTCCACCGCCACGCTCAACGCGGCGCTGCAGCCGGTGGTGGGCAACTACCTCGAACGGCTCGAAGGCGACCTCCGCGCGCAGGGCTTCGCCGGCGAGTTGCTGGTGGTGCAGAGCAACGGCGGCGTGATGTCGCGCGCCACGGCCGGCGAGCTGCCGGTGCGCACCGCGTTGTCGGGCCCGGCAGCCGGCGTGATCGCCTGCGCCGAGATCGCGCGCGCGGCGGGTTTTCCGAACGCGATCACCGGCGACATGGGCGGCACCTCCTTCGACGTGTCGCTGATCGCAAACGGCGAGGCCGCGCTGGCGGCGCAGACCGCGATCGAGTTCGGCATGGTGATCCGCTCGCCCATGATCCAGATCGAGACCATCGGCGCGGGCGGCGGCTCGATCGCCTCGGTCGATGCGAGCGGCATGCTGCAGGTGGGGCCCGAGTCGGCCGGCAGCGTGCCCGGCCCGGCGTGCTACGGGCGCGGCAACACGCGGCCGACGGTGACCGATGCGAACGTGCTGCTGGGGCGCATCGCGGCCGACCGTCCGCTGGGCGGCGGCCTGCTGGCGGCACTCGACGCCGGCAAGGCGCGCGAGGCCATCGCGGAACACGTGGCCCAGCCGCTGGGCCTGGAGGTGCATGCGGCCGCCGAGGCCATCCTGACGGTGGCCAATGCGCGCATGGCCGGCGCGATCCGGCTGGTGTCGATCGAGCGCGGCCACGACCCGCGCCGTTTTGCCTACATGCCCTTCGGTGGTGGCGGCGCGCTGCACGTGTGCGCCATGATGCGCGAGGTCGGCGTGGCCACGGGCATCGTGCCGCGCTACCCGGGCGTGACTTCGGCGCTGGGCTGCGTGATCGCCGACATGCGGCACGACGCGGTGCAGACGCTGAACCAGCCGCTCGATGCGCTCGACGTCGAGGGCCTGCAGCGGCGCGTGGCCGAGCTGGCCGCGGGCTGCCAGCAGCGGCTGGACTCGTCGGGCGTGCGCTTCGACGCGGTGCGCGAGGTGATCGCGCTGGACATGCTCTACGCCGGCCAGACCCACACGTTGCCGGTGCTGCTGCGCGATGCGGGGGCGCTCACGCGCGAGGCGATTCGCGTCGCCTTCGAAGAGGCTTATGCAGCCGCCTTCGGCCGCGTGCTCG
The DNA here is from genome assembly GCF_001984055.1 of Variovorax sp. KK3. Taxonomy (GTDB): domain Bacteria; phylum Pseudomonadota; class Gammaproteobacteria; order Burkholderiales; family Burkholderiaceae_C; genus Variovorax. The sequence continues at coordinate 95,941 of NZ_LYVO01000008.1, forward strand.
ACGGCATCGCCATCCGCGTGATGAACCTGCGCTATGCGCGCATCGGCGTGCGGCCCAAGTTCGACCTGGCGGTGCTGGCGCCGGAAGGCGAGGGCAGCGTGGCGCCGCTGGGGACGCAGCGGGTGTTTCACGAGGGGCGGTGGCATGAGGCGACGCGGTATGCGCGGCTCGCGTTGCCGGTGGGCACGCGCATTGCGGGGCCGGCGATCCTTGAGCAGGCGGATACCACGGTGTGGTTGGAGCCGGGCTTCGAGGCGGAGGTGGATGCCTTCGGCAACTTGCTGGTGAGGGCCGCATGAAGTTGAGGCGCGGCCCTGCCTTACTCCCTCTCCCGGAGGGAGAGGGAGCAATACCGCGCGACCGCTATTCAATGAACGCCGACCAATGACCACCGACAACCGCATCCACGCCCCCCGGACCGCCCTGGTCATCATCGACCTGCAAAACGACTTCCTCGACCCCAACGGCGCCTACGCCCGAGGCGGCGACACCAACCCCGCGGCGGCACCGCTGCCCGAGCGCGTGGCCGGCGTGGCCCACACGCTCAAGGCGGCCGGCGGCCTGGTCGCCGCAAGCCAGTTCACGCTGTGGCCCGACGCGGCCGGCGAGCCGATGGTGTCGCCGCACCTGAAGGCACTGCGCCCCTTCCTGCGCAAGGGCGACTTCGCGCCCGGCAGTTGGGGCCAGGCCAACGTCGATGCGCTGGCGGGCCTCATCGCGGTGACGGTCTCCAAGGTCGCCTACTCGGCCTTCTTCAACACCCAGCTCGACTGGGTGCTGCGCCGCGCCGGCATCGACACCGTGGCCGTGTGCGGCATCGTCACCAACGGCGGCGTGGCCAGCACGGTGCGCGATGCCCACATGCGCGACTACCGCACGCTGGTGCTGGCCGACGGCTGCGCGGCCTTCGGCGAAGAGCGGCACGATACCGCGCTGGCCGACATGCGCAACGTGGCCGAAGTGCTCGACTGCGCGGAACTGATCCGCCGGCTGGCATGACGCAGATGCCGCTTCGCAGCGTGCGCCGGGCATCGCGAATCGATGCCGAGGCGCGGACCGCGGTGGCCATCGTCGGCGCGGGCGCCTGCGGACTGACGGCGGCGCTGATGCTGCACGACGCCGGCATCGACTGCGTGGTGCTGGAGCGCGATGCACAGCCGAGCGGATCGACCGCGCTGTCGTCGGGCTTCATCCCGGCGACCGGCACGCGCGTGCAGCGCGCACGCGGCATCGACGACAGCGCCGAGCGCTTCGCTGCCGACATCCAGGCCAAGGCGCATGGCCGTGCCGCGCCGGCGCTGGTGCGCGCCTACGCCGAGGCCATCGGCCCGGCGCTCGATGCGCTGCAGGCCCGGCATGGACTGGACTGGGTGCTGCTCGACGGCTTTCTGTATCCGGGGCATGGCGTCCATCGCATGCACGCGCTGCCGCAGAAGACCGGCGCGTCGCTGATGGCGGCCTTGCAAGCGGCGGCCGAGGCGGCGGACATTCCTGTGCTGACCCAGGCGCTGGTCGAAACGCTGTGGCTCGACGAGGCGGACCGCGTGATCGGCCTCGGCTACCGCCGCCCCGACGGCCGTGAAGAAGGCCTCGCCTGCGATGCGCTGCTGCTGGCCTGCAACGGTTTCGGCGGCAACGCGGACATGGTGCGCGAACTGCTGCCCGAGATGGCCCAAGCCACCTTCGGCGGCCATGTCGGCAACGACGGCAGCGCCATCCTCTGGGGCCGGGCGCTGGGCGCGCGGCTGCGCGACCTGGGCGGCTACCAGGGGCACGGCTCCTGGGTGACGCCGCAGGGTGCGCTGATGTCTTGGGCCGTGATGATGGAAGGCGGCGTGCAGCTCAACCGCGAAGGGCGCCGCTTCCACGACGAGACCCAGGGCTACTCCGAAGCCGCGGTGAAGGTGCTGGCGCAACCGGGCGGCGTGGCCTGGAACGTGTTCGATGCGTCGCTGTTGACGCTGGCCCGCGAATTTCCCGATTTCTGCGAGGCCGAGGCGGCAGGCGCGCTGCGCCGCTGCGACACCGTGGCGCAGCTGGCGGCGTGCATCGGCAGCAGCCATTGCGACGTGCCGACACTGCAGGCCACGCTCGATTCGATGCGCGCGGTCGGCCCGCAGCCCGACGGGCGCGTGTTCCGCCGCGGGCTCTCCGCGCCGTACTACGCGGTCAAGGTGACGGGCGCGCTGTTCCACACGCAGGGCGGGCTGGACGTCGCGCCCGACATGCACGTGCTGCGCGCCGACGGCACGCCGCTGCCCAACCTGCTGGCCGCAGGCGGCGCGGCGGGCGGTGTGTCGGGCGACGCCGTGTGGGGCTATCTCTCGGGCAACGGGTTGCTCAGCGCGGTGGCCGGCGGCGCCATCGCGGCGGCCACGCTGGCCGCATCGACCGGCGCGCGAAAGGACAAGGACAGCACATGACGAATCCTATTTCCCTCAAGTCACGCCTCGCCTCGCGCGACATCGTCCTGGCGCCCGGCGTCTACGACGCGCTGAGCGCACTGGTGGCCGAGCAGGCCGGCTTCGAGGCGCTCTATCTGTCGGGCGCCTCCATCGCCTACGCGCGGCTGGGCCGCTCCGACGTGGGGCTGACCACGTACACCGAGGTGGCCGACACGCTCGCGCGCATCTGCGAGCGGGTGGCGTTGCCGGTCATCGTCGATGCCGACACGGGCTTCGGCAACGCGCTGAACACCCAGCGCACGGTGCGCGGCTTCGAGCGCGCGGGCGCGGCCATGGTGCAGATCGAGGACCAGGGCTTTCCCAAGCGCTGCGGGCACCTCGACGGCAAGACGGTGGTGCCGGTGGGCGAGATGACAGGCAAGCTCAAGGCCGCGCTCGATGCGCGCGCTTCGGATCAGACGCTGATCCTGGCGCGCACCGATGCGGTGGCAGTCGAGGGCCTGGACGCGGCGCTGGACCGCGCCGAGGCCTACCTCGCCTGCGGCGTCGACGCGCTGTTCATCGAGGCGCTGCGCTCGCCCGAGCAGATGGACGCGGCCTGCCGCCGCTTCGCCGACCGCATTCCGCTGCTGGCCAACATGGTCGAGGGTGGCAAGACGCCCGTGCAGGACGCCGACGCGCTGCAGGCCCACGGTTTCCGCATCGCGATCTTTCCAGGCGGGACGGCGAGGGCGGTCGTCCACACCCTGCAGGGCTACTACGGCAGCCTGAAGCGGCACCGCACCACGCAACCCTGGCGCGACCGGATGCTGGATTTCGACGGGCTCAACGCCGTGATCGGCACGCCGGAATTGATGGCGACCGGCCAGCGCTACGAGGGCTGACTGCGGCCTGACCCGTTGACGAGCCGTTCGGCAGCGAATGGCGGAAATGTCAACTTTTGCATTCAATCGGCCTGCAGGAGGTGTCGGACAAAAGTAATACTGGGGCATGATACTTGCGGTAACTAAAAAGACTTCAAGTTTCATGATGACCCTGTCCGCCTTCTCGATCATCCTGGCCGCCGTGCTGCTGAATTCGGCAGCGCAGCTGATGCTGAAGGCCGGCGCGCAGTCGCTCGGCACCGTCGCCTTCAATGGCGCTTCGCTGTTTTCAGCCGCGTGGAATGCGGCCACCCAGCCCTGGATCGTGCTGGGGCTGTGCTGCTATTTCGTCAGCGCCGGGCTCTGGATCGTGGCCCTGACCAAGGTCGACGTGACGGTGGCCTACCCGATGCTGTCGATGGGTTACGTCATCGCGGCCGTGCTGGCCTGGCACTTCTTCGGCGAGGCGCTGACCGCCTCGCGCATCCTGGGCATCTCGATCATCCTGGTCGGTGTCGTCGTGCTCGCGCGAGGCTGAAATGAACGCATCCCTGCCCCTGTACGTCGACCTCGACGGCACGCTGATCGCCACCGACTCGCTGCACGAATCGCTGCTCAAGCTCGTGCGTTCATCGCCGCTGGCGCTGCTCCAGTTGCCGGGCTGGCTGCTCAAGGGCCGCGCCGTGCTCAAGCAGGAGGTCGCGCGGCGCACGAGCCTGGACGTGACCACGCTGCCTTACCGGCAAGAGGTGCTCGACCTGGTGCGCGAAGCCCGCGAATCGGGCCGCCGCACCATTCTGGCCACGGCCAGCGATGCCCGCGTGGCGCATCGCGTGGCCGAACACCTGGGCCTGTTCGACTCGGTGCTGGCCTCCGACGGCGAACGCAACGTCAAGGGCTCGGCCAAGCTGGCGGCCATCCAGGCCGATGCCGGCGGCCAGGGCTTCGCGTATGCGGGCGACCATTCCGCCGACATGAAGGTCTGGCAAGGCGCCACGGCCGCGGTGGTGGTCAGCCGTTCGGGCACGCTCGCGCGCCGCGCCGCCGGCGTGACCCAGGTCGAGACGGTCATCCAGCCGCGCCGCGCGGGGCTCGGCCGCTACCTGTACGGCCTGCGCGCGCACCAGTGGCTCAAGAACCTGCTGGTCTTCCTGCCGCTGATGCCCTTGCTGCACGAACTGACGGCCACGCTCGTCGTCGACGCCGCGCTGGCCTTCGTCGCCTTCAGCCTGATGGCTTCGGGCATCTACGTGCTCAACGACCTGCTGGACCTCGAATCGGACCGGCGCCACCACCGCAAGCGACGACGGCCTTTCGCGGCCGGCGACATCTCGCCGGCCACCGGCCTCGCGATGTCGGCCGCGCTGGGCATCGCATCGGTGGCGATGTCGTTCGCCCTGTTGCCCGAATCCTTCGTGCTGGTGCTGCTGGTCTACGCGGCGCTCACCACCGCCTACTCGGTGTTCTTGAAGCGGCGCGCCGTGGTGGACGTGTTCTCGCTGGCCGCGCTCTACACGATCCGCGTGGCGGCAGGCACCGAGGCCACCGGGCAGCCGCTGTCGTTCTGGATTCTTTCCTTCTCGCTCTTCATCTTCCTGAGCCTGGCGCTGGCCAAGCGCTACGTCGAAATCACCACCGCCGCCGGCGACGGAGGCCAGCTCAAGCGTGACCGCGGCTACCATCCGGGCGACGAGACCTTCGTGCTGTGCACCGGCGTGGCCGCAGGCCAGATGTCCGCGCTGCTCTTGAGCCTGTACCTGCAAGACCAGCAGATGCTGTCGCGCTACGACAACCCGACCTGGCTGTGGGTGCTGATTCCCGTCTTCCTGTTCTGGACCGTGCGCATCTGGCTCAAGGCCATCCGCGGCGTGCTGCACGACGACCCGGTGGTCTTCGCAGCCCGCGACTGGGTCAGCCGGGTCGCGGTGGGCATCGGCGCGGTGGCGCTGTGGATGGCGAACTGAGCCGTTGCCGCCTTCGCTCCACGTCTCTTTCTTCCTTCCTTAGGCCCTCTCCGGTAACAAGAACATGAAGATCCTCATCGCGTCGGTGGCGCTCACTTTGCTGTGTGCCGGCTTGCTGTTCGTGCTGTGGCGCCACCGTCCCGGCATTCCGGGCCTGGTGTCGTCGCGCGAGACGCAGCGGCTGGAAAGCACCTGGCGCCTGTGGCTGATCTGCCTGGTCGGCGGCGTGGCGCTCAGCGCGTTGCTCGCGCTCGCGGTGGGCGCGCAGCGCGAGACCTCGCTGGGCTACCTCCGCATCGTGCTGTCGAGCCACGCCGGCGAGGACTCGTGGATGCCGATGCTGCGCGCCTCGGCCTTCCTGCAGGCGCATCCGGACACGCTGCTGTACCAAGGCGTCTTCTTCGGCCAGCACGTGAAGTTCCAGTACCCGCTGACGGCGCTGTTGCCGCTGGACCTGCCGCAGTGGCTCTTCGGCCTGTCGGGCGAGAGCGTGGTCACGATCTTCCAGATCGTCTCGCGGCTCAGCCTGGTGGCGATCGCGCTGGTGTTCTTCAAGCTCTTCATGGGCGCGATGCAGGCGTCGTCGGGCGGCCGCGAGTTGAAGCTGCCCAAGATGTCCAAGGGCGCGCTGATCGCCATGAGCCTCGCGAGCACGCTGCTTTTCTATCCGCTGCTGCGCTCCGAATACCACGGCCAGATCCAGACGCTGATGACGCTGGCCGCCGGCCTGGCGCTGCTCGCCTGGCAGCGCGACCAGCCGCGCCTGGCCGGTGTGCTGATGGCCCTGTGCTGCATCATCAAGCCGCAATGGGGCGTGGTCGTCCTGTGGGCACTGCTGCGCCGGCAATGGCAGTTCGCGCTCTTCGCCACCGTCGCGACCGGCGTCGCGGGGCTGCTGGCCCTCGCCGTGTACGGCTGGAACAACGTGTTCGACTACGTGTCGGTCGTGTCCTTCCTGGGCCGGCATGGCGAGAGCTACTTCATCAACCAGTCCGTCAACGGGCTGATGCACCGCTTCTACTTCAACGGCGTCAACCTGCAGGGCGCGGGGCAACTGTGGTCGGGCACGGACTTCCCGCCCTACCACCAGGTGGTTCACTTGGCGACCGTCGTGACTTCGGCCTTGCTGCTGGTGCTGGCCCTGGTCTGGCGCATCGGCAAGCGCCCGAGCACGACCGACCTGGGGCTGGTCATGCTGACGCTGACGATGGCTTCGCCCATCGCGTGGGACCACCACTACGCCTTGCTGCTGCCGGTCTTCGCGGTCGTGTTCCCGGCGGCGGTCAAACGCCAGCCCTTCGGTGCGTGGACGATGCCGGTGCTGTTCGTGACGCTGACGCTGTCCTGCCAGTCCTTCGTGGGGCCGACCAACCTGGCGGCCGGCTCGGTGTGGAACGTGCTGCAGTCGTACCAGTTCGCCGGCGCGGTGATGGCGCTGGTCCTGCTGTACCGCCTGTCGTGGTTGGAGCAGCCGCTGCCCTCCGCGGCGCGGCGCGACGGCCCGGAACTGGCGCCGGCCACCGTCTATTGAGTACGAGAACGCGGCGCGAGCCTGCGCCGCCTTTTTGGCCTGGTCACGCCTGGTGCGTGCCGGGCCTGCTTTTTTTTGGGCTCCGATAACCTGCCGCGGCAGTAGGACTTTCATTCGCCGGCCATCAAACGTCGCAAAATAGAACGACCGTTCGTTTTATTTGCGACCTTCCATGCCTTCCACCGCAGCGCCTTCCCGCAGCACCCGTGCGCCCCACAAGGGCCAGCAGACCAAGGCCGTCATCGTCGACGCCGCGCTGAACCTGGCCGCGCAGATCGGGCTCGAGGGCCTGTCGATCGGTGCGCTGGCCGAGGTCACCGGCATGAGCAAGTCGGGCGTGTTCGCCCATTTCGGCTCGCGCGAGGAACTGCAGATCTCGGTGGTGCGCGAGTACCACAACCGCTTCGAGCAAGAGGTGTTCTATCCCGCCCTGCAGTCGCCGCGCGGCCTGCCGCGGCTGCGCGCCCTGTTCGCCAACTGGATGAAGCGCACCTCGGCCGAAATCGACTCGGGCTGCATCTACATCAGCGGCGCGGTCGAGTTCGACGACCGGCCCGGGCCGGTGCGCGACGAGTTGGCCGAGTCGGTCAACAGCTGGCTGGCCGCCATGCTGCGCGCCGTGCTGCAGGCCCAGGAAGAAGGGCACCTGCATGCCGAGGCCGATGCCAAGCAGATCTCGTTCGAAATCCACGCGCTGATCCTGGCCCTGCATTACGAAGCACGCTTCCTGCGCTCGCCAGACTCGCTGGCCCGCGCCAATGCGGGCTTCGACAACATCGTCGCGCGCTGCGCGACGCCGGAAGCGCTGGCCTCGCCCGAAGCCGCCGCCCATGCGAGCGGCGCCACCGCGCCGCCCGCCCGGCGCATCAAGGCCGTTCGCTGAACGGCCGAACGTTTTTTTTCGCTTTTCTTTTCTCATCTCTTTTTGCAGCTGGAGACCTTTTCATGCCCGCCTACACCCCGCCCCTTCGCGACATGCAGTTCGTCATGCACGAGGTGCTCAAGGTCACCGAGGAATACAAGGCGCTGCCCGCGCATGCCGAGGTGGACGCCGACACCATCAACGCGGTGCTGGAAGAGGGCGGCAAGTTCGCCGCCGAGGTGACCTTTCCGCTCAACATCTCGGGCGACGAGGAAGGCTGCACCCTCGACAAGAGCACGCATGCGGTGAAGACGCCCAAAGGCTTCAAGGAGGCCTATGCCAAGTACGTCGAAGGCGGCTGGGCGGCGCTGTCCTGCGACCCGAAATACGGCGGCCAGGGCCTGCCCTTCACGGTGAACCAGTGCATCTACGAGATGCTCAACTCCGCCAACCAGGCCTGGACCATGTACCCCGGCCTGTCGCACGGCGCCTACGAGGCGCTGGTCGCGCACGGCACCGACGCGCAGAAGACGACCTATCTGCCCAAGCTCGTGAGTGGCGAATGGACCGGCACCATGTGCCTGACCGAGCCCCACTGCGGCACCGACCTGGGCATGCTGCGCACCAAGGCCGAGCCGCAGCCCGACGGCAGCTACCGGCTGACCGGCAACAAGATCTTCATCTCGGCCGGCGAGCACGACATGGCCGAGAACATCATTCACCTGGTGCTGGCCCGCCTGCCCGACGCGCCCAAGGGCAGCAAGGGCATCAGCCTGTTCGTGGTGCCCAAGTTCAACGTGCAGGCCGACGGCTCGCTCGGCAGCCGCAACGGCATCTGGTGCGGCGGCCTCGAGCACAAGATGGGCATCCATGGCAACGCCACGGCGCAGATCGTGCTCGAGAACGCCAATGGCACGCTGGTCGGCGAGCCCAACAAGGGCTTGGCCGCGATGTTCGTGATGATGAACGCGGCACGCCTGGGCGTGGGCAACCAGTCGCTGGGCCTGACCGAAGTCGCCTTCCAGAACGCCCTGGCCTACGCCAAGGACCGCATCCAGATGCGTTCGCTCTCGGGCATCAAGGCGAAGGACAAGGAAGCCGATCCGATCATCGTGCACCCCGACGTGCGCAAGATGCTGATGACCGCCAAGGCCTATGCCGAAGGCGGCCGCGCACTCGCCATCTTCTGCACGCTGCTGCTGGACAAGGAGCACCACCACCCCGACGAGAAGGTGCGCAAGGACACGGGCGAGCTGGTCGCGCTGCTGACGCCGATCGTGAAGGCCTTCCTCACCGACAACGGCCACATCTCGACCAACGCCTGCATGCAGGTCTTCGGCGGCCATGGCTTCATCAAGGAATGGGGCATGGAGCAGTTCGTGCGGGACAACCGCATCAACATGATCTACGAAGGCACGAACACCGTGCAGTCGCTCGACCTGCTGGGCCGAAAGGTGCTGGGCAACAACGGCGCGACGCTGAAGAAGTTCGGCAAGCTGGTGGCGAAGCTGGTGGAGGAAGAGGGCGTGAACGAGAAGATGAGCGAGTTCATCACGCCCATCGCCGTGCTGGGCGACCAGCTCACCAAGTTCACCACCGAGCTGGGTTTCCGCGGTTTCCAGAACCCCGACGAGGTGGGCGCCGCCGCGGTGGACTATCTGCGCGTGGCCGGCCACTTCGTCTTCGGCTACATGTTCGCGCTGCAGGCGCGCGTGGCGCTGGCCGCCATCGCTGCGGGCAGCGACGACAAGTTCTACCAGGCCAAGCTGCAGACCGCGCGCTTCTACTTCGCGAAGCTGTTCCCCGAGACCGCGACGCTGATGCGCACCGCACGCGCCGGCGCCGCCCCTCTGATGAACACCGACGCCGCACTGGCATGAGCACCATGACCAAGCACCTTCTTGCAGCCATCGCCCTGGCGTCGGCCGGCGCGGCCTTCGCGCAGATGACGCCCGTCGGCGTGTGGCAGAGCGTCGACGACAAGACCAGCGAGGCCAAGTCGCAGATCCGCATCGACGAATCGGGCGGCGTGCTGAGCGGCCGCATCGAGAAACTGCTGCGCAAGGAAGCCAAGCAGGACGCGGTGTGTGACGAATGCACCGACGACCGCAAGGGCAAGCCGCTGGTCGGTCTCGAGATCATCCGCGGCGCGAAGAAGGCCGAGGGCAAGGACGTCTGGGAAGACGGCAAGATCCTCGACCCCGAAAACGGCAAGAGCTACACGCTGCGGCTCACGCCCGTCGACGGCGGCAAGAAGCTCGAAGTGCGCGGCTCGGTGCTGGGCATCGGCCGCACGCAGACCTGGAACCGCGTCCAGTAAGAACACATCCCCTCGTTGGAAATCTCATGTCCAAGTTTCAAGTGAAGAAGGTCGCCGTGCTCGGCGCCGGCGTGATGGGCGCGCAGATCGCGGCGCACCTGGTGAACGTGCGCGTGCCCGTCGTGCTGTTTGACCTCGCGGCGACCAAGACCCCCACGCTCCCCGCTGCGCGTGGTTCGCTGCCCCCCGAGGGGGCTGGTCTCGCCTTGGGGCGGCCCGGCGGCGAGACCGGCCCGAAGAACGGCATCGTCACGCGCGCCATCGACAACCTCAAGAAGCTCAAGCCGGCCCCGCTTGGCGACTTGGCCGATGCGGCGCTGATCGAGCAGGCCAACTACGACGACGATCTTGCGAAGCTCGGTGAATGCGACCTGGTGATCGAGGCGATCGCCGAGCGCATGGACTGGAAGCTCGACCTGTACAAGAAGATCGCGCCCCATGTCGCCAAGCACGCGATCCTGGCCTCGAACACTTCGGGCCTGTCGATCACGAAGCTCAGCGAGGCCGTGCCCGAGGCGCTGAAGCCGCGCTTCTGCGGCATCCACTTCTTCAACCCGCCGCGCTACATGTTCCTGGTGGAGCTGATCGCCACGCCGACGACCGAGCCGGCGGTGCTCGACCAGCTCGAAACCTTCGTCACCAGCACGCTCGGCAAGGGCGTGGTGCGCGCCAAGGACACGCCCAACTTCATCGCCAACCGCGTGGGCATCGCCGGCATGCTGGCGACGCTGAAAGAGGTGGAGAAGTTCGGCCTCACGCCCGACGTGGCGGACGACCTCACCGGCAAGAAGCTGGGCCGCGCGAGTTCAGGCACCTTCCGCACCGCCGACGTGGTGGGGCTGGACACCATGGCCCACGTCGTGAAGACGCTGCAGGACAACCTGAGTGCCGAGACCGACCCGTTCTACGGCAACTTCGCGACGCCGCCGGTGCTGGCCAAGCTGCTGGAGCTGGGCAACCTGGGGCAGAAGACCAAGGCCGGCTTCTTCAAGAAGGTGGGCCGCGACATCCTGCGCTTCGACCTGGCGAAGGGCGACTACGTGCCTTCGGGCGACAAGGCCGACGAGGTCTATGGCCGCATGCTCAAGAAGCCCGCCGCCCAGCGGCTGAAGTTGCTGCGCGAGAGCGAAGGCGCGCAGGGGCGCTTCCTCTGGGCCATCCTGCGCGACAGCTTCCACTACGCGGCCGTGCACCTGGCGACCATCGCCGAGAGTGCGCGCGACGTCGACTTCGCGATGCGCTGGGGCTTCGGCATGAAGCAGGGCCCCTTCGAGCTTTGGCAGGAAGCGGGCTGGGCACAGGTCGCGAAGTGGATTCAGGCAGACATCGACGCGGGCGAAGCCTTGTCGAGCGCGCCGCTGCCGAAGTGGGTGTTCGAAGGCCCGGTGGCCGAGGCCGGTGGCGTGCACACGCCCGAAGGCTCGTGGAGCGCCGCCGAAAGCCGCTTCGTGCCGCAGCGCCGCCTGCCGGTGCATGCGCGCCAGCTCTTCCCCGAAAGCGCGCTGGGCAGCAACGCGCCCGATGCCGACCAAGCCGGCACCACGATCCAGGACGAAGGCGACGTGCGCTTGTGGACGCTGGACGGCGAAGTGCTCATCGCCAGCATCCATTCGAAGATGCACGCCATCAGCCCCGACGTGGCCGAGGCGCTGGCCGCCGGCGTCGAGCTGGCCGAGCGCGAGTACAAGGCGATGGTGATCTGGTCGCCCGACGAGATGTTCTCCGTCGGTGCCGACCTGCAGGCGATGCTGCCGGCCTTCGTGGTGGCCGGTGTCAATGCGATCGACGGCGCCGAACAGGAACTGCAGAACACCATGCTGCGCATCCGCTACGCCGGCGTGCCGGTGGTGTCGGCCGTGCGCGGCATGGCGCTGGGCGGCGGCTGCGAACTGGCCGTGTACTCGGCCAAGCGTGTCGCCGCAATGGAAAGCTACATCGGCCTGGTCGAAGTCGGCGTCGGCCTCGTACCGGGCGCCGGCGGGCTGACCTACATCGCCCGCCGCGCGGCCGAGAACGCCGAGGCCTCGACCGGCAGCGATCTGCTGCCGTTCCTGACAGAAGGCTTCACCGCCGCCGCGATGGCCAAGGTGGGCACCAGCGCGCTCGAATCGAAGAAGCTGGGCTACCTGCTGGACGGCGACGTCATCGTGCCGAACAAGGACGAGTTGCTCTACGTCGCCCTGCAGCAGGCCAAGGCCATGGCCGATGCGGGCTGGCGCGCGCCGATGCGGCGCCTGTTCAAGGTGGCCGGCCGCAGCGGCGCGGCGACCATCAAGGGCCAGCTGGTCAACATGCGCGACGGCGGCTTCATCAGCGAACATGATTTCCACATCGCCGGCCTGATCGCGAACGTGGTGACCGGCGGCGACGTGGATGCCGGCAGCCTGGTGAGCGAGGAGTACCTGATGGCGCTGGAACGCAAGGCGTTCTGCGCGCTGGTGGTGCATCCGAAGACGCAGGAACGGATCATGGGCATGCTCAGTACGGGCAAGCCGCTGCGCAACTGAAGGAACACTCATGAGCAAGCAACTCCAAGACGCCTACATCGTCGCCGCCACCCGCACCCCCATCGGCCGCTCGCATCGCGGCTACTTCCGCAACACGCGCCCCGACGACCTGCTCGCCACCACCCTGAAGGCGGCGCTCGCAGCGGTGCCCGGCCTGGACCCGAAGGCGATCGAAGACCTCATCTGCGGATGTGCCATCCCCGAGGCGCAGCAGGGCCTCAACGTCGCGCGCATCGGCGCCGTGCTGGCCGGCCTGCCCACCAGCGTGGGCGGCATCACGGTCAACCGCTTTTGCGCCGCCGGCCTGTCGGCGGTGCAGATGGCGGCCGACCGCATCCGCGTCGGCGAGGCCGAGGTGATGATCGCGGCCGGTGTCGAGAGCATGAGCATGGTGCCGATGATGGGCAACGCGCCTTCGTTGTCGCCATCCATCTTCGAGCGCGACGGCGACGTCGGCATCGCCTACGGCATGGGCCTGACCGCCGAGAAGGTGGCGCAGCAGTGGAAGGTGAGCCGCGACGCGCAGGATGCCTTCGCGCTGCAGTCGCACCAGCGCGCACTGGCCGCGCAGCAGGCCGGCGAGTTCGCCGCCGAGATCACGCCGATCGAGGTGACGGAGCGCACGCCCGACCTCGACAGCGGCGAGAGCATCGCCAAGACCCGTACCGTCGACCTCGACGAAGGCCCGCGCCCCGACACCAGCATCGAAGGGCTGGCCAGGCTGCGCACCGTGTTCGCCGCGCGCGGCAGCGTGACGGCCGGCAACAGCTCGCAGACCTCCGACGGCGCCGGCGCGCTGATCCTGGCGAGCGAAAAGGCCTGCAAGCAGTTCGACCTGAAGCCGCTCGCGCGTTTCGTGAGCTTCGCGAGCAAGGGCGTGCCGCCGCAGATCATGGGCATCGGCCCGATCGAGGCGATTCCCGCAGCGCTGCGCTACGCCGGCCTGACGCAGGACGCGATCGACTGGATCGAACTCAACGAGGCCTTCGCAGCACAGTCGCTGGCGGTCATGAACACGCTGGGCCTCGACCCTGCCAAGGTCAACCCGATGGGCGGCGCGATCGCGTTGGGCCATCCGCTGGGCGCCACCGGCGCCATCCGCTCGGCCACCGTCATCCATGCGCTGCAGCGCAAGAAGCTCAAGTACGGCATGGTCACCATGTGCGTCGGCATGGGGCAGGGCGCCGCGGGCATCTTCGAAAGGGTCTGACACTGCGCGCGGCGCAGCAGGCGGCAAGGAGACGAAGGCATGCAAGCAAGGACATTGACGCTCGACGACGGCGCACAGGTCGCCCTGCGCGTATACGAGCCCGAAATCACACCGCGCGCCAGCGTGGTGATCGGCGGCGCGATGGGCGTGCGACAGGCCTTCTACGAGCCGTTCGCACGTTGGCTCGCGGAGCAAGGGCTGCGCGTGTGGACCTTCGACTACCGAGGCTCGGGCGACTCGCGCCCCGGTGGTGCGGGCACATCGCTGCGCGGCTTCGACGCCGATCTGTTCGACTGGGCACGCGACTACGAGGCAGTGATCGAAGCCGCCAAGGCCGCACGCCCCGATCGCCCGCTCTACCTGCTGGGCCACAGCCTCGGTGCGCAACTGCCGGGCTTTCTGGAGCGGCCGGAGATGGTCGACGGCCTGGTGAGCATCGCCGCCGGCAGCGGCTACTGGCGCGAGAACGCGCCGCGGCTCAGGCGCAGCGTCTTGTATTTCTGGTTCGTGCTGGTGCCGCTGGCCACGCGGCTCTGGGGTTACTTCCCCGGTCGCCGGCTGCGCAAGGTGGGCGACCTGCCGCGCGGCGTCATCCTGCAATGGCGGCGCTGGTGCCTGAACCCGCGCTACAGCGTCGGTGCCGAAGGTGAGCCGGCTGCGCGCAGCTACGCACGGGTGCGCTTTCCCGTGCTGGCCCTGTCGATGACCGACGACGAGCTGATGACCTTGGAAGGCACGCAGAGCCTGCTGGGCCTGTACCCCGCGGCGCCGCGTGCCGTTCAGCGCATCGCACCGGCGGATGTGCACGTGCGCCGCATCGGGCACTTCGGCTTCTTCCGCGAACAGTTCAGCCTGAACCTGTGGCCGCGCCTGGCCGACAGCCTGCACCGGCTCGCCGCCCTCACCACACCACCCGCGGGCGCCGTCCCGCATACGACTGCCTGAGCTGGCTCGACGCAGCACACTCCGACCATGAGCACACATCCCCTGGACCAGGCACTGGCGCTCGCGCACAGCGACCTTCGCACCGGCCTCTTCACCGGCGCCGCCAGCGCCGACTACTGGAACATGGTCGGGCCTTTCGGCGGCACCACCGCGGCCGTGATGCTGCAGGCTGTGCTGGAGCATCCGGAACTGCTCGGTGCGCCGGTGTCGTTGACGGTCAACTTCGCCGCCGCCATGGAGGCCGGGCCTTTCGAGCTGCTGGCCGTGCCGGTGCGCACCAACCGGTCGACCCAGCACTGGACGGTGCAGATGTCGCAGGCCGGCGCCGATGGCAAGCCCCAGGTCGTGACCACGGCCACCGCAGTGACTGCCCTGCGGCGCGAGACCTGGGGCGCGAGCGACCTGCCCATGCCGCAGGTGCCGCCGCCCGTGGACGTGGAGCGCCTGGACACCGGCCCGGCCGGCGTGGCCTGGCTCAAATGCTATGAGATGCGCCTGATCAGCGGCGGCGTCCCCACGCGCTGGGACGGCGGCGGCGATCACAGCGAAACCCGCATGTGGCTGCGCGATGCGCCGCCGCGCGCATTGGACTTCGCCTCCCTCGCCGCGCTGAGCGACTGCTTCTTCCCGCGCATCTGGCTGCGCCGCGCGAAGCCGGTGCCCTTCGGCACGGTGTCGATCACCACCTACTTCCACGTCGACGCGGCGCAGCTCGCCGAGGTGGGATCGGGCCACCTGCTCGGTCGCGCCACCGGACAGCAGTTCAGCAACGGCTACTTCGACCAGGCCGCGCAGCTGTGGAGCCAGGCCGGCAGGCTGCTGGCGACTTCGAACCAGATCGTCTACTTCAAGGAATGAACGGAGGCCCCATGGCGAACGCGAAATCGGTGGAGTTCTACTTCGACTTCGGCAGCCCGGCCACCTACTTGGCCGCGACGCAGCTGCCGCACCTGTGCGCCGACACCGGCGCCGACTTGGTCTGGAAGCCCATGCTGCTCGGCGGTGTGTTCCAGGCCACCGGCAACCGCTCGCCCGCCGAGGTCCCGGCCAAGGGCCCCTACATGTTCGACGACCTCAAGCGCTTCGCGCGGCGCTATGCGGTGCCCTTCGAATACAACCCGCATTTCCCGATCAACACGCTGCTGCTGATGCGCGGCGCCACCGGCCTGCAGGCGCGCGATCCCGATCGTTTCGATGCCTACGTGAAGGCCGTCTTCCACGCGATGTGGGTGGAACCGCGCAACCTCAACGATGCGGCCACCGTGGGCCAGGTGCTGGCAGAAGCCGGCTTCGACCCGGCAGCGCTGCTGGCGCTGGCCAACGACCCCGACACCAAGGCCCGCCTGAAGGCCGACACCGAAGCGGCCGTGCGGCGCGGCGTGTTCGGCGCGCCCACCATGTTCGTCGGCGACCAGATGTTCTGGGGCCAGGACCGGCTCGATTTCGTGCGCGAGGCGTTGGACGATCCGCTCGACGCGTGATACTGCGCTGTTGTTCCGACACCCCCGTTTTTCTTCTTCTGCTGCAAGGACTCCCATGAGCGACATCCTCGTCCACACCGAAGCCGGCGTGATGACCCTGACCTTCAACCGGCTCGACAAGAAGAACTCGATCACCCGCGACATGTACGCAGAGCTCGCCGACGCGCTGGAGCGCGCCGAGCAGGACAACGCGGTGCGCGCCGTGTTGATCCAGGGCGACCCGACCATCTTCAGCGCCGGCAACGACATCGGCGACTTCCTCAACGCGCCGCCGTCGACGCAGGAGTCGCCGGTCTTCCGCTTCCTGCACGGCATCGCCCGCTTCCCCAAGCCGCTGGTCGCGGCCGTGTGCGGGCCGGCGGTCGGCATCGGCACCACGATGCTCTTCCATTGCGACCTGGTCTACGCCGGCGACAACGCCGCGTTCTCCATGCCCTTCGTCAACCTGGGCCTGTGCCCCGAGGCCGCCTCGAGCCTGCTGGTGCCGCAGATGTTCGGCTACCACCGCGCCGCCGAAGCGCTGTTGCTGGGCGAACCCTTCATGGCCGAGGCCGCGCTCGAAGTCGGCCTGGTCAACCGCGTGGTTCCGCCCACCGAGTGCAACGCCATCGCCCAGGCGCAGGCGCGCAAGCTGGCTGCCAAGCCTTTGACTGCGCTGGTCGAAACCAAGCGCCTCATGAAGAAGGCTCAGCAGCCGGCCGTGGCCGAGCGCATGGGCGAAGAAGGCCAGAGCTTCGGGCGCATGCTGCGCGAGCCGGCGGCGAAGGAGGCCTTCACGGCGTTCATGGAGAAGAGGAAGCCGGATTTTTCGAAGGTGTGAGCCTAGTCGTGCTGCGGCTGCAGGCCTAGCATCGTCAGCACGGGGCTTTGAGCTGAGCGAGGAAATCGGACGCGTAGTTGGTGTTGAGGATCTGATGGATTCAAGCGTGACCAGTCGAGACACGCTTCGCGAAGGATCTCGACATAGATGCGGCAGTCGTCTGGCCGTGCAAGCAGCGGAAGATCGGCGTGCGCTACAACAATCTGTCTTTGTTCAATCCAGTTGAAGTCGCGAAGGCAATCGAGGAGGGCGTCCCAGGTGTGGCCGAAGTAGTCGGGAAACTCACCATGATGTGCCACAACTCTCAGTAGCTCGGCCCTCGACTGGACGGCCGGGGGAATGTCGAGGATGAAACACTTGTCGCTCGATGCGGTTGTCCAAGCGGCTTCAGTGAACTCAAATGGGCACTTCATCGCTGCTCGGCTTTGGTTATCTCCCATGCCCCGGACTTCTTTTTCGCGTTTACCTGATAGCAAGCGCTATCGCTGCAGAGCACGAACTCTGCTGTTCCTGAGTTGCCACCTTCTGCGAATTTGAATCTGCTGAAGGGCCGCAGCGAAAGTTCTGCGGGATCTGTTCCGTATTGCGTTTTCAGCGCCTGCCGAGAGGCCTCGAAGACAGGCGATGACTCGATCATCTGGCGTCCTTGGTGCACTACGACAAAGACAATGCATAGCAGGACGCCGATTGTGATGCCCGCTTTTCTGAGGAGGGTTGTCATTTGTGCGCAATCGCCCGGCACGTGCAGTCCGAAGTCGACCGGGGGCGCGTCATTGCCGTCATTTGAACTCCACCCGCTGCTTCAGCTTTGAGGCCCCATTTCTTGCCGAACGAGGGCTCAAGCCAGCCCAATCCACTATAGGGGCGGCCTGTTGCTAGGCCCTTTCCAGTGTTGGCAGCGACAACGTCCAGGTTCATTCCGAAGCCACTCAGACCAGCTTTTCCGAACAGCTCCAGAAACGCTTGATCGTCTCCGCATTCTGCGAGTTCGTCTTGACCCGTCGGTGCGCCGCCTAGTGGCGAATACATGATTCCTCCGCCAACGCCATAGCCGAATTGCATGCTCAAGAACCCACGCTGAATGCCGACGTCATATCCAAAACTGAAGTTCATGCCCGGCCCCCAGAAGCCGCCAACATCAACCGCCCACAGACCGAGAGGGTCGGAGAACATCAGCGGATTTTGGTTGGCATAGTGGATTCGATTCGAACCCACTTGAAGCCCCATCGGATCAGGCTAGATATACCGCCCAGTCGTCGGCGAGTACTCCCGCGCCATCACGTTCGTGGCGAGACCGCACAACATGGCCAGCATGGCCACAACCATCCAACGCACTGCCTTCATTTCTTTCCTTTCGTATTGGCATCCGGATCGTGTGTCCACCCCATCGCGTCGGCCTGATCGTGGTAGCGGTAGGCGATCTGGCGGTACTTGCCCGCCCATTCAGGGCTCGACGCCTGTTTGGCTTTGCGAATCCACAAGGAGCCGAGGTTCTTGGGGAAGTAGACGTTCTGCGGATCGAGCTGTGCTGCGTGCTCGAAGTACCGGATCGCCTTGTCCAGATCGCCGCGCATGCCGATGACGATGGCGTTCTGCTGGATCAGAACGCCGAGGTGCTGGCGACGCGTGAGCGTGCGCAGGTAGGCACCGCTCTTGATGGCTCTGCGACTCACGTTCAAGCGGTAGGCATAGCCCTCATCGGGCTCGAAGCCGGCTTCGGCCGTCAACTCGATGTTCTGCTCCCGCAGGCGCGGATCGACGAAGCGGACGAACATGTGTTCCGGTGCGACCACGCTGTACACCGGGTAGCCCAGTCGCTGGGCGAAGGCCATGTAGAGCATCGGGATCGTGATGCAGTGGCCTTGCCGGGTGTCGAGCGTGTGATGCAGGAAGTTGTTCTCCTGCCGCGTTCTGCTCTCGGGAGAGTTGTCGTAGCGCACACCCCAGACCTTGTAGTAGTAGGTGTTGAGCGCGCGGATGATCGAGTCGGGATCACGCCTGAGCGCGTATCGCAGGACGAAGCGCGATGCCTGCGCCGCCATGGCGTCGATCTTGCGCGAGCAGGCTTCGACGTCGATCGACGGATAGATCTCCTTGCCGAAGATCAACGCGGCGCGGCCGACGTCGATCTGGTCTTCCGGCAGTTCGAGCACTGCGCGGACTTCAGAGCTGAACGGAGGCGCCAGTGGCTTGGCGTGCGTTGCGGACGGAACAGCGAGGGCCCATGTCCATCTGGATACGGAACCCGACAGCGCGAAAAGTGCGGCTCTGCGCCTCATTGTTTTTCTTCCCCCTCGATCGACGAGGCCGCGTTTGTAACACGGCGAAATCGCTCTTGAGCGCGTTCAGGGCGCCTGGCGCCTGAACGCGACTCATGTTCAGATTCAAGCGGGGCAAGAAGGGGTGGCCGGAGCGTCACCGGGCCAAGAGCCGGCCCGGCTCATCGACCCCACGGAGTCGCCGCGGTCGCGGCTACGCCGACGCTTGATCGACCCGCGCAATCGGCCGAGGCCGCCCGTTGTCGTCGATCGCCACATAGGTGAAGGTCGCCTCCGTCACCTTGATGTATTCGCCCTGCGCCTTGTAGCGCTCGGCGAAGACCTCGACGACCACGGTCACCGACGTGCGGCCGATGCGCACCAGCTTCGAGTAGAAGGACAGGATGTCGCCGAGCCGCACGGGCTGCTTGAAGACGAATTCGTTGACCGCGACGGTGGCCATGCGGCCCTTGGCGTAGCGCGCCGGGATGACGGAGCCGGCCAGGTCGCACTGCGCCATGACCCAGCCGCCGAAGATGTCGCCGTTCGCGTTGACGTCGGCCGGCAATGGGATCACCTTCAGCACCAGTTCCATGTCGTCGGGCAGGCTCTTGAGCCGGGCGGGGGCATTGGTGGGGGAAGACATGGGCACAATCCAGGAGAAACAACACCTACGATTGTCTCCTCATGCGCCGTAGCGGCGAAGCTCTTTCCTCTGCCCAATCCGCCCCGGCCGGCGCGCCGGAACGTGGCGATCGATCCGACTGGGCCACGCTGCGGCGGCTCTTTCCCTACCTGTGGCGCTACAAGTGGCGCGTACTGGCCGCGCTCGCCTTCATGGTCGGCGCGAAGGTGGCGAACGTCGGCGTGCCGGTGTTGCTGAAGAACCTGGTCGACACGATGACGCCGAAGCCCGACATGGCGCAGGCCTTGCTCGTGGTGCCGGTCGCGCTGCTGCTGGCCTACGGGCTGCTGCGCTTCTCGACTTCGTTCTTCACCGAGTTGCGCGAGCTGGTGTTCGCCAAGGCCACCGAGGGCGCGGCGCGCAGCATTTCGCTGGAGGTGTTCCGCCATCTGCATGCGCTGTCGCTGCGCTTTCACCTCGAACGGCAGACCGGCGGCATGACGCGCGACATCGAGCGCGGCACGCGCGGCGTGCATTCGCTGATCTCGATGTCGCTCTACAGCATCGTGCCGACCATCATCGAGCTGACCCTGGTGCTGACCATCCTCGGCGTGAAATTCGACGCGCTCTTCGTGTGGATCACCGGCGCGGCGCTGGTGCTGTACATCGGCTTCACCGTCACCGTGACCGAGTGGCGCACGCAGTTTCGCAAGACGATGAACGAGCTCGATTCGGTCGCGCAGAGCCGCGCGATCGATTCGCTGCTCAATTACGAGACGGTCAAGTATTTCAACAACGAGGACTTCGAGGCCGGCCGCTACGACGCCAGCCTCGACCGCTACCGCCGCGCCGCCATCAAGAGCCAGAACACGCTGAGCCTGCTCAACATGGGCCAGCAGTTGTTGATTGCCGTCAGCCTGGTGCTGATGCTGTGGCGCGCGACCTCGGGCGTCGTCGAAGGGCGCATGACGCTGGGCGACCTGGTCATGGTCAACGCCTTCATGATCCAGCTGTACATCCCGCTCAACTTCCTGGGCGTGATCTACCGCGAGATCAAGCAGAGCCTGACCGACCTGGACAAGATGTTCGTGCTGCTCGAGAAGGAGCGCGAGGTGCGCGACGCGCCGGGCGCGCAGCCGCTGGCCGGGCGCGATGCGACGGTGCGCTTCGAGGACGTGAACTTCGCCTACGAGCCGGCGCGGCCGATCCTGAAGCACGTGAGCTTCGAGATTCCGGCGGGCAAGACGGTGGCGGTGGTGGGGCCGTCGGGCTCAGGCAAGTCGACGCTCGCGCGGCTCCTGTACCGCTTCTACGACGTGCAGGAAGGGCGCATCACGATCGGCGGTGAAGACATCCGCCAGGTCGAGCAAGGCAGCGTGCGCCAGGCCATCGGCATCGTGCCGCAGGACACCGTGCTCTTCAACGACACCGTCGAATACAACATCGCCTACGGCCGCCCCGGCGCGAGCCATGACGAGGTGGTGGCGGCAGCGCGCGCGGCGCGCATCCACGACTTCATCGACGCCACGCCCAAGGGCTACGAAACGATGGTGGGCGAGCGCGGGCTCAAGCTGTCGGGCGGCGAGAAGCAGCGCGTGGCGATCGCGCGTACGCTGCTCAAGGACCCGCCGATCCTGATCTTCGACGAGGCCACCTCGGCGCTCGATTCGGCCAACGAGCGCGCCATCCAGGCCGAGCTGCGGAGCGCGGCGCAGAACAAGACCACGCTGGTGATCGCGCATCGCTTGTCGACCGTGGTGGACGCGCACGAGATCCTGGTGCTCGAAGGCGGCGTGGTCGTCGAGCGCGGCACGCATGCGCAGCTGCTGGTGGCTGACGGCCGCTATGCGCGGATGTGGATGCTGCAGCAGATCCAGGCCGAGCCGGTTCTCTGATCCTTCTTTCTACTTCTTTCCATTTCCGGAGTTTCGATCGATGCCCGACAAGATTCCCCTGCTGGTGCTGCACAGCATTTCGGCCGAGCACCAGGCCCAGATCGCCGCGGTCTACGACCTGACCTACGCACCCACCGAGGCCGAGCGCGCCGCCGCCGTGGCGCAGCACGGCGCGACGTTCCGTGCCGTGCTCACCATCGGCGTGATCGGCATCACGGCCGAGGAAATCGCGGCGATGCCAAAGCTCGAGCTGATCTGCGCGATGGGCGTGGGCTACGAACGCATCGCGCTCGACGCTGCGCGGGCCCGGGGCATCGTGGTCGCCAACGGCGCGGGCACCAACGACGACTGCGTGGCCGACCATGCCTTCGGACTGCTGATCGCCGCGGTGCGCAACTTCCACAGCCTCGACCGGCTCTGTCGCGAGGGCGTGTGGCGCGAGTCCATCACGTCGCCGCCCAACGTGTCGGGCAAGCGCCTGGGTATTCTGGGCCTGGGCATGATCGGCACGAAGATCGCGAAGCGCGCCGCCGCCTTCGACATGCCGGTGGGCTACCACAACCGCAAGCCGCGCGAAGGCGTGCCGCATCGCTACTTCGACAGCCTGAAGGCGCTGGCCGCCTGGTCCGACATCCTCGTGCTCGCCACGCCGGGCGGGCCCGACACGCGGCATCTGGTGGGTGCGGAGGTGCTCGACGCGCTGGGCCCGCGCGGCTGGCTGGTCAACATCTCGCGCGGCAGCGTGGTCGACACCGAGGCGCTGGCCGCGGCCTTGCGCGAGGGCCGCGTCGCGGGCGCCGGCATCGACGTCTACGAGAGCGAACCCAAGCGTCCCGAAGCGCTGGTCGGGTTGGACAACGTGATCCTCACGCCGCACGTGGCGGGCTGGTCGCCCGAGGCCACGCAGGCGTCGATCGATCGCTTCATGGCCAATGCCGAGGGGCATTTCGCAGGGCGCGGGCCGCTGTCGCCGGTCTGATCGCCGACGCGCGGAGGCCCACCGGGGCGCGCACATAATCCTCGCCCATGGAAACAAAGTGGCTAGAAGACTTCGTCAGCCTCGCCGAGACCCGCAGCTTCAGCCGCTCGGCCCAATTGCGCCACGTGACCCAGCCGGCCTTCTCGCGCCGCATCCAGGCGCTCGAAGGCTGGGCCGGCACCGACCTGGTCGACCGCAGTTCCTATCCCACCCGCCTGACGCCCGCTGGGCAAACGCTCTACGGCCAGGCCATCGAGATGCTGCAGGCGCTGCAGAGCACCCGCGCCATGCTGCGCGGCCATTCGGCGGCGGCGCAGGACGTGATCGAGGTCGCGGTGCCGCACACGCTGGCCTTCACCTTCTTTCCGGCCTGGGTCACGAGCCTGCGTGAACAGTTCGGCCCGCTGAAGAGCCGGCTGATCGCGCTCAACGTGCACGACGCGGTGCTGCGCCTGGTCGAGGGCAGCTGCGACCTGCTGATCGCCTACCACCATCCCTCCCAGCCGCTGCCGCTGGACGCCACGCGCTACGAGATGGTGAGCCTGGGCCAGGAAGTGGTCGCGCCCTGGGTCAAGCCCGACGCCGAGGGCGCGCCGCGCTTCCGGCTGCCCGGGCGGCCGGGCCAGCCGCTGCCCTACCTGGGCTATGCGCCGGGCGCTTACCTGGGCCGCGTGGTCGATCAGCTGCTCAAGGAGTCGCACACCGCCATCCACCTCGATCGCGTCTACGAAACCGACATGGCCGAGGGCCTGAAGGTGATGGCGCTCGAAGGCCACGGCATCGCCTTCCTGCCGCAGAGCGCGGTGCGCAAGGAGGCTCGCGCGCGCACGCTGGTCAGCGCGCTGCCGCCCGAGATCGACAGGCTCGAGGCCACGATGGAGATCCGGGCCTATCGCGAGCGTCCCGCAAGCGCGGCGCAGGCCCGGCCCGGTGCGCGCGCGGGAGGCAAGGGCGAGACGAGTGGGTCGTCGACCAAGGGCACGGTCGACGCGCTGTGGGACTACCTGGTCGGCACCCAGCCCGCCACCTGATCCGGCCACTGCGCCACTTCGCCTGCGTTCAAGTTCCGGAGTTCCGTCGTGCTGCCGCTCGCCTCGGCGCTTGTGCAGTGCACAAAACTATTCGGTGCCCGCATGTGAACCGTCGCATTGGGCATTTGCCTCGAAGCCTGCCGCGCCCCTACAGTCACGGCCACGGATTTGCTGTCACAGCGTCTTGATGATCGAAAGAGAGCACGCGCGAGGCGCGTGTTTTTTTTCGGGCATAAAGGCTGCTTTGTATCTTTCCGATCAACCCGCGACCGCACCGGCACGTTATCTGGGCGCGGGTCTGATCGCCGAAGGTGCAGCATGCACCGGGTTGGCCCGGGTATGACGCAGAATGCGGCTGTCTAGAATTTGTGTATCTCAAGTCACAGGAGTTTTCCATATGAAGAAGCAGGTATTGGCATTGGCCGTGATGGCGCTCGCCGCCGGGGGCGCCTTCGCGCAAGCCAATGACACGCTGGCCAAGATCAAGGCCAGCGGCAGCGTCACGATGGGCGTGCGTGATTCGTCCGGTGCGCTGGCCTACACCATCGGTGACGGCAAGTACGTCGGCTTCCACACCGAAATGGCGGAAAAGATCCTGGCCGACGTGCAGAAACAGCTGGGCCTGCCCAAGCTGGACATCAAGCGCCAGCTGGTCACCTCGCAAAACCGCATTCCCCTGGTGCAGAACGGCACCGTCGACCTCGAATGCGGTTCCACCACCAACAACGCCACCCGCCAGAAGGACGTCGATTTCGCCGTCACCACCTACGTGGAAGAAGTGCGCATCGCGGTGAAGGCCAACTCCAACATCAATTCCATCAAGGACCTGAACGGCAAGAGCGTGGTCACCACCACGGGCACGACCTCCGTGCAAACCCTGCGCAAGAACGAGCGCGCCTCGGGCATCGACTTCAAGGAAGTCATGGGCAAGGACCACGCCGACAGCTTCCTGCTGCTCGAGTCGGGCCGCGCCGACGCCTTCGTGATGGACGGCCAGATCCTGGCCGGCAACATCTCCAAGTCCAAGGCGCCGGCCGACTACAAGATCGTCGGCGACGTCCTGTCGGTCGAGCCGATCGCCTGCATGGTGCGCAAGGGCGACACGGCCTTCCTGAAGGCCGTGGACGACAGCATCAAGAACCAGATCAAGGACGGCTCGCTGGCCAAGCTCTACGACAAGTGGTTCGTGCAGCCGATCCCGCCGACCAACACCAAGGTCGGTCTGCCGTTGTCGGACGCGACCAAGGCCGCCTGGGCAGCCCCCAACAACAAGCCGATGGAAGACTACGTCAAGAAGTGATCGGCATGGGCTGAAGCGACAACGCCCGCCCCTTGCGGCGGGCGTTTGTTTTCAGGTTTTTGTTTTCTTGTTTTTTTCTCCCCTTTAATCAACAACGACTGAGGAGGTCCCGATGGGAAGTTGGGATTGGCAGGTCTTCCTGCAGGACCCGGGCGGCAAGGATCCGACCTATTGGCAATGGCTGCTCTCCGCGTGGGGGTGGACGGTGTCGGTCGCGGTTTCTGCCCTCGTGGTGGCGCTGCTTCTGGGGTCGATCGTCGGCGTGATCCGCACGCTGCCCAACAGCCCCGGCTGGGTGCGTGTGGGCAATGCCTGGGTCGAGCTGTTCCGCAACATCCCGCTGCTGGTCCAGATCTTCCTGTGGTACCACGTGGTGCCGGCGATCTTCACCGTCATGCGCGACGTGCCGCCCTTCGTGCTGGTGGTGCTGGCGCTGGGCTTCTTCACATCGGCGCGGATCGCGGAGCAGCTGCGGTCCGGCATCCAGGCGCTGCCGCGAGGGCAGCGCTATGCGGGCATGGCGGTGGGCTTCACCACGCCGCAGTACTACCGCTACGTCATCCTTCCGATGGCCTACCGCATCATCATCCCACCGCTCACCAGCGAGTCGATGAACATCTTCAAGAACTCGTCGGTGGCCTTCGCGGTGTCGATCGCCGAAATGACGCAGTTCGCGATGCAGGCCGGCGAAGAAACCGCGCGGCCCATGGAGATGTACCTGGCCGTCACGGTGCTCTACATCATCTCGGCCTTCGCGATCAACCGCATCATGGCGACGATCGAAAAGCGGACGCGCGTGCCCGGCTTCATCGCCTCCGCCGGCGGGGGGGGACACTGAGATGCTTTCCAATCTCGACTTTTCCTTCTACAGCTGGGACGTCGTCACCGGCTTCCTGCTCAAGGGCCTGTACTTCAGCCTCTTCCTGACGGTGGTCGCCACGCTCGGCGGCATCCTCTTCGGCACGCTGCTGGCGCTGATGCGCCTGTCGGGCAAGAAGTGGCTCGACGCGCCGGCCGCCATCTACGTCAACGGCATGCGCAGCGTGCCGCTCGTGATGGTGATCCTGTGGTTCTTCCTGCTGGTGCCGTTCCTCATCGGCCGGCCCATCGGTGCCGAGGTGTCGGCCATCATCACCTTCGTCGCATTCGAGGCGGCCTACTTCAGCGAGATCATGCGCGCGGGCATCCAGTCCATTCCGCGCGGCCAGGTCTTCGCCGGGCAGGCGGTGGGCATGACCTACAAGCAGAACATGACGCTGGTCATCCTGCCGCAAGCCTTCCGCAACATGCTGCCGGTGCTGCTGACGCAGACCATCATCCTGTTCCAGGACACGTCACTGGTGTACGCCATCGGCGCCTACGACCTGCTCAAGGGCTTCGAAACGGCCGGCAAGAATTTCGGCCGGCCCATCGAGTCCTACCTGCTCGCGGCAGTGCTGTACTTCATCATCTGCTTCGCGCTCTCTTACCTGGTCAAGCGTCTTCACAAGAAGATCGCCATCATCCGCTGAACATCGCAAAGGAAAGTCATGGCTGACAACATGATCGAAATCAAGAACGTCTCGAAGTGGTACGGCCCCGTCCAGGTGCTCAACGATTGCTCGGTGAGCATCGCCAAGGGCGACGTGGTGGTGGTCTGCGGCCCGTCGGGCTCGGGCAAGTCCACGCTGATCAAGACCGTGAACGCGCTGGAGCCATTTCAGAAAGGCGAGATCACGGTCAACGGCACGCCGCTGCACGACCCCAAGACCAACCTGCCGAAGCTGCGCTCCAAGGTGGGCATGGTGTTCCAGCACTTCGAGCTGTTCCCGCATCTGTCGGTGACCGAAAACCTCACGATCGCGCAGATCAAGGTGCTGGGCCGCTCGCCCGACGAGGCCAAGACACGCGGCCTGAAGATGCTCGACCGCGTGGGCCTGATGGTGCACAAGGACAAGTTTCCGGGCCAGCTCTCGGGCGGCCAGCAGCAGCGCGTGGCCATTGCGCGTGCGCTGTCGATGGACCCGATCGTGATGCTGTTCGACGAGCCCACCTCGGCACTCGACCCCGAAATGGTGGGCGAGGTGCTCGACGTGATGGTCGCGCTGGCCAAGGAAGGCATGACCATGATGGTGGTCACGCACGAGATGGGCTTCGCGCGCAAGGTGGCGAGCCGCGTGATCTTCATCGACGTGGGCGGGCGCATCCTGGAAGACTGCTCGAAGGACGAGTTCTTCGCGCATCCGGAAAACCGCCAGGCACGGACCCGGGATTTCCTCAACAAGATCCTGCAGCACTGAGGCGTCCCGTCGCCTGTCGCCGCTTTGTTCCCTCTCCCAGAGTGAGAGGGAGTGAAGCCGGGCTCGAGCCTTCAGCTACTTCTTCCTCGCCGCGATCGCCTGCTCGGCCTTCGTCACCAATTCGGCGCCGATCTGCGGCTTCCATTTCGCGTACACCGGCCGCGTCGCCTTCACGAAGGCGTCGCGCTCGGCAGGCGACAGCTGGGTCACGGTGACACCCATGCCAGCGATGTCCTTGAGCAGCGGCTTGTCGGCCTCTTCCAGCCCCTTGCGCGCAATCGCGATTTCCTGCTTGCCGGCGTCGATCGCGGCCTGGCGCACGATCGCCTGGTCGGCCGGCGTCCACGAGGCCCAGATGTCCTTGTTGACGACGAACACCAGCGGGTCCGCCATGTAGCCCCAGGTGGTCACGAACTTCTGGCCCACCGTGTGCATCTTGAGCACGGTGAACAGGAAGAGCGGGTTCTCCTGCCCGTCCACCGCGCCGCTGGCCAACGCCGGCTGCGCATCGGCCCAGCTCATCTGCGTCGGGTTGGCCCCCAGCGCGCTGAACATGTCCGAGAAGATGGGCGAGCCGACCACGCGGATCTTCATGCCCTTCAGGTCCTCGGGCGACTTGATCGCCCGCTTCGAATTCGTGATCTCGCGGTAGCCGTTCTCGCCCCAGGCCAGCGGCACCACGCCCGATTTGTCGAGCGTCTTGAAGATCTCCTTGCCCACCTCGCCCTGCGTCAGTGCGTCGACCGCCGCATAGTCGGGCATCAGGAAGGGCAGCGAGAACAGGTTCAGTTGCTTCACCTGGGGCGACCAGTTGATGGTCGAACCCACCGCCATGTCGATCACGCCCTGGCGCAGCGCGCTGAACTCGCGCGTCTGGTCGCCCTGGATCAGCGAGACGCCGGGGTACAGCTTGATGTTGATGCGCCCCTGCGTGCGCTCCTTCACCAGGTCCGCCCAGATCTTGCCGGCTTGCCCCCAGGGTGTGGGCGGGCCCAGCACCAGCGACATCTTGTATTCGGCCTTGTAGTTCTGCGCGGTCGCTGACATCGAGAAGCCGCCCAGCGTGGCGGCGACGGCCAGCAGGCCGAGCAGGGAACGACGGAATTTCATGGTTGTCTCCTTCAGTTGAATTCAATAGCCGAGCACGCGTGGGAGCCACAGCGCCAACTGCGGCCAGACGATCACCGCCACCATCACCAGGAACATCGCGAAGAGCATCCACCCGACCCAGCGCACGGTTTCTTCCATGCGCACACCGGCGATGCGGCACGACACCATCAGGTTCACCGCCAGAGGCGGCGTGAACTGGCCCAGCGCCACCTTGAGCGTGAGGATCACGCCGAACCACACCGGGTCCCATTGGTAGTGCTGCACGATCGGCCACAGCAGCGGCACGAAGATCAGGAAGATCGAGACGCCGTCAAGGAACATGCCGACCGTGATCAGCAGCAGGATCAACAGCGACAGCACGCCGTACTCGCCCAGCCCCGAGTTGACGATCGCGCGCGTGACCGGGTCGATGACACCCAGCGTCGACAGTGAATAAGCGAAGATGCCCGCGAGCGACACCACCAGCAGGATCACCGCCGAGAGCTCGCCCGATTCGCGCAAGATGACGAAGAGGTCGCGCACCTGGATCGTCCGGTGCACGGCCATGCCGATGAAGAGCCCGTAGAACACGGCCACCACGGCCGCCTCGGTCGGCGTGAACCAGCCGGCGCGCATGCCACCGAGGATCAGCACCGGTGCCGCCAAACCCCAGATCGCTTCACGAAAGCTCTTCCAGAAAGGCGGGCGCGGCAGCGTGGATTCGAGCGCGCCCATGCGGTGCTTGCGCGCCATCCACACGGCCGGCACGATCAGCGCCAGGCCGGCCAGCACGCCGGGGATCATGCCCGCGGCGAACAGCGCCGGCACCGACGCACCGGGCACCAGCACCGAATAGACGATGAAGGCCACCGAAGGCGGAATCAGGATATCGGTGGCCGCCGCGGCGCCGACCACGCTGGCCGAGTACGACGGCGGATAGCCGGCCCGCGACATTGCACCGATCATCACCGCGCCGACCGCCGCCGCGTTGGCCGGGCCCGAGCCCGAAATACCGCCGAGGAACATCGCCACCACGATCGCCACCAGCGGCAACATCCCCGGCCCGCGCCCGACGATCGATATCGCGAAGTTGACCAGCCGCAGCGCCACGCCCGAGCGGTCGAAGATCGACCCCACCAGCACGAACATCGGAATCGCGAGCAGCGGGTACTTGCCCAGGCCGGCGTAGAAGTTCTGCGGCACCGCCAGCAGGCCGAACCACTGCGCATCGGCATTGGCCAGGGCGATGGCGACGGCCCCTGCCAGGCCCAGCGCCGCGCCGATCGGCACGCCGACCAGCATCATCACGATGAAGGCCGCGAACAGCAGCGCCGGGATCATTCGCGCGCGCCTTCGGCCGCGCGCCGTTCGCGGCTGCGGCGCACGTAGAGGCCGACCGCACGCAGGCCGATCGCGCCGCAGACGATCGGCAGCCAGATCGAATACCACCATTGCGGCACGCCGATGCCGGGCGAGGTTTCCTCGAAGCGGTAGTCGTCCCACACCACCCGCACGCTGAGCGCAGCGATCAGGAAGAAGAGCACGGCCACCATCAGCGCGCCGAACTGCGCGAGCCGCTTGCGGCGGTCGATCGAGCCGCTCTCGGCGAAGTACTCGATGCGGATGTGCCGGTCACGCGCCACGGCGGCCGAGCCCGCCACCATGGCCAGCAGGATCATCAGGAAGACCGAGAACTCCTCGGTCCACGCGAAGGACGAATCGGTGAAGTAGCGCACCAGCACGTTGGCGAAGGTGATGCAGGCCAGCAGGGCCATGATGATCACCGTGGCCCAGTCCTCGATGGCGAGCGGCACGCGCGTGGG
>NZ_LYVO01000009.1 GCF_001984055.1 Variovorax sp. KK3
GCGGGCCCGGCGTTGACGAGGCCGCCACCGCCGTAGAACACCGGCCTGCGGGCGGTGGAGAGCAGGTCTGCCGCACGTTCGAGGCTCGCCTGCGAAAGGGGCGCGGGGACGTTGCGCCGTGCACGGGCAAGCGAGGGCGACGCCTCGGCTTCGCTGCCGGTCAGCGCCAGTTGCACGTCCTTCGGCACGTCCAGCAGCACCGGGCCCGGCCGGCCCGAGGCGGCAATCTCCAGCGCCTGCCGGACGCGCGCCGGGATGGCGTCGGCCGCGCGCAGCTGGTGGTTCCACTTGGTCACCGGCCTCGACATGCCGAGCGCATCGCTTTCCTGAAAAGCGTCAGTGCCGATCACCGCACTGGCCACCTGGCCGCTGATGCACAGCAGTGGCACCGAATCGCTGATGGCGTCGAGCAGCCCGGTGATGGTGTTGCCCACACCCGGCCCCGAAGTGACCAGCACCACGCCCACGCGCCCGGTGCTGCGCGCATAGCCCTCCGCCGCGTGGACGGCAGCCTGCTCGTGCCGAACCAGCACATGGCGCAGCCGCGGTTCGCCGTGCAGTGCGTCGTACAGCGGCAGTGCGGCACCGCCGGGGTAGCCGAAGATCGTGTCGACGCCGCAGTCGACGAGGGTCTGGAGCAGGGCTTGCGCGCCATTGCGCAGGGCGAGCAATGCAGGCGTGGGGGCGAGGGTTTGCATGCGTCGATTCTTCCGGCCTTCCTGCAGAATGTGCTTCGTTTTTCAGACGCATTGGGCTCATCTGATGAAGAACAATCGCAAAAAGCAATCCGATACCGAAGATTCTTTCGACAAGATCGACTTGGCGATCCTTCGCGTGCTGCTGCACGACTCGCGCAAGACACTGCAGGAGATCGGCGCGGAAGTCGGCTTGGCCGCCACCAGCTGCTGGAGCCGGATCAAGAAGCTGGAGGCCAATGGCGTCATCAAGCGCTACACGGTCGACGTCGACGCGGGCAAGCTGGGCTACCACGATTCGGTGATCGTGCAGCTCACGCTGGAAAGCCACAGCGACGAAACGCTCTACGAGTTCGGCCGCACGCTGGCCGCCATCCCGGAGATCCAGGAGGCATACCTCGTGTCAGGCGACTACGACTACTACATCCGCATCGCGGTGCGCGACACGCGCGACTACGAGCGCCTCCTGCGGGAGAAGCTCTACAAGATTCCCGGCATCCGGCACAGCCAGTCGCACTTCGTGCTGCGCGTGCTCAAGGAGGCGAGCGCGCCGCTGATCTGAGATGCGGGCGCGTACAGGAAGCTCGGTGTCAGCCGGGCTGGATCGGCGCCTTCGGAAGGAGCCCGGCGTCCTGCGCGTCCGCCTGCGGCTCTTCTTGCTGATGTTGCGGCACGCCACCGACCACCAGGCCGTGTTTCGCGATTCCCTTGACCAGGTGCCGTGGCACATGGTGCGTCTTCGCAAGCAATGCCAAGGCCTGGCTGCGGGCCGGTTCACAGGCCGGCAGCACCTTCTGCAATGAGCTCATCTGGGTCGTCCTCCTGGTCGCCGGAAAACGAAGACACGCAACGCCACGTCGGTGCGACGCGGCCATTCATCGCTGGAGAATGCGGCCCCGGCGCGACCGCGGACGGGCATTATGGGCCGCGCTGCGCGCCGGGCGCCAGCCAAAGGGCCTGATGCCGGCACGACCTTTGGCCTTTCGGGCCCAGGGCTTCACAAAGGGATCTGCGTCGTCGACAGCACCTGCTTGAGCACGATGAAGGACCGGATCTGCCGCACGCCGGGCAGGTAGAGCAACTGCTCGGCATGCAGGCGGTTGAAGCTCTCGCCGTCGCGGGTGCGAACCAGCATGAAGTAGTCGAACTCGCCGGTGACGACGTGGCATTCCATGCAGCCCGAGATCTTGACCGCTGCCTTCTCGAAGGCGGTGAAGGATTCGGGCGTCGATCGGTCGAGCACCACGCCGATCATCACCAACATCCCCGCGCCCAGCGCCTGGGCGTCGAGCAGCGCCACCGTGGCGCCGATCAGCCCGGCACGCCGGAGGCGCTCGACGCGGCGTAAGCAGGCAGGCGCACTCAGGTGGACCTTGGCAGCCAGGGCCACGTTGGAGAGAGACGCGTCGGCTTGCAGCAGGCGGAGGATGGCCTTGTCGGTGCGGTCCAGTGCGGGCGATGGGAGTGGCGGCGGTGGGGGTGCCGCCGATGCCGAGGTGCGGCGAACTTTTGTTGTGTTGGATGCCATGTTCGTGCAACTCCTCAACTTGATTGGGAAACTTGGATGCCGAATCGTGCGCAAACGGGACCATCTTCGCAACCCTATGACATCGCATTTTTTCTAGCATCGAACCCTTCCCACCATCACTCCCATCCATCCCTTCGATCCATTCCAAGGACCTGCCATGCAACTCCATCGCTTTCCCCGCCATCGCCTGACCTTCGGTCCGACGCCGATCCATCGCCTCGATCGCCTGAGCAAGCACCTGGGCGGCAAGGTCGAGCTCTACGCGAAGCGCGAGGACTGCAACAGCGGACTGGCCTTCGGCGGCAACAAGACTCGCAAGCTGGAATACCTGATCCCGGAGGCCCTGGCACAGGGCTGCGACACGCTGGTCTCCATCGGCGGCATCCAGTCGAACCAGACGCGCCAGGTGGCCGCCGTGGCCGCGCACCTGGGCATGAAGTGCGTGCTGGTGCAGGAGAACTGGGTCAACTATTCAGACGCGGTGTACGACCGCGTCGGCAACATCGAGATGTCGCGCATCCTGGGCGCCGACGTGCGCCTGGATGCGGCTGGCTTCGACATCGGCATCCGCCCGAGCTGGGAACAGGCGATGGACGACGTGCGCCGCGCCGGGGGCAAGCCTTTTCCGATTCCCGCCGGCTGCTCCGAGCATCCGCTCGGCGGCCTGGGTTTCGTCGGCTTCGCGGAAGAAGTGCGCCAGCAGGAAGCCGAGCTCGGCTTTCGCTTCGATTACATCGTGGTCTGCTCCGTGACGGGCAGCACGCAAGCCGGCATGGTGGTCGGGTTTGCGGCCGACGGACGGGCCGACCGGGTCATCGGCATCGACGCCTCGGCCAAGCCGGAGCAGACGCATGCGCAAATCCTGCGCATCGCCCGCAACACCGCGTCGCTGGTCGAACTGGGCCGCGACATCGCAGAGCGCGACGTGGTGCTCGACACCCGCTACGGCGGACCTGAATACGGCTTACCCAGCGAGGGCACGCTGGAAGCCATCCGCCTGTGTGCGCGGCAGGAAGGCATGCTGACCGACCCCGTGTACGAGGGCAAGTCGATGCACGGGATGATCGACAAGGTGCGGCGCGGCGAATTCGAGCCCGGCTCGAAGGTGCTGTACGCGCACCTGGGCGGCGTGCCGGCCTTGAACGCCTACAGCTTTCTGTTCCGGAACGGCTGAGACCGCCGGGCGGCGGCCGGGGACATCAGGAAAGCAGCGTCATCCAGCCGTGCGGGTCGGGCGTGCGCCCTTGCTGGATGCCCAGCAGCGCCGCCTTGAGCCGGCCCGTGACAGGACCGGCACCGCCGTCGCCGATCGTGATCTCGTGCCGGCGCCCCTTCACCTTGCCGATGGGCGTGACCACCGCGGCGGTGCCGCAGGCGAAGGCTTCGCGCAACTTGCCGCTCGCGGCATCGGCCTGCCACTGATCGATGGCGTAGGGCTCTTCGCGCACCGTGAGGCCCATGTCGCGGGCCAGCACGATCAGCGATTCGCGCGTGATGCCCGGCAGGATGGTGCCGCCCAGCGGCGGCGTCTGCAGCGAGCCATCGTCGAAGACAAAAAACACGTTCATGCCGCCGAGCTCTTCGACCCAGCGCCGCTCCACGGCGTCGAGAAACACCACCTGGTCGCATCCCTCGCGCGAAGCCTCGGCCTGCGCGGCCAGGCTCGCGGCGTAGTTGCCGCCGCACTTCGCGTCGCCCGTTCCGCCGGGCGCTGCGCGGGTGTAGTTGTCGGACACCCAGATCGTCACGGCCGGCGCCCCGCCCTTGAAGTAGGAGCCGACCGGCGACGCGATGACGCAGTACAGGTACTCGGAAGAGGGCTTCACGCCGACCAGCACCTCGGTCGCGATCATGAAGGGCCGCAGGTAGAGGGCGGCGCCATCGGAGCTGGGGATCCAGTCCCGGTCGATGCGCACCAGCTCGCGCACCGATTCGATAAAGAGCTCTTCGGGCAGCGGCGCCATCGCAAGGCGCGTGGCCGAATTGCGGAAGCGCCGCGCGTTGGCGTCGGGGCGGAACAAGGCGGCGCCGCCATCGGCGAGGCGGTAGGCCTTCAGTCCCTCGAAGATCTCCTGCGCGTAGTGCAGCACCAGCGTCGCGGGGTTGAGCGTGAAGTCGCGCCGCGCCTCGATCTTCGCGTCGTGCCAGCCACGCTCTGCCGAATAGCGCGCGGTGGCCATGTGGTCGGTGAAGACCCTGCCGAATGCCGGATCCTGCAACAGCTGCGCGCGTTCGGCGGCTGCGACAGGCTGGGTGTTTCGTTCGATCGAGAAGGTCGATTTGCCGTCGTTGCTCATGTGTGCTGCTCCTGGCGGAGAGTGTGAGATTCGAACTCACGGACGGTTGCCCGTCGGCAGTTTTCAAGACTGCTGGTTTAAACCACTCACCCAACTCTCCGGAACCTGCCCGCAGGGCGCGGGACATGGGGGCACGATTCTAGTCCGGGCCGCCTTCGGCTTTTTCTCCCGTGGCAGGGGCCGGCGTCCAGCCGCGCAGCACCAGGCCCACGATGCCTTCGGCCCAGGCGCGCCGTTCTTCAGGCCCCGCCAGCGGTTTTGAGATGAAGAAGCGCACGCCGCCGAAGGCGAGCGTGGACAGTTGCACGGCCGCCAGTTCGGGATCGGGCACATGAAGCTTGCCGGTGCGCTGCGCCTCCGTCAGGTAGTCGACCACCGGCGCCAGGACGAAGCTGTTCTCCGCGTAGAGCGATTTGGCGAGCTCGGGGAAACGCACGGCCTCGGCGATGACGAGGCGCAGCAGCGCCAAGGTTTGCGTTTCCGTGGCGCCCAGGTACATGCGCTCGACCAGGTCCAGCAGCACCTGCCGCGCGTCCGCATCGGAGCGCACCAGGGTGGCCTGCATGTTGTCGCGGGCATTGGTCACCGCCCGGTGCACGACCTCGCGGAACAAGGCTTCCTTGTTCTCGAACTGGCGGTAGATGGTGATCTTGGCCACGCCGGCGTCGCGCGCGATCGCCTCGATGCTGGTGGCCGCGTAGCCCTGCTGCAGAAAGGACTTCAGCGCCGCGGACAAAAAGGATTCGCGCAAGGCCGCAGCCTGCTCCGGACTGGGACGTCCGCGGGAGCGACGCTTGACTTCTTCCGGCATGGTGGGGGTGGACATGAGAGCACTCTCAACGATCAGGGAGAAAAATGGCCTGCAGGTCACTCAGGAAATCGAAGCCACGGTCGGTGGGCCAGACACGCGACAAATCGCGTTCGACCAAGCCCTTGCGTTCCGCTTCCTCGAGCCCGCGCTGGATCGATGTGATGGCCAGGCCGGTGCGCTCGCCGAACTGAGCCAGCGTGAAGCCCGACTTCAGGCGCAGCGTGTTGAGCATGTACTCGAAAGGCAACTCGGCGATGCCGACCTCGTCGCTCTGCGCGACCGCTCGGGCAGCCAGCGCGTTGTCCATGTAGAGGCGCGGCTCGCGAAAACGCACCTGGCGCACGATGCGGTGGGCGAAGCTCAGCTTGCTATGCGCACCGGCACCGATGCCGAGGTAGTCGCCGAACTGCCAGTAGTTGGCGTTGTGCAGGCACTGGTGTCCGGCCCGCGCATAAGCCGAGACCTCGTAGCGACCCAAGCCGGCCGGGCCTGTGCGCTCGGTGATGCGGTCGAGCATGTCGTAGGCGATGTCGTCTTCGGGCAGCGCCGGCGGAAACTTGGCGAAGTAGGTATTGGGCTCGATGGTCAGGTGGTAGACCGACAGATGCGGCGGCGCGAGGGCCAGCGCCTGGTCGAGGTCGGCATCGAGCTGCTCGAGCGTCTGGCCCGGCAGCGCGTACATCAAATCGAGGTTGAAAGTGTCGAAGGCTTGTGCAGCCTCTTCCACCGCTGCGATGGCCTGGGCGCGGTCATGCACGCGGCCGAGGGCCTTCAGGTGCGCATCATCGAAGCTCTGCACGCCGACGGACAGCCGCGTGACGCCGGCGGCGCGGTAGCCACGGAAGCGGTCTCGCTCGAAAGTACCGGGGTTCGCCTCGAGCGTGATCTCGCAATCGGGCGCCAGCTTGAGCCGCGCTCGCAGGTCACCCAGCAGGCGGTCGATGGCGGCCGGCGAGAACAGGCTGGGCGTGCCGCCGCCGATGAAGATGCTGTGCACGCTGCGGCCCCAGATCAGCGGCAGCGCCGCATCGAGGTCGGCGATCAGGGCGTCGAGATAGCGCTGCTCGGGCAGGGGCGCATCGCCCTCTGCACTGCCGCCGCGCCATTCGTGCGAGTTGAAGTCGCAGTACGGGCATTTGCGCAGGCACCACGGCATGTGGACGTACAGCGACAAGGGCGGCAAGGCCGTGAGCTGCAGCGGGCCGGGGCGCATCCAGTGCAATACGTCGTTGGCTCGCTCCGCTGCGCCTGCGCGCCCCTGCGTGCGGTCGTCGACGATCGGGACGATCACGCTCACAGCCAGCGCTCCCGCATCAGGGCCAGCATGGCACGCGCCGCCTGGCCGCGGTGGCTGTGCGCGTTTTTCACCTCGGCCGGCAATTGGGCGAAGGTTTTGCCGAACTGGGACAGCCACATGACCGGGTCGAAGCCGAAGCCGTTGTCGCCGATGGGCTCGCGTGTGATCAAACCGGCGGCACGACCGACCGCGATGAGCGGCTCCGGATCGTTGGGACTGCGCAGCGCCACCAGTGTGCTGACGAGCGCGGCGCGGCGGTCTTCGACGTCGGCCATCTGCTCGAGCAAGGCGCGCACGTTGTTGCCGTCGCCCTTCTCGTAGCCGAACTGCGTCGCATAGTAGGCGGTGGCGACGCCGGGCAGCCCACCGAAGGCTTCGACGCACAGGCCGGCATCGTCGGCGATGGCGGGCAGGCCCGTCGCCTGGGCGGCGTGACGGGCCTTGGCAAGCGCGTTCTCGACGAAGGTGTGAAAAGGCTCGTCCGCCTCGCCCACGCCGAGTTCCGACTGCCGCACCAGGGCGACGTCGAGCGGGGCGAACAGCTGCTGCAGCTCGGCGAGCTTGCCGGCATTGTTGGAGGCGAGGACCAGTTTCATCGTCGATCCAAGGCCCGCGGCATTACCCGGCAAAGGCCTGCGCCTGGAGCGCGGTGAGTTCGGCGATGCCCTTCTCGGCCAGCCCCAGCAGCGCGTTCATCTCGTCGCGCGAGAAGGCGGCCCCTTCGGCTGTGCCCTGCACTTCCACAAAATGGCCGGCGCCGGTCATGACCACGTTCATGTCGGTGTCGCAGGCCGAGTCTTCGACGTATTCGAGGTCGAGCAGCGGCGTGCCCTGCACGATGCCGACCGACACGGCAGCCACGTGGCTGCGAATCGGCGATGCCGCCAGGGTGCCTGCGGCCAGGAGCTTGTTGACCGCATCTTGGGCCGCGACGAAGGCACCGGTGATGGCGGCCGTGCGGGTGCCGCCGTCGGCCTGGAGCACGTCGCAATCGAGGTGGATGGTGCGCTCGCCGAGCGCTGCCAGGTCGAACACGGCACGCATCGAGCGACCGATCAGGCGCTGGATTTCCTGCGTGCGGCCGCTCTGCTTGCCGCGCGCGGCCTCGCGGTCGCTACGCGTGTGCGTGGCGCGCGGCAGCATGCCGTATTCGGCCGTGACCCAGCCCTCGCCGCTGCCACGCTTGTGCGGGGGCACCTTTTCTTCGACCGACGCGGTGCACAGCACGCGCGTCTGGCCGAACTCGATCAGCACCGAGCCCTCGGCGTGGATGGTGAAGCCGCGCGTGATGCGGACCGGCCGCAGCTGGTCGGCGGCACGTGCGCCGCTTCGTACGAAATCTGTCATGTCGAACCCGGAAAAGAAAGAAGGAAAGTCAGGACTTGCGGGCAGCCGAACGCTTGATGGCTTCGTTGATCTCGGCGATGGAGCGCTCGATCGCATCCTCGTCGAGATCGTCGAGCTCGCTGTCGGAGGGCATGCCGGCCTGGATGGTGGAGGCGAACACGCCGTCGCTGATGCTGTCGGTGGAGACGCCACGCGCCTGGCCGGGTGCGTCGGGCGTTTCCCATTCGAGCGCGATCAGCGTCACGTTGTCGCTGTGCGTGCCGCCGTTGCGCAGCGCCATTTCGGCGAGGTCGGGGGCGGCATCGGAAACCGGCTTGCCGGACGAGAGCGTCCGCACGACGAGGTTTTCGTCAAGCACGCTCCACAGGCCGTCGGAGCACAGCATGATGCGGTCGCCGCGCTGCAACGGCAGCGGCGCGGAGATGTCGAAGAGCGGCGTGGTGGGCGAACCGAGGCAGGTCAGCAGCAGGTTGCGGTTGACGACATCGTTGCCGCCGCCGGGCCGCGGCCGCTCGGCATGGGAATGGTCGCGTGTGCGCATCAGCATGGCGCCGTCGCGGATCACGTAGAGCCGCGAATCGCCGCAATGAACCCAGGTGGCCGCATTGCCCTGGATGACCGCCGCTACCACGGTGGTGCGCGGGGTGTCGAGCATGCCCTTGTTGCCGGCGTACCGCATGATCTGCTGGTGCGCCGCCATCACCGCGGAAGTGAGGAAGGCTTTCACGTCCTTCAGGAGCGGCCTCGCTTCACGCTGGTAGAGCGCTGCGATGGTCTGCAGCGCCATTTGCGCCGCCACCTCGCCTTCGGGATGCCCGCCCATGCCGTCGGCCAGAACGAACAGGCCCGATTCGCGCGTGTAGCAATAGCCCATGCGGTCTTCGTTCTTGAGACGGCCGCCTTTGCGGCTGACCTGGAAGACGGAGAACTTCACAGCGCCCCCCCAAGCGCCCGATGGGCAGCGAACTTCCCCGAGCGGGGCAGCGCAAACACGGAGTGAGAAGCGTGGGGAGTCGTCATGCCGGGCGTGTCGTTGGGGCTGCGGCCTTGGGCAGGCCCTTCTTCTCGAAAGAACGCATGTTGTCGATCGACAGGCGCACTTTTTCGCTCACGGTGAGCTTGGTGTAGCGGCGCTCGCCTTCGCGGCTCAGCTCTTTCTGCAGGGCGAACACGGATTGCGGACGCGAGAGCGGGTCGAGCGACATGCACCATTCGACCACCTCGATCAGGTTGTCGGAATAGATGCCGCGCAGGCGCGACAGCGACAGGCCGAGCCTGTCTTTCTCGATGCGCTGAGGCGCGTCGTTGGGCGGGTAGCCCTGCATGCACGCATAGATGCAGGCGCCGATGGCGTAGATGTCGGTCCACGGGCCCATGGATGAGTCGCGGCGGTACATCTCGGGGGCGGCGAAGCCGGGGGTGTACATGGGGCGGATGAAGTTGCCTTCTTTCGACAGCACTTCGCGCGCGGCCCCGAAGTCGATCATCACCGCGCGGTCGTCGTCGGTCACGAAGATGTTGGCGGGCTTGATGTCCAGGTGCAGCATCTTGTGCTGGTGCACGATGCGCAGGCCGCGCAGGATCTCGTCGAAGAGCGAACGGATGGTGGACTCGCGGAACACCTTCTGCTTCTTGAGATCGCGTGCGGTCACGATGAAGTCCTGCAGGGTCGCGCCCTCCAGGTAGTTCATGACCATGTAGACGGTTTCGTTCTCGCGGAAGAAGTTGAGCACGCTGACGACCGAAGCATGCGAGATCTGTGCGAGCGAACGGCCCTCTTCGAAGAAGCTTTTCAGGCCCAGGCGATACAGAGAAAGCTTCTCGGGCGACACTTGCGGCGCCAACTCACCGGTGCCGCGCGTGGCCAGCGAAGATGGGAGGTATTCCTTGATCGCGACCTGCTGCCCCGAATGATCGACGGCGAGGTAGACGACGCCGAAACCACCGGCGGAGATACGGCGCACGACGCGGTATCCGCCGATGACCGTGTCAGGCAACAAGGGCGAAGGTTTGACCTTTGACATAATCCGGGAGTTTCGCCCGAAGACAGGGGTGCGGCAAGCAAAGGCGCCGCCGCCGTCTCGGCGCGTGGACACGAAATCAAGAGCGAGGCGCAATGCCAGTTTACAGCATGACCGGCTATGCCAGCGGCCAAAGCGGCGCAGGCGGCGGACACACGGACGCCGAGGCCAAAGCCGTCGCGACGGGCCGGCTCGGAGTCGAAATCCGTTCGGTGAACAGCCGTTTTCTCGACCTCACCTTCAAGCTGCCGGAAGAGCTTCGACAGCACGAACCCTTGCTGCGCGAACTGCTCACGGCGCAGCTCAAGCGCGGCAAGGTGGAGCTGCGTGCGGCGATCGAAAGCGGGGCCGCAGGCAACGTGGGCGATCCTTCGACCAAGCTGCTGCAGCGCCTCAATGGACTGCAGGACCACGTTCTCGCATGGCTGCCAGGTGCGCGCGAACTCAGCGTGGCGGACGTTCTACGGCTCGCAGCCGGTGACACGAGCGGCAAGAGCGACTGGAGCGCCGACCTCTCCGAGCTGACGACGAGGACGCTCGAGGGACTCGTGACCGCTCGCGAGCGCGAGGGCGCACGACTGGCCACGATGCTCCAGGACCATTTGGCCCAGCTGCGCGCCCTGGTCGAGCAGGCGCGCCCTTTGGTGCCGCAACTGGTCGAGCAGCAGCGCAACCGCTTTCTCGAGCGCTGGCAGGACGCCATGGGTGCGACGGGCGGCCCGCCGCCCGAAGCTGCGCAAGACCGCGCATTGACCGAAGCCACGGCCTTCGCGATCCGGATCGACGTTGCGGAAGAGCTGACGCGGCTGGGGTCGCACTTGGACGAGATCGAAAGGCTGGTCAAGAAGGGGGGCGAGATCGGCAAGCGCCTTGATTTCCTGATCCAGGAGCTGCATCGCGAAGCGAATACGCTGGGGTCGAAGTCGGCCACGCTCGAACTCACGCGCATCGGCGTGGACATGAAGGTCCTGGTCGAGCAGATGCGCGAGCAGGTCCAGAACATCGAATAGGCAGGGCAGGCAAGAATGGATTACCCCGGCAACATCTTCGTGGTCGCCGCTCCCAGCGGCGCCGGCAAATCGAGTCTGGTCAAGGCGCTCATGGAGCTCGATTCGGCGGTGCAGCCTTCGGTATCGCACACCACCCGGCCGCCGCGGGGCCAGGAGAAGCATGGGCGCGAGTATTTCTTCGTGCCGCACGGCGACTTCGACGCGATGGTCGAGGCCGACGCTTTCGTCGAGTGGGCGCACGTCCACGGGCAGCGCTACGGTACTTCCAAGAAAGCGATCGAAGACCGCATTGCCAAAGGGGCGGATGTGATCCTGGAGATCGATTTCCAGGGGGCGACCCAGATCCGCAAGACCTTCGCCAATGCGGTCACCATCTTCATCCTGCCGCCCAGCTGGGAAGAACTCAGGTCGAGGCTCGAACGGCGCGGCGAAGACAGCGCCGAAATCATCGAGCTGCGCCTGCAAAACGCTGGCGAAGAGATGGCACGCGCCAACGAATTCGACTTCGTTATAATCAACGAGTTATTTGAGCGCGCACTTTTCGACCTGAAGGCGATTGTCCACGCTCAGCGGCTTCGGTATTCCGCACAGCGCCGCGCACGTGCCGACACCTTTGCCGCCCTGAACATTCCCTGATCTCGTACGCCGAAAGACCTCCATGGCCCGCATCACCGTCGAAGACTGCCTCGAGCACATTCCCAACCGCTTCCAGCTCGTGCTGGCTGCCACGTACCGCGCTCGCATGTTGAGCCAGGGCCATGCGCCCAAGATCGAGAGCAAGAACAAGCCGGGCGTCACTGCCCTGCGCGAAATTGCAGAAGGCAAGATCGGACTGGAAATGCTCAAGAAGGTCCCCGGCTGAGCTGACGCACAGCTGCAACAAACAAGCACCGCATCGCGGTGCTTTTTTGTTGCGCAAAGACATCGAACCGGCTGCCAAGCTACAGTGGTAAGAATGAGTGCGGTTGTCAAGTCCCCGTCGGATGCTCCAAAAGGAACGCCCCGGCCCAGCCCTGCGGCGCTGAATGCGGCCGCGGCCAGCTTTGCCGCGCTGACCGACCGCCTCGACTACCTGGGCGCCGACGATGTGGAGCAGGTGCGTCGCGCCTATCGCTTCGCGGACGAAGCGCATCTGGGGCAGCTGCGCAACAGCGGCGAGCCCTACATCACGCATCCGATCGCCGTGGCCGCGCAATGCGCAGAATGGAAGCTCGATGCGCAGGCCTTGATGGCCGCCCTGCTTCACGACGCGATCGAGGATTGCGGCGTCACCAAGGTG
The DNA here is from genome assembly GCF_001984055.1 of Variovorax sp. KK3. Taxonomy (GTDB): domain Bacteria; phylum Pseudomonadota; class Gammaproteobacteria; order Burkholderiales; family Burkholderiaceae_C; genus Variovorax. Next base: position 12,286 of record NZ_LYVO01000009.1, read on the forward strand.
GAGCTGATCGAACGGTTTGGCGCCCCGGTAGCCGAACTGGTCGATGGCCTCACCAAGCTGGACAAGCTGCGCTTCAACACACGCGAGGAGAACCAGGCCGAGTCCTTCCGCAAGATGCTGCTGGCGATGGCGAGAGACGTGCGCGTCATCCTGGTCAAGCTGGCGGATCGCACGCACAACATGCGCACTCTCGAAGATGCGCCGCGGGAAAAGTGGGCCCGCATCTCCCGCGAGACGCTCGAGATCTACGCGCCGATCGCGCATCGGCTCGGCCTCAACCAGACTTACCGCGAACTGCAGGACCTCTCGTTCCGCCACTCGCGCCCTTGGCGCTACACGATCCTCGCCAAGGCAGTGGCCAAGGCCCGCGGTCGGCGACGCGACCTGATCCAGAAGGTCCAGCAGGAGCTCGAAGCCGCGTTTGCCGGCGCGAACATGAGCGTGCGCATCGCCGGTCGGGAAAAAACGCTGTACTCCATCTACCGCAAGATGGAAGAGAAGCACCTGAGCTTTGCCCAGGTGACCGACATCTACGGTTTCCGCTTGATCGTGCCTTCGGTGATCGCCTGCTACACCGGCCTGGGCATCCTGCATCAGATGTACAAGCCGCTGCCGGGCAAGTTCAAGGATCACATCGCGATCGCAAAGCTCAATGGCTACCAGTCGCTGCACACCACCCTGGTGGGGCCGGCCGGTGTGAGCGTCGAGTTCCAGTTGCGCACCGAGGCCATGCACGTAGTCGCCGAGTCGGGCGTGGCCGCCCATTGGCTCTACAAGGCAGCCGAGCCGAGCGCACCCACCGGCGATCGCCTGGGCACCAAGTGGCTGCAATCCCTGCTGGACATCCAGGACGAGACGCGCGACGCCGCGGAGTTCTGGGACCACGTCAAGGTCGACCTTTTTCCCGATGCGGTGTATGTCTTCACGCCCAAGAGCCAGATCCTGGCGCTGCCGCGTGGCGCCACCGTCGTCGATTTTGCCTACGCGATTCATAGCAACATCGGCGATCACACCTCCGCTGCACGCATCAACGGCGACCAGGTTCCGCTTCGCACCGAGCTCAAGAACGGCGACGTTGTGGAGGTCATCACCGCGCCGGTGTCGACGCCAAACCCCGCTTGGCTAGGCTTCGTGCGCACCGGCCGCGCCCGGTCGAAGATTCGCCATTACCTCAAGACCCTGGCCCACGCCGAGTCCGAGGGCTTGGGAGAAAAACTATTGGCGCAGGCGTTGCGCGCCGAGGGCCTTGGCACCTTGCCTGGCGACGACGACGAGCATCAGCAGATCTGGGACAAGCTGCTGCGCTTCACCGGAAACCGAACCCGCTCGGAGTTGCTGACCGACATCGGCCTGGGCAAGCGCATCGCGAGCATCGTCGCCAAACGCCTGATGGCCCTGCTCGCCGAGCGAGGCGAGAAGCCTGACGCGCTGATGCTCAGCCGCGAGCGCTTCGCGGCGCACGACGCCGTCTCGCAAGGCGCCGTCACCCTGGACGGCAGCGAAAACTCATCGGTGCGCTTCGCGCTCTGCTGCAGGCCGATTCCCGACGATCCGATCGTGGGCTATCTGGGCCACGGTGAAGGGCTTGTGGTTCACACCGAGGCTTGCGGCGTCGGCCAGCGGCTGCGGCACAAGGACAGCGAGCGTTTCTTCGCCGTGGAATGGGCCGACGAGCCCGTCCGGACATTCGAGACGGGCGTGGTCATCACCGTGCGCAACGACAAGGGCGTGTTGGCGCGCGTCGCCGCCACCCTCGCGGAAGCGGAGGCCGATATCACACATGTGGAGATGGCCGACGAAACACCGCAAGACTCGACCGACTTGCGTTTCGTCATCGCGGTACGGGACCGGACGCATCTCGAAGCGGTGCTGCGAGCCGCCCGGCGCACGCCCTCTGTGCTCGCGGCGTCTCGCACCGTTCCTGCGCCCTGAGGCTGCGGTTCAATTCTCCGTGGGGGTCGCCGGATAGCTCACCGAGAGAATCTCGATGTCATGCACGCCGCCGGGCGTCGAGAGCCTGACCACGTCGCCCTCGCGATGTTTGAGCAAGGCCCGCGCGATCGGCGAGATCCAACTCACTTGCTGACGCGCGCTATCGGCCTCGTCGATGCCCATGATGGTCAACTCGCGCTCGTCGCCCGTTTCATCGGCGTAACGCACCGTCGCGCCGAAAAATACCTGGTCTCGGCCGTGGTGAATCGTGGGGTCAGTGACCTCCGCCACCTCGAGGCGCTTTGTCAGAAATCGGATGCGCCGATCGATCTCGCGAAGGCGCTTCTTGCCGTACAGATAGTCGCCGTTCTCCGAGCGGTCGCCATTCTTCGCGGCCCAGTGAACCGCCTCGACCACCTTCGGCCTGTCGAGATCCATCAGCTGAATCAACTCGCTGCGAAGGCGGGCATGACCGCGGGGCGTGATGTAGTTCTTGGCTCCCGGCGGCAACGCCGGAAGACCTCCGGCAGCGTCATCGTCGTCGTCCGCATCGGTTTCTTTGGTGAATGCCTTGCTCATCAGCGCATCCTACAAAGGAAAAATGCCCGCGACCTTCGGTGCGGGCATTGTGGCGCGAAGCGCAAATGGACTGATGTACGGAAACCGTTGCTAAGCCTTGATGGCCTTGGTGTGCGCGCCGAATTGACGGGAAGCGGTGAGCAACCGCCATGCGTCCATCTCCGCACACCCCTGCATGGCCAGCGACGCCATTCCCAGCGCCCGATGGATCTCACCAACGTTCTGCCGCGAGACCTCTTCGGGAGCAATTTCCAGCGCTTTCAGGACCTCGTCGAGCAAAGCACTTGTTCCGTCTTGCCGGGCTTGGAATTGCAGTTCGTCGAGGACGTTCTTTTCGTCGTCGGTCGCCGCAAGTTCGCTTGGAGAGCCTGCCGAACCACGTGTGACCGCCTCACCGGGGCCCGGCTGCAGGCCGATTGAAAAATTCGGGCGAATGGAGATATTCATCTTGTTGCTACTGTGTCTGGCGCGCGCGTCCGCCTATCGGACGCACAGTCTGGCCTCTTGAGTAACGCGAGCCGATCAGAAGTTCGATGACGCAGTCTTCATCGACGAGGGCAAGGCTTTTGCCCGCGCCAATCACCGGCCGGAATTCTAGGTCGGCCGCATGAAAGCCGATATTTCCATCTTGCGCATTCCACGAAGCGATCGACAGGCACGCGCGCAGTGCTGACTCGTCAAACAATATCTCGAAAGCCGATTGCACCCGCGGCGTTGCGCGGATCGAGCGCTTGCTCCAACTTCTGAGCGAGCAATGTGCGACGCCATGTCATCGCCCGGCTTGCCAATGCACGCATGAGGATTGCCAGCGCTGCGCCATCCAGGCACCGCCAGAGCGTGATGCGTGCTCCGAACATGAGCCGGTCGTTCACCGCGTCGTGGACGAACATGCCCTCGATTTCGCCGAGCTGCAACAACTGCAGGCTCAGCAAGGCTTGGCACACCTCGGCGCCCCTGTCCTCGTGCGGCACGCCGGCGTCGACGAACAAATAGGCATCGAGACAACCGCTGCGCCAATTCTGCGCAAGTTCCACCAGCACGCCGTCGACGGCCACTGCGCGTCCGTCAGCAATGGCGTTCACATCGACCAAGCCAAGCAATACACCGGCCTCGCGGCATATTGCTTGAAAGTTCAAATGATCTGTGTGATCTGTGTGATCTGTGTGATCTGTGTGATCTGTGTGATCTGTGTGATCCGAGTGATCGGTGTCATCCATCTGAGCCACAACGCCAGTACCCCGTCGGCGCCTGAGTAACTCGCGGCGCGTAGGGAGTTCCCGGGACGGTCGCCGCGCGACGTTCTCAAGTCAGCGCACGGCGATCTGCGCAATAGGTTCACACACACCTCTAAACAATCTCGCGTTTTGTCGCGACCAGCAGAGCCAACGACATCCCCCTGAATAGCATCCAGCCCGTCGAGAACAAGGGAGCCACACAAGCCATGACCCGATCTTCGGCACTGCAAGGTTGAGTGAGACGTGTTGGGAACCTGCATGAACAAACAAGAAGTCGCGCTGGCGTCGGAACAGCCCGACGGCGACGAGTTGCCACGAGCAGAGCGCGACGTTCTTTTCGTCGCCCTCGTGCGCGAGCACAGGGCGCGGTTGCACCGCTTCATCTGGCGTCACATCGGCCACTACGAGGACGCCAACGATATCGTCCAGCAGGCGTTCGTCGCCGCGTCACAGGCCATCGAGCGATTTCGAGGCGAGGCAGAGCTGTCGACGTGGCTGTACGGCATTGCGATGAATCTCGTGCGCAACTACCTCAGCCGTTCACCGAACCGCAGGTACACATTCGAGAGCGATGACAAGCTCGAAGGCGTGCCGGGCGTCGAGCACGAAGAGCCTTCCGCTGCCCTGGCACGCCAGCAATTGTTGCGTGAACTTGCCAACTCCATGGCAGAGCTGCCGAAAAGCATGCAGGAGGTCCTGATGCTCGTTGCAGTGGACGAAATGCCCTACGAGGAAGCCGCGGCCGTTCTGTGTGTGCCGGTCGGCACCGTTCGCAGCCGGCTCTCACGTGCGCGCTCGGTCTTGCGCAGCAAGCTGGCCGAGGCCGGAGTCGACTCCCGCTTCCTCAGCTAGCCGAGGCTCACGCCGCCAACCCCATCGCGACGATATCTCTTCAAGGGAACCTCATGGACCCCGTCCTCGCCTCGACAGCGGCCGCATTGATCGAAGAGGCCGCAGCCGCTCCGGCGGCGCAGCCTGCACCGCTGTCATCCAACGCACTCGCTCAGAGGTTCATCGAACTCCTCAAGCCGGAATCGGCCGTTGCCGCCGCGCACATCCCGGCCGTCCATGTGGGCGATCCGCGAAAGACAGGTTTGGGCGGCGCGATCCTGGACAGCATCCAGGCCATGGGGGACAACTACCGCGTACGGCACGACACGGTCGTGAACTCGCTGAACCATTCGAAAGGACAGAGCCCTGGCGTCCTCGAATTGATGCGTCTTCAGGTGAACATCAACGAGATGTCGCTTCACCTCGACGTCGTGACCAAGGCAGTGTCCAAAGCGGTCCAGCACATCGACACGCTGACGAAGCTGCAATGAGTCGCTCCATGCTGTTCGCAATTCGGCCCATAACCTCAGTGATTCGACTCACGTCAGCGCTCGTGCTGTGCTTTCTGCTCTCCGCATGCGATCCTGACATCGAGCTTCTGTCCAACGTTCCCGAATCTGAAGTGAACGCAGTCGTCGCTGCGCTGGGCGATGCACAGATCGACGCCCGCAAGCAGGCGGGCAAGGACGGCATGGCCAGCGTCGTGATCGCAGCTTCCAAGGTGTCGCTTGCCATGGCCACGTTGCAGGCCAACGGCCTTCCTCGTGAAGCCCACTCACACATGGGCCAGGTCTTTCGCAAGGAAGGACTGATCTCCTCCCCTCTCGAAGAGCGGGCCCGATTCCTCTGGGCACTGTCCCAGGAACTGAGCGAGACGGTAAGCCAGATCGATGGCGTGTTGAAGGCTCGAGTTCATTTGGTTCTACCTGAGCGAGCGTCGGGTTCGACGCCCGCACTGCCATCCTCGGCGGCGGTCTTCATCAAACACAAGCCCGCGTACAACCTTCAGTCGGTCATACCGCAAGTCAAGCGCCTGGTCTCCAACAGCATTCCAGGCCTCACAGAAGACCGCGTCACAGTGGTGCTCGTCTCTGCGCAGCGCCGAGAGTCCACGGCCACCGACACACGCGTGGCGACGGCGCCGGTCGCTGCAGCGCCAGCCGCAGAATCCACCCGTATCGGCAATTGGAGAAGCATTGCCCTTGGTGGCGCCATGCTGGCCGCGTCACTCCTCGCAGCACTGGCCTTCGTATTCCGGCACAGGTTCAAGTTGGGCAAGCGGACCTCGGCGCCTGCAGCACCAACAGGTGCGACGGTGGGCGGCACGGGCGGCACGCCATGAGCGCGCGGGCCGAATCCGGACCGCTCGCCCTCGAGCAGCCATGGCTGTTCGAAAAACTGTACGCGTTCAACTACTGCCCTGCGCCGTACACCCATCCGACACGACGCCCTTCGCAAGCGGCTCCGCAGTGCGAAACGCTCTGGCGCCATCCGCGCGCGCAGGTCGCGTTGTCCGACATGATCCTTCGCGCGCTCGACCTTCACGACCGGCCTTGCATGGAACCAAGTCGCGCTGTACTGCCGCTGGCGTTGCTCGACGCCGCGCGCATGCCCGACTTCGCGCTTACCGTGGGCGCCGTTGCGCAATCAGCCCGCCTGCGGCGCAGCATCGCCCGCGACGAGGTATTGGCATGGCGGCAGCAGCTGACACCGCGCGCCTATGAATTTGCGATGCATGGCACTTCGCTGCTCGCCCTCCACGACCTCTTGCCGTCCGATCCCGAAGATGCTCCTTCGCTGCAGGTGGGGTACGACTGGATTGCGGCGAGCCTCGAGGACGAGCCAGCGGAGCTGCGCCTGCGCGCCCTGCTCAAGCTCCCGGCTGACGCCCGCCGTGGCCAGGCGCAGCCAGCCGCCGCGATCCCGTTGGTGAATCGCATCCTTTGTGCACTGGAACCGAGATGGTGTTCATCGTTCGTGACAGCTCGGCACTGACCCGTCCCGAGCCGTCACAGAAGGTCGTGAAGGCGCATCAGGTATGGACGTACCGCGAAGCCGAGGAGGTCATCGCGGAAGCATTGCGCTGCCGCGACCAAATCCTGTCGGACGCTCGCACCGCCTTCGAGGCGGAAAAGCGAAAGGGCTATGACGAAGGCTCGGAGCTTGCGCGGCTCGACCAGTCCGGTCGAATGGTCGAACTGGTGGCACGCACGTCAACCTACTTCGCAAGGGTCGAGCAGCGCATGGTCGACCTGGTCGTGAGCGGCGTGCAGAGCGTCATCAGCGACTTCGGCGATCGCCATTGCGTGGCCTCGCTCGTTGCCCGCTCGCTGGCAGAAGTGCGTTCGCAAAAGCAGGTCACCGTTCGCGTCCACCCGGACCATGCAGCGGCGATTCGCGAGCAGGTGGCGGACCTGATCCGGACGTATCCCGCCATCGAATGTGTCGACGTCGTCGCCGACGTGAGAATCCCGGTCGACGCCGTTGCCGTCGAAACCGACATCGGCATCGTCGAGGCCAGCGCGACCGGACAGATCGATGCCCTGAAGCAAGCCCTACGGACCGCGTTCGATGAATCCGCTTGACCTCCCCCTGGCCGAACGGGCAGAACGAGCGCTTCGGCGGCAAGGTGCCGATACAGCGCCGTTCGACTACATCACGCAAAGGCTGCGCGGTGCATTGGCGGGCGCGGGAGCCATACACCTTCGTGGACGTGTCACGCAGGTCACGGGCACCATCATCAAGGCGGTGGTGCCTTCGGTGGTGGTCGGCGAGATCTGTCTGCTGCGCAATCCGGGCTCCGTCGGCGAGATGAAGGCCGAGGTTGTCGGGCTCACGCGCGGCGCGGCGCTTCTCACACCCATTGGCGACACGCTAGGCATCTCGAGCATCACCGAAGTCGTACCGACCGGGCGAGTCCATATGGTCGGCGTCGGCCCGGCCTTGCTGGGCCGCGTGCTGGATGGACTGGGTCATCCGATGGATACCGGAACGCACGGCCCTCTTGAAACCGTCGCACTCGCGCCCGTTGTGGCTGACGCGCCGGACCCGATGAAGAGGCGGCTGATCACCAACGCGCTGCCGCTGGGCGTGCGCGCAATTGACGGCCTGCTCACCTGCGCCGAAGGGCAGCGCATGGGAATCTTCGCCGCCGCAGGCGGAGGCAAATCCACGTTGCTCGGCATGCTGGTCAAGGGGGCCTCCGTCGACATCACCGTCATCGCCCTGATCGGCGAGCGCGGGCGCGAAGTGCGTGAGTTCCTCGAGCACGAGTTGGGAGAGGAAGGGCGGCGCAAGTCGGTGATCGTATGCGCGACCTCCGACAAGTCCGCCATGGAGCGAGCAAAGGCCGCTTATGTTGCCACGGCCATCGCGGAGTACTTTCGCGACCAAGGCAAGAAGGTGCTTTTTCTCATGGACTCGGTCACGCGCTTCGCCCGCGCGCAGCGTGAAATCGGGCTTGCCGCCGGCGAGCCGCCCACACGTCGCGGCTTCCCTCCAAGCGTGTTCGCGACATTGCCCAAGCTGATGGAGCGTACCGGCATGAACGACAAGGGCTCGATCACCGCGCTCTACACCGTGCTGGTCGAGGGCGATGACATGACCGAGCCCGTCGCCGATGAGAGCAGGTCGATCCTCGATGGCCACATCGTGCTGTCACGAAAACTGGGCGCAGCCAATCACTATCCGGCGATCGACATCCTCGCGTCAGCGTCACGCGTCATGAACGCGATCGTCACGCCTCGGCACAAGGAAGACGCAGGCAGGCTACGCGAGCTGATGGCGAAGTACCAAGAGGTCGAACTTCTCGTGAAAATCGGCGAATACAAGCGCGGCTCGGAGCCTTTGTCGGACCGCGCCATCGAGCGCATCGGCGCCATCCGCGATTTTCTGAAGCAGAAGACAGACGAACGGGCGGACTTCGACGAAACGCTCGATTCGCTTTCCGGGCTGGTTGCTTGACGAGACGACAAAGATGACAGTGCTCGTCAAGCTCTTGCAGATCAAGGAAGTCCGTGAGGAAAAGGCGCAGATGCAGCTCGCCGACGCCACGCGCGCGCTCGATGCGGCTGATCGAGAGGTGATCGAAGCGAGCATCTCTCTCGAGGCGCGGCGAGAAGATTGCACGCGGCAGGAGCAAGCCATGTACGCCGAACTCTGCACGCGCGTCGTGCAGCTGTCCGATCTGCAAGACGTCGCCATGAAGGTCGACGGGTTCAAGCAATCCATTGCCGATCACGAGGGCCGACTCGCCGAAGCGCATGAGCATCGCCAGCAATCCGCCGACACACTGAGCCACGCGCGACAGCAATATCAGCTCGCGGTACAGGCACGATTGAAGTACGTCGACCTGTGCGAGACGTCGGAGGCCGAAGAAAAGGCGGCCCAAGCCCGAGCCGAAGACGCGGAACTCGAAGAGGTCCCGGTTCGCCCTTCTGCGTTGAGCGAGGAGCTCGCGGCATGAACAAGAAGAGCATGAACGTCGACTACGGTGCAATGAGCCTGCACGTCGGCGAGGACAGCGTCGGGTCAAACCAGGGTCCGGGCCCGAATGAACACTCGGATGAAGCGATCCGGGCGTTCCGCTCGGGGCTGGCGCCGCGACCCGATCTGATGTCGGGTGACGGCGAACGGCATTCGCGACCGGCATCGCCTTTCGATCTCTTGGCCTTCGGCGAGCACGGCGCTCGGCCTGGCATGCACGAGCTGGGAGAAGAGATTGCGAGGCTGTATGTCGCCGATGTTCGACGCGGAGACCGCGAGGTGCGGGCTGCGGTGTCGGCGCGACTTTTGCCGCAGACCGGGCTGCGCATCTTCGAGGACGGTGGTCGGCTGCAAGTGCAGTTGGCCATCGGCTGCGAAGATACCCGACGCTGGCTCGCAGAGCGGCTGGCGTCGCTGGGGCAGCATCTGGGCACACGGCTCCAGCGCTCGGTCTGCGTGTCTCTGCACGAAGTCGATTTCGACACTCAGCCCCTTCTACGCGCTCTCTGGCCAGAGGACGCCGCGCCATGAGTCGATCCTTGGTCATGCGGCGGATGGCTCGTGAAGAGCTTGCGTACCGCAACCTGCTGGCCCGCAGGCGGCGCATCCTCGTCTTCGAATGGCTGGAACGCCAATGGTCGTTCCGGTGGACCCCGGACGCCCCTTTGCGAGACGGCCTGATGAATCTGGACTTCGACTGGGGAGGGGCCCGCGTGGTGCTCGGTATCGATGCGGCATGCCTCGACCGAGCAGCGGCCCACACCCTGGGCATGCATCTGGCTCTCGAAACACCGCCCGATCTGGTGGCGGCCGTGGCAGAAGCAGCGCTCGGCGACGTGACGGCAGCCATCGAACTTTCAACGCAGCGCCGGCTGCGAGCCATTCGCAACGACGCAGATGCCGCTCGCAATGGGCTACACGGCATACCGTGGGAGCTCGGCGACGGCGAATCCCTCATCTGCGGCGAACTCTGGGTCGACGCACTTGCGCTTTCATTCCTGGCCGAGTCCTGGCGCTTGAACGCAATCGAGGACACGAATCCGCCCGCCGATGCCAAAGCGTGGGCCGAACTGCCCATCCCTTTCAGCTTCGCCATCGGATGGACCGACATCGACGCCCACGCGCTCGTGTCACTCCAGGCGCGCGACGTCGTGCTGCTCGACGAATGCTGGCTTGCAGAAGACCGACTCGTGCTGCTCCTCGGCAGAACCCTGTCGATGCCGTGCCGAGTGAACCGATCGACCCTGGAAATCACAGGAAGCCTTGAACGAATCATGTCCGACACCACCGTTTCCCCGACCGAAGGCGCGTTCGACGACGAGCTGCTCAACGAGCTTCCGGTACGCCTGAGTTTCGACCTGGGCCAACGTGAGCTCACGTTGGCCGAATTGCGCGAACTGGAACCCGGCCACACCTTCAACCTCGGGCGCGAGCTTCGACACGCCGTCATCGTGCATGCGAATGGCCGTGCAATCGGTGAAGGCGAACTGGTCGAGATCGATGGCCGTGTCGGCGTCTCCATCATCAAGATCAGCGGCACGCGCACATGAGCACCCTCGCGCTCTGTCGACCTCATTGCCCAGGAGACGGGGCATGACGAGCTTCGATCCGATCTCGCTCACGATCGCGCTGGCGTTGCTCAGCCTGGTCCCTCTGCTCTTCGTCACGATGACCGCCTTCCTGAAGATTGCCATCGTGCTGTCGATCGTGCGCAACGCGTTGGGCGTGCAACAGATTCCGCCCAACATGGCGATCTATGGCCTTGCATTGATGCTGACGCTCTTCGTGATGGCGCCCGTCGGCAGCCAGATGGCCGATGCGGTCACCCGGACGCCACCCACCAACGACGTCAGGGCCATCATTGCAGAGGTTCGCAAGGCCGCCGAACCGCTGCGGCGCTTTCTTGTCGCCAACAGCAAGCCGGAGCAACGCGATTTCTTTCACTCCACGGCCAATCGCATGTGGCCGGAGAAGTTTTCCGCAGGGACCACCGACGAAGACTTCCTCATCGTGACGCCCGCCTTTCTCGTGTCCGAACTGACATCGGCGTTCCAGGTTGGCTTTCTTCTCTTCCTGCCCTTCATCGTCATCGATCTCGTCATCTCCAACATCCTGATGGCCATGGGAATGATGATGGTCTCGCCGGTCACGATCTCGCTGCCGCTGAAGCTCTTTCTCTTCGTGATGATCGACGGCTGGTCACGCCTGCTTCACGGCCTTGTTCAGACCTACACCCTGTAAGGCACAGCATGGATATCGCGGACCTCACCTCCTATGTCATCCAAGCGCTGCTGCTGACGGTGTGGCTTTCCCTTCCGCCAATCGTCGTAGCCTCCGTCGTTGGCACGCTCTTCAGCCTGTTGCAGGCCCTCACGCAGATCCAGGAACAGACGCTTTCCTTCGCCATCAAGCTGATCGCGGTCGGTCTGACCATCTACCTGACCGCGCGTTGGGTGGGAGGGGAGATCTTCAACTACACCGCGGCACTGCTCGACGCCATCCCGGCGCTGCCGCGGTGAGCGATCCATGGACACGATCGTCGAAAGGCCGCTGGACATGTTGTTGGCTATCGCCTGCCTGCTCCCGCGCTTGCTTGCGATGTTCGCTTCCATACCCGTCCTGTCACGCCAGGCCTTGCCGGGCATGCTGCGGATCGCCGTCGTGTTCGGTTTGGGATTGATGATCATGCCGACGGTCGTCGATCACCAAGGCGTCCGTGCGTTCAGCGCGCCGCAGCTGATACTGCTCGCCGGCAAGGAAGCCGCGCTCGGCTTCATCCTCGGTTTCATGATGGCGATCCCGATCTGGGCGTTCGACGCGATGGGCTCCATCGTCGACAACCAGCGTGGTGCGAGCATCGCGCAAACGCTCAACCCGATGACGGGCCATGACTCCTCGCCCTTGGGTGAGCTCTTCAGCCAGGCCGCTGTGACATATCTCGTGATCAGCGGCGGCCTGCTGCTACTTCTCGACACGGCCTACCGCAGCTACGAATTCTGGCCGGTGTTCGAGTTCTGGCCCCGCCTCAATGCGGATGCACCACGGATCCTGCTGGGGCAACTCGATCGGCTTCTGAATCTCGCCGTCCTGCTGGGCGCACCCGTGATCGTCGCCATGCTGATTGCCGAGATCGGACTCGCGCTGATCAGCCGCTTTGCGCCGCAACTGCAAGTCTTCTTTCTCGCCATGCCGATCAAGAGCGGCATCGGCATGTTCGTCTTCGCCGTGTATGCAGTCACGCTGATCGAACAAGGAGGGAAAGAGATCAACGATTTCCCCGCCGTCGTCAAGTCATTCCGTGCCATGCTGCAACAGGAGCCGGCGCGATGAGCAGCGAAAAGACAGAGCGCCCGACCGATCACCGGTTGCGCGAAGCCCGCAAAGATGGGCAGGTGGCCAAGAGCAAGGATTTCACCCAGGTCCTCCTGCTCGGCTCCCTTCTTGGCTACACACTGTTTGCCGCTGACGACATCACCCGGGAGATCTCCGGACTTCTGCTCGCATCGGCTCGCCTGTACGACGCCGATTTCCGCGCCGCTGTCTCGATGCTGGCCGGCCAGGCCACGCGCAGCATGCTTGCTGTTCTCATGCCCTACGTCCTTCTCGTGATCGTCGTGGGCATCTTCGCCGAGACGATCCAGACCGGCATTCTCTTCTCATTCAAGGCGCTCGTTCCGAAAGGCGACAAGCTCAACCCGGTCACGAATCTTCAGCAGATGTTCTCGATGAAGAGCCTCGTCGAGTTCGTCAAGTCGTGCGTGAAGGTGGCGTTGCTGAGTGCCATCGTTTACTTCGTCATCCACGACGCTCTGGACGCCCTGGTCAAAGTGCCGGCCGCAGGGATCGAAGCGGTCGGGCACGCGCTCTACGACGTGATGACGACATTGGTCGTGAAGACCTTCATCGCCTACGGAGTGATCGCAGGGCTCGACTTCGCCTACCAACGCTACAGCTACATCAAGGGCTTGATGATGTCCATGGAGGAGATCAAGCAAGAGTTCAAGCAGATGGAGGGAGACCCCCACGTCAAGCAGCATCGACGCGAACTGGCGAAAGAACTCGCCATGGGAGATGGCGTACAGAAAACCGCGAAGGCGTCCGTGGTGGTCACCAATCCCACGCATCTTGCCATCGCGCTGTTCTATGAAGAAGAAGAAACGCCGCTTCCCATCGTACTGGCCAAGGGCAAAGGCGCCATGGCAGCACGCATGGTGCAGATCGCGAAGCAGGAAGACATCCCGGTGATGCAGAACATCCCGGTCGCACGCGCGCTGATGCGCACTGCACACGTCAATCAGTACATACCTGCCGAGTTGGTGGAGCCTGTGGCCGAAGTTCTGCGTGCCGTACGCGATCTTGCGCAGGAGCGACAAGGAGACCCGATGTGAACAGCGGACCCGCACACCAAGGCTTCATGGCCTTTGCCACGCAACGTGGACTGGAGTGGGATTCAGCCCGCGTCGACGGGGCGGCAGTCATCTTGTGCAACGAGCGCTATCGCGTCCACGTGCGTTCCGCACCGCAAGGGGCGGTCGTGCTGCATGCGCGAATCTCGGAGATGCCCATCGATCACAGGCAGGCCGACGCATTGCTTCTCAAGGTCATGCAGTTGGCTGGACAAGGTCTGCCTCACGTCGCCGAAGCGCTTGTACTGACCGAAGATGAAAGCGAGCTGTGCTTGCAGCGATGGGTCGCGCCGGACGCCGACCGACTTGCGTTCAGCAACGCGCTCGAGGCCTTTCTCCACGCCCTGGGCGACTGGCGTCGCGCCACCGGAGAGCTTTAGTACGAGACCCTGCGATGCTGTTCAGGAACAATTTCTTTTCCTCGTTGCTGCCGATCACGGCGGTGATACTGCACCTGCTGTGCGCAACTTCTGCCTCAGCCGCCCCATCACCCTGGCCCGCCTCGAGCTTCAGCTACGTCGCCGCGCAAGAGCGGCTGACCGGCGTCCTGAACGAGTTCGGCCGCATATTCGGAATTCGCGTTCAACTGACTCAGGGCATCACGGATCAGTCGATGCCCGTCAACGGCACCATCACGACCGCCACGCCCGACGAGTTCCTGAACCGACTGGCGGCCAGTCACGGACTGCAGTGGTTCCAGCACGGCGGCACCCTGTACGTGAGCAGAGCGACCGAGGCCGTCACCCGGGCCCTTCCCTCAGCGGGCGGTCCCAATCTGCGCAAGGCATTGATCGACCTCGGTGTGGTCGACGATCGATTCGGCTGGGCCGAATTGCCCGACCGGGCAGGGGTGGTGCTGGTCGGCCCTCCTGCCTATGTCGAGCTGGTGGCGTCCACGTTGGCTGCGCTGCCGCCATCTCCCGCGGAGTTGGAAGTACGCGTCTTCCGCTTGCGCCACGCTGCCGTGGACGACCGCATCATCCAATACCGCGACAAGCAGATCACGACTTTCGGGGTCGCGTCGATGCTTCGCAGCCTGTTGTCGAACAGCGGCGGCCGAACAGGCACCGTCATGCAATTCGCGCCACCGCCTCCACCGATTTCGCCCATGGCCGGGGCGGCGGGCATCGCCAAGGAAGATTCCTCCGAGACCGCCACCAAGGCAAGCAATGGTGCGTCGACACGCCCCGCGTCGCGCGACGACACCGCGCGCACGGGCGCTTCGTCCGACACCGCGGGCGGCAGCGTACTGGACAACAGCGGTCGCCCGGTCGTTCAGGCAGATTCGCGCCTCAATGCAGTGATCATTCGCGACCGTCCCAACCGGATGCAGATGTACGAAGGCCTGATCGCCTCACTCGACGTGCCTTCGTACCTCGTCGAGATCGAGGCCATGATCATCGACGTCAACAAGACCAAAGTCGCGCAACTCGGTGTCGACTGGCAAGCCAGGTTCGGAAACACGACCGCAGGCTTCGGACTGCCGGACGCGGCGGCGGACTCGACAACGGCTGTCATTTCGCTCGCGAGCGGCGGTAATTTGCTGAAGGCGCGCATCCACGCCTTGGAGAGCAGCGGCGATGCACGTGTCGTCTCCCGGCCATCGGTCGTGACGGTGGACAACCTCGGCGCGCTCATCGATCTGTCCCAGACGTTGTATTTGTCCGCCATCGGAGAGCGCGTCGCCAACGTCGTGCCGGTTTCCGTAGGCATCTCGCTGAAGGTGACGCCTCACGTCATCGAGCAAGGAGGAAAGCGCGCCGTGGAATTGACCGTCGACATCGAAGACGGCGGCGTCGGCGAGTTGCAAGTGCAAGGCCTGCCGACGGTGCGCCGCAGTTCCGTCAGCACGCAGGGTGTGATGGCCGAAAACGAAAGCCTGCTCGTCGGCGGTTTTCAATCGGAAAGCGAATCGCAGAAGCACGATCGCATTCCTGTGCTGGGAGACCTTCCGGTCGTAGGGTCGCTGTTCGGCAAGAAGGACACCAACAATGAGCGTCGCGAACGCATGTTCGTGCTGACCCCGCGTGTCATCGTGCCAGCCACATTTCAAGCGCGCCTGCCATGACTTCCACGAGTCACGAGGCCCCGGCGAGCATTCGCCTCAACGCGCCGCGCTGCGCTGCGTGGTCCGAGGCGATCCTCCGGTACTGGCAGAAACTGCGCGCCACTGGCCGTCTGGACCTTTCGCAAGCACTGGACATCGTGGGCGTGCTCCCACCCGGGGACGTCTCGTTCCGGCCGCTGCTCGACACACTCAATGCACGCGCCACGTCGGTCCTGGGATTCCCCGCGCGCATCCGCTATGCAAGCTTGGCGCCGGATGCGCCCCACAAGGCGCTGCTCGCATTGGAACCGACGGGCAACCCCACAGTCTTTCTGCTGCACGACGTGCTGCACCGCTTGCCGCAGCGCTTGCTCGCCGTGCACTACGGAAGGCTTCTAGAGGCCGATTTGCGCGCGGCATTGCAACCACAAGCCACTCACAACGAAACGATGTGGCAACCTGCAACCGTAGATGCGCAAGAGCCTGAAATCGCCGAGCTCAGCCGCGAATACTTGCAGGAGTTCAACAGCGCGCCGCTCTGTCTGCCGACGATGGCGCTGGCGCTCATAGACACCATTCATGCCCATGCCGGACATGGATATCTGGTGCTTGTCGGCGCACCAGGGACTTGCTCGCGCCACGCGGTCCGGATGCTCGATACAGGCGCCGTCATCGGCCGGTACGCGCAAGACCGGACGCTGCCCGTCAACTTCGAACTCATGCTCAGACGCTGGGAGCGACACGGCGCCGCCGTGTGGCAGCGCGAGATCATGCACGGGTGGTCACTGCAGGCAGTGGTGGCAGGCGCCGACGATGCGAAGGCAATGGTTGAACGATGCGTCGTGCCACTGGATGGGGGCGACCACGGTGACATTCCCGAGCTGGTCGCAGCCATGCGCGCCGTCGTGCGTCAAGACGGTCCTGCAGCCGTCCTGGCACTGCTGCGACGCGCCCACTTCGATCTGGAAGTCTTTGCTGCGGCATGCCCGCAGCTCCATCGCCGCTGGCAAGGCGGCCGCAACATCGACAGGCCCGCTTGGTCGCAAGCACTTCATGCCGTCTGGGCGCAATGCGCCGAAGACGCCAGGACGCTGCAGGTACAGCGCGACCTGGCTTACTGCGCCATGGGAATTGCCGAATGGTCGCTGGCGAAGAAGGTGTGGAGAAACAGGCTCGCGATCGGTGGCGGAGATGCTCGCGACCTGTGCCAACTGGCTTGGTGCCACGTCCACACCGGTGACCATGCCAAGGCGATGTCCGACATCGAATGCGCCGAGTTGCTCGGTCCTGGCGACCCCGGCGTCGTGCAGATCCGCCGCAGCATTCAGCACCGCTTGGCTGCAATGGACGACCCCTGGCGCAAACCCATCGTCCCACCTTGCGGACCATTGACGCTGGAGCCACTCGACATGCTGCACAAGGATGCAATGAAGCATCAGTATCGTGACCCGCAGATCGCCGCCATGGCTGCGATGCCGGTCTGGCCGGCAGGTGACGACACTGCAGACTGGTTCACCGAGCATTTTCTAGGCGCGGACCGCCGCGACTATGCGGTGATGCATCGCAACCATGGCTTTGTCGGTCATGTCGCGCTCGACGTCACGGCCTCCGCTGCGATGTTCATGTTCTGGATCGGCGTGGACTTTCAGGGACGCGGCTTGTCCGTCGAGGCCGGACGTCTGCTGTGCGCACATGCTCGAGCGCTCGGCGTTCAGTGGATTTTCACCACCGCCTATGACGACAACTGCCGCTCCTTGCGCGCCTTGGCCCGGATCGGCTTTCGCCGTCTTCCGCTGCGCTCGACCAAGCCGGAAAGTCCCCGTACGTGCCTGCTCATCACGCCGCCGTCGGGCTCGGAGAGAGAGGCCCTCGCTGCCCTGGAGGGCTACTACACAGAGCGCGACTTGCCTATGGACTTCGAAGTCGTCGGCGCCGATGAAGTCACCACGCTGGACTGACCATGTTGATACCTCGCGTGAACGCCGCAGATTCATTTGGCCCCGACTCGCATCATGATCAAGAGCGAAGACTTCAGGAAGAGAGGCTCGCCCGCGAACGTGTTCAGAAAAAGCGCCAGCAGTCCGAGCAGGTCAGGGATCGGCAAATGTTCGACTCGATGCTGAAGCGCCAGCATGCGAATGAAGCCGTCGGCCGTCCTGTACACAGCGTGGAAGTGGCACTGCGTCAACTGGACGAGCTGCAATCGGAAGAGACGTCGCCCAGTGCGGCAGCAGCATCGGAGACAGACGATCGACCCTCGCCCGCGGTGGATGTCGCGAATGCCCATACCGAGCGCGCACTGCAACAGGACGCGGCCCTTCGCCGTTCACTTCCTGCCAGCGAATTCCAACTCGGCTGGCGCGATGCTGGAGACGAACAGAATGGATCGGCACCTGCGCTAATACTTCCGACGGCGGAAGAAGACGCCCTGCTTTCTCGCCATGGACATGATGCGTCGTTGCCACCTGCGACGCCGGTCGAAGCCGAATCGGACGGGCGTCGAGCAGCCACTTCTGAAATCGATGCAAGTCTTCCGCGCAAGGTAAGTGAATCGCTGCAGCGACTCTGCGAGATTGCCGAACTGTTGTCGGCGCAAAGGTCGACAGCAGAAGGGCCTGGCAATCTCGGTGCCTTGCGGGCCTCCGCTGAAGGAACCTTGTCTTTTCTGGAGGGCTACTGCAGCAGCGACGCGATGCTTGCTGCTGACGACGGCCAGACTCATTCCGAGTTGGACTCCATGCTGTCCAGCCTGAGAAGCAAATTCGATCAGCTAGGTCCGACGATCGCGCGCCATTCGCCGGAACTGGACCTCGCTCCGTTGTCCACCCCATTACCGCCTCAAGCGTCGACGGCAGTCCTGGCGCACGCGCACGACTTTTCGCTTCACCACGCCGCAGCCGCGGGCGACCGAACATCGCGCATCGATGATCGCGCGGGAGCTTCGGCCTCGCCGCGGACCTCAGCCAAAGCGTCCGCCGACAGCGAATCCGACAAGGCCCATACGCACGCCGCACAGGCTGCGATGGATGAACGACGCGACGCGGAAACCCTGGCCATGCGCGTCACTCGCGGCACCTGAAGAAGCCATCGAGGAGCGAAGCCCTGGGCGAGCATCGCTGCCCACGACCGAGTTGCTAGTGTGATTCGCTGGAAGCGTTGCGTGGCCGCCGCCAGCCGTACCAGAAGCACACGACGCATGGAATGCCCAGCGTCACCCACGCCAGCATGTCGCCGAAGCCACCGTCGCTGAAGAGCGCAGAGACCAAGCCGACGGCTGTGAGCACGCCCATTGCCAAGGGCCAGCCCCAGAGGCGCCAGAACGAATGCCGATGCTGATGCTTGGTCGTCATGAGCTCGCCTTGGCCGTGGTGACGGCAGGCCGCCCGATGGTGCCGTCCGAGCCCCGCGGGTCCGTCCCTTCCGCTTTGTCCGCATCGCTGGCCTTGGCGGACGGGACCGGATTGCCTCGCTTGAGCCACAGATACAGTCCGCTGCCCAGAACGATGATGGTGGCGATGTCGAGCAAGGCCCAGATGATCTGCATCGGCATGCCGCCGTAGTCGCCGAAGTGCAGCGGTTGCGACACCAGCAATGCGGTGAGGTACCAGGGCAGCTTCGGGCTGGCGGTGGCTTCGTTGGTCTTGGCATCGACCAGCACCGGTTGCAGGAGCTTCGAGGTCAGGGGTTCGCTGCCGCGCAGGAAGATCGTGTTGTGGTGCGGGCTCGAGAAGGCCGTGCCCGGGAAGGCGATGAAGGACAGCTTCATGCCGGGCGCCTGCGCAATCGCGACGTCGAGCGAGCGTTGCACCGACCCGCGCTCGGCCTTCGGCGTTTCGGGCTGACCCTTGTAGGGTGCCAGCAGACTGCTGAGCTGGTCGTGCTGCCAGTATTTGATGATCAGGTCGGCCCAGGTGTTGATCATGCCGGTGGCACCGACCGTGAAGGCCCACACCAGCGTCACGATGCCCAGCAGGTTGTGCAGGTCCAGCCACTTCAGCCGAGGACGGCGCTCTCGCCGCACCGTGCCGAACTCGAGCTTGCGCATAAAGGGCGAGTACAGCACCACCCCGCTGACGATGGCCACCAGCAGCAGCAAGCCCATGAAGCCCAGGAACAACTTGCCCGGCAGGCCCGCGAACAGGTCGACATGCAGCTTGAACATGACGTACATGAAGCCTTCGTCGAACTTCGGCGTCGCCAGCACCTGGCCCGTACGCGCATCCACCGCCACCGACTTGAAGTCGTCCGTCGGCGCCGGCGTGGGCGTCAGCGTGACGAACCAGATGGCGTCGTCGTCCTCGGCCTTCGAGACGAACTGCACCACGCGCTCGGGATGCAGCGCATGTGCGACTTCGATCACCTTGTCCAGGCTGGCGCGCGGCGTGTCGGCCGGCATCTTCGGCGCTTCGACCTCGGTGCCCAGCAGGTGCCCGATCTCGTGGTGGAAGATGAGCGGCAGGCCCGTGATGCATAGCAGCAGCATGAACACGGTGCAGATCAGGCTGCTCCATTTGTGCACCCAGGCCCAGGTCTTGATTCGTCGGCTATTCATCGTGGTCATAGTCTAAAAGGCCCTTCGATGGTGTCCGGGGCTAGAAGCGGTAGGTGGCGCTCGCCACGATGTTGCGTCGCGTGCCCCACCAGCAATCGCCGCGGGCCAGACAGGTGCTGAAGTACTCCTTGTCGGTCGCGTTGTTGATGTTGAGTGCATAGCGCCAGCTCGCCGTTTCGTAGGCGAGGACCAGGTCCAGCAGCGTCACGCTCGGGATGCGCGGGCCGTAGCCGCCAAAGGAAACGTCGCGGAAGGAGCCCATGTAGCGGACGCCGGCGCCGGCCGAGAACCCCGGCGTGCCGGCGATCGAAAAGCGGTACTTCGCCCACACGGCCGCCTGGTGGCGCGGCAGGCCCTCGAGCTGCGCATCGAGATCGGTGTAGTTGTAGTGCGCCGTGATGTCGAGGTTCGGCGTGACGGAGCCCTTGGCCTCGAGTTCGAGGCCGCGGGTCTTGGTCTGGCCGAGCTGCTGGTAGATGCCGGGCAGCGGCTGCGAAATCTGGTTCTTCTCGCGCAGGTCGTAGGCGGCAGCGCTGAAAGCCATGGCGCGGCTTGCCGGCTCGTACTTGACGCCGACCTCCCACTGCTCGCCCTGCAGCGGCTTGAACACGTTGCCTCGTTGCGGCGATTGGGGCGTGAACGATTCGGCGTAGCTGATGTAAGGCGACCAGCCCGACGGGAAGGCATACAGCACGCCGAATCGCTTGCTGGTGGCGCTGTCGCGCGCGTTGTCGCTGCCTTCGGCGCCGGAGACCACGCGGTCGTGGCGCAGCCCGGCGATGAAGTTCCAGTTGCCCAGCTTCATCTGGTCCTGCACGTACAACCCGGTGGCCCGCTGCGTGGTGCGCGGCAGCGCCGTGCGCTCCGGCTCCTGGCGGAACCCGTACAACGGCGCGTAGGCGTCGATGTCGCTGTAGGAAGCGCCACCCCATACGTTCTCGCGCTGCCGCGAATAGTCGGCGCCGACCAGCACCGTGTGCTTGAGCACGCCGGTGTCGAAGTGGCTTTCGAGGTGGTTGTCAAGCGTGTCGATGCGGTTGCGCGTGAGAGAGCTGTCGAGGACGCGTCCCAGGCGGCGCTTGAAGATCGGGTCGAGGCTCCAGCCGCCGGTGATCCCGAAGAAATCACCGTAGTGGTAGCTGTTGTCGTTCTCGTTGCGAGCGTGTCGGAAGTTCTGGCGGAAGGTGAGGCTGTCGTCGAACCTGTGCTCGAACAGCCAGCCGAAGGTCTTGCGCTCGCTGTCGTAGTAGTCGCCCGGCTCGCCGATGAAGCGGCTCGTGGGAAGGCGTCCATTGGGGTTGGGCAGGATCGTGCCCTCCCAGGGGAAGAACTGCGACGTCGAGCCGCTCTTGTCCCTCTGGTAGAGGCCTTGCAGCGTCAGCGAGGTCGCGGCATTGGGGCGCCAGGTCAGCGAAGGCGCAATCAGGCGGCGGTCGTCCGGCACGAAATCGACCTGGGTGTCGGCCTGGCGCTCAACGGCGATCAGGCGATACGACCACGCCCCGTCGGCCGTCAACGGGCCTGTCAGGTCGGCCTGGAGTTGGCGGCGGTTCCAACTGCCCAGCTGCACGCCCACTTCGCGCTGCGTTTCCTGCAGCGGCCGCTTGCTGACCATGTTGACGATGCCGGCCGCCGTGCCGGAGCCGAACAGCATGCCGGAGGGGCCGCGCAAGACTTCGAGGCGCTCCAGCGTGTAGGGCTCGGTGCGCGTGGTGCTGGTGTAGTAGCCATAGGCTTGGCGCAGGCCGTCCAGGTACACGTCGGGATAGGCGCCGCGCACGCGCACGGAGTCGGTCCGCGCATCGAGGCCGTAGGCGTCCGAGCGAACGCCGGCGGCGTAGTTGAGCGCGTCCTGCAGGTTGGTGGCGCCCTGGTCGACGATCTGGTCGCGGGTGATCACGGTCACGGCCTGCGGTGTCTCTGCCAATGGCGTGTCGGTCTTCGTGGCGGTGGCGGCGTTCTTCGCGCGGTAGCCGATCACGGGCGTGGTGGCGGACTCACGCTCGGCATTCGCATCGACCCGGACTTCGGGCAACGAACCGCCCGTCTGGCCGAACACATGAGTTGACGCCGAAATGGCCACGCAACCCGCAAAAAAAGAGACGGCCTTGTGCCGCCCGGAGAAGCCAGAAATCAAAACCCGCCCTCTGGATGTTGTTGAGAGTGATTCGCATTTTACAGTCTGATCGTTCAGTTCTGAAACGATTACCCCTCATGAACGTGTTTCCGGTGCTGGTACGGCAAGGCTACGATGCGCAACGCCTGCGCCGGCAAGTGCATTCGGCTCGTGCTCCATGACCCACACCTTGACCCAGCTTCTGTTGCCGCTCCTGCGCGTCGCCCTCATTGCGCTCGCCGGCCTGGCCGCCGGCTGTGCGAGCCTGCCGCCGCCCGAGCCGCAGCCACCGCAGAGCGCAATCCCCGGCTCGCCGGCGACCGAACTCGGTCGCGTGACGGCCCCGTTCTATGCGCAGGCGACGGGACTTTCGGCGGTTCGCCCAGTGCCCCAGGCCGGCGTGGCACTGGACGCGCGCCTGGAGTTGATGCGCCGCGCCCAATCGTCGCTGGACGTGCAGACCTACCAGATCGGCAACGACAAGACGGGCCGCCTGATCCTGCGCGAGTTGCGCGACGCCGCACGCCGCGGCGTGCGGGTGCGGCTGCTGCTGGACGACTTCTATACCGCAGGCCTCGACCCGCTGCTGCTGGCGCTGGCCGCCGAGCCCGGGGCACAGGTGCGCCTGTTCAATCCCTTCGCCAACGGCCGCGGGCACATGGCCACGCGCTGGCTCGACTTCTTCACCGACTTCCGCCGGCTCAACCACCGGATGCACAACAAGCTGTTCATCGCCGACGGCGCCATCGCCATCGCGGGTGGGCGCAACCTCGCAGACGAGTATTTCCTGCGCAGCGACCTCGCCAACTTCATCGATTTCGAGCTGCTGATGGCGGGCCCGGTGGTACAGGAATCCGCGAGCATCTTCGACAGCTACTGGAACAGCGACGTGGTCTACCCCGTGCAGCGCGTGGCACACGCGGCCGAGCCGGCGCCGCAGCTCGCCGCCGCTTTCGAGGCAGCCACCTCGGAACGCGAAGCGCCTCGGCCGGAGCCGCCACCGGCGACCGACGTCTTCGGCGAGCCACCGTTGGCCACACAATTGGCGCGTGGCGAGCTGAAGTGGATGCGCGCCGACGCTCATGCGGTGGCAGACAGCCCGAACAAGGCACTGGGGATTCGGCCGCCAGGCGTGCAAACGCTGGCCCAGCAATTTCACGCCACGCTGGGGACCACCGCGCAGTCGCAGGTACTCGTGATATCGCCCTACTTCATCCCCGGCGACGAAGGCATGGCGCGCATCCGCGCGGCGCGCGAGCGCGGCATCCGCATCACGGTGGTCACCAACTCGCTGGCCGACAGCGACGAGCCGCTGGTCAACGTCAACTACAACCGCTACCGCGTGGCCATGCTTCAGGAAGGTGTGGAACTGCTCGAAGTCAGCACGCGCCAGCTCAGGCGCAGCGCGCAGATCCGCCGGCTGCTGCGGCAGGCGCGCGGCCGGTTGCACGCCAAGCTGGCCCTGCTCGACAACGAATGGGTGCTGCTCGGTTCGATGAACCTGGACCCGCGATCGGAGCGGCTCAATACCGAGTTCGGCGTCAAGGTGCACAGCTTCGAGTTGGCGTACGCGCTGCGCATCGCCTACTCGCTCGACTCGTTGGAGGGTGTCTACCGCGTCGAGCTGCAGCCGGACAAGCAGAACGTGCAGTGGGTCGGCACGGGCGACGAGCACAACGAGGTGCTCGACGACGAGCCAGACTCCAGTCTGCTCACGCGGCTGCAACTGCTCCTGTTCTCGTGGTTCGTGCCCACGGACCAGTTGTAGCTTTGCAGGAGGCTCAAGCCGCGCCGAGCGGGCGACGGGCCTTCCAGGCGCCGAGCAGTGCTGCCGCGCCGCCGGCGGTGTTGGCGATCATCTGCCACCAGGAGTTGTAGGCCCAGGCGTTGTACATCCAGAGGGAAGCCACCAGCACCATGGCCAGCCGCAGGCCGGTGCCCCGCAGGTAGAACATGGCCCAGGTGCCGACCAGCGAGCCTGCGCCCGTGCAGACGGTGGTCCATCCGTTCCAAGTCAGGGCGCTGGCCACCAGGGTGATCGACACCATCGCGAGGAACGCGGCCAACCGGATGCGGTTGCTCCGGTTCTGTACGGCCTCGGCCGAGGCTTGGCGCCCCACGGAAATCGCGCTGAGTGCAGCGGCCGTGTGAGCCCCGATCAGCAAATTGTTGACCGCCCAGATCGCCGACGCGATGCCGGTCGAGGCGCGAAGCGACCGGTCGTTGGTGCCGACCAAGCCGCGAACATTGAGGGAAAGTGCGACGAGTCCGGTCGCGTGAATGAGGTGGGTGGCGTCCATTGGAGATGCAGAAGGACGAAGCGCCCATCGAGGCGTGGATTCTACCGAGCCCGCTCAGGGTTAACCCTGAATTAGAAGAGAAGTCCGTCACGAACCAAGCCCATCGCTTCGCCGACCGCGGGCGCGGCTTGCCTGCTCGTCGATACCCAGCGAATGGCAAGCCCGCCTTGAAAGCCAAAAATTTGCCCTTATGATTAGCACTCGCTGAAGAGGAGTGCTAACACCTCGCTTCCAGTGACAGGCCAGCCGGCAACCCCAGTCCGGCGCCAAAAACCCCCGTTTCTATCCAGGAGATGCAATGAACCTTCAACCTTTGGCCGATCGCGTGATCGTCGAGCGCATTGAAAGCGAAACCAAGACTGCCTCGGGCATCGTGATTCCCGACAACGCAGCCGAGAAGCCCGATCAAGGCAAAGTGCTGGCCGTCGGCCCAGGCAAGAAGAATGACAAGGGCGAACTCGGCGCCATGAGCGTGAAGGTCGGCGATCTCGTGATCTTCGGCAAGTACAGCGGCCAGACCGTCAAGGTCGATGGCAAGGAACTGCTGGTCATGAAGGAAGACGACCTGTTCGCGGTCGTCGTCAAGTAATCAATCCCCTTTTCTGAATTCGGAGAAAACTCATGGCAGCAAAAGACGTAGTGTTCGGCGGCGAAGCCCGTGCACGCATGGTCGAAGGCGTGAACATCCTGGCCAACGCGGTCAAGGTCACGCTGGGCCCCAAGGGCCGCAACGTGGTGCTCGAGCGCTCTTTCGGCGCCCCCACGGTGACGAAGGACGGCGTGTCGGTCGCCAAGGAAATCGAACTCAAGGACAAGCTTCAGAACATGGGCGCCCAGCTCGTGAAGGAAGTGGCTTCCAAGACGTCCGACAACGCCGGTGACGGCACCACCACCGCGACCGTGCTGGCCCAGGCCATCGTTCGCGAAGGCTTCAAGTACGTTGCCGCCGGCATCAACCCGATGGACCTGAAGCGCGGCATCGACAAGGCGGTTGCCGCCCTGGTCGAAGAGTTGAAGAAGGCCTCGAAGGCCACCACCACCTCGAAGGAAATCGCACAAGTCGGCTCGATCTCGGCCAACAGCGATGAAACCATCGGCAAGATCATCGCCGACGCGATGGACAAGGTCGGCAAGGAAGGCGTGATCACCGTCGAAGACGGCAAGTCGCTCGACAGCGAACTCGACGTCGTCGAAGGCATGCAGTTCGACCGCGGCTACCTGTCGCCCTACTTCATCAACAACCCCGACAAGCAAAGCGCGATCCTCGAGAACCCGTTCGTGCTGCTGTTCGACAAGAAGATCAGCAACATCCGCGACCTGCTGCCCACGCTGGAGCAAGTGGCGAAGGCCGGCCGTCCGCTGCTGATCATCGCTGAAGAAGTCGAAGGCGAAGCCCTGGCGACGCTGGTGGTCAACACCATCCGCGGCATCCTAAAGGTCGTGGCCGTCAAGGCGCCTGGCTTCGGCGACCGCCGCAAGGCCATGCTCGAAGACATCGCCATCCTGACGGGCGGCAAGGTCATCGCCGAAGAAGTGGGCCTGACCCTCGAGAAGGTGACGCTGGCCGACCTCGGCCAAGCCAAGCGCATCGAAGTGGGCAAGGAAAACACCATCATCATCGACGGCGCCGGCGCCAACGGCGACATCGAAGCCCGCGTGAAGCAGATCCGCGTGCAGATCGAAGAAGCCACCAGCGACTACGACCGTGAAAAGCTGCAAGAGCGCGTGGCCAAGCTGGCCGGCGGCGTGGCGGTGATCAAGGTCGGTGCCGCGACCGAAGTCGAAATGAAGGAAAAGAAGGCCCGCGTCGAAGACGCCCTGCACGCCACCCGCGCTGCAGTGGAAGAAGGCGTCGTGGCTGGCGGCGGCGTGGCACTGCTGCGCGCCAAGCAAGCCGTGGGCGACAAGCTCAAGGGTGACAACGTCGACCAGGACGCCGGCATCAAGCTGGTGCTCAAGGCCGTCGAATCGCCGCTGCGCGAGATCGTCTACAACGCCGGCGGCGAAGCCAGCGTGGTGGTCAACAACGTTCTGGCCGGCAAGGGCAACTATGGCTTCAATGCGCAGAACGACAGCTACGGCGACATGCTCGAGCTGGGCATCCTGGATCCGACCAAAGTGACCCGCACCGCGCTGCAGAACGCCGCCTCGGTGGCCTCGCTGCTGCTGACGACCGAAGCCATGGTCGCCGAAGCGCCGAAGGACGACGCGCCTGCCGGCGGCGGCATGCCCGACATGGGCGGCATGGGTGGCATGGGCGGCATGGGCATGTAATCAGCCCCGGCCCTTCAGCCAACAAAAAAACCCGCGGTGTGAGCCGCGGGTTTTTTTATGGACCGGTCAATCGCTCAGGCTGCGACGAAAGGCGGTGCCCCGTATTCGTTGCTCTCCGGCTGGCTGGGCTGAACCGAAAAGTAGAGCAGCACCAGGTTGACCAGCGGGATCAGCCCCAGCAGCAGCCACCAGCCGCTCTTGCCGATGTCGTGCAGCCGGCGTGCGCCAGCCGACAGCAGCGGCAGCAAGAACGCAAGGATGACCAGGCCATAGACCACCTCATGAATGAGGCCGGCCACGATCACCAGGATCACATAAGCCAGCACGAACCACCAGTATTCCGAGCGCGAAGCACGGCCGCTGAAGTCCACGTACTTGCTGAAGCATGTCTTGACGGCTTCCTGAAAATTCATTGAACAACTCCTCTTGATAGTTCCCACGGGTAAGCTCCCGGGGCCATCATAAGGGGCCATCCGCCGGCATTTGATGACTAGCGCAGGCGCTGCAGCAACCCGGCCGTGGAAGCATCCAGACCGCCGATTTCACCCGAAGCCAGGCGCGGCTCGATGTCCTTGGCCAGCACCTTGCCCAGCTCCACGCCCCACTGGTCGAAGCTGTTGATGCCCCACAGCGCGCCACTGGTGAACACGCGGTGCTCGTACATCGCGAGGAAGGCCCCCAGGGCTTCGGGACTCAGCTCGTCGAAGACGAAGAAGCTGCTCGGCCGGTTGCCCGGGAAGTTGCGGTGTCCGCCGGCGTCTTCCTTGCCGACCATCAGCGCCTGAGCCTGCGCCAGCGCGTTGGCCAGCAGCTTGGGGTGATGCCCTTCCAGGTCGTGCGAAGCCTGGCGCACGGCGATGAACTCCAGCGGAATCACGTCGGTGCCCTGGTGCAGCATCTGGAAGTAGGCGTGCTGGCCATTGGTGCCGGGTTCGCCCCACAGCACCGGCGAGGTGCCCAGCGGCAGCGCTGCGCCGCTCGCGTCGACCTGCTTGCCGTTGCTTTCCATCTCCAATTGCTGCAGGTAGGCCGGCAGGCGCTGCAGGGCGCTGTGGTAGGGCGCGATGCTACGGCTACTGAAGCCCAGGAAGTTGCGGTACCAAACGTCGAGCAGCCCGAGGCGCACCGGCAGGTTCTGTGCCAGCGGGGCCGTGCGGAAATGCTCGTCCATCGCATGCGCGCCGGCCAGCAGGCGGCGGAAGCCCTCGGGTCCGATGGCCAATGCGATCGGCAGGCCGATGGAAGACCACAGCGAGTAGCGGCCGCCCACCCAGTCCCAGAAGCCGAAGGTGGTTTCGATGCCGAACGCCCGTGCCGCCTCGACATTGGTGGTGAGCGCGGCGAAGTGATGGGCGATGTCGGCGTTGCCCGACTGCTCGAACCAGCGCTTGGCCGAGTGCGCATTCGCCATGGTCTCGGCCGTGGTGAAGGTCTTGGAAGCGATCAGGAACAGCGTGTGCTCCGGCGCCAGGCCGCGCAGCACGCCGGCCAGTTCGTGGCCATCGACGTTCGATACGAAGTGAAAGCGCTTGCCGGGCGCCACGAAGGCGTCGAGGGCGCGCACCACCATCTGCGGGCCCAGGTCGGAGCCACCGATGCCGATGTTGACCACGTCGGTGATCGTGTGGTCGGCACGCACCCGCTCGGCATAGGCCAGCATCGCGTCGAGCGTGGCATGCACGTCGGACAGCGGACCGGCGAGCGCCGCCGGCACCGGCATCGAGGCAGGCGCCCTCAGCAGCGTGTGGAGCACGGCCCGGTCTTCGGTCGCGTTGATGTGCTCGCCGGCGAACATCGCGTCCCGATGGGCTTCGAGCCCCGCCTCGCGGGCCAGCGCCAGCAGCAGGTCTTCGGTCTTGGCGTCGATCAGGTTCTTCGACAGGTCGGCGAACAGGTGCGGGCCCTGTTGGCTGAAGGACGTGAAGCGCTGCGGATCGTCGGCAAAGGCGCGGCGAAGATCGAAGCCGCGGCCCGCGGCCTCGTAGTGGGCCTGCAGGCGTCCCCAGGCAGCGGTGCGGTCGCAGCGGGTGCGGTTGGGCGTCATTCGATGTCCTCCATCAGTTTCTCGAGCTTCACGGCATCGGCCGCGAAGGCGCGGATGCCCTCGGCCAGCTTCTCGGTGACCATGGCGTCCTCGTTCAATGCGAAACGGAAGGCAGGCTCGTCCAGCACGAGCCGCGGAATGTCGAGCGACTGCGCCGCCCCCGCGTCGAGCGCATGCGCGAGCGGCGCGTCGCTCGCAGCCAGTTCGGCCAGCAGGTCGGGGCTGATGGTCAGCAGATCGCAGCCTGCCAGGGCGGCGATCTGCCCGACGTTGCGGAAGCTCGCGCCCATCACTTCAGTACGGATGCCGTGCTTCTTGTAGTAGTCGAAGATCTGGCGCACCGACTTCACGCCGGGGTCGTTGGCACCCGCGCGGGCGGCTTCATCCCAGGTGGTGCCCGCCGTCTTCTTGTGCCAGTCGTAGATGCGGCCGACGAAGGGCGAAATGAGCTGTACGCCTGCGGCACCGCAGGCCACCGCCTGGGCAAAGGAGAACAGCAGCGTGAGGTTGGTATGGATGCCCTGCTCCTCCAACTGCCGTGCGGCCTTGATGCCTTCCCAGGTGGCGGCGATCTTGATCAGAACGCGCTGGCCGACGTCGATGTCCGCAGCGCGATAGAGCGCCACGATGCGCTGCGCGCGCGCCACGGTGGCCGCCGTGTCGAAGCTCAGCCGGGCATCGACTTCGGTCGACACGCGCCCCGGGATCAGCGAGAGGATCTCGGTGCCGAAGCGCACCAGCAGGCGGTCGATGACTTCGTCGGTCTGGAGGTGCCCGTGCTGCTTGACGGCCTCGTCCAGCAGCGGCCGGTACTCGGCCTTCTGCACCGCCTTGAGGATCAGCGACGGGTTGGTGGTCGCGTCTTGCGGCTTGAACTGGGCCAGCTGGCGGAAATCACCGGTATCGGCCACCACGGTGGTCCACTGTCTGAGGGCATCGAGTTGGTTCATCCGGCCATTATCCCGCCGCACAACTACAGGTCGTGTCGTCCCCGGCTGACGGGCCGAAAAACGACCCGGCGCTACGGTTTGAGTCTTTCCAGATTGGAGGAATGCCCATGTTCTCTCGGAGCCAAGCGCCTGCGCCGCCGCCGCCACGCGTCGTCTTCGACGACCGCGTCCACAGTGCGTCCATCGGCACGCTGACGACCGCTTTTTGCGTCGGCGGCCTGCTGACCCTGCTGGCCTTCAATAGCGCTCGTGCCTCGCGCAATGCCCGCCTCGCCGGCCCGGCTGACGGTGCGCCGCTCATGCGCGCGCCACTGCAGGTGGTGGCCCCGGTCGACCTGCAGCGTTACGTGGGTCTGTGGCACGAGCAGGCACGCCTGCCCAACCGGTTCGAAAAGAGCTGCGCAGGCCCTGCGACGGCCGAGTATTCGCTGCTGGACGATGGCACGCTGGAGGTGCGCAATCGCTGCATCCTGCCCGACGGGAGCTTCGACGAGACGGTGGGTGTGGGGCGCACCTTGCCGGTCGCTGGGCAACCCGGCGCTGGCCGGCTCGAAGTGTGCTTCGCGCCGGCATGGCTGCAATGGCTGCCTGCGGTGTGGGGCGACTACTGGATCCTCAAGCTCGATCGCGACTACCAGGTGTCGCTGGTCGGCACGCCCGACCGCCGCTACCTGTGGGTGTTGTCACGCGTTCCGCGCCTGGACGATGCCGCGCTCGAAGCCGAACTGGCCTATGCCGGTTCGCTGGGCTTCGACGTGAGTCAGGTCGAGCGCACAGGCAGGTAGGCCGCGAGCTGCGCGGGCAGCGCGCTCGGTGCCGTGCAGTGGATGGCGGCCCATCCCAGCGCCTGGGCCGCCTCGACGTTGGCGGCGGAATCGTCGATGAAGACGGTTTCCTCCGGCCTCAGCGCATAGCGCGCACTCAGCATTTCGTAGATTCCGCGGTCCGGCTTGAGGATGCGCACGTCGCCAGAAAAAATGCCGCCATCGAACCAGCGAAAGAAGGCATGGCGCTCCACGAGGGCGCGCGCGAACGGCACCGACATGTTCGAGAGGTAGTAGAGCCGCAGGGCCTCACCCTCTTCGCGGCGCGCGCGCAGCTGGTCGAGCAGTTCGAGCGTGACCTGGATCGGCTCCAGCCGCTCACCCAGCGTTGCCAAGGTTTTCTGCAACTGCGGCTCGGGCAGTGAGAGCCGCAGCGCCATGCGGCCGATCGCATCGTCCATGCCGTGTGTGCCGCGGTCGAAGCCCAGCCAGTCTTCATGCCCGAACATCTCGCGGGCCAGCGCGTGCGCAGCTTGCGCCGTCATCGTGCGCGGCGCCACGGCCGCATGCACGAGCGACACCGGCTCCCAGTTCAGCAGCACCGCACCCAGATCGAAGACCACGTTCTTCATTGCATTCCGTCGAGAAAAGAATCGGTCCGCTGTGGACCGGCCGCGAGCTTAAGCGAAGTCGAAGTCGCCGAGAGGACAGGCTCCGTTACCATTCGCAGGCGTGCCGAGCGCACGGCCTCACCACGACTCCAACACGGGTTTGCATTCATGAGTTTTGACCTCGTCCTCTTTGGCGGCACTGGCGATCTCGCGTGGCGCAAGCTGATGCCGGCGCTGTTCCAGGCCTTCCGGCACGGCAGCCTGCCCGAAGACGGCCGCATCATCGGCGTGGCGCGTGACGACCTGTCCGACGATGCTTACCGCGAGCTGATCCAGTCGCGCTTCGCCGCGGTGGAAGGCGCCAAGCGGCCGAGCGCGGAGGAGTTCAAGAAGTTCGCTTCGATGCTCCATTACCTGCGGATGGACCTGTCCAAACCGGACGACTATGCGAAGCTTGCCGAGCTGCTGCAGCGCCGCGACGCCAGCACGGTCGTCATGTACCTTGCCACCGCGCCGGGCCTCTTCACCCAGGTGGTGGAGCAGATCGCCGAAGCGGGCCTCAACGGACCGAAGACGCGCGTCGTGCTCGAAAAGCCACTGGGCCACGACCTCGCCTCGAACCGCGCCATCAATAAGGCCGTGTGCAAGGTGCTGGCCGAGCACCAGGTCTTTCGCATCGATCACTACCTGGGCAAGCCCTCGGTGCAGAACCTGTTCGCGATGCGCTTCGGCAATGCGCTGTTCGAACCCATCTGGCGCCGCGAGCACATCGCGAGCATCGAGATCACCATTGCCGAAGACCTGGGCGTGGAGAAGCGAGGCGCGTTCTACGACCAGACCGGCGCCTTGCGCGACATGGTGCAGAACCATGCGCTGCAGCTGGTCTGCGCGCTCGGCATGGAGCCGCCGATCAATGCCCATGCCGACGCCATCCGCGACGAGAAGCTCAAGGTGCTGCGCGCGCTCAAGCCGTGGACCGCGGAGTCCATCGGCCTGCACGCCATCCGCGGGCAGTACGCGGCCGGCACCGCCTACGGCGAGCGCGTGCAAGGCTACCGCGACGAACCCGGCGTCGACCCGAACAGCCGCACCGAGACCTTCGTGGCGCTGCGCACCGAGATCGCCAACTGGCGCTGGGCCGGGGTGCCGCTCTACATCCGCACCGGCAAACGACTGGCCTCGCGCGACGCCCGCATCGAGGTCAACTTCAAGCCGACGCCGCACGCCATCTTCCGCGCGCCGACCGGGGCCGCCAACAAGCTGGTGATCAACTTGCAGCCGAAGGACGGCCTGGAATTGCACATGCTCGCCCAGGCCCAGGACAGCCGCCAGCGCAACGGCAACCGCCGTGCCGGCCCGCAGCTGGCGCCGGTGCAGCTCGACCTGGACTTCGACAAGCGCTTCGGCTCCGAGCGCGTGGGTGCCTACGAGCGCCTGCTGCTCGACGTGATCGACGGGCGGCTCAACCTCTTCGTGCGTAGCGACGAGCAAGAAGAAGCCTGGCGCTGGGTCGAGCCGCTGATCGACAGCTGGGCTTCGGACGGCGCGCCGCGGTCGTATGCGGCCGGCACTTGGGGGCCGAGCGCGTCGAGCGCGATGATCGCGCGCGACGGCTTCTCCTGGAGCGAAGAGCAGTAGGGCGTCGACGCCGCGAAGAGGGCAGGAACTAGATCCGCCCCTCTTCCACCGCGTGACAGGCGACCTGCACGCCCCGCAGCACTTGCAGCGGCGGCCGCTCGGCCTTGCAGCGCGCATTGGCATGCGGGCAGCGCGGATGAAAGGTGCAGCCGGTGGGCGGATTCAGCGGGTTCGGCACCTCGCCCTGCACCGGCGTGCGCGCCTCCCCGGTGTGCTTCATCTTCGGAATCGCTTCCAGCAGCATTCGCGTATACGGATGCTGCGGCGTCTCGAACAACTTCGCCTTGTCGGCCACCTCCACCAGCCGGCCCAGGTACATCACACCGACCTGATCGGCCACGTGGCGCACCACCGCCAGGTTGTGAGAGATGAACAGGTAGGTCAGGCCTCGCTGGCGCTGCAGGTCCTTCATGATGTTGAGCACCTGCGCCTGCACGCTGACGTCGAGCGCCGAGGTGGGCTCGTCGCAGACCAGGAATTCCGGCTGCGTGGCCAGTGCCCGGGCGATCGAGATGCGCTGGCGCTGGCCTCCGGAAAACTGATGCGGGTACTTGGCCATGTCCAGCGGGCTCAGGCCCACCGACTGCAGCAGTTCGCCGACGCGTGTGCGCAGTGCCGGACCTTCCTGCAGGATTTCGTGCTCGCGCAGCGGCTCACCGACGATGTCGCGCACCAGCCAACGCGGGTTGAGGCTGGCGTACGGGTCTTGAAAGATCATCTGGATGCGCCGGCGCAGCTTGCGGCCTTCGGCGCTCTTGAAGCCCGCATGGGCATCCAGTCCATCGAAATGCATGCCGCCGCGGGTGGGCTCGTACAGGCCCACCAAGAGGCGCGCGACGGTGCTCTTGCCGCAGCCGGATTCACCCACCAGCGCCAGCGTCTTGCCGCGCTCGATGGAAAAGCTCACGCCATCCACCGCATGCAGCAGCAGGCGAGGCTTGCGCTCGAGCACGCGGTTGAGCCAGGGCGGCGAAACGTCGAAGACCTTGGCGAGGTCGTTTGCCTGGACGAGGGTGCCGTTCATGCGGCGATACCGTCGATGGCCGAATGGCTCTGGCTGTGCGCGTCGTGCAGCCAGCAGGCGGCCCGGGTGGCCCCGGCGTTCAGCAGGTCGGGGCGATCGACCAGGCAACGGTCGAACACGCGCGGGCAGCGCGGGTTGTAGGCACAGCCGCGCGGAATGGCGTTGAGCCGCGGCATGGCGCCGTCGATCTGGTTGAGGCGCTCGCGGTCCATCGTCATGTCGGGGATGGCGGCCATCAGGCCCGAGGTGTAGGGGTGCGCGGGCTGGTGGATGACCTCCTGCACAGGGCCGATCTCGGCGATGCGGCCGGCGTACATCACGGCCACCCGGTCGCAGGTTTCGGCGATGACGCCCATGTCGTGGGTGATCAGCATGACGGCCGCACCGCGCTCTTTGCAGATGCGCTTCAGCAGCGTGATGATCTGCGCCTGGATGGACACGTCCAACGCGGTGGTGGGCTCGTCGGCGACGATTAGCTTGGGCTCGGCAGCCAGCGCGAGCGCGATGACCACGCGCTGGCGCATGCCACCGGAAAACTGGTGCGGGTAATGGTCGATGCGCTGCTCGGCGCCCGGAATGCCGGTGTCCTGCAGCAGTCCGATGGCGCGCCGGCGGGCCTCGTCTTCGCTCACCGGCAGGTGGGTGCGAATGGTTTCGGTGAGCTGCCGACCGATGGTGTAGAGCGGATTGAGCGAGGTCAGCGGGTCCTGGAAGATCGCGCCGATCTTGCGGCCGCGGATGTGGCGCATGGCCTCGTGGCCCAGGTTGTCGATGCGCTGGCCCTCCAGCACGATGCGGCCGGCGGCCACGCGGCCGGGCGGCTCGAGCAGGCCGATGATGGCGGCGCCGGTCAGCGACTTGCCGGCACCCGATTCGCCGACCACGCCGAGGATTTCGCCCGGCGCGATCTCGAAGCTGATGTCGTCCAGCGCGCGCAGCGTGCCGCGCCGATGCGGGAACTCGACCACCAGGTTCTGAACTTGCAGAAGACTCATGTCATTCTTCCAATTCGGCCCGCGAAGCGCGGCCTGTTCGGGGAACACCGCGGAACCGGCTTTGCTGGGCCGCTGGTGTTGCCCCCTTGAGGGGGGAGGCGGCTACGCGAAGCGAGCAAGCAACGGGGGTGGTCATCTCAAGCGTGGATTGAGGGCATCGCGCAGCCAATCGCCCAGCAGGTTCACGCTCAGCGCGATGATGATCAGCATCAGGCCCGGGAAGACCGTGATCCACCATTCACCCGAGAACAGGTAGTCGTTGCCGACACGAATCAGCGTGCCCAGCGAGGGCGAGGTGGGCGGCACGCCCACACCCAGGAACGACAGCGTGGCCTCGGTGATGATGGCGGTCGCGACCTGGATGGTGGCCAGCACCAGCACCGGCCCGAGTACGTTGGGCAGCACGTGGCGGCGCATGATGCGCCAGGGCGAAACGCCCGTCACGCGCGCGGCCTGCACGTATTCCTTGTTGCGCTCCACCAGCGTCGAGCCGCGCACCGTGCGCGCGTACTGCACCCAGCCGGTGAGCGAGATCGACAGGATCAGCACGCCGAAGGCCACCGAGTCGTGTGCATTGGGGAACAGGGCCCGCCCGACGCCGGCGATCAGCAGCGCGACCAGGATGGGCGGAAACGACAGCATCACGTCGCACACGCGCATCAGGAAGGCGTCGAGCCAGCCGCCCCAGAAGCCGGCCAGCAGGCCGAGCGCGACTCCGGCCAGCACCGACATTGCCACCGACACCAGCCCGACCACCAGCGAGATGCGCGCCCCGTAGATGAGCGCGGACAGGATGTCGCGTCCCTGGTCGTCGGTGCCCAGCAGGTATTTGCGGGTGCCTTCGGCTTCCCAGGCCGGCGGCAGGCGTGCATCGCCGAGCTCGAGCGCGGCCAGGTCGAAGGGGTTGTGCGGCGACACCCATCCGGCGAAGACCGAACAGAAGACACAAACGAAGGCGATCGCGGCCGCCGCCATGGCGACCGGCGAGGTACGGAAGCTGTGGCCGATGTCGCTGTCGAGCCAGCGGGCCAGGGTTTTATTCATCGGGGGGCTTGAAAAGCGGGCCTGCATGGCAGGCCCGCGGAGTCATGTGGCATCGCGAAGCTCAAGGCTTCGGCGCCGCCTTGATGCTCATCCACTTGAAGAACATGAAGTTGTCCGCGAGTTGCGTCAGCTCGACGTTCTTGCTGACACCCCAGGCCAGCGACTGCTGGTGCAGCGGCAGGTGGCCGATGTCGTCGGCGTGGATCTTGAAAGCTTCCTTGATGAGCTCGGTGCGCTTGCCCTTGTCGGTCTCGGACTGGATTTTCTTGGTGACCTCATCGAGCTTGGGGTTGCAGTAGGCACCCAGGTTGAACTGCCCTGCCCCCTTGTCGTCAGGGCAGGCGGTCAGCGAGCTCAGCGCGTTGTGCGCGTCGTAGGTGGTCGGGGTCCAGCCCAGCAGGTAGAAGCTGGTGTCGCGGCGCAGGATCTTCGGGAAGTACGTGCCCTTGGTCTCGGCAGCAAGATTGATCTTCACGCCGATGCGGGCGAGGCTGGCCGCCACGCTCTGGCAGGTCTGGCCGTCGTTCACGTAGCGGTCGTTCGGGCAGTTCATGGTGACCTCGAAGCCGTTGGGATAGCCGGCGTCGGCCAGCAGCTTCTTCGCGCCTTCCACGTCGTAGGGCAGGCGCTTGTCCTGTGCCTCGGTCCAGCCGTTGATGCCGGGGCCGACCAGCAGCGCCGTGGGCCGCGACGCCCCGCGCATGACGGTGCGCTGGATGCCGTTGATGTCGATGGCCTGGTAGAAGGCCTGGCGCACGCGCTTGTCCTTGAAGGGGTTCTTGCCCTTGACGCTCGAGTACTGCAGCTCGTCGCGTTTCTGGTCCATGCCCAGGAAGATGGTGCGCAGCTCGGGGCCGGTGATCACACGGGCGTTGGGGCTGCTGTTGATGCGCGCGACGTCCTGCACGGGCACCGGCTCCATCACGTCGACTTCGCCCGATACCAGGGCTGCGACGCGCGTCGCCGGATTGGCGATGGGCGTGAACACGATTTCCTGCGCGTTGCCGTCGATCTTGCCCCAGTAGTTGCCGCTGCGGACGAACACGGTGCGCACGTTGGGCTGGCGCTCGCGCACGCGATACGGGCCGGTGCCGTTGGCCTTGAAGGACGCCGTGTTCTCGATGCCCTTGCGGCGATCGACCGGGTTGACCGCCTGGTTGGCCTCGCACCACTTCTGGCTCATGATCATGATCTGCGTGATCACGTCGGGCAGGATGGGGAACGGCGCCTGCGTTTCGATCTCGACCGCCGCGTCGCCTACCTTGCGGACCTCCTTGATCTCGCTCACGTGGGCTTTCATGTCCGAGCCTTCGCCGGCGGCGCGGCGGAAGCTGAACACCACGTCCTCGGGCGTGAAGGGCGTGCCATCGTGAAATTGCACGCCCTTGCGCAGCTCGAAGCGCCAGACGGTGGGCGAGGTCTGCTTCCAGGAACTGGCCAGCAGCGGAGCCAGGCTCAGGTCCTTGTTGCGGCCCACCAGGCTTTCGTAGACGTTGGAAGTCACCGACAGCTGCAGCGATTCGTTGAGCGAATGCGGATCGAGCGACAGCGAATCCCCCTGGTTCGCGATGCGAATGGTCTGCGCATGGAGCGGCATTCCCAGCGCACCCAACGCACACAGGGTGGCCACGACGGCCAGCTTGTTTCTCAGATTCATAAAAGCACTCCTCAGGTTGGTTGGGTTCACGATGCCACGGAGACCGCGACGTCCACGGTGGTTCGGTCGAAGGCACTCGGCGGCATGCTCTGCTCGATCAGACCCGCATGAAGCGCGGCGCCGAGGGGCAGGATCTCGTCGTTGAAGTCGTAGCGGCTGTTGTGCAGGAAAGCGCCCCCGCGGGCGTCCTGGCCGATGCGTAAGTAGGCACCGGCCTTCTTCTGCAGCATGAAGGAAAAATCCTCGGCGCCCATGCTCGGCTCCATGTTGCGCTCGACGTTGTGCGCGCCCACCAGGGCCTGCGCCACGTCGCCGGCGAACATCGCCTCGGGCGCGGTGTTGATGGTGGCGGGGTAGATGCGCTCGAACTTCACCTTGGCGGTTGCGCCGAAGCCAGCGGCGACCGCGCTGCAGAGTTCGCCGAGGCGCTGCTCGACTTGCTGTTGTACCCGTGTGCTGAACGTGCGAACGGTGCCCACGAGGGTCGCCTTGCCCGGCACGACACTCATCGCGCCCAGGTCGCCGGCCTGTACGGCGCAGATGCTGATGACGGCAGCATCGATGGGGCGCACGTTGCGCGAGACGATGCTCTGCACGGCGGTGATGATGTGGGCCGACACCAGCACCGGATCGATGGTGAGGTAGGCATGCGCGCCATGGCCGCCCTTACCTTCGACCTCGATCGTGACACGATCGGCCGCGGCCATCATCGCGCCGCGGTTGATGCCGACGGTGCCCGCGGGCAGGCCGGGCCAGTTGTGCATGGCGTAGACGGCATCGACGGGGAAGCGTGCGAAGAGGCCGTCTTCGATCATGGCCTTGGCGCCGGCAAAGCCCTCCTCGCCGGGCTGGAAGATCAGAACGGCCGTGCCGTCGAAATCGCGCGTCTCGGCCAGGTAGCGGGCGGCGCCGACCAGCATGGCGGTATGGCCATCGTGGCCGCAGCCATGCATGAGGCCCTTTTTTTCCGAGCGCCAGCCGAAGTCGTTTTCTTCGCACATCGGCAGGGCGTCCATGTCGGCGCGCAGGCCGATCATGCGGCCGCTCGCGTTCGATCGACCCCGGATGACGCCCACCACGCCCGTGCGGCCGATGCCCGGATGGATCTCGTCGACGCCACAGGCGCGCAAGGACTCCTGCACCCTGCCGGAGGTGTAGATCTCTTCGAAGCCGAGTTCGGGGTGCGCGTGCAAGTCGCGGCGGAAGGCGGTGATCTCGGGATGAAAGCGGGCGATGTGCGCGAAGGCACGGCCCGAGGCTTGAAAGCGCGGGCGGTCCATCAATGCCCCCCCGCCTTGCCGATGCGCAACCGCGGATCGACCACGAAATACAACAGGTCCACCACGAGGTTGATGACCACGAAGATCAGAGCGATCAGGCAGAGGTAGGCCGCCATCACGGGAATGTCGGCGAAGGTCACTGCCTGGATGAACAACAACCCCATGCCGGGCCATTGGAAGACCGACTCGGTGATGATCGCGAAGGCAATCAGGCCGCCGAGCTGAAGGCCGGTGATGGTCATGACCGGTACCAGCGTGTTCTTGAGTGCGTGTCCGAAGTGAATGACGCGGTCGGACAGGCCACGTGCGCGTGCGAACTTGATGTAGTCGGTGCGCAGCACTTCGAGCATCTCGGCGCGCACCAGACGCATGATGAGCGTGAGCTGGAAGATGGCCAGCGTCACGGCCGGCAGGACGATGTGGTGCCAACCGTCGACGCGCAGCAGGCCGGTGCTCCACCACCCCAACTGAACCGTGTCGCCGCGGCCGAAGCTCGGGAACCAGCCCAGCACCACGGCGAACACCAGGATCAGCAGGATGCCGATCAGGAAGGTGGGCAGCGAGACGCCGAGGAGCGAAACGGTCATGAACACCTGGCTCATGAAGGTGCCTCGCCGCAGCGCCGTATAGACGCCCATCGGGATGC
The DNA here is from genome assembly GCF_001984055.1 of Variovorax sp. KK3. GTDB lineage: Bacteria > Pseudomonadota > Gammaproteobacteria > Burkholderiales > Burkholderiaceae_C > Variovorax. Next base: position 51,696 of record NZ_LYVO01000009.1, read on the forward strand.
CGACCAGGAGCGCCATCAAAGCGGCCACCAGCGCGAGTTCGAGCGTCGCAGGGAAGCGCTCACCGATCAGCCGGGAGACCTTGGCACCCTGACGCAAGCTGAGGCCGAATTCGCCTTGCGAGGCATTGACCAGGAAGTGCCAGAACTGCACGAAGAAGGGCTTGTCGAGCCCGAGGCCCGCGCGTAGCTCGCGGATCTGCTCTGGCGTCGCGTCTTGCCCCAGCAGGAACACGACCGGGTCGCCTACGTACTGGAACAGAAGAAATGCGATGAAGGCGACCGAGACCATGACGATCACGGCCTGGATGAGGCGGCGCAGTACGAAAGCAATCATTCAGCAGAGCACGTTTCAACGATGCTAGCAGAGCAAACCGCGTGCCCATGGGGTGCTTCCCCGGGGTTGCGGTTTGCTCGAAGCCAGAAGCGAGTGCGGCACGCTCCGGACGCGCTTCAATTGACCTTGATCAGGCGCCAATCGAGCCGATTGTCGGCCCGGTGAACCACCTCGATGTTCTTCTTCATCGCCCAAGGAATGATCTGGTTGTGCAGTGGAATGTGCGACACGTCGTCGTTCTGCAACTGCAGTGCCTCGGTCAGCAGGCGATCGCGCACCGGGATGTCGGTTTCCGTCTTCACGCGGTCGACGATCTGGTCCATCTTTGGATTGCTGTAGCGCCCGACGTTGTAGTTGCCATCGCCACCGCTGCCGACCGAGCGCGTGAGGGATTGCAGGCTGTACAACGCGTCGAAGGTCGGTACGCCCCAGCCAAGCATGTAGATGCTGGCCTCGAAGCGCTGGATCATGGGGAAGTACGTCACCAGCGGCAGCGTGCGCAGCTTGGCCTTCACGCCTACGCGCGCCCACATCGCGGTCACTGCCTGGCAGATCTCTTCGTCGTTGATGTAGCGGTTGTTCGGACAGGCGAAGTCGACTTCGAAACCGCTGGGATATCCAGCATCGGCCAGGAGCTTCTTGGCGGCTTCCGGGTCATAGGGATGGCGCTTGTGCACCGCTTCGGTCCAGCCGTTGACTTGCGGGGCCACGAGGGCGCCCGTGGCCTGGGCCAAGCCGCGCATGGTCACCCGATTGAGGCTCGCGCTGTCGATCGATTGATAGAGCGCTTTGCGTACGCGCTGGTCCTTCAGCGGATTCTTGCCCTTGACGTTGGAACCCGGCAGCTCGTCGCGGAACTGGTCCATCCCGAAGAAGATGGTGCGGTTCTCGATGCCATCGACAACCTTCAGGTTGCCGCTCTGGCGCAAGCGACCCAGATCCTGCGGACTGGGGTCGAGCACGAAGTCGACCTCGCCGGACAGAAGTGCAGCGGCACGGGTGGCCTCCTGCTTGATCGGCGTGTAGATGATCTCGGTCACGTTGGACTCGTCCTTGCCCCAGTGGTGCGGGTTCTTCACCATCACGAGGCGCTGGTCAGGCTGCCACTCCTTGACCATGTAGGGACCGGTGCCCATGGCATTGCGGTGCGCGTAGCTTTCTTCGGGTGTCTTGATGTCCTTCGGCTCCACGGACTTGTTTTTCTCTGCCCAAGCTTTGCTCATGATGCGCAGTTCGGTCAGCTGGTTCAAAAGCACCGGGTTGGGGCCCTTGAGGATGATGTCGATGGTGTTGTCGTCCACCTTGACCACCTTGTCGATGCCCTGGGCGTAGACAGCGTAGTTCGAAGTCTTGGTCATCGCGCGCATCAGCGAATACACAACGTCTTCAGCGACGAGGGCAGAACCGTCACTGAACTTGACGCCGCTGCGCAGGGTGAATCGCACCTGCGTCGGCGAAAGATTTTTCCAACTGCTGGCCAACTGGGGCTCTGGCTTGAAAGTCTTGCTGTTGTAGTAGACCAACGAGTCGTACACCGCTGCATGAACCCCATTACCGAGCGCATTGTTCTGTGAGTGGACATCTAAGGTCGGGATGTCGCTGGCGCTCGACCATTTGAAGGTCTTGGCATGCAGAACGGGGGCCGACAAAGCGGCGACGGCGATGGCAACAGGGATGAGCGCATGCGTGAAAGCCATGGTTAACCTTTGTCACAAGTCAAAAAGTGGACTATGCAACAGCCGCGCCAGCTTGCTACGGGGAAGAACGCTGACCCCAGGGATTTCCCTCTCCGCGAAAGCCCGGAAAAAGAAAAAAGCCGCCCGACTTTCGTCGGACGGCTTTTAAGAACTTCCCGTTCAAAGCTGGCTTACGCCAGCTTCAGATCAGAAAGCGTGACGGATACCGAAGTCGTAGCCGGTGGAGGTCTTCGGCGTGAACGCCTGGCCGCCGAAACCGGTCACGAACGTCGGGCCACCCACGGTCAGAGCAGCGCCGTTCTTGTTACGAACGCGAGCCACCGTCGCGTACAGAGCCGTACGCTTCGACAGGTTGTGCACGTAGCCGATCGCGAACTTGTTCGCCTTCGGGTCGTCGGCGGTGCCGAACAGGGTGAACGGCACGTTCAGGTCGTACTTCACAGCAGAGTACGAAGCGCGGATCAGGCCGGGGCCGACGGGCACGGTCACACCCAGCAGGTAACCCTTCAGGTCCACGTCGGTCGTCGGCGTGAAGAAGATGGCTTCGTTGTCGACTTCGTTCTTGGCCTTCGAGTACTCGCCGAACAGCTTCACGACACCGAAGTCGTAGGAAGCGCCGACGTTGAAGGTCTTCACGTTGGTCGTGGTGCCGGCGTAGAAGTTGTCGCCGATGGTGCTTTGGCCATACGAAGCAGCCACGTCCAGCGGGCCGTTGGCGTAGCCGAAGCGGCCACCAACATAACGGCCGGTACGCTGCGTGTTCAGCGCGGTCGGGGTCGCGGTGCCCGGATCGTACTTGTCACGCTCGTGGAAACCGTACATCACTTGGCCGTAGAAACCACCGAGGTTCGGGGGCAGGAAATAGCCGACGGTGTTGCTGGCGCGGACGTAGTTGCTGCCGGTCACGTTGGTGATGCCGGGAACGTTGGTCGTTGCGCCACCGAGCCAAGCGCCGAAGCCGGTGTTGGCGGTGCTGATCAGGTTCGTGCCAACGCCGTTGGTGCCGAACGGATCGAACACGGTGTCGTTCCAGAACGTCGGGGTGTAGTCACGGCCCAGACGGATTTCACCGAAACCACCGGACAGGCTCACGGTCGAGCGACGAGCGAAGGTGGCAACACCTTGTTGGCCGTCGTCATTGCCGATCGGGGCTTCGAGCCAGAAGCTGGCAGCCAGACCGCCACCCAGGTCTTCCGTACCACGGAAGCCCAGACGGCTGGAGTTGTAGCCCGAGTTCGACAGCACGGTGCGCTTGACCTTGATGCTATCGACATAGCCCAGCGGGGGGACCAGGAAGAAGTTCGAGTTATCCGATTTGTTCGAGTAGCCGCTGACAGCAGCGTCAACCACGCCGAACAGCGTGACCGACGACTGAGCCGAGGCAACACCGGCAACAGCCAGGGCAGCCAGAGCAACTAGAGATTTTTTCATTGCAAGTTTCTCCAAGGTTAAACATAGGGCTCCGGTGCGAAGGGCTCACCGTGACTGAACACTTCTGTGCTCCCACCGGACCCCGGGCCAACCTCCTTTTGGGAAGTTGTCGCTATTGCACCAGAGCCGCCTCGTCTGGGCAAAACAATTCGGCTTAAAAAGGCGGCGGCTCAGGCGTTTCGTTGCAGCGGTGCAACAAAGCCCGCGACCCTTGCGAGATTTCACGATACGAAGCGGGACACGCTGCCCGAACCTCGCCGCGATATCGGTTCCAATGGCTCCATGAAACCCTCGTTGGACACGTTTCTGGGAGCCGCGGACGCGGCGCTGCGGACTCTGTTTGCCAAGCCCCACTCCACCCGGGCCGTGCCTCTGCCGCCCGCGCCAGGCGGTGAACTCAGCGAAGGCGAGCGCCGGGAAGCGGGAGCATTGATGCGAGTCAATCACGTCGGGGAAGTCTGCGCTCAAGCCCTCTACACTGCGCAGGCCGCCGTCACCCGGGATCCCGGGCTCCGCGCCCATTTCGACGAGGCGGCGCGTGAGGAAACGGATCATCTGGCCTGGACGCGGCATCGGCTGGAAGAACTGGGAGCACGGCCTTCGGTGCTCAACCCGATCTGGTACCTGGGCGCTTTCGGGCTTGGCCTCGTGGCAGGCCGGCTGGGCGACCCGCTGAGCCTGGGCTTCGTGGCCGAAACGGAACGGCAGGTCGAAGCCCACCTCGATAGCCACCTGGATCGTCTTCCTGCGGCCGACTCCGCTTCGAGGGCTGTCGTCACGCAGATGAAACTGGACGAGGCGCGCCACGCTGCCCAGGCCTGGAGCGCAGGCGCGCAGGAATTACCGCCGCCTGCCAAGGCGCTGATGCGATTGGCTTCCCGGGTGATGACCACGGTCGCCCATCGCATCTAAATAAGGGAGATGCCCGCCGTCGGGCACCCGACGAGACGCTCAGGTCTCGACGAGATCGAAGCTGGTCGTGATTTGCGCCGTCTTGGCGAGCATGATGCTGGCTGAACAGTAGGTTTCGTGACTCAGCGCAATGGCGCGCTCGACCGCAGCCGCCGGGAGGCCCTTGCCCTTCACAGTGAAATGCATGTGGATGCTCGTGAAGACCTTCGGATCCTTCTCTGCACGTTCGCTCGTCAGCTTGACGCTGACGCCTTCGACCTGGTGGCGGCCCCGCTTCAGGATCAGGACCACGTCATAGGCCGTGCAGCCGCCAGTGCCGGCCAGCACCGTTTCCATGGGTCGAGCGGCAAGGTTCTGCCCGCCGTTCTCGGGCTTGGCGGCATCGGGCGCCCCATCCATCGTCAAGACGTGGCCGCTACCGGTCTCCGCGACGAAGCCCATGGCCGAGCGCGTGCCCGTGTTGCCGGTCCAACTCACTGTGCATTCCATTCCTATCAGGCTCCATAAGTCGTGACTCGGGGTGGAAATCGTTCAAAACCACGCCGACGTCGATTTTTTGTTGGAAAAGCATCACGCTCGTGTTGCATCGCAACAAAGAGTCGGTATACTTTATTTCATCGCACACGAACGGGTGTGCACCGGTTGTCTCCTCCACCCTCCCAATTGGTGGATTTAGCCCCAGGTCGCAAGACCTGGGGCTTTTTTCTTGGCGGCTCCGGAAGCACGAAACGGCGGGCCTATGATCGCGGCCCTATGTCCACGTCTCCCGCATCGTTGTCCCCTGCCGACTACCTGAAGAAGATCCTCACGGCCCGCGTCTACGACGTGGCGGTCGAATCCGCACTGGAGCCCGCCGAGGCCTTGAGCGCGCGGCTGCGCAACACGGTCCTGCTCAAGCGCGAAGACCAGCAGGCGGTCTTCAGCTTCAAGCTCCGCGGTGCCTACAACAAGATGGCGCACCTGAGCGCCGAACAACTCGCCAAGGGCGTCATCTGTGCATCGGCCGGCAACCATGCCCAGGGCGTGGCACTCAGCGCCCGCAAGCTGGGCGCGCGCGCCGTGGTGGTGATGCCCGTGACCACACCCCAACTCAAGATCGACGCCGTGCGCGCGCTCGGTGGCGAGGTGCAACTGCACGGCGACAGCTATTCCGACGCCTACGGCTACGCGCTCGAACAGCAGCGCCAGCACGGCCTGACCTTCGTTCATCCCTTCGACGACCCCGACGTGATCGCCGGCCAGGGCACGATCGCGATGGAAATGCTTCGCCAGCATCAGGGTCCGCTCGATGCTGTGTTCGTCGCCATCGGCGGCGGCGGCCTGATCTCCGGCGTGGCCAACTACATCAAGGCCGTGCGGCCCGAGATCAAAGTGATCGGCGTGCAGATGAACGACTCCGACGCCATGATGCGTTCCGTCGCCGCAAAGGAGCGCGTTACGCTGCCCGACGTCGGCCTGTTCTCCGACGGCACGGCCGTCAAGCTGGTCGGAGAGGAAACCTTCCGGATCTCGCGCGAACTGGTGGACGAATTCATCACCGTCGACACCGATGCCGTCTGCGCCGGCATCAAGGACGTGTTCATCGACACACGCAGCATCGTCGAGCCCGCCGGCGCGCTTGCAGTTGCGGCGATCAAGCAGTACGTCGAGACCCACGGCACCCAGGGCCGGACCTACGCGGCGATTCTTTGCGGCGCCAACATGAATTTCGACCGGCTGCGCTTCGTGGCCGAACGCGCTGAAGTGGGCGAGGAGCGCGAGGCCCTGTTCGCAGTCACCATACCCGAGGAGCGCGGCAGCTTCCGCCGATTTTGCGAGCTCGTGGGCCAACTGCCGGGCGCATCGCGCAGCGTCACCGAATTCAACTACCGCATCAGCGACGCGAAAGAGGCCCACGTGTTCGTCGGCCTCACCACGCAGACACGCGGCGAATCGAAGACCATCACCGAGACCTTCGTCGCCAACGGCTACGGGGCGATCGACCTCACCCACAACGAACTGGCCAAGGAGCACATCCGCCATTTGGTAGGCGGCCGCACTGGCCTCGCGCACGACGAACGCCTGCTGCGCTTCGTGTTCCCCGAGCGGCCAGGCGCGCTGCTCAAGTTCCTGAGCCTCATGCGGCCCACCTGGAACATCAGCCTCTTCCACTATCGCAACCAGGGCGCGGACTACGGCCGCATCCTCGTCGGCCTGCAGGTTCCGGCGGCCGACAGCGCTGCCTTCGCCGACTTCCTGCGAACGCTGGACTACCCTGTGGTGGAGGAAACGGACAACCCGGTCTACCGGCTGTTCCTGCAGGCCTGATCAGCGCCCCGGCGGCGGCGCGACCACCGGAGGCACGCCCGCGGAAGCAGGCGGCGGCCCGTTGACGGCCAGCGGCCGGTTGGGAAGCTGCAGCGTGAAGGCCGGCGACGCATTGACGCTGGCACCCAGTGAAGCAGCGCGCAGGTCGAGGGAGTGCAGCACGTAGCCATCGATCACCCGCGATCCCACGCGGTACGGCTTGGCCGGCTGTCCATCGACCGAGATCAAAGCCGCGCCTTGCTGATCGGCATCGGCGACGACGCCCAGCAGTTGAAAGCGGCTCGCGGCATCGGGCGTGGCCACGACAGCCGCCTGGCTCGGCACCGCGCCGAACATCTGTGCCACCGCCACCGGGTCGACGACCGCAGCGGCATTGTTGTTGAGTGGGGGCGGTGCCACGGCATCGGACGGAGCCGCCAGCCTGAGCCCCCAGAACACGACGCTCGCGGCGGCCAGCGCCCACAGGACGGTGGTGGCCGTGGCCGAAGGCCAGCGGGCGGGTGCGTAGGAAGCTGACATGGTGCCGGGATTATCATTCAGCGCAGACGGCAATGCCGTGTCACCGACCCTCCCTCATCACTCCCATGCCCCCTACCCCCCGCATCCTTGCACGCGCCGTGCAGCGCGGCTTCACGCTGATCGAGCTGATGGTCGTGCTGGTCATCATCGGCGTGCTCGCCGCATTGATCGTGCCGAACGTGATCGAACGCGCCGACGACGCGCGCGTGACCGCCGCCCGCACCGACGTCAACAACCTCATGCAGGCGCTCAAGCTCTACCGGCTCGACAACCAGCGCTATCCCACGGCCGACCAGGGGCTACAGGCCCTGCTCACCCGTCCTACCACCGGCCCGGCGGCTCCCAACTGGAAGCCCTATGTCGAGAAGCTGCCCAACGACCCCTGGGGCCGCCCCTACCAGTACCTGAACCCGGGCCTGAAGGGCGAGATCGACGTGTTTTCCTTCGGCCCTGACGGCCAGCCCGGCGGCGAGGGCAAGAATGCCGACATCGGCAGCTGGCAATAGGCGCCCTGTTTCCGTCCTCGACGGCGCCAGCCGCCGCCATCGCGGCGGATTCACCCTGATCGAACTGCTGGTGGTGCTCGCGATCATCGCGCTGGCCACGGCCGGCGTCGGCCTCGCGATGCGCGACCCCGGCCAGGCCACGCTCGACCGCGAAGCGGAGCGCTTGTCGGCCTTGCTCGAAGCCGGCCGTGCCCAGTCGCGCGCCAGCGGCATCGCCGTGCGCTGGCACGTCACCGTGCAAGGCCCCGGCAACTTCGTCTTCGAAGGGCTGCAGCCCGGCACGCTGCCGACCAACTGGTTGTCCGAGGGCATCACCGCACAACCGCTGGCGGCCGATGGCTCGGCGATGCCCGCACTGCAGCTCGGCCCAGAACCGATCATCGGTGCGCAGCAGGTGCAGCTCAATGCCGAAGGCCCGCCGGCACGCAGCCTGCGCATCGCGACCGACGGCCTGCGGCCCTTCACGGTGCAAGCGCCATGAGCTTTCGCCGCGCCGTTCCGCCGTCGGCTCATAGCGCCGCCGACGGCAAATGCAGGTCGACGACGCGCGCCGGCCAGCGCGGCTTCACCCTGGTCGAGGTGCTGGTCGCGCTGGGCATCATCGCGATTGCGCTGGCAGCGGGCACACAGGCCACGAACGCGCTCACCCGCAATGGGCAGCGGCAATCGGACATGCTGCTGGCCCAGCTCTGCGCCGAGAACGAGCTGATCAAGGCCCGCATCGCAAGGCAGATGCCGGCGATCGGCGACTCGGGCCTGGTCTGCACGCAGGCCAACACCAGCTTCGGCGTCACCATCTCGACCACGCCGACGCTGAACCCCAACTTCCGCCGCGTCGACGTGCAGGTGCGCGACGCGGCCGAGGCGCCCTTGCTGCGCCTGTCCACCGTCGTGGGCCGCTTCTGATGAACGCCCCGCGCAGTACCCGCCGTTCCCGCAACCTCCGCGGCTTCACGCTGATCGAGCTGATGGTGGCGATCGCGGTGATGGCACTGCTCGCCCTGGTGAGCTGGCGCGGCCTCGACGGCATGGCGCGCGCGCAGTCGCAGAACCGCGAACGCGGCGATGCCGTGCTCACCTTGCAATCGACGCTGTCGCAATGGACGGCCGACCTCGATGCCATCACGGTGCTTTCGCAGACCCGCGCACTCGACTGGGATGGGCGCGTGCTGCGCCTGACCCGCCGCAGCACCGACACGGCCCAACCGGCCATTTATGTGGTCGCGTACACCCAGCGCGCCGACGCGACCGGCATCTCGCGCTGGTACCGCTGGCAATCGCCCGCGCTCACGACCCGGCCGCAATGGCAGCAGGCCTGGGACGGCGCCACGGCCTGGGCGCAAGATGGCGGCGGCAGCAACAGCGGCAACGGCCTTCGCGGCACCGAACTCGGCCTGGTGCCGGTCGACAACTGGCAACTCCTGTACTTTCGCAACGACGTCTGGGGCCCCGCCGTCAGCGCCGAGGCGCTGACCACCAGCACCCAGCTGCCCGACGGCGTGCGTCTGGTGCTGAGCCTGTCGCCCGGCCCCGCCTTGGCCGGGCTGCTCACCCGCGACTGGGTGCGACCGACCGCAGCGGTCGCGAAGACCACGTCATGAAGCAGCCGCCCCGCTTCGCTCGCCGGCATCGCCGCGGTGCCGCATTGCTGACGGCCATGCTCACCGTCACGCTGGTTGCGACCTTCGCCGCGGCGTCGCTCTGGCAGCAGTGGCGCGCGGTAGAGGTCGAGGCGGCCGAACGCGCGCGGGTGCAGTCGGCCTGGGTGCTGATCGGCGCACTCGATTGGTCGCGACTGATCCTGCGCGAGGACGCGCGCGCCAGTGGAGCCACGGGCAGCGCGGACCACCTGGCCGAACCCTGGGCCATCCCGCTGGAGGAGGCCAAGCTCTCCAGCTTTCTCGCCGCCGACAAGAACATTTCCAGCGATGCGATGGAAGGGCTGCCCGAGGCCTTCCTGGCCGGCCGGATCACGGATGCGCAGTCGAAGCTCAACGTGACGAACCTGGTGGCGAACGGCGTTCCGGTGCCGACCGCGGTGGCCTCGTTCACCAAGCTGTTCGAGTTGCTGGGCCTGCCGGTCGGCGAAGTGCCGGTGCTGGTGGCCCAGCTTCGCCGGGCACTGCCGGCAACCGCCACGACGGGCTCGGGCACGGGTACCGGCACCACGACGGGTACAGCCACCGGCAACACCGGCACCAGCACGGGATCGACCGCCGGCACGACCGGCACGACCGGCAGCACAGCAACCCAGACCTCTTCGTCCGACCAGGCATCGAGCGCGGCCAACGCCCCCCTCATGCCGACGCGAGTCTCCCAACTGGTCTGGCTGGGCCTGTCGCCCTCGACCGCGAAGGCCCTGGAGCCCTACGTCACCATCCTGCCGGAAAGCCGGCCGCTGAACATCAACACCGCCAGCCCAGAGGCACTGGCGGCCAGCCTGCCCTCGCTGGACCTCGCCACCGCCAAGCGCCTGGTCGCCCGCCGTGCGCGCAAGTTCTTCAGCAGCGTCCAGGAGGCGAATGCCGAGCTGCCGCAAGGCACGTCGCAGTTCAACGAAAACCAGCACAGCATCGGCACCCGGTACTTCGAAGTGCTCGGCCGCCTGCGCCTCGACCGCACCTGGGTCGAGGAACAATCCTTGCTGCAGCGAGACGGTGTCGAGCTGCGCATCCTGTGGCGCGAACGTGGCGCCGGCGCCACGTCCGATGGGCCTAGGCCGTCGAGCTGAAACCTTTGGTCACGCTTATCGGATAAAACGGATCGAAGCGCCCCATCCGCCAGTCCGAGGCGCTATCAAGTTGGTAGCGGCGATGTAAAACCATCCACCTACAATCACCACCCCGATAGACCTTCATGGCCCTGCTGCTCGTCACTGCCCCCTTACCACCTGCCCTCGTCGGAAGTGACTACGGCTGGGCGGTCTGGTCGAGCGACGGCCGCAAGCTGCGTTCGCAGGGCAGCGCACCGCCTTCGTTGCTGCCGACCAGCGACGAAGTGATCCTGGGCATCCCGGCGACCATGTTGTCGTGGCACATGCTCACGCTGCCGCAGGGCAGCATGAGCGGCGCGGTCAAGCTGCGCTCGGTGCTGGCCGGCCTGCTCGAAGACCGACTGCTCGACGATCCCGAACAGTTGCACTTCGCGCTGCAGCCCGAAGCCCGTGCCGGCGCGCCCGTCTGGGTGGCGGCCTGCGATCGGCAATGGCTGCGCGGCGTGGTGCAGGCACTCGAAGGCGCCGGCCGCCGCGTCACCCGGATCATTCCCGAATACGCACCCCAGCCCCCCGATGCAGCGCCGATGGTGTTCGCCGTCGGCGAGCCCGGCACCGCGCAGCTGGTGGTCTGCGACACCGAGGGCGTGACCCAGTTGCCGCTCGATGCCAGTGGCGCCGCCCTGGTCGGCACCGTGCCCGAGGGCACCGCCATGCTGGCCGAGCCTGCGGTGGCCGAACTGGCAGAAGGCTTGCTCGAGCGGCGCATGCCGATCGTCAAGCCTGCCGCCCGCTGGTGGCAGGCCAGCCAGTCGCCGTGGGATCTGGCGCAGTTCGACCTCGCGTCCACGGGCCGCGCCCGCGCCGGAAAGAAAGCGGCTGCCATCTGGCGCATGGTGTGGCACGGCCCCGAATGGCGGCTCGCGCGCTGGGGCGCGCTGGTGCTGCTGGTGGCCCAGCTGATCGGCCTGAACGCCTGGGCATGGAAGGAGCGGAACGCACTCGACGCCAAGCGCGCCGCCGTCAACAACATCCTGCGCCAGACCTTTCCCTCGGTTCAGCTGGTGGTCGACGCACCGGTGCAGATGGCGCGCGAAGTTGCCAACTTGCAGCAGGCCACCGGCGGCGTGGCGGCCATCGACCTCGAACCCATGTTGAGCGCCATCGCCACCAGCCTCCCGCCCGGCCGCGTCCCCACGGCCATCGACTACACCGCGGGCCAGTTGCGGCTGCGCGGCCTCGGGCTGCAGCCTTCCGAATCCAGCAACGTCGCCGGCACGCTGTCGGCACGCGGCTACAACGCGCGCAGCGAAGGCGACCTGCTGCTGGTGCAGGCGGAGGCGCCCCGATGAACTGGCTCGAAACCCTCGAAGCGCGCTGGCAGGCCTGGTGGCCCGAACTCGAGCCGCGCGAGCAGCGCCTGATCGGCGGCGCCGCGGCGCTGGTCCTGCTGGCCCTGCTGTGGTGGCTGGCGTTGGCGCCGGCGCTGCGCACCCTCTCCGCCGCGCCTGCCGAGCACGCGAGGCTCGACGCGCAGCTTCAGCAGATGAGCAGCTTGCAGGCGCAGGCCAAGGCGCTGCAGGCGCAGCCCCGCGCCAGCCGCGACGATGCGATGCGTGCACTCGAAAGCTCGGTGCGCCAAAGCTTCGGCCCCAACGCGCAACTGCAGCCCGCCGCGTCCGGCGAAGGCGTCACCGTCGCCGTTCGTTCCATGCCGGCCGACACGCTGGCGCAGTGGCTGGCCCAGGCACGCAGCAATGCACGCGCGGTGCCGCGCGAAGCCCACCTGACGCGCACCGCGGAAAGCACGCCTGTCCCGACGGCGGCCGGCGGCACCGCACCGGCCAGGAACGCCGAGCGCCCCGTCGTGCGCTGGGACGGCACGCTGGTCATGGGCCTTCCGCCCCGCTGAGGTCCGCAGAAGCAATGGCCAGACGAAACGACCCAGCAGCCCGCGCCCCCACCGGCCGTGGCTGGGCCGTTTTCGGCCTGTTGCTGGGCGCGCTGCTGGCGCTGTCGATCTACGCCCCTGCGCGCTGGCTCGCTGCCGGCCTCGGGCGCTGGAGCGAAGGCCACCTGCAACTGGTCAATGCGCGCGGCACCGTCTGGAACGGCACGGCCGGCGTGGTGTTCGCCAGCGGCGCGGGCGGCGCCGAATCCATCTCCTTGCCGGGCGCCGTGGCCTGGACGCTGCGTCCGCGCTGGGACGGCGTGTCGGCCGTGCTCGACATGCCCTGCTGCGCGCCCAAGCCGCTGCAATTCCGGGCCCACCCGCGGCCGGACGGGTTGCAGCTGGCCTGGCAGGATGGCCAGTCGCGCTGGCCCGCCGCGCTGCTGGTCGGCTTCGGCGCGCCCTGGAACACGCTCAAGCCCGAAGGCGTGCTCGACCTGTCGATGCAGGGCTTCGCCATGCAGTTCAGCGGGCAGCTGACGCGGCTGGCGGGGCGGGCCACGCTCGACGCCACCGACATCTCCTCCAGCCTGTCGACGCTGCGGCCGATGGGCAGCTACCGCGTCACGCTCGAAGGCGGGCCGCAGCCCAGCCTGCTGCTGACCACGCGCGAGGGCAGCCTGCAGCTCAACGGCAGCGGCCGCTGGAACGGGCGGGCCCTGCGCTTCGACGGCGAAGCCAGTGCCGCGCCGGGGCGCGAGGACGCGCTGTCGAACTTGTTGAATATCATCGGCCGACGCGAAGGCGCGCGTTCGATCATCACCCTGGGTTGACCATGACATCACCATCCACCCGCGCCATGCGCCTCTGCGCCGTCGCCCTCGCGGTGCATCTGCTGGGCGTCGCTGCCCTGCCGGCCTTCGCGCAAGACCCGGGCGCGCCGCGACGCGGCGAGCCGATCACGCTGAACTTCACCAATGCCGAGATCGAGTCCGTCGCCCGCACGATGGCCGTCGTGACCGGACGCGACGTGGTGGTCGACCCGCGCGTCAAGGGCACCATCAACCTGCAGACCGATCGCCCCATCTCGCCCAACGCGGCCTTCAACCAGTTCGCCGCAGCGCTGCGCCTGCAGGGCTTCGCGGTCGTGCAATCCGAAGGGCTGTACAAGGTGGTCCCCGAGGCCGATGCCAAGCTGCAGAGCAATGCGGTCACCACGTCGAGTTCCGCCACCGCCAGCCTGTCGGGCAACCAGATCGCCACCCAGGTCTTCAAGCTCAACTACGAGTCGGCCAACAACCTGCTGCCGGTGCTGCGCCCGCTCATCGCGCCCAACAACACCATCAATGTCAACCCCGGCAACAACTCGCTGGTCATCACCGACTACGCCGAGAACATGCGGCGCCTGGCGCGCATCATCGCCGCGCTCGACGTGCCCAATGCCTCCGATGTCGAGGTGATCCCGCTCAAGCATTCGGTGGCCACCGACCTGGTGCCCGTCATCAACCGCCTGGTCGAAGGCGGCTCCGCCACCGGCCCGGGCCAGGCCGCCGCCGCGCCGGGCACCACCGACGTGTCGTTCCGCAGCACGCTGCTGGCCGAGCCGCGCAGCAACGCGATCATCATGCGGGCCGCCAACCCCGCACGGGCCCAGCTGATCCGCTCCCTGATCGAACGGCTCGACCGCAAGGCCGCCGAGAACGGCAACGGCGACGCCGGCAACATCTACGTGGTGTACCTGAAGAACGCCGATGCCGTGCGCATCGCGACCACCCTGCGCGCAGCGCTCGCGGCGGCCCAGACCAACACCCTGGGCCAGCAGGGCCAGCAAGGGCAGACGGCGACCACTGCAGCGCAGCCGCAGCAGCAACAGCAGCAGCAGTTCAACCAGCTGAGCGGCAGCGCCGGCGGCCTGACCGGCGCCACCACGCCGGTGAGCACCACCGCTCCACCCTCCACCGGCGGCAACATCCAGGCCGACCCTGCCACCAATTCACTGATCATCAGTGCGTCCGAGCCGCAGTACCGCCAGATCCGCGCCGTGATCGAGCGGCTCGACAGCCGGCGCGCGCAGGTGCTCATCGAAAGCCTGATCGTCGAGGTCAATGCCGACAAGGCGGCCGAGTTCGGCATCCAGTGGCAGTCGGGCCTCGGCAGCAGCGGCGACCGCAACGTGGGCGTGATCGGCACCAACTCCAGCCTGGGCGGTGCCAACATCATCGACCTGGCCGTCGGCCTGGCCACGGGCAACACGGCGGTGCGGCCGTCGAGCGGCTTCAACTTCGGCATCGGCCACCGCTACGGCCCGAACGGCCAGTACGTGCTGGGCTTCCTGGCCCGCTTCCTGTCGGCCAACGGCGAAGGCAACGTGCTGTCCACGCCCAACCTGCTCACGCTCGACAACGAAGAAGCCAAGATCGTGGTCGGCCAGAACGTGCCCTTCGTGACCGGCCAGTACACCAATACCGGCGGCAACAACACCGTCAACCCCTTCCAGACCATCGAGCGCAAGGACGTGGGCCTGACGCTGCGCGTGCGTCCGCAGATCAGCGAGACCGGCACCGTCAAGATGCAGATCTTCCAGGAGGTGTCGAGCGTGGTCGCCTCCACCGTCAACAACATCAACGGCCCGACCACCACCAAGCGCTCGATCGAATCGAACGTGCTGGTCGACGACGGCAACGTCATCGTGCTGGGCGGCCTACTTTCCGACGAGTACTCGAACTCCACCGAAAAGGTGCCCGGCCTGGGCGACGTGCCGGTACTCGGCAACCTGTTCAAGAGCGAAGTGCGCAGCCGCAAGAAGACCAACCTGATGGTGTTCCTGCGCCCCACCGTCGTGCGCGACCAGCTCTCGGGCGATGCCATCACGGCCGACCGCTACGATTCGCTGCGCGCCCTGCAGCAGAGCGTGCAACCCTCGACCGACAACCCGATGCTCAACGGGGTGCGCGAGTCGGTCGTGTTGCCGCCGCTCACCGACATCCGGCAAGGCGACCCGTCGCGCCGCATCGAGGGCACGCGCCTGATCCCGCCGCCGATGCCGCCCCAGGCATTTCCGCTGCCGCCCGGCCCGCTGAAGGGCGCGCTGCCGCCCACGGCCGACCCGTCGAGCCAGCGCGAACTGCCTTAGGAAATGGCCGTGCGCTACCCCCTGCCCTATGCCTTCGCCCGCAGCCAGCAACTGCTGCTGGAAGAGTCGGACGACGGCGTGCTCACGCTCTGGATGCCGCGGACGCCGCCCAAGAGCGCCCTTGGCGAAGTGGCGCGCAAGTACCCGGTCAAGGCCTTCGAGGCGCTGCCGCCCGACGACCTGGCACGGCGCATCAGCGCCGCCTACGCGCAGGGCGAATCGAACGCCGCTGCGGTGGTGAGCGAAGTGCAGAGCGATGCCGACCTGTCGCGCATGATGCAGGAGCTGCCGGCGGTCGAGGACTTGCTCGAAAGCGCCGGCGACGCGCCCATCATCCGCATGCTCAACGCCTTGCTCACGCAGGCCGCGCGCGACGGCGCCAGCGACATCCACATCGAGCCTTACGAGCGCACGTCGTCGGTGCGCTTCCGCATCGACGGCACGCTGCGCGAAGTGGTGCAGCCCAACCGCGCACTGCACGCGGCGCTGATCTCTCGGCTGAAGATCATGGCCGACCTCGACATCGCCGAAAAGCGGTTGCCGCAGGACGGACGCATCAGCCTGCGCATCGGCACCCGCGCAGTGGACGTGCGCGTGTCGACCCTGCCCTCGGCCCACGGCGAGCGCGCCGTGTTGCGCCTGCTGGACAAGTCGGAAAGCCGGCTGACGCTCGAGGCCGTGGGCATGCAGGGCGACACGCTGTCGCGCTTCGAAACGCTGATCGGCCAGCCGCACGGGATCATCCTCGTGACCGGGCCGACCGGTTCGGGCAAGACCACCACGCTCTACGCGGCGTTGCAGCGGCTCGACAGCGCGCAGAGCAACATCATGACGGTGGAAGACCCCATCGAGTACGAGCTATCCGGCGTGGGCCAGACCCAGGTCAACGCCAAGATCGACCTGACTTTCGCCAAGGCCCTGCGCGCCATCCTGCGGCAGGATCCGGACGTGATCATGATCGGCGAGATCCGCGACTTCGAGACCGCGCAGATCGCGATCCAGGCCTCGCTCACCGGTCACCTGGTGCTGGCCACGCTGCACACCAACGACTCGGTGAGCGCGGTGACCCGGCTCACGGACATGGGCGTCGAGCCCTTCCTGCTCAGTTCATCGCTGCTGGGCGTGCTCGCGCAGCGGCTGGTGCGGCGCCTCTGCCCGGTCTGCGCCACGCCCACGTCGGCTGGCGACGAGGCCGGGCCGGTGGGCTGCGACGCCTGCGGCCAGACGGGCTACCAGGGCCGCACCGGCATCTTCGAATTGCTCGTTGCCGACGACACCATCCGTTCGCTGGTACACAACCGCGCGCCGGAAAGCCAGCTCTTCGTGGCCGCCGAGCGCGGCGGGCTGCGCTCGATGCGCGAGGATGGAGAACGCTTGGTCAAGGCCGGCATCACCTCGCGCGCCGAGTTGCTGCGCGTGACGCGCGAATAACCGGCCGCCTGAGAGACCGGCCGCCGCCGGGCCGCCTCCTCGGGGGAGCTACACGCAGCGAAGCGAAAAGGCGGGGGCCTTGTTCACTCGAGGACGACCAGATTGCGCGTCTGCGGATCGGTCTCGACCGCCCGCACCCGGCCCTGTCCGTCGAACAGCACCTGGAATTCGCTGAAGCTGCCCAGCCACATGCGCCAGACCGGCGCGTCGAGGTTCGGGTTCTCGCTGCTGATCGGGTAGCCGACGGCCATGGCCACCTGCTCGCGCGTCATGCCGCGGGTCACACGGGCCGTCTTGATGGCCTCGCGGATCTTGGGCGGAAAGCTCGCCATGCGTGCGTTCGGGTCTTCGGTGACCACGTAGCGCTTGGCGAAGGCGCCCAGGTCCAGGTCGCGGCTGTAGTCGTTGCCGATGTCCTGCTTCTTGCCGTCGATCAGCACGTTGACGCGGCTGCGGCCGTAGCCCGTCACCTGCGCCGGCGTGCCGACGGGAATCACGCGCTTGCCGCTTTCGGCATAGTTGCTGTCGCTGATCCAGCTGCCGTCGGTGCGCAGGTTGCAGCAGAGAAAGCCGTTGTAGGTCGGGCGGTCCTGCGCGGCGGCAGGCAGCGCGAGCGCGCCCAGCATGGCAGCAGCGGCCAGGGCGGTAAGGCGAAGCATGGAGACTCCTTGTTTCGAGTTGGTGAAAGCCCCATGACGGCCGGGCCGCGGAAAGAGCCGCGCCGAAGGCCGACAATGCGGGCTCGCGCATTTTGCCGCCAGTCCCCATGCCCGCCTATTCCTTCGAAGCCATAGACCAACAGGGGCAGCCCCGCAAGGGCGTCCTCGAGGCCGACACCGCGCGCAGCGCACGCGGCATGTTGCGCGCCCAAGCCCTCGTGCCACTGTCGGTGACGGTGGTGGGCAGCGTCGAGAGCGGCGCGCCCGCAGCAAGCGGATGGAACCGCGTGCTGGGCCGGCGCCGCGTCTTCAACGCCACCAACCTCGCGGTATGGACCCGACAGCTTGCAGGTCTGGTTTCGTCCGGTCTGCCGCTCGAACGGGCCCTGACCGCGCTGACCGACGAATCCGAAACCGAAGAGCAGCGCAACCTCGTCGCCTCGCTGCGCGCCGAAGTCAACGCCGGGTCGCCCTTCGGCCGCGCGCTGTCGCAGCATCCGCGCGAGTTCTCGCCCATCTACACGGCCGTCATCGGCGCGGGCGAGCAGAGCGGCAATCTCGGCCTGGTGCTCGAACGCCTGGCCGACGACCTGGAACAGCGCCAGGCCCTGCAGCAGAAGCTGGTCGGCGCCGCGCTCTATCCCGCCATCGTGACCCTGGTCGCGATCGTGATCGTGATCTTTCTCGTGAGCTACGTGGTGCCGCAGGTGGCCAACGTCTTCGCGGGCACGAAGCGGGCGCTGCCCTTCCTCACGGTGGCGATGCTCGCGCTGAGCGCCTTCGTGCGCAACTACGGTTGGCTGATGCTCGGCGTCATCGTGCTGGCGACCATCGGCACACGCATGGCCCTGGCCCGTGCCGCCTTTCGCGAACGTTTCGACGCTGCATGGCTCGAGTTGCCGCTGGTCGGTCGTCTTTCGCGCGGCTACAACGCGGCGCGCTTCGCGAGCACGCTGGCCATGCTGGCCACGGCCGGCGTGCCGATCCTGCGCGCGCTGCAAGCCGCCTCCGAAACGCTGGGCAACAAGGCCATGCGCGCCGACGCGCTCGATGCCCTGGTGCTGGTTCGCGAAGGTGCGCCGCTCGCCTCGGCGCTGGCGCAGAAGAAGCGCTTTCCGGGCATCGTCTCGATGTTCGCGCGCCTGGGCGAGCAGACCGGCACGCTGCCCCTGATGCTGCAGCGCGCATCGAACCAGCTCGGTGCCGAAGTGCAGCGCCGCGCGATGCACCTGGCCACGGTCCTCGAGCCCTTGCTGATCGTTGCGATGGGCGGTGTCGTGATGCTGATCGTGCTGGCCGTCCTGCTGCCCATCATCCAGCTCAATCAATTCGTGAAGTAGCCTCCGATGCCGGTCTCCCTCGACGACAAGCTGGTGGTCGCGATCTCCTCGCGGGCGCTGTTCGACCTCGAAGAAGAGAACAAGATCTTCGAGTCCGGCGACGACGCCGGCTACATGAAGCTGCAGCTCGAACGCCTCGACGTGCCGGCGCGGCCAGGCATCGCGTATTCGCTGGTGCGCAAGCTGATGCGCTTCAACGATGACGGCGTGCAGCGGGTCGAAGTGGTGATCCTCTCGCGCAACGATCCGGTGTCGGGCATGCGCGTGTTCCGCTCCGGCAGCGCCAACGGCATCTCGCTGCAGCGCGGCGTGTTCACGCAGGGCCGCCCGCCCTTCGGCTACTTGCGGCCGCTGCGCGCGCACCTGTTCCTGTCGGTCAACGCCGAAGACGTGCGCGAGGCGCTCATTGCGGGCTTTCCGGCGGCGCGTGTGCTGGTGGAGTCGGTGCATGCGAGCGACGCCTACCCGAACGAAGTGCGCATCGCCTTCGACGGCGACGCGGTGCTCTTCAGCGACGAGGCCGAGCGCGTGTTCCAGGCCCAGGGGCTGGACGCATTCCAGAAGCACGAGTCGACCAAGGCCCAGCTGCCGCTGCCCGAAGGCCCCTTCAAGCCACTGCTGTCGGCACTGCACCGGCTGCAGCAGGCCGGCAACGCCAGCATGCGCATCCGCACCGCACTGGTGACGGCGCGCAGCGCACCGGCCCACGAGCGCGCGATCCGGACCCTGATGAACTGGAACATCCGCGTCGACGAGGCCATGTTCCTTGGTGGCCTGCCCAAGGGCGAGTTCCTGCGCGAGTTCGAACCCGACTTCTTCTTCGACGACCAGACCGGCCACGTCGATGCCGCCGCGCGCCATGTGCCGGCGGGGCATGTGTCGAGCGGCATCAGCAACGTGCTCGTGCCGCCTGCCGCTGCGTAGCCTAGACGCGGAGCGGTTTCAGCACGGCTTAAGACTGCAGCGGCCGCGGGCGCTACGATGCCCGCAGGGCGCCGTCCTGCGCGCCACCAATCCCAACGGGCCGCCCATGAACGATGCTTCCACCCGCTCGCAGAGCCTGCTTTCGACACTGCGCCGCATCGGCGCATTGACGTCGCCGTACTTCAAGTCGGACCAGAAATGGCGCGCGCGCGGGCTGCTGCTGGCCATCGTGCTTCTCAATCTCGGCGCGGTCTTCATGCTCGTGCAGATCAACGAGTGGTACCGCGTGTTCTACGACGCGCTGCAAAACAAGGACCAGGCCGTGTTCTGGCAGCAGATCGTTCGCTTCTGCTGGCTGGCGCTGATCTACATCGTGATCGCGGTCTACAAGTTCTATCTGACGCAGATGCTCCAGCTACGCTGGCGCGTGTGGATGACCGAGCACTACCTGCAGCGCTGGTTGCAGCACAAAGCTTTCTACCGACTCGAGCTGGCACGCTACACCTCCGGCCACGAGGGTTTGCCCGACAACCCCGACCAGCGCATCCAGGAAGACCTGAACCTGTTCACCACCTACACGGTGACACTGTCGATGGGCATCCTGAATGCGCTGGTGACGCTGGTGAGCTTCGTGGGCATCCTGTGGACGCTGAGCGGCTCGCTCACCGTGCCCCTGCCCGGCGGTGGCAGTTGGGAGATCGCCGGCTACATGGTGTGGGCCGCAGTGGTGTACTGCGTGGTGGGCAGCGCCATTGCCCACTGGATCGGCAAGCCGCAGGTGGGCCTCAACTTCCAGCAGCAGATGCTCGAGGCCAACTTCCGCCATCACCTCATCCGCGTGCGCGAGTACAGCGAGGCCATCGCGCTGGACAATGGAGAGCACGTGGAGCGGCGCCAGCTCGACCTGCGCTTCACCGACGTGATGAACAACTACCTGCGCCTCATCCGCAACCAGAAGAACCTCACCTGGTTCAGCACCTTCTTCGCCCAGGCCGCCATCATCTTTCCGCTCGTCGTCGCAGCGCCCCGCTTCTTCAGCGGCGCGATCCAACTGGGGCAGCTGATGCAGATCAACTCGGCGTTCGGCCGGGTGCAGGATTCGCTGTCGTGGTTCGTGGACAACTACATGACGCTGGCAACTTGGAAGGCCACCAGCGACCGCCTGGCCGGCTTCGAGGACAGCCTGACCGTCCAGTCCAGGGAAGCCGAAGGCTTCGAACGCACGCCCGCCAGCAGTGCGATCGACGCCAGCGCCGTCAGCATCGGTCTGCCGAACGGCCGGGCCCTGCTGGCGCCGACCACGCTGCATGTGGCGCCAGGCGACACGGTGCTGGTGCACGGGCCTTCGGGCAGCGGCAAATCGAGCCTGTTCCGCACACTGGCCGGCATCTGGCCGCATGCGCGCGGCAAGGTGGCGCTGCCGGCCGACACCATGTTCATTCCGCAGCAGCCTTACTTTCCCGATGGACGCCTGCGCGACGCGCTGGCCTACCCCGAGCCTGCGGATGGCTACGACGATGCGGCCCTGCGCGAAGCGCTGCAGCAGGCGTTGCTGCCGCAACTGGCGGATCAGCTCGACCGCAAGGACGCGTGGAGCCAGAAGCTGTCGGGCGGCGAACGGCAGCGCCTGGCCATCGCCCGCGTGCTGCTCAAGAAGCCTGCGTGGGTGCTGGCGGACGAGGCCACTAGCGCGTTGGACGAGCCCGCCGAGGCGACCGTCTATCAACGGCTGATCGACATGGTGAAGCGCGCCGGCGGAGGCATCGTCTCGATCGCGCATCGCAGCACGCTGGGCGAGCACCACGGTCGGCGCTGGAAGCTGCAGCCGCAAGACCAGGCGGACGGTGCCGCCTTCCGGCTGCAGGAAGCGCAGCCCGCGGCCTCGTAGCGCGCGGACCTAGTTGGCGCGCTCTGCACGGGCCGCGGCGTAGCGCTCCCAGCCGCGAACGCGCAGCTCGCATGCCGGGCAGCTGCCGCAGCCGTAGCCCCAGGCCTGGCGGTGCGTGCGGTCGCCCAGGTAGCAGGTGTGGGTGTCTTCGACGATCAGCTCGACCAGCGCATCGCCGCCCAGCCGGTGCGCCATGGCCCAGGTGTCGGCCTTGTCGATCCACATCAGCGGCGTCTCGATGAGGAAGCGCCGCTCCATGCCCAGGGACAGGGCGATCTGCATAGCCTTCATCGTGTCGTCGCGGCAGTCGGGGTAGCCCGAGAAGTCGGTCTCGCAGACGCCGGTGACGATCACCTCGAGACCGCGCCGGTAGGCCAGTGCGGCCGCCAGCGTGAGGAAGAGCAGGTTGCGCCCCGGCACGAAGGTGTTGGGCAGTCCACCCGTCTGCATTTCGAAAGCGATCGCCTGCGTCAGCGACGAATCGCTGATCTGGCCCAGCACGTCGACAGCGAGCAGATGGTCTTCGCCGAGCCGCGGCGCCCAATCGGGAAAGCGTTCACGCAGGTGCACCAGCACTGTCAGCCGCGCTTGCAGTTCGATGCGATGACGCTGGCCGTAGTCGAAGCCGATGGTTTCGACGCGCTCGTACTTGGCGAGCGCGTCGGCCAGGCAGGTGCTGGAGTCCTGGCCGCCGGAGAAGAGGACGAGGGCGGTAGTGTGCATGGGCTGGATCGACCGCGGCCTAGAGAAAACGTTCCAGCAGCTTGCGCGACGCGCGGTCGAGCGCCTTCGCGTCGGGAATGCGAAATTGCACGCCGTGCGCGCTGGCGATCAGCAGTTCACCGCCTTCGAGCCGGCGGATGTCTTCTTCGGCCTTGAGCACGAAGCTGGTGTCGCCGCGGTCGGTGCTCACGGTCCAGGTGCTGGGCACGCCGAAGCTGGAGACCGCGTGCAGCTTCAGCAGCGTGGGCGCGAAATCGCGTGCCGACAGGTCTTCGGCGAGCAGCGTGCGCATGGGCTCGGGCAAGTCGGCCACGCGGTCG
This sequence comes from Variovorax sp. KK3, assembly GCF_001984055.1. Taxonomy (GTDB): domain Bacteria; phylum Pseudomonadota; class Gammaproteobacteria; order Burkholderiales; family Burkholderiaceae_C; genus Variovorax. Next base: position 74,424 of record NZ_LYVO01000009.1, read on the forward strand.
ACCCACAGCAGCTCGCGGCCTTCGCTGCCGACCAGGGACAAGCCTTCGTCGGGTGCGGTGAGGGGAAAGGCGCGCACAGGGACGACGCCGCTGTGGCGAACGCCTTCTGCGTCGATCAGGACGAGGCGGCCGAAGGGATCGCGTTCGAGTTCGATCGGCAGCATCACGCATCCCCCGCCGGATGCGCCGCATGCCCGCCCAGCGCGATTGCCACGCCGGTGCGCTCGGCCACCGCACCGGGGCTCTCGTCGTCGGCTTGCCGCAGCTGCGCCTGGTAGAGCCGCCAGTACGCGCCCTGCTGCTCCATCAGCGCATCGTGCGGCCCCACCTCGACGATCTCGCCACGGTCCATCACCACCAGCCGGTCGGCCTTGCGCAAGGTCGACAGGCGGTGCGCGATGGCGATGGTGGTGCGGCCCTGCACCAGGTTGTCCAGAGCCTTCTGGATCTCCTTTTCGGTCTCGGTGTCGACCGCCGAAGTGGCCTCGTCGAGGATCAGGATGCGCGGGTCGATCAGCAGCGCCCGCGCGATGCTGATGCGCTGCCGCTCGCCGCCCGACAGGCCCTGCCCGCGCTCGCCCACCAGCGAGTCGTAGCCATGCGGCAGCCGCAGGATGAAGTCGTGCGCATGCGCCGCGCGCGCCGCAGCCACGATCTCTTCGCGCGAGGCATCGGGCTTGCCGTAGGCGATGTTCTGCGCGATGGTGCCGAAGAACAGAAAGGGCTCTTGCAGCACCAGCCCCACGTGCCGCCGGTAGTCGGCCACCGCGAAGCGGCGGATGTCGGTGCCGTCGACCAGGATGGCGCCATCGGTCACGTCGTAGAAGCGGCAGATCAGGTTGACCAGCGTGCTCTTGCCGGAGCCGCTGTGGCCCACCAGGCCGATCATCTCGCCGGGCTCGATCGTCAGGTCGAGGTCGCGGATGACGGCGCGGCTGCCGTAGCGAAAGCCCACGTCGCGCATCCGGATGCGGCCTTCCACGCGCTCGACCTTCACCGGGTCGAGCGGCTCGGGCACGTTGCTCACGTGGTCCAGGATGTCGAAGATGCGCTTGGCCCCGGCCGCCGCCTTCTGCGTGACCGACACGATGCGGCTCATCGAGTCCATGCGCGTGTAGAAGCGGCCGATGTAGGCGACGAAGGCCGTCAGCACACCCACCGTGATGTTGTGGCGCGCCACCTGCCAGATGCCGAAGCCCCAGACCACGAGCAGGCCGATCTCGGTCAGCAGCGACACGCTGGGCGTGAACAGCGACCAGGTGCGGTTGAGCTTGTCGTTGACCTGCAGGTTGTATTGGTTGGCTGCGCGGAAGCGCCCGGCCTCGCGCTTTTCCTGCGCGAAGGCCTTGACCACGCGGATGCCCGGAATCGTGTCGGCCAGCACGTTGGTCACCTCGCTCCACACCCGGTCGATCTTCTCGAAGCCGGTGCGCAGCCGGTCGCGCACCGTGTGGATCATCCACGCGATGAAGGGCAGCGGCACCAGGGTCACCATCGCCAGCAGCGGGTTGATGGAGATCAGGATGATCGCGGTCATCGTGATCATCAGCACGTCATTGAGGAAGTCGAGCGCGTGCAGCGACAGGAAGACGTTGATGCGGTCGGTCTCCGAGCCGATGCGCGCCATCAGGTCGCCGGTGCGCTTGCCGCCGAAGTAATCGAGCGGCAAGGTCAGCAGGTGTTCATAGGTGGTGGTGCGCAGGTCGGCGCCCATGCGCTCGGACACCAGCGCCAGCAGATAGGTGCGGGCCCAGCCCAGCCCCCAGCCGGTGAGGGCCGCGGCCAGCAACAGGCCCAGGTACATGGCAACCTTGCCGACGGCGATCTGCTGGCCGTTCTGGAACGGAATCAGCACGTCGTCCATCAGCGGGATCGTGAGGTAGGGCGGCACCAGCGTGGCGCCGGTCGAAGCCAAAGTCAGGAGAAACCCGATGAGAAGCTGCTTTCGATAAGGCCTCGCGAAGCGGCCGAGGCGAAGCAATACCCAGGTCGACGGCGGGGTCTGGAGCTCGGCCTCCGAAGACGTTTCGTCAGAGTCGACTTCTGTCGCCTGCGTGACACCGGCAGCCCGCTGTTCGAACGCCTTTTGCAGCCGCAAGGCTGCGGCTTGATGTGCCAGTGTGTAACGCCAGCGGGCCAGTCGGACCCGCCCGTCGCACAGGTCCAGCGTGCCTATTCCGGCATGGTCGCCGAACTGCAGTTCCAGGCCGGAATGCTCGAGCGGCCACTCCGTCCAGCGCCCTTTGGCATCGCGGGCGAGCACCCGCCGATCGGTCAGCGCAAGAAGTCCGGGGTTAAACCGAAGTTCACTATCAAGGTCAACCGGCACTGTCGCCAGAACGTTTTCCGCGGTTCGAAGCCGGCTTTTCAGCGCGCCTGAAGCCTCCTCTTCAACGCCCTCCGGGGCCTCGACTGGATCGTGATGTTGCATTGTGTTTCTGTGTCTTCGGCCAGCAAAGGGCCACTTCATGGCACCCGCCGGGCGCCGATTCTGACCGATGGCCATGGGCGCGTATGACAGCGCCGCAGTGCTCGGCCAAAGCACAACGAACGTTCCCATGACCCGTTTCGACGACATTCGCCTGCTTCGCATCAACTATTTGCGCGGCCCGAGCATCTGGACCTACCGCCCGGTGCTGGAGGTCTGGCTCGACCTGGGCCGGCTCGAGGAATACCCGTCCAACAAGATCCCGGGCTTCGCCGACCGCCTGACCGGCCTGCTGCCGGCGCTCATCGAACACCACTGCGGTGTGGGCGAGCGCGGCGGCTTCATCCAGCGGCTGGTCGAAGGCACCTGGTCGGGCCACGTGCTCGAGCACGTCGTGATCGAGCTGCTCAACCTGGCCGGCATGGCGACCGGCTTCGGCCAGACCCGCGAGACCTCGGTGTCGGGCATTTACCGGATGGTGTTCCGCTCGCGCGACGAAGAAGTCGCCCGGGTTGCGCTGGCCGAGGGACTGCGCATCATGATGGCCGCCATCAACAACGACCCGATCGGCCCGCAGGACGTGCAGAAGGCCATCGAACTCATCAAGGACAAGGTCGACGATTGCTACCTCGGCCCGAGCACCGAGGCGATCGTCAATGCCGCGATCGACCGCGACATCCCCTACATGCGCCTCAACAGCGGCAACCTGGTGCAGATGGGCTACGGCGCCAACCAGCAGCGCATCTGGACGGCCGAGACCGATTACACCAGCGCCATCGGCGAATCGATCGCAAGCGACAAGCCGCTCACCAAGTCGCTTCTGGCGGGCTGCGGCATCCCGGTGCCCCAGGGCCAGGCGGTGGCCAGCCCGGCCGAGGCCTGGGAAGTGGCGCAGGAGCTGGGCCTGCCGGTGGTGGTCAAGCCCTCCGACGGCAACCATGGCCGCGGCGTCATCCTCGACCTGAGCAAGCAGGAAGACATCGAAGCCGCCTTCGGCGTCGCCGAACGTCACGGCAGCGAAGTGCTGGTCGAGCGCTACATCCGCGGCGAAGAGCACCGCCTGCTGGTGGTCGGTGGCCGCCTGGTGGCCGCCGCGCGCGGCGAGACCGTGTGGATCACCGGCGACGGCCGTTCCGACGTGCGCGCCCTCATCGAAAGCCAGATCAACAGCGACCCGCGCCGCGGCGACACCGAGGACTTCCCGCTGTCCCGCCTGGGCGCGCGCGACGGCGCCATCCTGTCCGACCTGCATCGCCAGGGCCTGGAGCCGGAGTCGGTGCCCGATGCCGGCCAGCGCGTGCTGATCCAGCGCAACGGCAACGTCGCCATCGACTGCACCGATGCGGTTCATCCCGAAGTCGCCCACATGGTCGAGCTGGCCGCGCGCGTGGTCGGCCTGGACATCGCGGGCATCGACCTCGTGTGCGAAGACATCGCGCAGCCGCTCGGCCCGCAGGGCGGCGGCATCGTCGAAGTCAATGCCGGCCCCGGCCTGTTGATGCACCTGAAGCCCGCCGTCGGCTCGCCCCGCCCCGTGGGCCGCGCCATCTGCGACCACCTGTTCCCCGGCGAGACGCAAGGACGCATTCCGGTGGTGGGCGTCGCGGGCTCGCAAGACCCCGAAGTCATCGCTCGTCTCGTGGCCTGGCTGGTCGGGCTCTCCGGCCGCTACACCGGCCTGGCCTGCGCCGACGGCCTGTTCCTCGAACGCCGCCGCGTCGACGCGCGCGACAGCGCCGGCTGGGAAGCCGGCCGCCGCCTGCTCATGAACCGCACCGTGCAGGCCGTGGTCATCGAAAACGGCGCCGAGTCCATCCTGCGCGACGGGCTGGCCTACGACCGCTGCCAGGTCGGCATCGTCACCGACCTCGACGGCGCCGAAGCGCTGTCGCACTACGACATCTTCGAAAGCGACCAGATGGTGCGCGTGCTGCGCACCCAGGTCGACGTGGTGCTGCCCGAAGGCACGGCCGTGCTCAACGCGGCCGATCCGCGCGTCGCGGGCCTGGCGCCGCTGTGCGACGGCGACGTCATCCTGTACAGCGTCGACCCGCAAGCCGAGGCGCTCGCAGCGCACCGTGCCGCGGGCGGCAAGGCCGTGATCGTGCGGCAAGACCGCGTGGTGCTGGCCACCGGCACCAGCGAATCCTTCCTGCCGGGCCTGGGCCGCCTGACCATCTGGCGCGCCACGCATGCCGGCGTCAGCTTGGCCAGCCTGCTGGCCGCGGTCGCGACCGGCTGGGCCATGGGCATTCCGTTGAGCCTGATCGGCGCCGGCGCCGAAGCCTTCGAAGCCGACCTGCAAGCCGCCCTCGCCTCGCTGCAGCTGTCCCAACAGTCCCTTCTTTCGCCCGAGCAACAACTCGCCTGACCGGCCGGCCCCGCCACGGGGCCGCCGGCGGCGCACTGCCTTCTTCATCATGGAAGTTCAACGCGTCCGTGCCCTGCGTGGGCCCAATCTCTGGAGCCGTCACACCTGCATCGAGGCCGTCGTGGCCTGCGCGGGTGACGAGAACGCGGTCGAGCGACTGACCGGCTTCGAGCCCCGCCTGCGCGCGCTGTTCCCGACCATCGGCGAATTGCACCCCATCGTGCTGGGCCAGCCGCTGTCGCTCGCCCACGTGCTCGAAAACGCCGCGGTGGCGCTGCAGGCGCAGGCCGGCTGCGCGGTCAACATCGGCCACACCGCGCGCACCACGGAAGAAGGCGTCTACCAGGTCACCTTCCAGTACACCGAAGAAGCCGTCGGCCGGCGCGCGCTCGAACTGGCGTGCCAGCTGATCGCCGCCGCGCAGAACAACACCGCCTTCGACGCCACCGCCGCCATCACCGAGCTGCGCGACCTCGACGAGGACGAGCGCCTGGGTCCGAGCACCGGTTCCATCGTCGATGCCGCCGTGGCCCGTGGCATCCCCTACCGCCGCCTCACCAGCGGCAGCCTCGTGCAGTTCGGCTGGGGTTCGAAGCAGCGCCGCATCCAGGCCGCCGAAGTCGACAGCACCAGCGGCGTGGCCGAATCGATCGCCCAGGACAAGGAGCTCACCAAGCAGCTGCTCAACGCCGCCGGCGTGCCGGTGCCGCTGGGCCGCCCGGTGAGCAGCGTCGACGACGGCTGGGCCGCCGCGCAGGAGATCGGCCTGCCGGTGGTCGTGAAGCCGCAGGACGGCAACCAGGGCAAGGGCGTCACCGTCAACATCGTCACGCGCGAGCAGCTCGCCGCGGCCTACGACTCGGCTGCCGAGCACGGCGAGGTGATGGTCGAGAAATTCCTGCCGGGCTTCGACTTCCGGCTGCTGGTGGTGGGCGACAAGCTGGTCGCCGCCGCGCGGCGCGATCCGCCCCAGGTCATCGGCGACGGCCGCCAGACCGTGCGCCAGCTCGTGGAAACGGTCAACCTCGACCCGCGCCGCGGCGAGGGCCACGCGACCTCGCTGACCAAGATCCGCCTCGACGACATCGCCGTGGGCCGCCTGGAAGCGCAGGGCCTCGCGCCCGACAGCGTGCCCGCGCTGGGCCAGCGCGTCGTGCTGCGCAACAACGCCAACCTGTCCACCGGCGGCACCGCCACCGACGTCACCGACACCGTGCATCCCGAAGTGGCTGCGCGCGCCATCGACGCAGCGCAGATGGTCGGCCTGCACATCTGCGGCGTCGATATGGTGTGCGAGAACGTCGTGCGCCCGCTCGAAGAACAGCACGGCGGCGTGGTCGAGGTGAATGCCGCGCCGGGGCTGCGCATGCACATCTCGCCGTCCTTCGGCCGCGGCCGCCCGGTGGGCGAGGCGGTCATGGACACGCTCTTCGCCGACGGCGACGACGGCCGCATCCCGGTGGTGGCCGTCACCGGCACCAACGGCAAGACCACCACCGCGCGGCTGGTCAACCACCTGCTGGCCGGCAGCGGCCTGCGCACCGGCATGACCAACACCGACGGCGTCTACATCGACGGCCGCCAGACCGACAGCGGCGACTGCAGCGGCCCCAAGAGCGCGCGCAACGTGCTGCTGCATCCCGACGTCGACGCGGCCGTCTTCGAGGTGGCGCGCGGCGGCATCCTGCGCGAAGGCCTGGGCTTCGATCGCTGCCAGGTGGCGGTGGTCACCAACATCGGCAGCGGCGACCATCTGGGCCTCAACTACATCACCACCGTGGAAGACCTGGCCGTGCTCAAGCGCGTGATCGTGCGCAACGTGGCGCCGCACGGCTACGCGGTGCTCAACGCCGCCGACCACAACGTGGCCGCCATGTCCGCGACCTGCCCCGGCAGCGTGATCTTCTTCGCGCGCGACCGCCAGCACCCCGTGATGGCCACGCACCGCGCCCAGGGCAAGCGCACCGTCTTCGTCGACCAGGACGCGATCGTCGCGGCCGAGGGCTCGTGGCGCGAGCGCATCCCGCTGCGCGACGTTCAGCTCACGCGCAACGGCACCATCGGCTTCCAGGTCGACAACGTCATGGCCGCGGTGGCCGCCGCCTGGGCCGTGGGACTGGACTGGGACAGCATCCGCAGCGGGCTGGCCAGCTTCAAGAGCGACCCGGGCGGCGTGCCCGGCCGCTTCAACGTGATGGACTACCGCGGCGCCACCGTGATCGCCGACTACGGCCACAACACCGATGCGATGCGCGCGCTGGTGTCGGCCGTGGACACCATGCCCGCGAAGAAGCGCTCGGTGGTCATCAGCGGCGCCGGCGACCGGCGCGACAGCGACATCCGCGACCAGACCGCCATCCTCGGCGAGGCCTTCGACGACGTCATCCTCTACCAGGACGCCGCCCAGCGCGGCCGCGCCGACGGCGAGGTGATGGGCCTGTTGCGCCAGGGCCTGCAGGGCGCCAGCCGCACGCGCAACATCGACGAGATCCGCGGCGAGTTCATCGCCATCGACACGGCGCTCGCCAGGCTGCAGCCGGGCGACCTGGCCCTGGTGCTGGTCGACCAGGTCGAGGAAGCGCTGGCTCACCTCGCGAAGCGCATCGCCGAAGGCTGAAGCCCGCAGTGACGGTTCGGTTCCGGCGCGCTTGCCGGAACTGTCCGACGCGAAGCTGCGCCACGGCGCCGGGGCGGGCGGCTTTCCTGTCCCACACTGCCGGACGCTCCAGGCGGTCGACACTCCTTTGACAGGCTGCGCTGTTGCGCTGCCGCCGACTAGGAGTGCCTTCATGAAACAAGTCATCCGTTCCAGCCTCGCCATCGCGGTCGCCGCAGCCGGCCTCGCGATCCCCGCGCTGAGCGCCGCCCAGGCCGGCAGCGACCGCACCTTCATGCGCGAACGCGCCGTCTGCGACGGCATCCAGCAAGACCGCGCCGCGTGCCTGCGCGAAGCGGGCGCGGCACGCTTCGAAGCACAGCGTGGTGGCTTGACCAGCGCGCCACCCACGAACTACGAACAGAACGCGCTGGCCCGTTGCGGCCTGCAACCGCCGAGCGACCGTGCGGACTGCGAAGCGCGCGTGCGCGGCACCGGCATGACCTCGCTCAACGGCAGCGTGCTCGGCGGCGGCGTGATCCGCGAGACCGTCACGCCGCTCCCACCCGTACCGGCGCCGGCCATCGCGCCCATCCCGATGTCGGCACCCTCGTCGACCTATGCGCCCGCGCCCTCGTACGCGCCAGCGCCGGCCTATGCGCCTGCACCGATCACGGCACCGATGCCCGTGATGCCGCCGATGCAAAGGCCGATCCAATAACGATCTGACTACAGAGGCGCCCAAGGTAGGCCGTCAAGTTCAAACCTAAGACCTACACTGTCATGGCATTGTCATAAAACAAGCAAGACGGGCTGGCTATAGTTCCAGGTCTATTAGGAGGAACCCAGCCCCATGAACGCCATCAAGACCGCCCGCCGATTCATCGAGACGGACCCGGCCAACGAATCGGCACAGATCCTCGCTCGCCTGGTCCTCGCCCTGGAATCGGAACGCAGCTTCGAACTCGTGAAGCTCTACGACCTGGACTACAAGAGCTTCGACATCGCAATGGACATCCTCAAGGAGTGGCGGCTCGACCGCTACTACGCGGGCAAGTCCAAGCTGTACGACCTTTCGCTGCAGGTCAGCGAACTGCCGGAAGGCGCTTGAAGCCGGCGCGCGTCGCCGATGCGGTGACCGAGTTCGAGATCAAGTTCCAAGTCGACCCGCAGAGCCGGGCCGCCGTGGAAGGCGCTGTCGCTCGCGGCAGTTCGCGCAGCGAGCGACTGCAAGCCCGCTACTACGACACCGCCGACGGGACGCTCGCCGCGCAACGCATCGTGCTGCGCATCCGCAAGGAAGGTCGGCGCTGGGTGCAGACGGCGAAAGCGCCGGGCGGCAATGCCCTCGAGCGCCATGAGCACAACGTCGAGATCACGACCGAACGCGCCAGCGAAACGCCGCTGCCGCAGCTCGATCGGCATGCCGGCACGCCGGTCGGCGAGCTGATCGCGCGGGCCATCCAGTCATCCGGCCACACACCTGCCGACATTGCGCTCGTACCGCTGTACGGCACCGACATCCGGCGCACGACCCGCGAGATGCGCACCGGCGACGCCCGCGTCGAGCTGGCCTTCGACCGCGGCGAGGTGCGCGCCGCCGAGCGCGCCCACCCGATCTGCGAACTCGAGATCGAGCTCAAGAGCGGCAGCCCGCAGTCGGTGCTCGAACTCGCGCGCCGGTGGCGCATGCGCTATCCGCTGTGGCTCGACACCGTCTCCAAGGCCCAGCGCGGCGAACGGCTCGCCAAGGGCATCGTGCATGCCGAAGCCGTGAAGGCCGTGGCGCCCGCGCTCGGCAAGAAGGCGACCGGCCCGCAGGTCTTCCGCGCGGTGCTCGAGGCCTGCCTCGCGCAGATCCTGCCCAACGCCGCCGAAGTGGCTGCCGGCAGCCCCGACCCCGAACACGTGCACCAGCTTCGCATCGGCATCCGCCGCCTGCGCACGGCGTTGCGCGAGATGGCCGATTTCGCGCCGGGCATCGACCCGGCCTGGGAGCCGGCGCTGGTCGATGCCTTCCGCGCGCTCGGCCAGCAGCGCGACCTCGAGCAGCTGCAGGCCAACGTGCAGCCGCACATCGAAGCCGCCGGCGGTCCTCAGGTGCAATGGCCGCCGCGCGAAACGCCGGTGCCCGTGCCCGCCGACGTCGTGCGACAGCCATCCTTCCAGCTCACGCTGATCGGCCTCGTCGCCGCATCCCTGCCCGAGCCTCCGCCATCCGACGAAGCCGCTGCCCCGGTGGAGGCAGCCGACCCGGCACGCGAGCCGCTGCGCGCGCGCCTGAAAAAGCTGCACCGCCAGGTCGCGCGCGACGGCAAGAAGTTCGAAAGCCTGGCCCCGGACGCCCAGCACCGTGTGCGCAAGCGCCTCAAGCGCCTGCGCTACCTGGGCGAATTCGTCGCGTCCATGTTCGGGCAAGAGGACGCCGACCGTTACCTGAAGGCGCTCAAGCCCGCGCAGGACGCCCTGGGCACCCACAACGACGACGCCGTCGCCATCGACACCTACCGCAACGCCGCCGACCACGACGGCCGCGCCTGGTTCGCCGTCGGCTGGCTCACCGCACGCCAGCCGCAAAGCGCGCGCGAATGCCGCGAAGCGCTGAGCGAGGTGGCGAAGGCGCGGCGCTTCTGGAAGACGTGATCAGGCCACCGCGCTGATACCCCGCGCCCGCCGCGCTGCCCCCGGCGGCACGCCCATGTACCGCTTGAACGACCGGCTGAACGCCGCCTCCGACTGGTAGCCCAGCCGGCTCGCCAGTTCTGCGGGCCGCGCGCCCTTCTCCTGCATCAAGGTCAACGCGACCTGCATGCGCCAGCGTGCCACGTACTGCATCGCCGGCTCGCCGACCAGCGTGGTGAATCGGGCCGCGAAGGCCGAGCGCGACATCGCGACCTCGGCGGCCAGTGAGGCCACGGTCCAGGGGCGCTCCGGTTCGCGGTGGATCGACGTGATCGCGCGGCCGATCTGGCGGTCTTGGAGCGCACCGAGCCAGCCCTTGCGCGCGGCCGGGTCTCGGGCCATCCATGCGCGGATGGCCTGGATCACCAGCACGTCCGCCAGGCGGGTGATGACCGTCTCGCCGCCCGGCTGCATGGCGCGTGCCTCGGCGGCCATGAAGCGCAGCGTGCTGGCCTGCCATTCGGCCTGCGGCGAATCGGCCGCATCCATGCGGATCACCGGCGGCAGCAAGTGCATCAGCCGTTGCGCGGCCGGATGGTCGAAGCGCACCGCGCCGCACACCAGCGCGGTGGCCGTGCCGCCGCCACCATGGCGCAGCACCTCGTAGCGCTCGCTCTGCAACTCGCGCGGCAGATCGAAGAGCGCGGCGGCCTCGGCGCCCGGCTCGCACACCAGCCGGTGGCCAGCGCCGTGCGGCACCAAGGCGAAGTCGCCCGGCGACAGCTGCTGCGGCTCCACGCCTTCGATCTCGAGCCAGCAGGGTCCGCTGGTCACGACGTGGAACATCAGGCAGCCCTCGATCGGCGGCATGGCCACACCCCACGGCGCGCTGAACTCGGAGCGGCAATAGAAGACCCCGTTCATCCTCAGGTGATGCAGGGCCTCGCCCAGCGGATCCACGGGAGCGAATGCGTCTTCGATTTGCATTCGGCGAGTATGAAAGAGCGCGCATCCATCGTCCAGCACGCGTGGACGAACGAGCATCGAAACGCGATGCCAGGACATTGATGCACCCGCTCGGCCCGCCGATAGTGGACGCCATGTTCAACCCGCTCATCGAGCCATCGACATGACCGCAACCACCACCTCCTCGGCGTCCACGCCCCTGTTCACCGTCATGGGCGCCACCGGCCACACCGGCGGCAAGCTCGCCCACCGCCTGCTCGCGGCCGGCGCCCGCGTTCGCGCCATCGGCCGCAATCCCGACAAGCTGGCCGCGCTGGCGAAGGCCGGTGCCGAGCCCTGCCCCGGCGACAGCCGGAACCCCGCCTTCCTGGCCGAGGCATTCAGCGGCGCCGATGGCGCCTACACCCTGCTCGCCACGGACCGCCAGGCACCCGACTACGCCGCCCGCCAGCACGAAGAAGGCGAAGCCATCGCGAACGCCGTGCGCCGAAGCGGCCTGAGGCGCGTGGTCGCGCTCAGCAGCCTCGGGGCCGACCTGCCATCAGGCACTGGCGTGATCGTCGGCCTGCATGCGCAGGAGAAGCGGCTCGAGGCGATCGACGGCATCGACCTGCTGCTGCTGCGCCCGGTCTCCTTCTTCGAGAACTTCTACGACGCGCTCGGCATGGTCAAGGAAGCGGGAATGCTCGCCGACACCGTCGCGCCCGATCTGGCCACGCCGATGGTCGCGGCCGACGACATCGCCGAGGCGGCAGCGCGTGCGCTGCTCGCGCGCGACTGGCGTGGCGTGGCGGTGCGCGAGCTGCTGGGCGAGCGCGACCTCACCCATGCCGACATCGCCCGCCAGCTCGGCCGCGCGATCGGCCTGCCCGCTCTGCCCTACGTTCAGCTCGACGAGGCCCGGTTCGCAGAGGCGATGATCGGTGCCGGCCTGTCGCCCAGCTTCGTGTCGCTCTACCTGGAGATGACGCGCGCCTTCAACGACGGCCGCATCGGATCGCAAGGGCGCCGCAACGCAGGCAACACGACCTCCACTCGCTTCGAGGACTTCGTGCCGGCGCTGGCCGCGGCCTACCGGCAAATGTGACGGCGTAATTTCGGGCGATGGTGATCGTGTCGAGCGTGTGAATCATGTGATTCGCGGACATCCTCCCGCCCGATCGCAGCCGTCGCGGCAGGTCGGGCCGCTGTCCGACAGGCGCAAGCGCGGGCACGGCGCTTGCACCGGGCTTCTGGGCTTATAAAAACGTCTGTTCGCTACGGCCTGCTGCCGCGCACCTGCGCGCGCCGCCACGGTCCGAGCGCCAAGAACGCTAAGGAAGTCCCCCGTGCACCAGACCACCCCCTCCTTCAATGCCCAGGACCGCTACTTCTTCAGCGAAGGCACGCACGCGCGTCTGTACGACCAGCTCGGCTGCCATCCCCGCCCCGGGGGTGGCGCGCACTTCGCGGTGTGGGCGCCGAACGCGGAGTCGGTCTCGGTGGTGGGTGACTGGAACGGCTGGAACGGCGAAGCGCACCCGCTGCAGGCGCACGAGGACAGCGGCATCTGGACCGGCACCGTCGACGACGCCGCGCCGGGCCAGTCGTACAAGTACCGCATACGCTCGCGCCACGGCGGCTACCAGGTCGACAAGGCCGACCCCTTCGCCTTCTACTGCGAGATGCCCCCCGACACCGCCTCGCGCGTGTGGCCGCTCGACTACGAGTGGCAGGACGCGGACTGGATGTCCAGCCGCGGCCCGCGCAACGCGCTCGACGCGCCGATGTCCGTCTACGAGATGCACGCCGGCTCATGGAAGCGGCGCGACGGCCAGTTCCTGAACTACCGCGAGCTCGCGCCCCTGCTGGCCGACTACGTGGTCGAGATGGGCTTCACCCACGTGGAGCTGATGCCGATCACCGAGCACCCGTTCTACGGATCGTGGGGCTACCAGACCACCGGCTACTTCGCGCCCACGGCGCGCTACGGCACGCCGCAGGACTTCATGTTCTTCGTGGACCACCTGCACCAGCGCGGCATCGGCGTGCTGCTGGACTGGGTGCCTTCGCACTTTCCGACCGACGAGCACGGCCTGGGCTACTTCGACGGCACGCACCTCTACGAGCACGAAGACCCGCGCCAGGGCTTCCACCCCGACTGGAAGTCGAGCATCTTCAACTACGGCCGTCACGAGGTGCGCAGCTTCCTGATTTCGTCGGCCCTGTTCTGGCTCGAGAAGTACCACCTCGACGGACTGCGCGTCGACGCGGTCGCATCGATGCTCTACCTCGACTACGGCCGCAAGCACGGCGAGTGGATTCCCAACAAGAACGGCGGCCGCGAGAACCTCGAAGCCATCGAATTCCTGCAGAACCTCAACCGCGCCGTCTACCGCGAGCACCCCGATACGGTCACGGTCGCCGAAGAATCGACGGCCTGGCCGCGCGTCTCGCGCCCCACCGACATGGACGGGCTGGGCTTCGGCATGAAGTGGAACATGGGCTGGATGCACGACACCCTGGCCTTCATGCAACAGGATCCGGTGCACCGCCAGTACCACCATCACCAGCTGACCTTCTCGCTGGTCTACGCCTTCAGCGAGAACTTCGTGCTGCCGCTCTCGCACGACGAGGTGGTGTACGGCAAGGGCTCGATGATCAACAAGATGCCGGGCGACAACTGGCAGCAGTTCGCCAACCTGCGGGCCCTGTTCGGCTACATGTGGGGCCATCCCGGCAAGAAGCTGGTGTTCATGGGCGGCGAATTCGGCCAGCGGCGCGAATGGACGCACGACGGCGAACTCGAATGGTGGGTGGCCGCGCTGCAGGATCATGCGGGCCTTCAGCGCTACATGGCCCAGCTCAACCGCGTCTACCAATCCACGCCGGCCCTGCACCAGCTCGACTTTTCGGGCGAGGGCTTCGAATGGGTCGCGGCCGACGATGCCGAGCGCAGCGTGTTCGCGTTCCTGCGCAAGCCGCGCAAGGGCGCCGGGCCGCCGGTGCTGGTGGTGTGCAACCTGACACCGGTGCCGCGCAACAACTACCTGCTGGGCGTGCCGGCCGGTGGCAATTGGCGCGAGCTGATCAACAGCGACGCCAGCGAATTCGGCGGCGCGGGCTGGGGCAACTTCGGCACGGTCGAAGCCGCGCCGGTGCGCGCGCACGGCCGCATGCAGTCGCTGTGCCTCACGCTTCCTCCGCTCTCCACCCTGATGCTGGAGCACCAACCCAATGCCTAAGAAAAATACGCCACCCATCGCATCCGAATCGCTGGCGCCCGTCGCGCAGGCTGCGGCAGCAGTCGCTGCACAGGCAGCGGACACAGCGAAGCCTGCCAAGGCTGCCAAGGCCGTGAAGACCGCTGCGCCGAAGGCCACCAAGGCCGCGAAGGTCGCCACGGCCGCTTCCGACAAGCCGGCCAAGGCGCCGAAGGCCGTCAAGGCGGCTGCGCCGGCCGCCGCTGCCGCAGCCACAGCCACAGCCACCGCCACCACTGCGACAGCGTCCGCCGCACCGGCCACGCCGACGATCCGGCGCGCCGACGGCGAAGACGGCCGCGTGCGCGCGGTCATCGATGCCGTGCTGCCCAACGTCGACAACGGCCGCTTCCCCATCAAGCGCGTGGCCGGCGAAACCGTGCACGTGCAGGCCCACTGCTTCGCGGACGGCCACGACGTGCTGCGCGTCGTGCTGCGCTGGCGCGCGGAGGCCGACACCGCCTTCACCGAGCTGCCGATGAAGCTGCTGCACAACGACATCTGGGAAGCCGACTTCGCGCCGCCGACCATTGGCCGCTACCGCTACACCGTCACCGCCTGGGTCGACAGCTTCGCCTCCTGGCACCACGACATGACGCGCCGCGTCGAGCCCGAGGACATCCGCATCGCCTCGCAAGTCGGCGCGCAGGAGATCGCTGCCGCGGCCGGGCGCGCGCAGGGCAGCGAGCGCGAATCGCTCGAGCGCTGGAGCCGCGAGCTGCAGGCCGCCGCCACCGAAGGCCACATGGACGCGAGCGCGCTCAAGGCCTTCGCGCTCGACGAGGCGCTTTCGGCCCTGGCCGAGCGCTACCCCGACCGAAGCCTCGCCACGCATCACACGGTCGAGCTTCCATTGATCGCCGACCGCGAGCGTGCCCGCTTCAGCACCTGGTACGAACTCTTCCCACGCTCCACCGCGCCCGAAGGCGACCGGCACGGGACGTTCAAGGACGTCGAGACGCGCCTGCCGGCCATCGCCGCCATGGGCTTCGACGTGCTGTACTTCCCGCCCATCCATCCGATCGGCCGCATTCAGCGCAAGGGAAAGAACAACACGCTCACGCCCACGGCAGACGACGTCGGCAGCCCCTGGGCCATCGGCGCGGACGAGGGCGGCCACAAGTCCATCCTGCCCGAACTGGGCACCGCAGAGGACTTCCGTCGCCTGCGCGAGGCGGCGGAAAGCCAGGGCATCGAACTGGCGCTCGACATCGCCTTCCAGTGCGCGCCCGACCATCCGTACGTCAAGGAACATCCGGCCTGGTTCCGCTGGCGCCCCGACGGCACCGTGCAGTACGCGGAGAACCCGCCCAAGAAATACCAGGACATCTACCCCTTCAACTTCGAAACCGAGGACTGGCAGGCCCTGTGGACCGAGCTGAAGAGCATCTTCGAGCACTGGATCGGCGAGGGCGTGAAGATCTTCCGCGTCGACAACCCGCACACCAAGGGCTTCCCTTTCTGGGAGTGGGCCATCACCGAACTCAAGCGCGCGCATCCCGACGTGCTGTTCCTGGCCGAGGCCTTCACCCGCCCTAAGGTGATGCACCGGCTGGCCAAGCTGGGCTACTCGCAGTCGTACACCTACTTCACCTGGCGCAACACCAAGCAGGAACTGACCGAGTACTTCACCGAGCTCTCGGAGGGCCTGGGCAGCGAGTACTTCCGCCCCAACGTCTGGCCCAACACGCCCGACATCCTGCATGCGCGGCTGCAGGGCGGCGAGACCTCGGTGTTCATGGCGCGCCTGGTGCTCGCCGGCACGCTGGCCGCGAGCTACGGCATCTACGGCCCGGCCTACGAACTGGGCGAGCATCTGCCGCGCGGCCAGGGCAGCGAGGAATACCTCGACTCCGAGAAGTACCAGCTGCGCCGCTGGAACCATGACGACCCGAAGAGCCTGGCTCCCTTCATCGCCCGCGTGAACCGCATCCGCCGCGACAACCCGGCCCTGCAATGGGACCGCGACCTGCGCTTCTTCCCGGTCGACAACGACCAGCTCATCGCGTATGCGAAGCGCTCGCCCGAGGGCGACAACGTCGTGCTGTGCGTGGTGAACCTCGATCCGCACAACGTGCAGTCGGGCTGGGTCGACCTGGACCTGGAGCACCTGGGCTGCGATGCTGCGCATTCCTTCCAGGTGCACGACCTGCTGAGCAACCAGCGCTACCTGTGGCAGGGTGGCCGGCAGTTCGTGCAGCTCGATCCGCACAGCGTGCCTGCCCACGTGTTCCTGGTGCGTCGCCGCTCCCGCGACGAACGGGACTTCGATTATTTCCTGTGAGAATGGCTCCATGAACGCACCCGTTTCTCATCTGGTTCTCGAAAACGTCGAAATCGACAGCAGCGACGATCCGCAGTGGTATCGCGACGCCGTCATCTACCAGCTCAACGTCAAGGCCTTCTTCGATTCCAACAACGACGGCTACGGCGACTTCAAGGGCGTGACCGCGAGACTCGACTACGTCAAGGAGCTGGGCGTCAACACCATCTGGCTGATGCCGTTCTATCCCTCGCCGCTGCGCGACGACGGCTACGACATCGCCGGGTACGAGGACGTGCATCCGGACTACGGCACGCTCGCCGACTTCCGCGAGATGCTGGACGAGGCGCACAAGCGCGGCCTGCGCGTCATCACCGAGCTGGTCATCAACCACACCTCGAGCGACCACCCCTGGTTCCAGGCCGCGCGCCGCGCCCCGCCCGGCTCGCCCGAGCGCGATTTCTACGTCTGGAGCGACACCGACCAGATCTACCAGGGCACGCGCATCATCTTCACCGACACGGAGACCTCCAACTGGACCTGGGACCCGGTCGCCAAGGCCTACTTCTGGCACCGCTTCTTCAGCCACCAGCCCGACCTGAACTTCGACAACCCGGCGGTGCTGGAGGCGGTATTCAAGACCATGCGCTTCTGGCTCGACATGGGTGTCGACGGCTTCCGGCTCGATGCCATTCCTTACCTGATCGAGCGCGACGGCACCAGCAACGAGAACCTGCCCGAGACGCACGCAGTCATCAAGAAGCTGCGCGCCGCCATCGACGCGCAGTACAAGAACCGCTTCTTGCTGGCCGAGGCCAACATGTGGCCCGAGGACGTGCGAGAGTACTTCGGCGACGGCGACGAATGCCACATGGCTTATCACTTCCCGCTGATGCCGCGCATGTACATGGCCATCGCGCAGGAAGACCGGCACCCCATCGTCGAGATCATCCAGCAGACGCCCGAGATCCCCGACACCTGCCAGTGGGCCATCTTCCTGCGCAACCACGACGAGCTCACGCTCGAAATGGTGACCAGCAAGGAACGCGACTACATGTACAACATGTATGCGGCCGACAAGCGCGCACGCATCAACGTGGGCATCCGGCGACGGCTCGCGCCGCTGATGGAAAACGACATGGACCGCGTGAAGCTCATGAACGCGATGCTGCTGTCCATGCCCGGCTCGCCCATCATCTACTACGGCGACGAGATCGGCATGGGCGACAACTTCTTCGTCGGCGACCGCAACGGCGTGCGCACCCCCATGCAGTGGAGCCCGGACCGCAACGCCGGCTTCTCGCGCGCCGACCCGCAGCGCCTGTACCTGCAGCCGATCATGGACGCGATGTACGGCTTCGAGGCGCTCAACGTCGAATCCCAGGCGCGCGATGCCAGCTCGCTGCTGAACTGGACGCGCCGCATGCTCGCCGTGCGCAAGACCAGCCACGCCTTCGGCCGCGGCAAGCGCATCTTCCTGCGCCCGGGCAACCGCAAGATCCTGGCGTACCTGAGCGAGTACGAGAACGACACGATCCTTACCGTCTTCAACCTCTCGCGCGCGGCGCAGCCTGTGGAGCTCGACCTGTCCGAGCACAAGACCAAGATCCCGGTCGAGATGCTCGGGCGCACGTCCTTCCCGCCGATCGGCGAGCTGCCCTACCTGCTGACCCTGCCTTCTTACGGCTTCTACTGGTTCCGCCTGGCGCAAGACGCCGAGATGCCCGCCTGGCACCAGGAAAGCGTGGGCCTGCAAGACCGGCCGACCCTGGTGCTCTTCGACGGCTGGACCAGCTTCTTCCGCGACCGCGTCATGCCCTGGCGCATCGGCATGGCCGAGCGCATGGGCACGCAGTTCGAAACCGACACGCTGCCGCGCTTCATCGAGATCCAGCGCTGGTACGCGACCAAGGGTTCGCCGGTCACGCGCGCCCGAATGCGCGACCACGCGGTGTGGGACAGCAACGGCTTCAGCTGGATGCTGCCGCTGGTCGCGCTCGACGGCCCGGCCGAGGACTCCACCTACTTCGTGCCGCTCGCCCTGGCGTGGGAAGACCATGAAGAAGAGCGCCTCAACCGCCTGATGCAGGCCGGCGTCGCCAAGGTGCGGCAGCAGGCCAACGTCGGCGTGATGGCCGATGCCTTCTACGACGAGGCCTTCTGCCGCGCGATGGTGCAGGCCGTGCGCGACGGCCGAGAGATCAAGGCCGCGAAGGGCCGCCTGCGCTTCGTGCCGACCGACGCCTTCCGCACCGTCACGGCCGACCTCGAGACGCTGCCGGTGCACCGGCCCGGCGCGCAGAGCAGCAACACGGTCGTCACTTTCGACGAAACGCTCTTCCTCAAGGCCTACCGCCGCCTGCGCGAGGGCGTGAACCCCGAGGTCGAACTGGGCCGCTTCCTCACCAGCGTGGCGCGCTTCCCGCACTGCGTGCCGGTGCTGGGCGCGCTCGAATACGTCGGCGACGACGGCCGGACGATGACGCTGGCCATGGTGCAGCGCTACGTCGCCAACCAGGGCGACGGCTGGGACTACACGCTGAGCTACCTGGAGCGCTTCCTCAACGAGCTGCTGACCGGCAGCGAAACGCTGGCCAACGCCACGCCGGCCGATGCCCATGGCGGCTTCACCGCCCTGATGGCCATGCTGGGGCGGCGCACCGCCGAGCTGCACCTGGCGCTGGCCAGCGGCAGAGGCGATGCCGCCTTCGACCCCGAGCCGCTGCGGGCCGAGGACGTGCAGGCCATGCACGAACACGCGCTGGCCGATGCCCAGTCCACGCTGGCGCAGCTGCGCGAACGCATTGCCAAGCTGCCGGCGCTGGCGCAGGAAGACGCCCAGGCGCTGCTGTCGCGCCAGGAAGCACTGCTCGCACGCGCACGGCCGGCCACGGCGGGTGCCGCCGGCGGCACGCGCGGCGTCAAGACGCGCTTCCACGGCGACTACCACCTCGGCCAGGTGCTCGTGAGCGACAACGACTTCGTCATCATCGACTTCGAGGGCGAGCCCACCCGCAGCTTCGACGAGCGCCGTGCCAAGAGCTCGCCGCTGCGCGACGTGGCCGGCATGCTGCGCTCGTTCAACTACGCGCGCTGGGCCGCGCTGAAGCGGGTGGCGCAGAACGCCGACGAACTGCAGCGCCTCGACGGACCGGTGCGAGACTGGGAGGCCGTCACGCGCGAGGCTTTTCTCGACGCCTATGCGGCCACCATGGGTGGCCACGAGGCCATCGCGCCGATCGATCTGCCTTTGTTGGAACTCTTCGAGCTCGAAAAGGCACTCTATGAGCTGCGGTACGAACTCAACAATCGCACCGACTGGGTCCAGGTCCCGCTGCAGGGATTGATCGCACTGGCGGGCCGGCCCGCCTCGTCCTGAAGTTCGCTCGCCGTCCCCACGGCGGGCCATTGGAGATACACACATGGAAAACTTCGGAATCCACCTGGAGCCCCTGCGGGCCATCCTGTTCCAGATCGGCGCCTTCCTGCCGCGGCTCCTGATCGCGGTGGTCGTGGTGGGGGTCGGCTGGCTGTTCGCCAAGCTCGCGCGCTTCGCCGTCGTCAAGGCGCTGCGCGCCATCAACTTTCCGGTGCTCACCGAACGCGCAGGGCTCGACAACTTCCTGCGCCAGGGCGGCACCGTCGGCGACACCACCAACGTGTTCGGGCTGCTGGTGTTCTGGCTCGTCATCCTCGCGACGCTGCTGATCGCCTTCAACGGCCTCGGGCTCACCTACATCACCGACCTGCTCACGCGCGTGGTCTGGTTCGTGCCCAACGTCTTCGTCGCGCTGCTGATCCTCGCCTTCGGCGCCTACTTCGCGCGCTTCGTCGGCGATACCGTCACCAACTACGGCCGCAGCGCCAAGCTGCAGGACGCCATCTTCCTCGGCAAGCTCGCGCAGTACGCGATCCTCATCTTCGTGGTGCTGATCGCGCTCGACCAGATGAAGGTCGGCGGCGACATCGTGCGCGAAAGTTTTCTGGTGATACTCGCCGGCGTCGTGTTCGCGCTCGCCCTGGCCTTCGGCCTGGGCGGCAAGGACTGGGCGGCCGAGCGCATCGAGTCGTGGTGGCCCCGCGAACGCAAGGATCCAATCGAACGCATGGAGGAGCGCAAGTTTCGTCGATGAAGACCAATGACATGATCAACGCGGTCTGGCCGGGCCGCCCCTATCCCCGAGGCGCCCATTGGGACGGAGAAGGCGTCAATTTCGCCCTGTTCTCGCAGCACGCCACCAAGGTCGAGCTCTGCATCTTCGATGAAAAGGGCCGCCACGAGCGGCACCGCATCACGCTGCGCGAGCGCACCGACGACGTGTGGCACTGCTATCTGCCCGAGGCACGCCCCGGCCTGGCCTACGGCTACCGCGTGCACGGCCCCTACAAGCCCGAAGAAGGGCACCGCTTCAACCCCAACAAGCTGCTGATCGACCCCTACGCCAAGGACCTGGTCGGCCAGTTGCGCTGGGGGGATGCGCTCTACGGCTACACCGTGGGCAGCAAGCGCGACGACCTGTCCTTCGACCGGCGCGACAGCGCGCCGCTCATGCCCAAGGGCCGCGTGCTCGAGCCCGCCTTCACCTGGGGCGACGACCGCCGGCCGCAGATCTCGTGGCAGGACATGGTCATCTACGAGATGCACGTGCGCGGCTTCACCATGACGCATCCCGACGTGCCGCCGCAGCTGCGCGGCACCTACGCGGCACTCGGCACCGCGCCGGTGGTGGACTACCTGCGCCGTCTCGGCGTGACCACGGTCGAGCTGCTGCCGGTGCACGCCTTCATCAACGACCGCAACCTGGCCGAGCAGGGCCTGCAGAACTACTGGGGCTACAACACCTTGTGCTACTTCGCCCCCGAGATGCGCTACAGCGCATCGCAGAAGGTGAAGGAATTCAAGACGATGGTGAAGACGCTGCACAGCGCGGGGATCGAAGTGATCCTCGACGTGGTCTACAACCACAGCTGCGAGGGCAACCAGATGGGCCCCACGCTGTCGATGCGCGGCGTCGACAACGCGAGCTACTACATCACCACCGCCGACCAGCGCCGTTTCTACGACGACTTCACGGGCTGCGGCAACACCGTCAACCTGGAGCATCCGCGCGCCCTGCAGCTCGTGATGGACTCGCTTCGCTACTGGGTCGAAGAGATGCACGTCGACGGCTTCCGCTTCGACCTGGCCGCGGCGCTGGCGCGCGAGTCGGGCAAGGTCGAAAACCTCGGCGGCTTCTTCGACGCCATCCGCCAGGACCCGGTGCTCAATCAGGTGAAGCTGATCGCCGAGCCCTGGGACCTGGGCCACGGTGGCTACCGCGTAGGCAACTTTCCGTACGGCTTCGCCGAATGGAACGACCGCTATCGCGACGGCGCCCGCGCCTACTGGAAGGGCGACGGCGGTTCGCTCGGCGAGTTCGCGCAGCGCCTCACCGGCTCGCAAGACCTCTACGGCTGGTCGGGCCGGCATCCCAACTCCAGCATCAACTTCGTCACCGCGCACGATGGCTTCACGCTCAACGACCTGGTGTCGTACAACGAGAAGCACAACGAGGCCAACGGCGAGGACAACCGCGACGGCAACAACCACAACCTGTCGTGGAACTGCGGCGTCGAAGGCCCGACCGACGACCCGGCCATCCTCGCGCTGCGCGCACGCCAGATGCGCAACCTCATGGCCACGCTGCTGCTGTCGCAAGGCGTGCCGATGCTGCTGGCCGGCGACGAGCGCGGCCACACGCAGAGCGGCAACAACAACGTCTACTGCCAGGACAACGAGCGCGCCTGGCTCGACTGGAACGACGACCCCGAGCGCACGGCGCTCACGACCTTCGTGCAGCGCGTGATCGCGCTGCGCCGCGCGCATCCGTCCTTCCGCCGCCGCGGCTTCTTCGTGGGCCGGCCACCCGAAGGCAGCGACATCAAGGACGTCTGCTGGCTGCGGCCCGACGGCCAGGAGATGTCGCCCGACGACTGGAACAACGGCGAAGCCCGCGCGCTGGCCATGCTGGTTTCGGGCATGGGCATCACCGACAGCGGCCCGCGCGGCGAAGTGGTGCGCGACGACGATTTCCTGTTGCTCTTCAGCGCCCACCACGACGACCTGGTGTTCACGCTGCCCGCGGCGTCGGGCCCCTGGCACCTGCTGATCGACACCGCCACCGGCACGCTTCCGCCCGAAGAGAGCGAGACCCGTGCCCTGTCGCTGACGCCCTGGAAAGAACCCGGCTATCGCCTGCAAAGCCGTTCCTTCGTGCTCATGAGCCGAACGGCGCACACAAGCTCATCGGCCGGCGCGACGTCGGCCACCACCACTACCAACACCAACACGGCCTCGACGCCAGCCACGACGGAGATGGCCGCATGAAGTTCTGCCATGAAATGTTTTTCGGCGCCCGCGTCCTCGAAGGGATGGGCGTGACCTTCTCGCTGTGGGCGCCGAGTGTGCCTCTCGTGGTGCTCGTCCACGGCGAATTGGAGCAGGAGTACTTCATGACGCGCGATGAAAACGGCTGGCACCGGTTCACGCTGCTCTATGCAAGGGCCGGTGACACCTACCGCTTTCGCATGCCCGACGGATTGCTGGTGCCCGACCCCGCCTCGCGCAGCAACCCGGAAGGCGTGCACGGGCCGAGCGTCGTCGTCGACCCGAACGCCTACGAATGGCAGCACGAGTGGAAGGGGCGCCCGTGGCAGGAAGCCGTCATCTACGAACTGCACGTGGGTTGCTTCACGCCGGAAGGCACCTTCGCGGCGGCGGCGAAGCGGCTGCCCGCGCTGGCACAACTGGGCATCACGGCCATCGAGCTGATGCCGATCGCCGCCTTTCCGGGCAAGCGCAGCTGGGGCTACGACGGCGTGCTGCACTACGCGCCCGCCGCGAGCTACGGCACGCCTGACGAGCTGAAGGCATTCGTCGATGCGGCGCACGGACTGAACATGATGGTGATGCTCGACGTGGTCTACAACCACTTCGGCCCGGAAGGCAACTACCTGCATGCCTACTGCCCCGAGTTCTTCAACCCCGAACACCAGACCCCGTGGGGCTCCGCCATCAACTTCGACGCCGAGCGCTCGCGTGGTGTGCGCGACTTCTTCCTTCACAACGCCATCTTCTGGCTTCAGGAATACCAGTTCGACGGGCTGCGCATGGATGCGATCCACGCCATTTGCGACACCTCGGTGTCGGACGAGGGCGAGCGTCGGCACATCGTCAACGAAATCTCCGACGTGGTCGGGGACGTACCGGGCGACGATCGAGAGATTCACGTGGTGGTGGAGAACGATGCGAACCAGGCCTTCTTTCTCGAGCCGAGCTACACGGACGAGATCAAGCACCCCCCCAAGGCGCAGTGGAACGACGACCTGCACCATGCCGCGCACGTGTTGACCACCGGCGAAACCGACGGCTACTACGTCGACTACGCCGACGACCCGCTCGCGCAGTTCGGCCGCGCCCTCGCCCGCGGCTTCATCTACCAGGGCCAGCCTTCGGCCTTCCGCAATGGCGAGCCGCGCGGCGAGGACAGCAGCCACCTGCCGCTGCACTCCTTCGTCTCGTACCTGCAGACCCACGATCAGATCGGCAACCGCGCCTTCGGCGAGCGCATCCACGCGATCGGCGACACCGCGCTGGTGCGCGCGGCCTGGGCCTGCATACTCTTCTCGCCGCACGTGCCCATGTTCTTCATGGGCGACGAGTTCGAGGCCTCCACGCCGTTCCTGTATTTCTGCGACTTCGGCCCCGAGCTGGCGGGCGCGGTCTCCGATGGCCGCAGGGCCGAGTTCGGCCGCTTCGCGCTCTTCGGCGACGAGGCTGCACGGTCGCGCATTCCCGATCCGAACGCCGCGTCCACCTTCGAGGCTTCCAAGCTGCGCTGGGAAGAGTCCGACGACCCGTCGCGCGAAGCCTGGCGCGCGCAGGTCGGCAAGATGCTGGCGCAGCGCCAACGCTGGCTGGTGCCGCTGCTGGAGCGCCAGTGCGGCGTCGGCAGCTTCCACGCGGAAGGCGGCCTGCTGCGCGTGGACTGGACCTTGGCCGACACCACCAAAGGCCAAAGCGGACCCCGACTGCACCTCGTGGCCAATTTCGGCGACGCGCCGGCCGAGGGCATCCCCGCGCCCTCGGGCCGGGTACTGCATGCCGACGCAGTCGAGCACGACGAGGCCGCAGACACGCTGCGCCTGGCGCGCGCCGGCGTGTTCGTGACGCTCCAGGAGTAAGTGCTTGTCCGAGACCTTGTCCCACCACGACGCGGAAACCATCGCCCGCCTCTGCGCCGATTACGGCATCGCACTCGACTACCACGACATCTGGGGCCAGCACCAGCCGGTGCCGCGCGAGACCCTGCTGGCGCTGCTGGCCGAATTCGGATTGGGCCAGCCGGGCGGTGCATCCACGGCACCGCCGGCCCTGCCGCCGGTGCTCGCGATCCGTGCGCTCGACGCGCACTGGACCGTGCCGCTGCGCATGCCCTCGTCGATGCAGCAGCTGCGCTGGCAGTTGATCGACGAGGCCGGCACCGTGCACCAGCAGGGCGAGCTCGATGCCTATGCGCTGCACGAAACCGGTAGCGCCGACATCGCCGGCGAGCGCTGGAGCGACCGGCCCCTGCGCCTGGGCATCGCCCTGCCTATGGGCTACCACCGGCTGCGCATCGACGGCCTGGCCGGCGAAACGCTGGTCGTCAGCGCACCCGAGCGCTGCTGGAGCCCGGCCGCGCTCGACCACGGCGGCCGCGTCTGGGGCACGGCCGTGCAGCTGTACGCGCTGCGATCCAGCCGCAACTGGGGCATCGGCGACTTCGGCGACCTGGTCACGCTCGTGTCGCAGATGGCGCAGCACGGGGCCGAGGTGATCGGGCTCAACCCGCTGCACGCGCTGTTTCCGCACAACCCGGCGCATGCGAGCCCCTACAGCCCGTCGTCGCGCCGCTGGCTCAACGTGCTCTATATCGACGTGGAAGCGGTGGCCGACTTCGCCGGCTGCGAGCCCGCGCAGCGGCTCGTGGGCTCGCCCGATTTCCAGGGCCGGCTGGCAGCGTTGCGCGAGGCCGAGCTGGTCGACTACGCCGGCGTGTCGCAGGCCAAGTTCGAGGCGCTCGAGCTGCTGTTCGCGCACTTCCGCGCGCAGCACCTCGATGCCGACGGCACGGCCGCGCGCGACGATGCCGGCCGCGCGTTCCTTCGCTTCGTCGCCGAAGGCGGCGCGGCCCTGCGGGGCCATGCGCTCTTCGAGGCGCTGCAGGCGCATTTCCATGCCGCCGATGGGCAGGTGTGGGGCTGGCCGATGTGGCCCGAGGCCTACCGCGACCCGGCGAGTGCCGAAGTCGCCGAGTTCGCCCGCACGCATGCCGCGCGCGTGCAGTACCACCAGTACCTGCAATGGCTGGCCCACACCCAGCTCGCGCGCGCCGCGGCGCAGTGCAAGGCGCTGGGCCTGGGCATCGGCCTGTACCTGGATCTCGCGGTCTCCAGCGACCGCGGCGGCTCCGATGTGTGGACCGAGGGCACCGGCTTCGCGGCCGATGCCAGCGTGGGCGCACCGCCCGACGAGTTCAATCCCGGCGGCCAGGGCTGGGGCCTGCCGCCGCTGCGGCCCGACCGGCTGCGCACCGCCGGCTACCGCTTCTTCATCGACACGCTGCGCGCCAACATGCGGCACGCCGGCGCGCTGCGCATCGACCACGTCATGGGCCTGATGCGCCTGTTCTGGATTCCCGCCGGCCGCACGGCGCGCGAAGGCGGCTACGTGCACTACCCGCTCGATGAGCTGCTGGCCATCGTCGCGCTCGAAAGCCAGCGCCTGCGCTGCCTGGTGATCGGCGAAGACCTGGGCACCGTCGCGCCTGCCATGCGCGAGGCGCTGTCGCGCGCGGGCGTGCTGTCGTACCGCCTGCTCTTCTTCGAACGCGAGGGCGACGGCGCCTTCCGCGCACCCGCGGCCTACCCGGCGCAGGCACTGGCCGCCGTGGGCACGCACGACCTGCCCACGCTGGCCGGCTGGTGGCGCGGCGAAGACCTGCGCCTGCGCCTGTCGCTCGGCCTCATCGCCGACGCGGCGCAGCTCGAGCAGCAGACCATCGAGCGCGCCCGCCAGCGGCTGCAGCTGCTCTTCACGCTGCAGCGCGCGGGCCTGATCGGCACCGACGAGATCGCGCAGGGCGGCGCCGGCGCCACGCTCACGCCGGCCGTCGTCGAGGCGATCCATGCCTTCCTGGCCGCCGCGCCGTCGGCCGTGATGATGGTCCAGCTCGAAGACGTGCTCGGCGCCGCGGAGCAGATCAACATGCCCGGCACCACGCACGAGCAGCCCAACTGGCGCCGCAAGCTGCCCGCCGACCTGCAGGCGCTGGCCCGCAGCGACGCGATGGCCTCGCTCGGCCGCACGCTCACGCGCCTGCGCCCGCATGCACGCGCCGGCCGCAAGGGTGGCGCACCGGTGCGCACGCGCGTGCCGCGGGCCACCTACCGGCTGCAGTTCCACCACGACTTCCGCTTCGACGACGCCATCCGGCTGCTGCCCTATCTGGCCCGCCTGGGCATCAGCCACGTGTATTGCTCGCCGATCCAGCGGGCGCGCGCCGGCAGCATGCACGGCTACGACGTGGTGGCGCACGACGAGGTCAACCCCGAACTCGGCGGGCGCGAAGGCTTCGACCGCTTCGCCGCGGCCCTGCGCGCGAACGGCATGAGCCAGCTGCTCGACCTGGTGCCCAACCACATGGGCGTGATGGGTGCCGACAACGCCTGGTGGATGGACGTGCTCGAGAACGGTCCGGCCTCGCTGTTCGCCCAACATTTCGACATCGACTGGCAGCCGCTCAACCCCGAGCTGGCCGGCAAGGTGCTGGTGCCCGTGCTGGGCGACCACTACGGCGACGTGCTGGAGCACGGCGAGCTGGTGCTGCGCTTCGAACCCGAAGGCGGCAGCCTGGCCGTGTATTACTTCGAGAACCGATTCCCGCTGGCCCCCGAGAGCTACCCGCGCGTGCTTGCCTCCGCCAGCCTGCGGCTGGACGATCCGCAGCTCGCGCTGGAGCTGGCCGGCGCCGCCTCGGGCTTCGCGAGGCTGCAAGGCCGCGACGCCAGCGACGACGGCGCGCGCGCCGAGCGCGCCCGCGACAAGGAGCTGCTGAAGACGCAGCTGGCCGGCCTCGCGGCGCGCCAGCCCGCGGTGGAACGCGCCATCGCGGCCCGCGTGGCCGAACTCAACATGCCGAGCGCGCGCGACGAGCTGCACGCGCTGATCGAGGAACAGGCCTGGCGCCTGGCCTACTGGCGCGTGGCGGCGGACGACATCAACTACCGCCGCTTCTTCGACATCAACACCCTGGCCGCGCTGCGCATGGAACGCGACGACGTGTTCGAGGCCACCCAGTCGCTCGCGCTCGACCTGGCCGCGGCCGGCGTGGTGGACGGCCTGCGCATCGACCACCCGGACGGCTTGTACGACCCGGCGCAGTACTTCCGGCAGCTGCAGGAAGGCTACGCGCGCCGCGCCGGCCTGGTGCTGGCCGACAGCGACGAGGCCGGCCGACCCATGCGCCCGCTCTACGTGGTGGCCGAGAAGATCAAGGCCGACGACGAGGAAGTGCCGAGCGACTGGCACATCCACGGCACCACCGGCTACCGTTTCGCCAACGTCGCCAACGGCGTGCTGATCGATACCGAGGCAGCCGACAAGTTCGGCAAGATCTGGCGCAACTTCACCGGCGTGCGCGACAGCTTCCAGGAACTGGCACGCGCAGGCAAGCGCGACATCATGCGCAGCGCGCTGGCCTCGGAGCTGACCGTGCTGGCCACCGAGTTGTTGCGCATCGCCCGGGCCGACCGGCACACGCGCGACTACACCTTCAACGCCATGCAGCGTGCGCTCGGCGAAGTGGCGGCCTGCCTGCAGGTGTATCGCACCTACATCCTCGAAGCGCCTTCTGCGCAGGACGAACGCTTCATCGCCTGGGCCGTGCGCGAGGCGCGCCGCGGCAGCCTGGAGGCCGACCGCACCATCTACGACTTCGTGGAGCAGACATTGCTGGGCCGCGCCGTGCCCAGCGCCGACGAGGCGTTGCAGGCGCGCGTGCTGCGGCTGGCGATACGCTTCCAGCAGTTCAGTGCGCCGGTGACGGCCAAGGGGGTGGAAGACACCGCGTTCTACCGCTACTTTCCGCTCACCGCGCTCAACGAAGTGGGCGGCGAGCCGGCCCGCTTCGGCATGACGCTGGACGAGTTCCACGAAGCCAGCGCCGACCGCGCGAAGCATTGGCCGCACACCATGCTGGCCAGCTCCACGCACGACAACAAGCGCTCGGAAGACGTGCGCTGCCGCATCGACGTGCTGTCGGAGATGCCGGCCACCTGGCGCCTGGCGCTGCGCCGCTGGCGCAACCTCACGCGCAACGTGCGGCGGCGGCTCGAAGCCGAAGGCGCGCCGGCCGGTGCGCCGTCGAGCAGCGACGAATATCTGCTCTACCAGACCTTGCTCGGCACCCTCCCCGAAGGCCGCTTCGACGCCGAAGCGCGCGCGCCCTTCACCGAACGCATCGTGGCCTACATGCAGAAGGCCGCGCGCGAGGCCAAGGTCCACACGCGCTGGACCTACCCCGACGAGGCCTACGAAAAGGCGCTCGAAGGCTTCGTGCGCGCCCTGCTGGGCCCCGATGCCGACCCTCGCTTCCTGGACGACCTGCAGGCGCTGGGCCGCACGCTGGCCTGGTACGGCGCGCTCAACAGCCTGTCGCTGACGCTGCTGAAGTTCGCCTCACCCGGCGTGCCCGACCTGTACCAGGGCAACGAGATGATGGACCTGAGCCTGGTCGACCCGGACAACCGCCGCCCGGTGGACTACGACGCCCGCTCGCGCGGCCTCGACGAACTGGATGCGATGGCCCGCGCGCCAAACCTCGCGCAGCAGGCGACCGAGCTGCTGCGCACGGTGGGCGACGGACGCGCCAAGCTGTGGTTCACCTGGCGCATGCTGTCGCTGCGGCGCGCCCAGGCCGAGCTTTTCCGCGAAGGCGATTACCAGGGGCTGGCAGCGCAGGGCCCGAAGGCTGCGCACGTGGTGGCTTTCGCGCGGCGCCATGAAGGCCGGCTGCTGGTGCTGGCCACGGCGCGGCTGTACAGCACCCTGGCACCGCAACGCGAGCCGCCTGTCGGCGCGTGCTGGGACGACACGGTCGTCCGGCTGGATGGAATGCCCGACGGCACGCGCTTCGAGAACGCGCTGACGGGCGAGACCGTCGTGCTGCGCGACGGCGTGATCCGCCTGACCGAGGCGTTCGCGCAACTGCCGGGCGCCGCGCTCTGGGCGCTCGACCCGATCGCTGGCTGAGCGTCGGCGAAAACTGCAGCCTGGGCCTCGGCCGCCCGGGTTTCAGCGGCCCTGGTTCAGCCGGCTGATTCCCTGGTCGGTCAGCATGCAGCTGCCGTGGCGGTCTTCCACCACCAGGCCGTTGGAGCGCAGCCGGCTGGAAACCTTGATCGTGTTGGGTGGACGCTGCTTGGACGCCGCGTCGCGCAGCGCTTCGAGCGTGCGCCACTGTTCATCGTTGAGCTGGATCTTTTTCATCAACGTTTCTTCCTCACTGTGCGCCAGTGTGGACCCGAAAAAGCCGTCGCGCCTCCTTCGTGAGTGCTCTTGCACGACCGCGAGATTTGGAGTAGGCGCTTCGACCCATTGCGCGGCCGCGAACTCGCTTCATCACCACCGCGGAGGATGACGCACGGCGACCCCGCACGAAAAATCGCTCGACTGGCAAGGTCGTCAGGGCTTCAGGAGAGGTTTTTCCATGAAATCGAGCATCCACGGACAGGTCACGCAGGTGCCACTCGACGCTGCGCTGACGGCGACGGAAGACGGCGTACCCCGCTACTCCACCATCCTTTCGCGTGAAGAAGCCGCGAAGACGCCGGCGCGGCCCAACGTCTTCCGCTTCGGGCCGATGTTTCCCGCGTTGTGGAACGACCGTCTTCCCGACACCCCGGGCATGGCGGCCAGGCTGTTCGACCTGGCCCAGTCGATGCAGGGCGGCGACCGCAACGCGAGCCGCAACACGCCGATACCTGCCGTCTACACCTACCTCGGCCAGTTCATCGACCACGACATCACCAAGACCGAGACCCTGCCCGCGCTCACGTCCAACATGGAAGCGGCCTTCCACGTCGCAATGGCCGGGCGCGACATTAGACCGCTCGACGACGAGTCGATGGCACTGCTCGTCAACAAGCGCGTGCCGACCCTGAACCTCGACAGCGTGCTCTCCAGCGCGGCGCCGCGCGACGACCGCGGCGCGCTGGTCGTCGGTACGGTGACGGCCGACGGCGCGCCGCCGCGTCCGACGCTGCCCTTCCAGGAGCCGGCCGAACTCGCAGCGCTGCACGACCTGCCGCGCGAGCCCAAGTCCGTCAACGAAGACCTGGACCGCCGCGCGAAGATCGGCGACCCGCGCAACGACGAAAACCTGGTCGTCGCGCAACTGCACGTCGCCTTCCTGCGCACGCACCGGCGCCTGGTGCACGAGTTGGGCCTGACGGCGGCCGAGGCCGACCTGGAACTGCAGCGCCTGCATCAATCGATCGTCGTGCACGACTACCTGCCCACCGTCTGCGTGCCGGAAGTGGTCAGCGCCGTGCTCGAACAAACACAGGGCGTGTTCTACCGCCCCACCGCGGCCGACCCTTTCATGCCGCTCGAATTCGCGGTGGCGGCCTTCCGCTTCGGCCATTCGCAGGTGCGCAACGCCTACAACTACAACTCGTCTTTCTCGGGCGCCGACGGCACGCCGATCGCCACGCTCGACCTGCTGTTCACCTTCACGGCCTTCAGCGGGCAGAACGCCGGCTTTCAGACCCTGCCGCAGAACTGGATCATCGACTGGTCGCGCTGGGTCGCGGCGCAGGACGGGTCGACGCTCAACCCCACGCGCCGTGTCGACACGCTGCTGGCGGCCGGGCTCATGACGCTGCCCCAGCACCAGGGCGTGATCGGCGGCAACGACGTCAACATCCTCGCGGTGCGCAACCTGATCCGCGGCTACCTGCTGCGCCTGCCGACCGGGCAGGCCGTGGCGAATGCCGCACGCGACAGGCTGGGCGGCAGCGTGATCGTGCCGCTCACGCCGCAGGACCTGCGCGACGTGGCAACTGCCGCCGATGCGGACGGCGCCGCCGGACAGCTCGCCGCGCTCACCGCCGGCGGCTTCGACCAGGCCACGCCGCTGTGGTACTACGTGCTGGCCGAGGCGGCGACGCGCAACGATGGCCGGCTCGGCACCACCGGCAGCTTCATCGTCGCCGACGTGCTGGTGCAGCTCGCACGGCTCACCGAAGGCAACTTCCTGCATGCGCCGGAGTGGCGACCCCGCATTCCGACCGCGGCGCCTGCCGCCGAGCAGAAGGTGAAGCTGACGGACCTGCTGCGCTTCGCGCAACTGCTGCCCTGAGACAGCGCGGCAGCGCAGCCGACACAGGTATCGCAGAGCCACCGCTCGCGTCGGGCAGGCGCGCCTACTCCGGCTGGAAGTCGATCGCCTTGAGCAGCGCCGCCTGTTCGTCGTAGGCCGCCTTGGCGTCGGCCATCATGGCCTGCGAGCTCAGTGGCTCGCCCGGCTCCATGCCCATGTCGCGCAGGCTGCGCTTCACCGAGGCCTGGTCGAAATGCTTGAGCGTCGCAGCGCGGATCTTCTGCTGGATCTCCGGCGCGACGTCGGGGCGCGACCACACCGCGAACCAGCTGGCCTGCGCGAGCTGCGGGTACCCCAGTTCCTTGAAGGTCGGCACCTCGGGCAGTGCGCCGATGCGCGTGGGGTAGCTCACGGCGATCGCATCGATCTTGCCGCTCTTGATCAGCGGCAGCGAGGTGGTCACGCCGTCGAACATCAGCGGCACCTGGCCGCCCATCAGGTCGACCAGGGCCTGGGGCGAGCCCTTGTAGGGCACGTGGCGCATCTTGACCTTGCTCAGGTGGCCGAACTGCATGCCCAGCGTGTGACCCTTCATGCCTGTCGCGTACGAGGCGAAATCCACGCCGTCCTTCTGCGATTGGCCGTACTTCACCACGTCGTCGATCCGGGTCAGGCCGAGCGACTTGTTGGCCACGAGGACCAGGCCGGTGCGGCTGATCTGCGCGAGGGGCTTGAGGTCGGCGAAGGGCTTGAACTTGACCTTGTTGACCAGCGGCATCTCGCTCACGGCGCCGACCTGGATCACGAGCAGCGTGTGGCCGTCCTGGCCGTTGGCGAGCAGGTCGTTGATGGCGATGACGCCCGAGCCACCGGGCTTGGCCTCGACGACGACGGGCTGCCCTTCGCCCTTCAAGCCCTCGGCCGCCTGGCGCGCCAGTGCATCGGCCGTGCCGCCCGGCGGGCCGGCGACGATCAGGCGGATCGGCTTGGTGGGCCACGCGGCTTGCGCCATCGACGCGCCGCTCCACGCTGCGAGCGCGGTAGCGACGATCAGCGCGACCGCGTGCCGCTTCGTGTGCTTGCGTGTCTTCATGCTGCCTTCTCGTGCTGCACTGAACCCGATTGGCGCAGCCCAGAAACCGGATCGCCGCCCAGTTCGCGGATGAACGCCAGTGCCTGCGGCCACTCTCCGAAGCCCGACGCAGGGTTCAAGTGCCCCACCGCGCCCAGCTCGACGAATCGGCTGCCCCATGCATCGGCGAAGCGTCGCGCCCGCGCGAGCGTCGTCAGGTGATCGTCGCTGCTCGCCGCCACGATGCTCGCGAAGGGCAGCCGGGTCAAGGGAACGGGCAGCCAGCCCTCGGCTTGCAGCTGGTCGCGCGTCGGGTAGCCCGCGGGCATCGGCGTTTCGACGTCGGCCGGCGCCGCGAGCAGCGCACCTTGGATCTCGCGTGCGGCGTGGCGCGCCCAGTGCGCCACCATCATGGTTCCGGCGCTGTGGGCCACGATGATCACCGGGCCTTCGATGTCGGCCAGCGCGCGGTCGATGGCATCGACGCGCGCCGCACAGCTCAACTTGTCGTGCTCGAGCGGCGCCACGCTGCGCACCTTGGGCAATCGGGCCGCCAGCAGCGTCTGCCAATGGTCGGGCACGTGGTCGCGCAGGCCCGGCACGATGAGCACGGTCGCGTCGGGAAAGTCTTGGATGTCGTCGATGTCGTCGACGGCGGAGATGTCGTGGTTCGGCATGGTCATGGGTGCGTTCAGAAGGGCCGGTCGCCCACGATGGCCGCGCGCTCCATCTTGCGGTGGCAGGGCGGGTAGTCCATCACGGCGTAATGCTGTGTCGAGCGGTTGTCCCAGAAGGCCACGCTGTTCTTCCGCCAGCGAAAGCGCACCTGGTACTCGGGGATGTTGGCCTGGCTCACGAGGTAGCTCAGCAGCTGCGTCGAGCCCGGCGCCTTGTCGAGGCCGAAGCGGACGTTGGCCGGCGTGTTGTAGTTGACGAAGTGCGTGGTGAAGCTGCCGTTCACGAACAGGATCTTCTCGCCGGTCTCGGGGTGCGTGCGCACCACCGGGTGCTCTGCATCGGGGTATTTTTCCTTCAAGGCCAGGCGCTTCTCGATCGGCATCGCCGCGCCGAAGCTGGCCTCGATGCCATGGCGCGCGCGCAGCGGCTCGATCTTGGCCTTGATGTCCTCGGGCAGCTGGCGATAGGCCTCCACCATGTCGACCCACATGGTGTCGCCACCCACGGGCGGGCATTCGACGCAGCGCAGCACGCAGCCCATGGGCGGCACGTCGCGCCAGGTCGCATCGGTGTGCCACGAGTTCTCGTTTCGCTCGGGGGGGCTCTCGGGCGTCTTGTAGATCTGCACCAGGCCCGGGTGGTCGGGATGGCTGCCGACCACGGGGTGGTCTTCGAGCTCGCCGAAGCGCCGCGCGAAGGCCACATGCTCGGCCCGCGTGATGTCCTGGTCGCGGAAGAAGATCACGCGGTACTGCAGCAGCAGCCGGCGCACCTCGGCCAACAGGTCGTCGTCCTCGGCCACCGCACCCAGGTGCACGTCGAAGAGCTCGGCGCCGATGGTGCCGGTCAACGCTTCGACCCGGATGGATGTGGCGCGCGAAGTCGCCCGCATCAGGGCCGGCGCGGCTCGTCTGTCTTGCGTCATGCCAGCATGCCTCTTTGTAGAATCGTTCGATGCATCGAGTGTCGACGGCCCCCACGTTCGACGCTTGTCTTCCGATGACATGCGCTTGGCATTTCACGTCACCGAGTGGACCCACGACCCATGGCCACGCTTGTCCGCGCCGCCTGCCTGACCAACTTCCGTGAAGTCGCGCGCGCTTCCGGGCTCAACCCCGAGCGCATGCTGCTCGATGCGGGCCTGAACCCGGCCGTGCTCGACGAACCCGACCTAATGATTCCCGTGGAGCGCGCGGGCCGCCTGCTGCAGGCCTGCGCCCAGGCCTCCGGCAACGAGTGCTTCGGCCTGGACATGGCGCGCTCGCGCTTCCTGTCGAACCTCGGCGCGGTGGGCCTGCTGATGCGCGACCAGCCCACGCTGCGCGAATCGCTCGCGCTGCTGATGCGCTACCAGGCCATGCTGAACGGCGCGCTCACGCTGGCCATCGAAGAGCACGAGCACACGGTGGTGATCCGCGAGGCATTGATCGCCGGCGGCACGCACGAGCCGACGCGCCAGCGCGTGGAGCTGGCCCTGGGCGTCATGGTCCGCGCCATCCGCCAGCTGCTGGCCAGCGACTGGCGGCCGCGCCGGGTGCGCTTCGAGCATGCGGCGCCGAAGGATCTGTCCCAGCACGTGCAACTGTTCGGCCCCAATGTCGAATTCGACTGCGAGTTCAACTGCATCGTGTGCGACCGGTCCGACCTGGACACGCGCAACCCCTGGGCCGACCCGGCCATGGTGCGCTATGCGCAGCCGCTGGTCGATGCCTCGCTGGGTCAACGCGAAGCGAGCATGCTCGACGACGCGCGCCGCACCGTCATGCTGCTGCTGCCCACAGGCCGTTGCAGCATCGAGAAGGTGGCCGAGCACCTGGGGCTGGCACCGCGCACGGTGCAGCGCCGGCTCGCGGAGGAATCGCAGAGCTTCTCGGGCCTGGTCAACGACCTGCGCAAGGAACTGGCCGTGCGCTACGTGCACGAGAGCGACCGGCCGCTCACCGAGGTGGCGGAGCTGCTGGGCTTCACGCCCAGCAGCTTCTCGCGCTGGTATCAGTCGCAGTTCAACCGCAGCGCCAAGGAAAGCCGCGCGCAGCCTTGACTCATTTCGCTGCGGTCGACAGTTCCAGCCGGCCCAGGATCGCGCGGTTCTGCGCCATGGTGCCGGCAAGCTTCTGCTGCAGCTCCGCATGGCTGCTCGGCACCGGCGCTTCGAGGCCCTGGGCCGCCAGCATCTCGCGGAAGCGCGGCGACTTCTTGATGCGTTCGGTCTCATCGCGGATGCGCTTCTGCATCGCCGACGACATGCTGCCGAGCACGAACACGCCCACGCTGGCGTCGGGCATCACGAGCTCGGGGTAGCCCGCCTCGCCCAGGCTGGGCACGTCCGGCAGCAGGGCCGAGCGTTCGCGCGACACCACGCCCAGCGCCTTGAGCTTGCCGCTGCGCACCAGCGGCGCCACGTTGCTCACCACCTCGAAGGTCAACTGCACCTGGTCGCCGATCAGGTCGGCCAGGGCCGGCGCCGAGCCCTTGTAGGGCACGCTCACGATGCCGCCGCCGCTCTTCTCGCGCAGCATCTCGCCCAGCAGGTGCGAACGCGTGCCGGCGCTCAGGTTGGCGATGGCGACCGCGTTCTTCGTGCGCTTCGCATGCGCGATCGCCTCGCGCACCGTGGCGGCGGGCAGCGCCGGGTTGGCCACCAGCACGTGCACCATGCTCGCCACGTCGGACACATAGGTGAAGGTCGCGAGCGGGTCGAAGGGCGTCTTCACGGTGAGCGGAAAATCCGTGAGGATGCTCGACGGCGCCACCATGATCGTGTGGCCGTCCGCCGGCGCCGCCATCAATGCGCGTTCCGCCACCACGGCCGAACCGCCGGGCTTGTTGTCCACGATGACCGGCTGGCCCAGGTGGGTGCGCAGTTGGTCGCCCAGCAGGCGCGCGACGCCGTCGGTGATGCCGCCGGGCGGCGCCGGCACGATGATGCGGATCGGCCTGTCGGGCCAGTCCGCCGCCCGCGCGGCCTTGGTCGGCGCCAGGGCCGCGGCGATGGCCAGGCCCAGCAGGCCGGCCGCCAGCCACGCGCGAGCGCCTGATGCGATGAATCGACGCATGTGCGGCCTCGCGCTCAGGAGGGCAGCGCCTCGGCCGTGGTCGCGCTCCACGCCCGGTCGGCCAGCAGTGCCAGGCGCCGCTCGACGCGCGCATGGCGCGGCGCTTCCACCGCGCGCTGGCTCTCGCCCGCGACGTAGGCGCCGTCGTAGTGCAGAAAACCGCGCTGGCCGGGCTTGCGCAGCGGCGGATAGCCGTTCTTCGCCAGCGCCTCCTCGATGCTGTGGTACTGCACGCCGATCTGGTAGATGCGGCCGGCTTCCTTGCCGGTGGCGATGTCGCGGTTGAGCTCGCGCGAGATGCGCACCAGCTTCTCCACCTGCCGCACCGACGGAATGCGCTGGCCCAGGTCGTCCTGCAGCGTGTCTTCGATGCCGCAGCGCACGTGCATGCCCAGGCAGATGCCCATGGTGGTCAGCGGCCAGGTCGGGCGGTTGGTGCCCTCGATGGTGAGCACGGCGCCGTCGGGCACGTGGTTGATGAACTCCATCATCGCGCGCGGGTTGGGGCCGTCCATGCCGCCGCCGATCGCCACCCAGTTGAGCACCAGCGGGCCCATGTACTTGCCGCGCCGGATCATGCGGCCCAGCGTCTCGAGTTGCGCGAGGTGGCCGATCTGGAAGTGTGGCTGGATGCCGTTGGCCACCAGGCGACGGATGTGCTCGTCGACGAAGGCGGGGCCGGCCGGGATGGTCATTTCGCGGTAGGGGCTGTTCTCCAGGCCTTCCCAGGAGGTGCCGACGACGTCGGTGTCGGCCTTCAATTCGGCCGTGTTCATCTGGCTGGTGTTGATGGCCACCGTGACCTGGTCGGGCCGGGGCGTGAGCTCGGCCAGGCCGTGACGCGTGTCGTCGTTGAGCCAGCGCGCGGTCTCGCCCTCGCTTTCGGGCGCGAACGAGATCGAGCCGCCCACCTGCAGCACCATGTCGGGCACCGCGGTGCGCAGGCGGTCGAGCATCTCGTTGAACATCGACAGCCGCTTGGAGCCCTTGCCGTCCGATTCGCGCACGTGCACGTGCAGCACGGTGGCGCCGGCGTTGTAGCAATCGACGGCCTTCTGCACCTGGTCGGCCATGGTCACGGGAACGTCGTCCGAATCGCCGGGCAGCCATTGCGGTCCGTAGGGGGCGGCCTGGATCACCAGGGGTTGCTGGTGCTCGGGCAGCAGCGAGTCGTCCAAGAAGTGCATCGTCATCTCCTGAGTTCGGGTAGTCGGGCTGTCCATCGTTGGTGATGGATGGCCCGATCTTTGGAGCGATGGCGCGCAGGCGCTTGGCCGTTGGCGACTTCGACTTGCCGATTGATGCCACGGCGCTTTTGCTGGCACTATGCGGGCACCGGAACGATTCATCGATGACCGCCGTCGCCCGCCTCTCGTCCAAGCTGCCGCTCGTGGCCCGAACCGGCTTCGCGCTCGGCCACAGCCGGCAGCCGCATTACGAATGCGAATGGCATTCGCACGATTGCGCGATGCTGCTGTGGCCGCAGCTCGGCGGCCTGCGCAGTGCCTGGCTCGACGAAGGTGCGGGCAGCGCGTTGGAGGCGCGCACCGCACGGCTCACGCGCAGCACCGCGGTGCTGCTGCCGTCGTCGACCGCCCATCGGACCGTCGCCGAGACCGCGCGCCAGCACCACGGCGAGCTCTACCTCGCGCCGGAGCTGGTTCGCAGCCTGAAGCAGCCGACGGCCATTCGCCTCGACGGCGCCACCCTGGCCATGCTCGATGCCTTGCTCTCGCCCGCACTGGCGCCGCGCAGCGCCGAAGCGCTGGTGCGTGCGATCGTGCTGCAGCTGGAGGCGACGAAGCCGGTCGCGCTGCCGCTGCAGTCCGATTCGCTCGCGCAGGCCCTGCTGCGGCGCATCGCCTCGGCGCTCGCGCAAGAGCGGGCCTTGCCGTCGATCGATGCGCTCGCCTGCGAACTCGGCGTGTCGACGCGCCAGTTGCAGCGCGCCTGCCGGCAGGAACTCGGCACCAGCCCCATCGCCTTGAGGCGCCGCATGCTGGCCGCCCACGCCCGCGCATTGCTGACCCGCGGCATGCCCTTCTCGCAGGTCAGTGCGCAGCTCGGCTTCGCGAACAGCGGGCACCTGGGCCGGCTGCTGCGCGACGCGGCGGACTGAAGCCGCGCACAAAAAACCGGCCACAAAGAAAAACCGGGCCACGAAGGGCCCGGTTCTTTCCTCGCTTTCGAGGCAGGATCACAGCGCGAGGCGATCGCCGCGTGCGGCGGCCCGGGCCTGGGTGCGCACGCTCGAGCGGTCGACGCTCGAACCGGCGCGGATCACGCCTTGACCGTAGCCTTCGGCGTAGGGGTTGGCACTGTGCGCGGCGACGATGCCCTGCGAGCGGACCGATGAGCGGTCTGCCGAGCTGGCGATGCTCACGACGCCTTGACCGGCGACTTCACCGAAGCGGTCGCCGCTGCGTGCGGCCACCGCGCCTTCGGCGCGCACGGCTTCACGGCTCTGGGTCGACGTGACCCTCGCGACGCCGTCGTAGGTCTCGGCATTCACGCCTGCGGCGGCGAGGATGGCGAGTGCAAAACCGGAGAGGAGCTTGGAGGTGGTGTTCATTTCGCGTTTCCTTCAGAGGGGTTGATGAAGAGGTTGAACGGTGGGTCCGTGGGATGAAGTTTGCGCCGGCATGTGGCCTCGTGGATGTGCGTTTTGGCACCTCGGCATTCATCTAGCGGAAACAATGAAGCGGCGCGCGAACGCGTGTCGCGAATGGGATCGCGCCATGTCGCTTGCGGGTTTTACGGGGGGCGCATCGCTTCCTAGCATCGGGTCACCTGTTCCAAGGAGTGCCCGATGCCATTCGATTCCCCCGCCCGGCCCTTGCGTTCGCTGCTCGCGCTCGCACTGGCCGCGGCCTCGACCGCCTTCAGCGCCGCAGCCGGCGCACAAGCCTGGCCGTCGAAGCCCCTCACGCTGGTCGTGCCCTTCCCGGCCGGCGGCGGCACCGACCTCGTGGTGCGTGCCATCCAGCCACTGCTGCAGAAGGAACTGGGCCAGCCCATCGTCATCGACAACCGCGGCGGCGCGGGCGGCACCATCGGCTCGGCCTTCGTCGCCAAGGCCGCGCCGGACGGCTACACGATGGGCATCGCGACCACCAGCACGCATGCCGTGAGCGTGAGCGTCTTCAAGAAGCTCGGCTACGACCCGCGCAAGGACTTCGACTACGCAGGCTTCATCGGGTTGTCGCCCTACGTGCTGGCCACGAATCCCAGCGTGGGCGGCGGTGACGTGAAGGCGCTGCTCGGCACGCTCAAGAAGCAGCCCGAGGGCTTCAGCTTCGCCTCGGTGGGTGCGGGCACGGTGTCGCATTTGCTCGGCGAGCAGTTCAAGGCACTGGCCGGCGTGCCGCTCGTGCACGTGCCGTACCGCGGCGCTGCGCCGGCCTACACCGACCTCATCGGCGGCCAGGTGCAGCTGATGTTCGACAACCCCGTGGGCCTGGCGCCGTACATCCGCTCCGGCCGCTTGCGGGCCATGGCCACCACCGCACCCAATGCGCTGCTCGCGGGCGTGCCGACCTTTGCACAGCAGGGCATTGCAGGTTTCGACCAGTCGCTGTGGTACGGCATCGCTTTTCCCAAAGGCACGCCCGTCGACGTGGTGCAAAAGGTCAATGCCGCGCTGAACAAGGTTCTCTCCGATCGCGCGGTGGCGGCCGACCTCGCGACCAAGGGCGTCAACGTACAGCCCGGGACCGCAGCCGCATTGCAGGCCACGGTCGAGAAGGACATTCCCTACTGGGGAAAGATCGCGCAGGCGGTGGGAGCGACCGTTGACTGATTCGACGAAGGGCGAGCGCGTGCCGCAGCCCGGTACGGTGGTCGGCATTCGCGTGTTCGTCGACGGACCCGGCGGCGGCAACCCGGTGCCGCTGGTTCCCGATGCCACCGGGATGAGCGCACATCGGATGCAGGCAGTGGCGCGAGACCACGGGCACGAGTCCGCCTTCGTGCTGCCGCCATCCGACCCAAGCGCCGACTGGCGCATCCGCTTCTTCGTGCCGCAGCACGAGATGGAAATGTGCGGCCATGCGACCGTCGGCACGCTGTGGGCCCTGCGCCGCTGGGGCGCCTGGACCACGCCCCGCGCTCGCATCGAAACGCTGAGCGGCATCGTCGACGCCGAATGGGACGAGCCGCGCGGGCAGGTGTGGATTTCGCAGCCCGCGGTGCAGGCCGACGCGCTCGACGCGGCGCAGCAGCAGCGCGTCGCCGCCGCGCTGCGCCTGCAGGCACTGCCGCCGTCGATGACCAACGCCGCCACGAGTCGCGTGAAGACGCTGGTCGCGCTGCCCGATGCCGCGGCGCTCGATGCGCTGATGCCCGACCTCGCCGCCATCGAGGCCACGTGCGAAGCCATCGGCTCGACCGGCCTCTATCCCTTCGCGCTGGAGCGCGACCCGCATGGCAAGCCCGCCGTGTACGCACGGCAGTTCCCCAAGTCGTCCGGCTACCCCGAAGACGCGGCCACTGGCATCGCCGCCGCCGCGCTCTGGGGCCACCTGGCGGCGGCCGGCCAGATCGACGTCGGCTCCCCAGCCGAGCCGGCCGTCTGCGTGATTCGCCAAGGTCGCGCGATGGGATGTCCCTCTGCCATCGAACTGCGCCCGCGCTTCGATGCCGAGGGCGTCGTGCGCGGATGCTGGCTCAGCGGGCGGGTGGCGTTCATGGACTTGCACGAGCGCGTTCGATGACCACCCGGTGCCTTGCCCGCCGCGCCACGCGTG
This sequence comes from Variovorax sp. KK3, assembly GCF_001984055.1. Classification (GTDB taxonomy): domain Bacteria; phylum Pseudomonadota; class Gammaproteobacteria; order Burkholderiales; family Burkholderiaceae_C; genus Variovorax. Next base: position 115,867 of record NZ_LYVO01000009.1, read on the forward strand.
CGCGGCCGTTCCGCACCCGCGGCCGCGCGTTGTTGAGCCTGCTAGACCCAGTTTTCGACTGTCAAGCGATCGACGCGGCGAAACTCTCGTTCGTTGTTGGTGACCAGCACCCACCCTTCGGCGCGAGCGTGCGCAGCGATCCAAAGGTCGTTGTTACCGATGGGCCGTCCTTTTTTCTCGAGGGCGGTGCGTATCTGGCCGTAGTGCTGGCCCACCGCAGCAGTCAGCGGAGCGACCTGCATCACCTGTTGAAGTTGTCGCAGCGTCGCGAGAGCCTTCGTGCGGCCCTGGCTTTTTTCAGCGCCGTGCTGCAGTTCCCCAAGCGTGATGACGGACATCGCCAGCGCGTCGGCACTCAGTTGCTCGAACCGAGCCCGGACAGCCTCCGGATTGCGCTTGGCGATGTAAATGCAAATGTTGGTGTCGAGCAAGTATCGAATCGCCATCGTCAGAACTCCTCCCGCTCCTGGGGAGGATCGTCGCTTCGGCCATCGGCCATGAAGTCGGCAGGCATGCTGACGAGAGCATCGAAGATGGCGGCCGCGTTGGCGGGCCGCTCGCGCAAGACGAGGTCGTTGCCGCGCCGAAAAATTTCGACACGCTGCGATGTCAATCGAAACTCCTTCGGCAGGCGGACAGCCTGACTGTTGCCGGATTGGAAGACACGAGCATAGATCACGCCTACTCCTTGTATATACATTGAGGATATACATCAAAGCAGACGTCGTCAACGGCGCTGCATCGCCTTCGCAGTCTCCACCACCACCGCCCGAAGCGACACGACCATCGGGTGCCCAGCCAGTTCCTTCAAGGTGAAGAAGCTCACCGGCGGCAGGTTCCAGCTCAGGCGGTGGGGCAGTGCCGCCCAGTGGCCGGCGCGTTCCATTTCGGCCACCACGTCGCGCGGGAAGATGGTGATCGCGTTGGGCTCGGTGCGCAGCACGGTTTCCATGCTGCGGATCGACGTCGTCTCCAGCATCGGTATCGGCGGCTGCACGCCGGCGCCGACGAAGATCGCGTTGTAGGTGCGGCGCATGGGCGTGTTGGGCGGCGGCAATATCCAGTCGAGCTGCGCCAGGCGCGCCCAGTCCAGCGGGCCGCGCGAGAGGCGGTCGAGGCTCTTGGCGGAGACGACCAGGCAGGGCTCCTGCTGGTAGATCGCCTCTTGCACCAGGCCCGTCGCGTCGCCGTCGTACGAACGGCCGATCGCGCAGTCGAGTTCGCGCGCCACCAGGCCCGCCACCAGCTCATCGGTCGTGCCCTCGCGCGTGAGCACGGCCATGCGCGGGTTGCGGTCGAGCAGATGCGTGAGCGCGGCGGACAACAACTGCTGCGGCACCTGCTGGGTCAACCCCAGGCGCAGCCGGCCGCTGCGGCCCGCCTCCAGCGAGGTCAGCACGCGCGTGGTGGCATCGAGCTCCGCGAGCCAGCGCCGCGCGTAGTGCAGCACCGCGTCGCCGGCCGGCGTGGGCACCAGCCCGCGCGAGGTGCGCTCGAAGAGCATGTTGCCGAAGATGTCCTCGACCTCGCGCAGCGCCTTGGTGATGGCCGGCTGACTTAGCCGCATCTCGGCCGCCACGCGACCCAGCGTGCGGTGCCGGTCGATGGCCTGCACCAGCGAGAGCTGGCGCAGCTTCAGCCGCGTGAGCAGCGCGTGCTGCAGGTCGGCAGCGGGGTCGCGGGCAGTGACCACGGTCATAACTCCTGGGTTATCGGTTCATCAAAATTTAGTGCAACTTGGTGAATTGCGCTGCCTAGACTTTCCCCATGCAAGACGCGAACGCACCGGATTTCATGGCCTTGGCGGCCGGCCTGCTCGACGCGGTGGCCGAGGCGCCGGGCGTCGAGGCCGCGCTGCGGCAGGTGGACCGGCAGCGGCGGCTGATCGCGCCCGACAGCATCTTCAGCATCCAGCAGAACGTGACCACGGCCGGCGACCCCGACGGCGAGATCCGCCTGCGCCGCTTCTATTCGTCCGAGGCCTCGCGCTACCCGGTGAACGGCGTCAAGCGCAAGACGCCGAGCCCGTGGACCGAATGCCTCTTCGCCCTGGGCCGCGTCTTCGTCGGCGAAGGCGAAAGCGCGTTGGCGCGCAGCTTCGACGACTTCGAACAGATGCGCGTGCAGGGTCTGCGCCGCGTGGTCAACGTGCCGCTGATGCAAGGCGCGCTGTGCTTCGCCACCTTCAACGTCTTCGGCACCCGCGCGCATTGGCTGCCGCAGGAAGTCCTCGGCATCCGCCTGCTGGCGCTGGCTGCGGCGCGCTGGGTGCCCGTGCACCCCGGGCTGGCTTACAGCATCACCGCATTCACCGGCTGCGACGGCACCGCCGGTGCTCCCGTCGCTTCATCCCTGGAGGTCTGAGCATGCACAACAAGGTTCCGGTCGTGATCGTCGGCGGTGGCCCGGTGGGCCTGTCGATGGCGATCCTGCTGCAGCGATTCGACATCGACTTCGTGCTGCTCGAACGCAGCCCCACCACCACCGACCACCCCAAGGCACGCGGCACCTACACGCGCACCATGGAGATCTTTCGCCAGTGGGGCATCGACCAGCGCATGAAGCGCCACGCCCTGCCAGACGGCGCCGACTTCTTCGCCTTCTGCGAATCGATGACCGGCCACGAATGGGGCCGCACCATGCCCGAGCCGAACCTGGGCCACTCGCCCTGCTGGAAGATCATCCAGTCGCAGGACACGGTGGAGATGGAGCTGATGGACCACACGCGCCAGAGCAAGGTGGGCCGCTTCCTCTTCGGCCACGAGTTCGTGCAGTACGACGAAGGCCCCGGCGGCATCGCCGTGACCAGCCGGCAGCTGAGCAACGGCGACACCACCACCTGGCATGCGCAGTACGTGATCGCCGCCGACGGCGCCACGAGCACGGTGCGCCGCCAGGCCGACATCGAGATGCGCGGGCCGTCGACCATCGCCGTGATGGCCAACGAGTACTGGCAGGCCGACCTTTCGCACGTGCGCGACGCCGCCACCTGCGCCGGCTGGCGTGTGTACGCGAAGGATTCGCCCTACCCCATCACCACCGTGCTCAACACCAACGGCAAGGACAAATGGCTGAGCCTGCTGCCGGTGGGCCGCGAGGTCGACGAGCGCATCGGCGAGCGCACCGACGACGAGGTGGTGCGCCTGGCCCGCACCGTGGCCGGCGTGCCCGAACTCGACGTGAAGGTCATCAACCGCTCGGTCTGGCGCATGAGCCGCCAGGTGGCGGCCAGCTTCCGCAAGGGCCGCGTGCTGCTGGTGGGCGACTCGGCGCACCGCTTTCCGCCCAACGGCGGCTACGGCATGAACTCGGGCATCCAGGACGCCCACAACCTCGCGTGGAAGCTGGCCTTCGTGCTCACCGGCCGCGCCGGCGACCGGCTGCTCGACAGCTACGAACGCGAGCGCCGTCCGGTGGCCGAATCGAACGCCGACTTCAGCCTGCACAACGCCACGCGCTTCATCCAGTGCGACGAAGCGCTGCGCTCGGGCAACCGCGACCGCATCGACTTCTGGATTCGCGACAGCGACAACCACATCCACAGCATCGGCCAGTCGCTGGGCTTCTGCTACGAAGACGGTGCGGTGATTCCCGACGGCACGGGCCGGCACATCCTGCGGCCGCGCTGGTACGAGCCGACCGACCGGCCCGGCGCGCGCTTTCCGCACATCTGGCTGGACATGGCGCGCCGCCACACCACGCTCGACTGGTTCGACCGCGAGTTCGTGCTGGTCGCTGGCCCCAAAGCCGATGGCTGGATGGAAGCGGCGCGCGCCGTGTCGGGCCGCAACGGGCGCAAGGTGCAGGTGCGCCAGCTCGACGATTCGCACGAGAAGGACGGCCTGCTGCTCGGCCTGCGCGGCGCCGCGCTGGTGCGGCCCGATGGCCACGTGGCCTTCCGCATGCCGTGGACGCCGGCGGACCCGGCGGTCGAGCTCGCAAGTGCGCTGTCGAAGCTGCTGGATTGACGCCATGCCGGTCGCCGCACTCCACCACTTCACGATCCGCTGCACGCCGGACGACCTGCCCCCGCTGTTCGACTTCTACACGCGCGTGATGCGCCTCGAGCCCGGCGCGCGGCCGGAAGTGCCCGCGCCCGGCGCTTGGCTCTATGCAGGCGGCCAGCCGATCGTGCACTTGTATGCGCACCTCGCCACGCCCGATGAAGTCGCACAACCGGTCACCGGCCATGTGGATCACATCTCCTTCCGTGCGCATGGGTTGACCGAGATGCGCGAGCACCTGCACGCCCTGGACGTGCCCTTCGCCGAGGCGCCGATTCCCGGCTGGGACATCCACCAGCTCTTCCTGCACGACCCGCGCGGCATGAAGATCGAGATGACCTTCTGGATGAACGACGAAGAAGGAGGCGCACCATGACCGACTTCGTGCAGGCCGGCGAGTTGCGCATCGCCTTCGAGCGCACGGGCCAGGGCCCGGGGCTGCTGCTGATGCACGGCGCCGAGGCCTCACGCCAGATGTTCGCCGCGCTGGTGCCGCACCTGGCGAAGCATTTCACCGTGATCGCCTACGACCAACGCGACTGCGGCGACACCGAAGGCCCGGAACGCGCGGCCACGCTGGCTGACCTGGCCAACGATGCGCACCAGTTCATCCGCGCCATGGGCTTCAAACGGGCGCACGTGTTCGGCTCGTCCTTCGGCGGCCGGGTCGCGCAGGCCCTGGCGCTGCTGCATCCGCGGGCCCTCGACCGGCTGGTGCTCGGCAGCACCTGGCCGCTGCCGCGGCCCTACGAAGAGCTGTGCCCCGACGCGCGCCGCCTGGCCGAACTGCGGCAGGGCCTGCCCGGCACGGCCGAAGAACTGGCGACCTGGTTCTTTCCCGAAGCCTTTCTGCAGCAGCGGCCGGAGCTGCGGCGCATCTTCGCCAACGCGCGTCCGGCATCGCCCCGCGCCGCCCGCCGCGCCGCCACGGTGGCGACCACGCTGGACCGGGGTGTCGCCGACATCGTCGCGCCGACGCTGGTGCTGGCCGGCGAGCTCGACCGCGTGGTGCCGCCCACCGTCACGCTGGCGATGGCGGGGCGCATCCGCGGTGCCGATGCGGTGCTGCTGCCGGCCATCGGGCACGTCACGGCGATGCAGGCGCCGGAGGTGGTGGCGATGCATGTCGTTCGGTTCTTGAATGCTGAAGGAGGCAAGGTATGAGTGCTGTGCTTGCTGGCGCTTCGGAGGCGCGGTGCCCCCA
>NZ_LYVO01000010.1 GCF_001984055.1 Variovorax sp. KK3
GGCAGCGGCGGTGGGCAGGGCCGGCGAAATCGCCAAGGCCAGGGACAGGGTCAAGGGCAGGGCGGTCGGCGCGATGGTGCGCCGGGCGGCGGCGGCAACCAGCCCGATCCGATGAAGACCTCGCTGGGCTACATCGGCGCCGACAGCTTCTCGCGCCAGCGCAAGGAGCAGCGTCCGCGGCGGGGCGGCGGTGGCGGCCCTTCCGGCGGCAATTTCGGCGGGCAAGGCGGCGGCGGCAACCGCCGTCGCGGCAGATAGAAGCACTCGCCAGGCCCCACTTCTTTGTGGGGTTGCGCCAATTCTCTCGCCCAGGGTGGCATCGGCGGCCCGGCAAAGCCGGCTCTGCGGTGTCCCACTGGGCTCCGCAAAGTGGCGTGCCCTTGCCGCCCGCGACATTCGTCCACATGTCACGGGAGGCGATGGAGACGCCGGTTAAAATCACGGGCTTTGTCAAGGGAGCGCAGCCGCGGGCTGCAGCTTGACGGAACTCCTCGAAATCCAAGCAATCAGGAAAGCACTTCAATGGCCATCGAACGCACCCTCTCCATCATCAAGCCCGACGCCGTCGCGAAGAACGTCATCGGCAAGATCGTTTCCCGTTTCGAGGCTGCCGGCCTCAAGATCGTCGCCGCCAAGCTGGTCCAGCTGTCGCAGGCCGATGCCGAGCAGTTCTACGCCGTGCACAAGGAACGCCCCTTCTTCGGCGACCTGGTCAAGTTCATGATCTCCGGCCCCGTGTTCGTGCAGGCGCTCGAAGGTGAAGACGCCATCGCCAAGAACCGCGACCTGATGGGCGCCACCGATCCCAAGAAGGCTGCTGCCGGCACCATCCGCGCCGACTTCGCCGACAGCATCGACGCCAATGCCGTCCACGGCTCCGACGCCGTCGAGACCGCCAAGGTCGAAATCGCTTTCTTCTTCCCCGAGCTCAAGGCCCGCTGAGGCGGAGCCCGCCCCCAGCAATGACCACGGCCAACCTGCTCGATTTCGATCTCGAGGGGCTGGCCGCGTTCTGCGAAAAGCTCGGCGAGAAGCGCTTTCGCGCCACCCAGCTGTTCCGCTGGATCCATCAACGCGGCGCGAGCGACTTCGCGCAGATGACCGATCTTGCCAAGTCGCTGCGCGAAAAGCTCGCCGGCACTGCGCGCGTCGAGGCCTTGCCGGTGCTCACGCAGCAGGAATCGGCCGACGGCACCATCAAGTGGCTGTTCGATGTCGGTGACGGCAATGCGGTCGAGGCCGTGTTCATTCCCGAAGACGACCGGGGCACGCTGTGCGTGTCGTCGCAGGCGGGCTGCGCCGTCGGCTGCCGCTTCTGTTCGACCGGCCACCAGGGCTTCAGCCGCAACCTGAGCACCGGCGAAATCGTCGCCCAGCTCTGGTTCGCCGAGCACTTCCTGCGCAAGCACCTGAAACGCGACGAGCGCGTCATCTCCAACGTGGTGATGATGGGCATGGGCGAGCCGCTTCAGAACTACACGGCCCTGGTGCCGGCCCTGCGCACCATGCTCGACGACAACGCCTATGGCCTGTCGCGCCGACGCGTCACGGTGTCGACCTCGGGGGTGGTGCCGATGATCGACCGGCTCGGCGCGGACTGTCCGGTTGCGCTGGCCGTCTCGCTGCACGCGCCCAACGACCCGCTGCGCGACGAACTGGTGCCGCTCAACCGCAAGTACCCGCTGGCCGAGTTGCTCGACGCCTGCAAGCGCTACCTGGCGCATGCGCCGCGCGACTTCATCACCTTCGAGTACTGCATGCTCGACGGCGTGAACGACCAGCCCGAGCATGCGCGCCAGCTCATCGAGCTGGTGCGTTCGCAGGGCGTCTCCTGCAAGTTCAACCTGATTCCCTTCAACCCCTTCCCGGCATCCGGCCTGCTGCGTTCGCCGCCGCCGCGCGTGCTGGCCTTCGCCAAGCTCCTGAGCGAAGCCGGCATCGTGACCACCGTGCGCAAGACCCGCGGCGACGACATCGACGCGGCCTGCGGCCAACTGGCCGGCGACGTGAAAGACCGGACGGATGCAGCCCGTCGAATGGCGCAGCGGCGCACCGTCGTGCTGCACCCGCGCAGGAAGCCAGCGCCTTCCACCGCCCAGGAGCAATGAACCGATGACCCAGGTCCCCTCGATCGCGCAGCAGCGGATGACGCAAATGCTCTTCGGCGTCGCCGCCGCTGTCCTGTTGGCGGGCTGCGCGGCACGGGACACCAGCGTGCCCAGCACGGCAGGCAATGCCGCGGGCATCGTCACCGACTCCGACGAGGGCAATGCACGCAAGCGCGCGCGCCTGCGGCTCGAACTGGCGATCGGCTACTTCGAGCAGGGCCAGCCGACCGTGGCGCTCGACGAAGTCAAGCAGTCGCTCGCGGCCGACCCGACTTTTCCCGAGGCGTACAACCTGCGCGGCCTGATCTACATGCGCCTGGACGACGCGGGCCTGGCCGAAGACAGCTTTCGCCGAGCGATCGCGCTGAACCCGCGCGAACCCAACACCCTGCACAACTACGGCTGGCTCCTGTGCCAGCAGAACCGCTTCGGCGATGCGCAGCAGCAGTTCTCTGCGGCGTTGGCCATTTCCAACTACGGCGAACGCGCCAAGACGCTGATGACCCAGGGCGTGTGCCAGCTGCGCGCCGGCCAACGTGCCGACGCAGAGCGCAGCCTGACGCAGGCCTACGAGCTCGATGCCGGCAACCCCGTGATCGGCTACAACCTGGCTTCGCTGCTGGTGCAGCGCGAGGAATGGTCGCGCGCGCAGTTCTACATCCGGCGCATCAACAACGGCCCGTCCGCCAACGCCGAGACACTGTGGCTGGGCATCAAGGTCGAGCGCAAGCTCAACAACCGGGAGGCGGTGGGACAGCTCGCCGGCCAGCTGCAGCGGCGCTTCCCCCAATCGCGCGAGGCGGTGGCCTATGAGCGCGGTAGCTTCAATGATTGAGAAGGCGAGCGAGTTCGGCGCCTCTGCAGCGGCGCCCTTGATCACTGTCGACCGCTCCCACATGACGGCCGGAGATATGTTGCGCGCGGCCCGCGAGGCCCACGACCTGCACCTGGACGTGGTGGCAGCGGCGCTCAAGGTGACGCCGCAGAAGCTTGCGGCGCTGGAGGCCGACGACATCGACGCCTTGCCCGACCCGGTCTTCGCGCGTGCACTGGCCGCGAGCGTGGCCCGGGCCCTGCGCATCGATCCGGCGCCCGTGCTTGCCAAGCTGCCCGGTGCGCAGCCATCGGGGCTGGCCAATGCCGACCGCACCATGAGCAGGGCACTCCCCTCGCAGGCGCGCTCCGGCAATCCGTCGGGCCTGCCTTCACGCGCCTTGCTGACGGTGGTCGTGCTGCTGCTGGTCGGCGCCGCTGCCATCTTCTGGCTGCCGCAGTCGATCTTCGACAGCCTCGGCGAGACCGTGGCCCACATCACCAGCCCCTCGTCGGGCGATGCAGGCGAGGCGCAGCCGGCGACAACCACCGCGACCGCTGCCGCAGCGCCGGGCACGGTGATGGAGCAGGTCCAGCCCGTCATGCCAGCCATGCCCGCGACGTCGGGCACTGTCGCCACCGCAGCGCCCGCGTCCGCGACACCGGCGACCTCCGCCGCGACCGGCTCGCCTGCCGCCGGCGGCGACCTGATCGTCTTCACGGCGCGCGAAGAATCCTGGGTGATGGTGAACGAGGCCGGCGGCAAGTCGCTGCTGCGCCGCACCGTGCAGTCCGGCGAAACCGTCGGCTTGACCGGCACGCTGCCGCTCACGGTCGTGATCGGCCGTGCCTCCGGCGTCGATGTGCAGGTGCGCGGCAAGGCCTTCGACCTGAAGCCATTGACCAAGGCGGGCGGCGTCGCCCGTTTCGAGGTGAAGCCATGAGCGATTCCATCACCGGCCTCTCGTCCAACTCCGTGGACGGGCAACCCATCGAGGCCGCATCGCCCAGCCCGCGCCGTTCGCGCCAGGCCAGCGTCGTCTGGGGGCCGCGCACTGTCACCGTGGGCGGCGATGCCCCGGTGCGCGTGCAGTCCATGACCAACACCGACACGGTCGATGCCATCGGCACGGCCATCCAGGTCAAGGAATTGGCCCAGGCCGGGTCGGAGATGGTGCGCATCACCGTCAACACGCCCGAGGCGGCGGCCCAGGTGCCCTACATCCGCGAGCAGCTCGACCGCATGGGCGTCGACGTGCCGCTGATCGGCGACTTTCACTACAACGGCCACCGGCTGCTCACCGATTTCCCGGCCTGCGCCGAGGCGCTGAGCAAGTACCGCATCAACCCCGGCAACGTGGGCAAGGGTGACAAGCGCGACCGCCAGTTCGGCCAGATGATCGAGGCCGCGATGCGCTGGAACAAGGTGGTGCGCATCGGCGTCAACTGGGGCAGCCTCGACCAGGAACTGCTGGCCAGCCTGATGGACGTCAACAGCCGCCGGGCCGTGCCCTGGGACGCGAAGCAGGTGATGTACGAAGCACTCGTGAGCTCGGCCATCGGCTCCGCGCAACTCGCCGAATCCATGGGCATGCGCGGCGACCAGATCATCCTGAGCTGCAAGGTGAGCGGCGTGCAGGACCTGGTCTCCGTCTACCGCGAGTTGGCCCGGCGCTGCGACTACGCGCTGCACCTGGGCCTGACCGAAGCCGGCATGGGTACCAAGGGCACGGTGGCCTCGGCCACCGCGCTGTCGATCCTGCTGCAAGAGGGCATCGGCGACACCATCCGTGTGTCGCTCACGCCCCAGCCGGGTGAATCGCGCACCCAGGAAGTAGTGATCGCCAACGAGATCCTGCAAGCGCTCGGCCTGCGCGTTTTCGTGCCCAGCGTCACCGCCTGCCCGGGCTGCGGCCGCACCACGAGCACCACCTTCCAGGAACTGGCCAAGCAGATCGACGACTACCTGCGCATGCAGATGCCGGTCTGGCGCACCAAGTACCCGGGGGTCGAGACGATGAAGGTCGCCGTGATGGGCTGCATCGTCAACGGCCCCGGCGAGAGCAAGCATGCCGACATCGGCATCAGCCTGCCCGGCACCGGCGAGGCGCCGGCCGCGCCCGTCTTCATCGACGGCGAGAAGGCGCTCACGCTGCGCGGCGAGAACATCGCTGCCGAGTTCCATCAACTGGTCGAAAACTACGTCGAAAAGCGCTTCGGTGCAGCCACTGTCGCTGCCTGAGCATCACATCCATGGCTGACAAACTGAATGCCGTCAAAGGCATGAACGACACCCTGCCGCCGGAATCGGCGCGCTGGGAATGGCTCGAGAGCATCGTGCGCGAGGTGGCCTCGCGCTTCGCCTACCGCAACATCCGAACGCCCATCCTCGAGCACACGGCGCTGTTCGTGCGCGGCATCGGCGAGGTGACCGACATCGTCGAGAAGGAGATGTATTCCTTCCACGACCGCTCCGACAAATACGGCGACAACGACCACCTGACGCTGCGCCCCGAGAACACTGCCGGCATCGTGCGTGCCGCGATCGAGCACAACATGCTCTACGACGGCGGCAAGCGGCTGTGGGCCATCGGGCCGATGTTCCGACGCGAGAAGCCGCAGCGCGGGCGCTTCCGGCAGTTTCACCAGATCGACTTCGAGGCGCTCGGCTTCGCCGGACCCGATGTCGACGCCGAACTGGTGCTGCTGGCTTCGGCACTCTGGAAGGCGATCGGCCTGACCGACGTGCGCCTGGAGATCAACAGCCTGGGCCAGCCGGCCGAGCGTGCGCAACATCGCGCCCAGCTCATCGCCCATTTCGAGGCCCATGCCGACCAACTCGACGAGGACGCGCAGCGCCGCCTGCACAGCAACCCGCTGCGCATCCTCGACACGAAGAACCCCGCGATGAAGTCGCTGGTGGAAGCTGCGCCGAAGCTGATCGACTTTCTCGGCGCCGAATCGCTGACCCACTTCGAAGGGTTCAAGGCCATCCTCGATGCCAACGGCGTCGCTTACACCGTCAATCCGCGCTTGGTGCGTGGCCTCGACTACTACAACCTCAGCGTCTTCGAGTTCGTGACCGATCGGCTCGGCTCGCAGGGCACCGTGTGCGCCGGCGGCCGCTACGACGGCCTGTTCGAGCAGCTCGGCGGCAAGCCGGCGCCCGCGGTGGGCTGGGCCATCGGCGTGGAGCGGGTGCTCGACCTGGTGAAGGAGCAGGGTACCGTGGTCCCGGTGTCGGTGCCCGACGCCTATGCGGTGGTGCCCGACGCGGCCGCGATGCCGTTGGTGCTGCGTACGCTGCAGCAACTGCGAGAAGCCGGCGTGCGCGTGCAGATGCACGCGTCCACCGGCGACGGCATGGGCAGTTTCAAGTCGCAGTTCAAGAAGGCCGACGGCAGTGGCGCCAACTACGCGCTGATCTTCGGCGCCGACGAACTGGCGCGCGGCGAGCTCACGGTCAAGTCGTTGCGCGACGGTGCCGGCGCCCAGGTGGCGCGGCCTCTGGCCGACCTGGCGGCCTGGGCCGCCACCCTACAATCCCCGGCTCCCAACAACTGACAGCGCATGGCAACCCATCTCGACCTCGAAGAACAGGAACAGCTCGACCAGCTCAAGCATTTCTGGAACACCTATGGGACGCTGATCACCTGGGTTCTGCTGCTGGCCGCCGGCGCGTTCCTGGCATGGAACGGTTGGCAGTACTGGCAGCGCGATCAATCGGCGCGCGCCGCAGCGCTCTATGACGAACTCGAGCGCGGCGCCCAGGCCGGCGACACGGCACGCGTCGAGCGCGCGTTGGCCGACATGAAGAGCAAGTTCGCCTCCACCGCCTACGCGCAGCAGGCCGGCCTTTTGGCCGCCCGCGTGCTGCACGACAAGGGCAATGCCGACGCTTCGCGCGCCGCGTTGTCGTGGGTGGTCGACAAGGGCACCGACCCGGGCTACCAGGCCGTTGCCCGCCTGCGGCTGGCCGGAGAGCTGATGGCTGCCAAGTCCTACGACGAGGCGCTGAAGCAACTGTCGGGCGCCATGCCCAGCCAGGAGTTCGAGGCGCTCGCGGCCGACCGCAAGGGAGACATCTACATCGCCCAGGGCAAGCGCGAGGAGGCCAAGGCCGAGTACCGCAAGGCCTGGTCCGCCTTTTCGCCGGGCAACGAGTACCGCCGACTGGTCGAGATCAAGCTCAATGCGGTCGGCGTCGATCCCGTGAGCCTGGCCCCGGCGGCCGCGCCTGCTGCCGCCGTACCTGCCGCCAACGCATCCGCTGCCAAATAACACACCATGAATTCCTGCTGCCGTTCGATGCTTTCCGTCTCCGTTCTGCGCGCGGGTGCCGCCGCGCTCGCGATCGCCGCGCTGGCCGCCTGCTCCGGCACGCCCAAGCCGAAGCCGGCCGAACTGCCGCCGGTGCAAGCGGTGATGGGCGTGCGCCAGGCCTGGACCATCCGCATCCCGAAGGTCGAGTTCCCCCTCGTCACCGACGTGAGCGGCGACATGGTGACGGTCGGTTCGAGCGACGGCACCGTGGTCATGATCGACGCGCGCTCGGGCCAAGAGGCATGGCGAGCCAATGTCGGCGGGGCGCTGGTCGCCGGCGTCGGCAGCGATGGGTCGCTCGCGGCAGCGGTCACTTCAGACAACGAACTCGTCGCGCTGCAGGGCGGCAAGGTGCTGTGGCGCCAGCGGCTCACCGCGCAGACCTACACCGCGCCCCTGGTGGCCGGCCGCCGCATCTTCGTGCAGACGGCCGACCGCACGACGAGCGCCTGGGACGGCCAGACCGGCCGCCGCCTGTGGTCGCAACAGCGTACCGCCGAGAACCTCGTCCTCAAGCGTCCGGGCGTGATGCTCGCAGTGGGCGACACCCTGGTGGTCGGCATCGGGGGGCGGCTGGTCGGCATCAACCCCGCCAACGGCAGCTCGCGTTGGGAATCGCCCATCGCAGCGCCGCGCGGCACCAACGACGTCGAACGCCTGGTCGACCTGACCGGCAGCGCGAGCCGCGTCGGCGACTCGGTCTGCGCACGCGCCTACTACGCCACCGTCGGCTGCGTGGACACGTCGCGCGGCACCCTGGTGTGGACCAAGCCTGCGAGCAGCGCCGAGGGCCTGAGCGGTGACGACCGCTTCGTTTACGGCACCGAGGAGAACGGCAACGTCGTCGCCTGGCGCCGCAACGACGGCGAGCGCGCCTGGCAGGTCGACCGCTTCAAATACCGCACGCTGACCGCGCCGCTGGCCGTGGGGCGCTCGCTGATCATCGGCGACAGCACCGGCTTCCTCCACGTGCTGTCGCGCGAGGACGGCGCCACGCTGAACCGCCTGACGCCTGATGGTTCCGCCATCGCGGCGCGGCCCGTGCTGGCGGGCAATACGGTGGTCGTGGTCACGCGCAACGGCGGCGTGTTCGGCTACCGGCCCGAGTAACGGCCGAGCGCTCGACCATGAAACCCGTCATCGCGCTGGTCGGGCGCCCCAACGTCGGCAAGTCGACGCTGTTCAACCGCCTGACCCAGACCCGCGACGCCATCGTCGCCGACTTCGCCGGCCTCACGCGCGACCGTCACTACGGCAATGGGCGCCAGGGCCGGCACGAGTTCATCGTGATCGACACCGGCGGCTTCGAGCCCGACGCCGGCAGCGGCATCTTCAAGGAGATGGCCAAGCAGACACGCCAGGCAGTGGCCGAGGCCGACGTGGTCATCTTCGTGGTCGATGCGCGGGAAGGCCTCTCGGCGCAGGACCACGACATCGCCAACGAGCTGCGCCGCCTCGGCAAGCCCTGCGTGCTGGCCGCGAACAAGGCCGAAGGCATGCAGGAAGGCGTGAAGCTGGCAGAGTTCTACGAACTGGGCTTCGGCGAAGTGCACGGCATCTCGGCGGCGCACGGCCAAGGCACCCGCGGGCTCGTCGAGCTGGCCCTGGAGCCCCTGGCCTTGCCCGAGCCGGACGAAGACGACGACGAAGCAGACGTCAACAAGCCGATCAGGCTGGCGGTGGCCGGCCGGCCCAACGTCGGGAAGTCCACGCTCATCAACACCTGGCTGGGCGAGGAGCGCCTCGTCGCCTTCGATCTGCCGGGTACCACGCGCGACGCGATCTCGGTGCCCTTCGAACGCAACGGCCAGCGCTTCGAGCTGATCGACACGGCCGGTCTGCGGCGCAAGGGCAAGGTCTTCGAGGCGATCGAGAAGTTCTCGGTGGTCAAGACGCTCCAGGCCATCGAGTCGGCCAACGTGGTGCTGCTGCTGATCGACGCCACCGAGGGCGTGACCGACCAAGACGCCCACATCGCCGGCTACGTTCTCGAAAGCGGTCGTGCGGTGGTGATCGCGATCAACAAGTGGGACGCGGTGGACAGCTACCAGCGCGAGCAGATCCAGCGCCAGATCGAGACCCGGCTTGCCTTCCTCAAGTTCGCCTCGCTGCACTTCATCTCGGCCGTCAAGCGCCAGGGGCTCGGTCCGCTCTGGCAGGCCATTGCCCAGGCCCACAAGTCGGCCACGCGCAAGATGTCGACGCCGGTGCTCACGCGGCTCCTGCAGGAGGCCGTGCAGTTCCAGGCGCCCAAGAAGTCGGGCATGTTCCGCCCCAAGATGCGCTATGCGCACCAGGGCGGCATGAACCCGCCGGTGATCGTGATCCACGGCAATTCGCTGGAGCACGTGACCGAGGCTTACAGGCGCTTCCTCGAAGGCCGCTTTCGCAAGGAGTTCGACCTGGTCGGCACGCCGTTGCGCATCGAGTTCAAGACGCAGCAGAATCCCTTCGCCGACAAGGAAGGCTGAGCCCGCCGCTGCGCCCCTGCATGGCGCGTCGACGCCTCATTCCGGGGCAGGCGAAAGCGCGGAGCAACGGCGCGGTCACGAGTTCCGCCATTCGAGCGCCCATATTTTGTGGGGGCGATCAGGGTTTCGTGCTGCGGTGCGGAAGTGCTGTGTTATGGTGACCAGTCCAACAACTACTCTTGAACACGGAGAATATCGTGAGCAATAAAGGGCAACTTTTACAAGACCCCTTCCTGAATACCTTGCGTCGAGAGCACGTGCCAGTGTCCATCTATTTGGTCAACGGCATCAAGCTGCAAGGTCAGATCGAGTCTTTCGATCAGTATGTCGTGTTGCTTCGCAACACGGTGACCCAGATGGTCTACAAGCATGCCATCTCCACCATCGTGCCGGGCCGGGCGGTCAACTTCTCGGCTTCCGAGAGCGACGACGCTGCCGCCTGACGGCACGAAGCGCGGTGGCCCCGGCTGCCGCGCTTTTTTCTCATTGATACCGCTTGTCTGAACTGAATTCCCGAAAAGAGGGGGCCGTCGTTCTCGTCGGCGTCGATTTCGGGCTGCCCCATTTCGACGGCGAACTCGAAGAACTCGGCCTGCTCGCGCAGACTGCCGGCCTCGAGCCTGTCGCGCGCCTGGTCGCCAAGCGCCGTGCGCCCGATGCAGCCCTGTTCGTCGGCAGCGGCAAGGCCGACGAGATCCGCGAGCTCGCCGAACTGCACGGCGCCAGCGAGGTCATCTTCGACCAGGCCCTGAGCCCGGCGCAGCAACGCAACCTCGAGCGCCAGCTGGGCGTCGCCGTGTACGACCGCACCTTCCTGATCCTCGAAATCTTCGCCCAGCGCGCGCGCTCGCACGAAGGCAAGCTGCAGGTCGAACTCGCGCGCCTTCAGTACCTCAGCACGCACCTGGTGCGGCGCTGGTCCCACCTGGAGCGGCAGCGCGGCGGCATCGGCACGCGTGGCGGCCCGGGCGAAACGCAGATCGAACTCGACCGCCGCATGATCGGCGACGCCATCCGCCGCACGCGCGAGCGCCTGTCCAAGGTGCAGCGACAGCGCGGCACGCAGCGCCGCCAGCGCGAGCGTCGTGACACCTTCAACATCTCCCTGGTGGGCTACACCAACGCCGGCAAGTCTTCGCTGTTCAACGCGCTCGTGAAGGCACGCGCCTATGCGGCCGACCAGCTCTTCGCCACGCTGGACACGACCACGCGCCATCTTTACCTGGGTGACGCGAATCGCAAGGTGTCGATCTCCGACACGGTGGGCTTCATCCGCGAACTGCCCCACGGCCTGATCGACGCCTTCAAGGCCACCCTGCAGGAGGCGGTCGATGCCGACCTGCTGCTGCACGTGGTGGACGCTTCCAATCCGCACCACCCCGAGCAGATGGCCGAGGTGCAGTCGGTGCTGAAAGAGATCGGCGCCGATACGGTGCCCCAGCTCCTCGTCTTCAACAAGCTGGACGCGATCGACGCAGCACAGCGGCCGCTCGCGCTGGTCGACGAGATCGAGGTCGACGGCGCGCAGGTGGCGCGCATCTTCCTGAGCGCGCACAGCGGCGAGGGCCTGCCCGCCCTGCGGGCAGAGCTCGCACGGCGTGCGATGTCGTCGTCGCAGCCCGGCATGACCCCAGAGCCTGGCGCCGAATTGCACGACGGCGTCGGCGCATTGGCACAATCCCCTCACTGACCAGAGAAGACGACGAATGAATGCAAAGCCAGTGTGGAGACGGTTTCAGGGCATGTTCAACCTGAACGACGGCCGTTGGGGGCGAGGCGACGAGCCCTCGTCGAACGGCGACCGTCCGAATGCCAACCGTCCTGACGAGGACGCCGGGCCATCCGGCAACAACAACAACAACAGCAACAACAACAACCGGCCGCGCGGCCAGGGTCAAGGCCCGAACCAGGGGCCACCCGACCTCGACGAGCTCTGGCGTGACTTCAACCGCAAGCTCGGCGGGCTGTTCGGTGGCGGCCGCGGCGGCAACGGTGGGCGTCCCACCGGCGGCAATGGCGGCGGCAACGGCATGAAGCCCGACATGAAGAACGCCGGCGTCGGCCTGGGCCTGGTGGCGGCGGTCGCGGTGCTGATCTGGCTGGGTACCGGCTTCTTCATCGTGAACGAAGGCCAGCAGGGCGTGATCACCCAGTTCGGGCGCTACAAGGCAACCGTGGGTGCCGGCTTCAACTGGCGCCTGCCGTATCCGATCCAGCGCCACGAGATCGTGGTGGTGACCCAGATCCGTTCCATCGACGTGGGCCGCGACACCATCGTGCGCTCCACCGGCCTGCGGGACTCGGCCATGCTGACCGAGGACGAGAACATCGTCGAGATCAAGTTCGCCGTGCAATACCGCCTGAGCGATGCGCGCGCCTATCTCTACGAGAGCAAGACGCCGACCGACGCCGTCGTGCAGGTCGCCGAAACGGCCGTGCGCGAGGTGGTCGGCAAGATGAAGATGGACGCGGCGCTGGCCGAAGAGCGCGACCAGATCGCGCCGCGCGTGCGCGCGCTGATGCAGAACATCCTCGACCGCTACAAGGTGGGCATCGAGGTGGTCGGCATCAATGTGCAGCAGGGCGGGTTGCGTCCGCCCGAGCAGGTGCAGGCGGCGTTCGACGACGTGCTCAAGGCCGGCCAGGAACGCGAGCGCACCAAGAACGAGGCCCAGGCCTACGCCAACGACGTGGTGCCGCGTGCCACCGGTACCGCTTCGCGGCTGCTCGAGGAGTCCGAAGCCTACAAGGCCCGCATCACGGCGCAGGCCCAGGGTGATGCGCAGCGCTTCAGCTCGGTGCTTGCCGAATACCAGCGCGCGCCGCAGGTCACCCGCGACCGCATGTACACCGACGCGATGCAGCAGATCTACACCAACACCACCAAGGTGCTGGTCGATTCGAAGCAGGGTTCGAACCTGCTGTACCTGCCGCTCGACAAGCTCATCCAGGGCGCCGGTCCGGGCGGCGCAGGCGCGCCGGTCGACGGTGCCACTCCGAACGTGGCCGGTACCGCGCCGCCGCAGTCGTCGGTGATTCCCGTCGCGCCCGTCGAGTCCCGCGCCCGCGACGGCCGCTCGCGCGACCGCGACGTGCGCTGAGGAGCAACACAACAATGAACAAACTTGGCTTCATCGTTTCGTCGGTTCTGGTGGCGCTCGCGCTGCTGAGTTCCACCCTTTTCGTGGTCGACCAGCGCCAGTTCGGCGTGGTCTATGCCCTGGGTCAGATCAAGGAAGTGATCACCGAGCCGGGCCTGAACTTCAAGCTGCCACCGCCTTTCCAGAACGTGTCGTACATCGACAAGCGCCTGCTCACGCTGTCCAGCCTCGACCCTGAGCCGATGCTCACGTCCGAGAAGCAGCGGGTGGTGATCGACTGGTACGTGCGCTGGCGCATCAGCAACCCGTCGGAATACATCCGCAACGTCGGGCTCGACGAGAACGCCGGTGCCGTGCAACTGAACCGCGTGGTGCGCAACGCCTTCCAGGAAAACGTCAACAAGCGCACCGTGCGCGAGTTGATCTCGACCCGGCGGGAAGCCCTGATGAGCGACGTGCAGCGCGAGATGGCGGCCGTGGTGAAGGGCGCCAAGCCGTGGGGCATCGAGATCATCGACGTGCGCGTCACGCGCGTCGACTACGTCGAGGCGATCACCGAGTCCGTGTACCGCCGCATGGAAGCCGAGCGCAAACGCGTGGCCAACGAGCTGCGCTCCACCGGCTTCGCCGAGGGCGAGAAGATCCGTGCCGATGCCGATCGCCAGCGCGAGGTGGTCGTGGCCAACGCGTACCGCGATGCGCAGAAGATCAAGGGCGAGGGCGACGCGCGGGCCGCTGCGGCCTATGCCGAAGCCTTCGGCCGCGACCCGCAGTTCGCCCAGTTCTACCGCAGCCTCGACGCCTACAAGCAGAGCTTCAACAAGAAGAGCGACGTGATGGTGCTCGACCCGTCGTCGGACTTCTTCCGCGCGATGCAGAGCTCGGGCG
Source organism: Variovorax sp. KK3 (assembly GCF_001984055.1). GTDB lineage: Bacteria > Pseudomonadota > Gammaproteobacteria > Burkholderiales > Burkholderiaceae_C > Variovorax. The sequence goes on from NZ_LYVO01000010.1 coordinate 13,705, forward strand.
GCGCCACGGCGGGCCCGAGGCGATAGCCCATCCGGTGCACTTGTGAGCGGGGAGATCTTCTGGAGCGCACTGGCGCTCGTGCTGGTGATCGAAGGAATACTGCCCTTCGTGTCACCGGGCGGCTGGCGGCGCGGCTTCGGCCAGCTCATGCAACTGCGCGATGGGCAGCTGCGCTTCTTCGGCCTGTGCAGCATCCTGCTGGGCCTCTTCCTGCTCTGGGTTCTGGCATAGGGCCGTGCATCGCGAGCGCGGCCGCGTGTCGGTGGCCCGGTAGAATCCTGGTTTAACCACGCCCCCGATTCCCCATGTCTGCCTGGGTCCTCCCGGATCACATTGCCGATGTGCTGCCCTCCGAGGCGCGTCACATCGAAGAACTTCGACGCCAGCTGCTCGACACCGCCCGTGGTTATGGTTGCGAGCTTGTCATGCCGCCGCTGCTGGAGCACCTCGAATCGCTTCTGTCCGGCACTGGCGAGGCGCTGGACCTGCAAACCTTCAAGCTGGTGGACCAGCTCTCTGGCCGCAGCATGGGCCTGCGTGCCGACACCACGCCCCAGGTCGCGCGCATCGATGCCCACCTGCTCAACCGCCGCGGCGTCGCAAGGCTCTGCTACTGCGGCCCCGTGCTCCATACCCGGCCCGACCGTCCCCACGCCACGCGCGAGCCGCTGCAGTTCGGCGCCGAAATCTACGGCCATGCCGGCCTGGAAGCAGACACCGAGGTACTTCGCCTCGCGCTCGACTGCCTTCGCGCGGCTGGCGTGAAGCATCCTGTCATCGTCGACCTGGCCGATGCGCGCATCGTGCGCGCGCTGTTCGCCGGCGTGCCGGTCGACGCCGCCACCATCGCCCGCGTTCATGCCGCGTTGGCCGCGAAGGACGCCAGCGCCTTGAGCGACATCACCAAGGATTTCCCCGCCGTCGCGCGCGAGGGCCTGCTGGCGCTGCCGAGTCTGTACGGCGACGCCGCGGTGCTGGACGAAGCGGCGCGGGTGCTGCCCGACACCGCGACCATGCGCCAGGCATTGAGCGATCTCAGGCAGCTGGCCGGCCGCCTCGAAGGCGCACGCCTGAGCTTCGACCTGGCCGACCTGCGCGGCTATGCCTACTACAGCGGCATGCGCTTCGGCATCTACACCGAAGGCGCCAGCGATGCGCTGGTGCGCGGCGGGCGATACGACGAGGTCGGGGCCGTGTTCGGCCGCAACCGCCCGGCCGTCGGCTTCAGCCTCGACGTGCGCGAGCTCGTGGGCGTGCTGCCCGCGCGGCCCTTGCGGGCGGCCATTCGTGCGCCCTGGAGCGACGCCCCGGGCCTGGGCCAATCCATCGCGGCGCTGCGCGGCCAGGGCGAGACCGTGGTCTGCGTGTTGCCGGGCCACGAGAGCGAGATCGACGAATTCCATTGCGACCGCGAGCTGATCGAGCAGGCAGGGCAATGGAAGGTCCAATCCATCTGAATCTTCGAGAGCGGAAATCATGAGCGTTACCACCGGACGAAACGTCGTCGTCGTCGGCACCCAATGGGGCGACGAAGGCAAGGGCAAACTGGTCGACTGGCTGACCGAGAGCGCGCAGGGCGTGGTGCGCTTCCAGGGCGGCCACAACGCGGGCCACACGCTGGTCATCAACGGCGTGAAGACCGCGCTGCACCTGATCCCCAGCGGCATCATGCGGCCGGGCGTCAAGTGCTACATCGGCAACGGTGTCGTGCTGTCGGCCGGCAAACTGTTCGAGGAGATCGAGGGGCTCGAGAAAGCCGGCGTCGAGGTGCGTTCGCGCCTGCGCATCAGCGAGGCCTGCCCGCTCATCCTGCCTTTTCACGCGGCGCTGGACATCGCGCGCGAGGCCTATCGCGAAAAAGGTGGCATCGAGAAAATCGGCACCACCGGCCGCGGCATCGGCCCGGCCTACGAAGACAAGATCGCGCGCCGTGCGCTGCGCGTGCAGGACCTGAAGCACCCCGAGCGCTTCGCCGACAAGCTGCGCGTGCTGCTCGACCTGCACAACCACGTGCTGACGCAGGTGCTCAATGCGCCGGCCATCGAATTCGACGCGGTCTACGACGAGGCCATGCGCCACGCCGAACTGCTCAAGCCCATGATGGCGGACGTATCGCGCGAGCTCAACGATGCCCATCGCGCCGGCGCCAACCTGCTCTTCGAAGGCGCGCAAGGCACGCTGCTCGACGTCGACCATGGCACCTATCCCTACGTCACGTCGAGCAACTGCGTGGCCGGCAATGCCGCGGCCGGGGCGGGTGTGGGGCCGGGCATGCTGCACTACATCCTGGGCATCACCAAGGCGTATTGCACGCGCGTCGGCGGCGGGCCTTTCCCGACCGAGCTCGACTGGGACAAGCCCGGCACCGTCGGCTACCACCTGAGCACGGTGGGCGCCGAGAAGGGCGTGACCACCGGCCGCAGCCGCCGCTGCGGGTGGTTCGATGCCGCGCTGCTCAAGCGTTCGGCCCAGGTCAACGGGCTGTCCGGCCTGTGCATCACCAAGCTCGACGTGCTGGACGGCCTGAAGGAGCTTCAGCTGTGCACCGGCTACGAGCTCGACGGCGAGTACACCGACATCCTGCCGCTGGGCGCCGACGAGATCGCGCGCTGCAAGCCCGTCTACGAAACGCTCGAGGGCTGGAGCGACAGCACCGTCGGCATCTCCCACTACGACAAGCTGCCGATCAATGCGCGGCTCTACCTGCAGCGCATCGAGCAGGTGACGGGCGTGCCGATCCACATGGTGTCGACCAGCCCTGATCGCGATCACACGATCATGATGCGCCACCCCTACCTCGCCGATTGACCGAACGACCACCACCAGGAGAAGCTTTTCCATGCTGACCGAAGACGGCAAACACCTGTACGTGAGCTACGACGAGTACCACAACCTGATCGAGAAGCTCGCGATCAAGGTGCATCAGTCGGGCTGGGCGTTCGACACCATCCTGTGCCTGGCGCGCGGCGGCATGCGCCCCGGCGACGTGCTGTCGCGCATCTTCGACAAGCCGCTGGCGATCATGTCGACCAGCTCGTACCGCGCCGACGCGGGCACGATCCAGGGCCACCTGGACATCGCGCGCTACATCACCACGCCCAAGGGCGAGATCGCGGGCCGGGTGCTCCTGGTGGACGATCTGGCCGACTCTGGCCACACCCTTCACGCGGTGGTGGAGATGCTCAAGAGCAACTACAAGCCGATCACCGAGCTGCGCAGCGCCGTGATCTGGACCAAGGCGCTGTCGACCTTCACGCCGGACTACTCGGTCGAGTACCTGCCCACCAATCCGTGGATTCACCAGCCCTTCGAGGGCTACGACTCGCTCGGCGCCGAGAAGCTGCTCGAGAAGTGGTCGGTCTGAAATACGGCCCCCCGGCCTTTCACTGCGCTTCGCTTCGTGTAACTCCACCCCCCGAGGGGGAGGCGCAGCCGCCTTGGGGCGGCCCGGCGGCGGCGGCTGTCGCAGCGGGCGGTTTTGTTACTGCGCCGATTCCGACTTCATGAGCTCCGTGTAGCGCCGCTGCATTTCCTCGGGCGACAGCTCCTCGATGCTGTGGCCCACGTTCCAGCGGTGGCCGAACGGATCCTTGAAGGAGCCCGAGCGCTCGCCGTAGAACTGGTCCTGCACCGCGATCTCGAGCGCGGCGCCGGCGTTCACGGCGCGCTCGACGAGCGCATCGGCGTCGTCGACGTGCAGGTGGATGGTGACCGAGGTCGCACCGATGGTCGCGGCACCGCGGATGCCGTATTCAGGGAACTCGTCGGACAGCATCAGCGTGGTGCCGCCGAAGGCCAGTTCCGCGTGGCCGATGCGGCCGGAAGGCTCGGTCAACCTGAACTTCTCGGTGGCGCCGAACACGTCGCCATACCAGTCGATTGCTTTGGCGGTGTCGTCGACGCACAGGTAGGCGAACAACTCATGAATGACCATCGGAGGCTCCTGTCGAAGTGGAAGATCGGCGGCCATTTTGGTCTCGCGTTCGCCCCCGGTCTTGCAAGAAATTGAAGTCGGCCCGCACGTGATTGGGCGCATCGGGCGCGGCACGGCGGTAGGCCTGGGGCGTCATGCCTGCGATCTCGAGGAAGTCGCGGTTGAAATGCGACTGGTCGCTGTACCCGGCCTCCAGTGCCAGCGCGACCCAACGCCGTTCCGGCCGGGCCGGTTCGTCCGACATCAGCCGCTGCAGTCTGCGCACGCGTTGCCATTCTTTGGGCGCAAGCCCCGTCGCCTCGCGGAACAGCGTGATGAAGCGGCGGTGGCTGTAGCCACTGGCTTCCACCAGCGCCCGGACCGGCAGGCCGCCGCCCAGGCCCGCCAAGGCCTGCGCGACGGCAGGATGCATGGCCCGCGGCTGCGGCGCAAGGCGCTCGGCCAGCAACGTCTCGAAGACCGACAGCTGCGCCTTGGGGCCAATGGCGTCGTGAACCCGCTGCAGCGCCCCTTGCACGGCCGCATCGCCCCAAAGCGCGTCCAGCGGCGTGTGCTGGCCGGCCAGCGCATCGGCCGGCAGTCCGAGCAGCGCCAAGGCCGCGCCTGGCCGCAACTGCGCACCGACGGAGCGGGTCGGCACCGAGACGTCGCGTGCATAGAAGACCGAGCGCGCACCGCCCACGATCGCATGGCCGACCGTGTGGCCCGCGGTGTCCGCCGGGCTTGTAAACAGCCGCAGCGGCGGGCCCGACAGCCGCAGGACCAGATGCATGTCACCGGTGGGCAGCACGTGTTCGCGCGGTGAGCGCGTGGCACGGCCGGCTGCGTCGGGCACCGACACCCACACCGAGCGCACGAAGGGGCGCAGCCGTGGGCAGGGATCGCGCGTCAGCAGCATGCGGGCATTGTGGGCCGCTCGACGAGCGGCGTCGACTAGCATCACACCATGCCGAAGCCCATCACCGAACTGATCCACCATCCCTACGTACCGCCGTCCCGTTTTGCCGCGCCCCAGCCGGGCGTCTACAAGGCTTCCACCGTCTTCTTCGCCGACGTCGCCGCCATGCGCGCGCGCGACTGGAAAACCAAGGCCGGCTACACCTACGGCCTGCACGGCACGCCCACCACCTTCACGCTGGAAGAGCGGCTGGCCAGTCTCGAAGGCGGCGCCGAATGCCTGCTGGTGCCCAGCGGCCTGGCGGCCATCGCGCTGGTGGCCTTCGCGTTCCTGAAGACCGGCGACGAAGTGCTGGTGCCCGACAACGCCTACGGCCCGAACAAGGCGCTGTGCAGCGGCGAGCTGGCCAACTTCGGCATCACGCACCGGCTCTACGACCCGATGAATCCGGCCGACCTTGCGGCCAAGCTGTCGGAGCGCACCAGGCTCGTCTGGGTCGAGGCCCCCGGTTCGGTGACCATGGAATTCCCGGACCTGCCCGCCCTGGTGGCCGCGTGCCGCGCACGCAACGTGATCACCGCGCTCGACAACACCTGGGGCGCCGGCCTGGCCTTCGCGCCCTTCGATTTCAACGGCAGCGGGGAGGGCGTCGACATCTCGGTCCACGCGCTGACCAAGTACCCGAGCGGTGGCGGCGACGTGCTCATGGGCAGCGTGGTCACGCGCGACGATCGCCTGCACCGCGCCCTCAAGCTCAGCCACATGCGCATGGGCTACGGCGTTGGCGTCGGCGACGTCGAGACCCTGCTGCGTTCGCTGCCCAGCATCGGCCTGCGCTACCAGGCGCACGACAACGCCGCCCGCGAACTGGCCCGCTGGCTGGCCGATCGCGCGGAGATCGCACAGGTGCTGCACCCCGCATTGGAGAGTTCGCCCGGCCATGCGAACTGGCTGCGGCTGTGCGGCGCGCGAGACATGGCGGCCGGCCTGTTCTCGGTGGTCTTCGACGACCGCTACAGCGCAGAGCAGGTCGACCGCTTCTGCGACGGCCTGCGCCTGTTCCGCCTCGGCTATTCATGGGGCGGCCCCATCAGCCTGGTCGTGCCCTACGACATCGGCCTGATGCGCGAACCGAACGTTTCGCACTGGCCCCACAAGGGCACGCTGGTGCGCTTCTCGATCGGTCTGGAGGACGTGGACGATCTGCGGGCCGACCTCGAACAAGCGCTCGCGGTGCTCTGAACGGGCTCGGTTATCGCTTACATTGGGCAGTCGCAGTCACCGGGACTGCCTTTCAGGAAGGAGAAGACGCGTGGCAACACCGAACTACGGCTACGAGAAACGTCAGAAGGAGTTGGCCAAGAAGAAGAAGAAGGAAGACAAGGCGCGAGAGAAAGCCGCCCGCAAGCTGAATCCGAGCAGCCCGGGCCTCGCGCAGGGAGATCCCGAAACCGATGTTGCTTCGCTGGAGCACGACCCGCCGACCATCCCGGCCCAGCCGACCAAGGACGGCTAGCGACAGTGAAGACGATCCTCAGCCGTGGCGCACTGCCACGGTCTTGAGGGTGGTGAATCCGTACAGGGCCTCGAACCCCTTCTCGCGCCCGTAGCCCGACGACTTCACACCGCCGAACGGAAGCTCGACACCGCCGCCGGCACCGTAGTTGTTGATGAAGACTTGGCCGCTCCTCACCCGCTTGGCCATGCGGAACTGGCGGCCACCGTTCTGTGTCCAGATGCCGGCGACCAAACCGAACTGCGTCGCATTGGCCAGCGCCACCGCTTCGTCCTCGTCCCGAAAGCTCATCGCGGCCAGCACCGGCCCGAACACTTCTTCCTGCGCCAGGCGATGCGTCACCGGCACGTCGCGCAACAGCGTCGGCGCCTGGTAGAAGCCTGTTTGCGGCGCATCGTCGACCACCGTGCCCTGCGCCACCATCGGGATGCCGGCGTGCTGCGCGTCCGATAGAAAGTCCCACACGCGCTGCTGCTGCGTCTGGCGGATCAGGGGGCCCGCGTCGAGGTCCATGGCCGCCGGCCCCACGCGCAGCGCCGTGAAGGCCTGTCCCAGGCGCTCCATCAGCAGTTCGTAGATTTCACGCTCGACCAGAACGCGCGAGCCGGCCGAGCAGGTCTGGCCCGCGTTCTGCACGATCGCGTTGATCAGCACCGGAATGGCGGCGCCGAGGTCGGCATCCGCGAAGATGATCTGCGGGCTCTTGCCGCCCAGTTCCAGCGTGACAGGACAATGCCGCTCGGCCGCCACCTGCTGGATCAGCGTGCCCACCTTCGGGCTGCCGGTGAAGCTGATGTGGTCGATGCCGGGGTGTCGCGCGAGCGCGTCGCCCACTTCGTGGCCGTAACCCGTCACGATGTTGATCGCACCGGGCGGAAAGCCCACCTCGGCCGCCAGTTGCGCCACGCGGATCAGCGACAGGCAGGCATCTTCGGAAGGCTTGACGACGCAGACATTGCCCGCGGCCAGCGCACCGCCGACGCTGCGGCCGAAGATCTGCATCGGGTAGTTCCACGGGATGATGTGCCCCGTGACGCCATGCGGCTCGCGCCAGGTGAAGACGCTGTACCCGTCCTGGTAGGGAATGGTCTCGCCGTGCAGCTTGTCGCAGGCACCGGCATAGAACTCGAAGTAGCGCACCAGCGCCAGCGCGTCGGCACGGGCCTGCTTCACAGGCTTGCCGCAATCGCGTTGTTCGAGCAGGGCGAGTTCGTCGGTGTGCTCGGCGATCTTCTGCGAGAGCTTGTAGAGCAGCCGGCCGCGGTCGGCTGCGCTCTGCTTCTCCCACGTCGTCTCGAAGCAGTCGCGCGCGGCGCGCACAGCGGCGTCGATGTCGGCCGAAGTGCCGCGCTGGATTTCGTCGAAGGCCTGGCCGTCCGAAGGGTCGAGAACGGGGAGGGTGCGGCCGGAAGAGGAGGGCACGCCCTCGTTGGCGATGTAGTGGAGCTGCATGGGCCGAAATTGTGCGCGAAGCGCCAGGCCGCCGCTGCCGAGCGCCCTTTAACGACTAGCGCCTGGCTTCGGCAGGGCCTTGACCGCGTTGAGCATGCGCTCCACGTGCTTGTCCGGGTTGAGGTTCTGGTAGTAGTAGGCGACCGTGCCGTTGGGCGACACCACGTACGACAGGCGGTTGGCGAAATCCGGGCGGGTCTGCATGACGGCGTCGAAGCCCTCGATCACCGTCTTGGCCTGGTCGGAGGCGACCGGAAACTTGCTCTGGCACTGCTTGACCGAGAAGTCCTTCAGCGTGTCGATGTCGTCGGCCGAGACGCCGATCACGCTGGCGCCGACCGCCTCGAAGGCGGCCATCGCCTCGGCGAAGGCATGCGCCTCGATGTTGCAGTCCTGGGTGCCGGCTGCGGGGAAGAAGTACACCACCACCGGGCCCTTCTTCAGCGCATCGGCCAGCGAATAGCTGAAGGTCTTGCCGTCGAGCGCCGCGGTGGCGGTGAACTTCGGGACGGGGTCGCCGATGTCCAGCGCGGCCAAGGCAGGTGAAAAAACCACCGGAAGGATCGAAAGGAACGAGAGCGCGGTGAGACGCGCGAGAATCCGACGGGTCATGGTGTAACTCCGGGAAGAGGCATCGCGAAATTCTAGAACCGGGACGCCGTAGGGCCAGCATGAAACCGTCGGGTGCCCTCCGGCGTATCGGGAATAACAAAAGAGAGGATCGATCATGAATGCTTGGGTTCGTTTGTTGCGCGCCGCGCTGCCATGCGTTTTGGCCGCAGTTCTCGGCGCCTGCGGCTCGCTGCCGCCGGCCAAGGAGCGGCCGGTCACGAACGCCGCGGCGGTCGATCCGTCGACCACCCTGGCCAAGGTGGTGGCCGCCTCCACGCCGCCTGACGAGCACTCCGGCTTTCGCCTGATGCCGCTGGGCGTGTACTCGTTGGACGCGCGCATCCAGCTGGCGAAGCGGGCCGAGCGTTCGCTGGTGGTGCAGTACTACCAGCTCGAGAACGATGCCGTCGGCCGGCTGCTGATGCGCTCGCTGCGCGAAGCCGCCGCGCGTGGCGTCAAGGTGCGGGTCATCGTCGACGACCTGTACACCGCCAAGAGCCAATACCTGCTGCTGGCGCTGTCGCGCACGCCGAACGTGGAAGTCCGGCTCTTCAATCCCTTCTGCTGCGGCCGCGACGGCTTCCTGTCGCGTTTCGCCGCCTCGCCGCAAGAGATCTACCGCCTGAACCACCGGATGCACAACAAGCTGTTCATCGCCGACGGCGTGATGGCGGTGGTCGGCGGCCGCAACATCGCCGACGAGTACTTCGTGCTCAGCGAAGCGCAGAACTTCATCGACATGGACGCGGTGGTGGTGGGCAAGGTGGTGCCGCGGCTCGAAACCATCTTCGACACGTACTGGAACAGCGAGCAGGTCTGGCCCATCGAGGACATCGTGCACGGCCAGGGCGGCACGAATCCCGGCACCGCCGAATTCGACGCGTGGATCGGCATGGCCGCGCCGCCGCCCCAGATCATCCTGCCGCCGGTCGACATCCTCGGTTACGGGCCGATCAGCGAAGAGCTGGACGCCGGGCGCATGGGTCTGCTGTGGGGCACGGCCAACGCAGTGGCAGACCCGCCCACCAAGCCCACCACCATGACGGCCGAGCAGGCCCTGGCCACCAGTGTGACCATGCGCATCTGGACCAACCTGCTCGAGGCCAAGCAAGAGGTGCAGATGACCTCGCCCTACCTGGTCCCGGGCGAGCAGGGCATGGCCGCGTTCGAGGAACTGGGCAGGCGCAAGATCAAGCTGGTGCTGCTCACCAATTCGCTGGCCGCCAACGACGAGCCGCTGGTTCACACGGGCTACGTGCGCTACCGCCTGCGCTTGCTCAAGACCGGCGCCGACCTCTACGAGCTGAGCCCCGAGCGCACCATGGCCAGCAAGCGCTTCGGCTCCTTCGGCAGCTCGCTCGGGCGCCTGCATGCCAAGACGGCTGCCATCGACCGGTCGCGCATCATGATCGGCTCGGCCAACCTCGACCCGCGCTCGGCCACGCAGAACACCGAGATGGGCCTGCTGATCGACAGCCCGCAACTGGCGCGCGAGATGCTGCGGGTCATCAACGTGAGCCGGGTGCAAAACTCCTATCGCCTGCGCCTGGCCAAGGACAGCGGCCAGCTCGAATGGCTGACCACCGATGGCGAGAAGGAAATGGTGCTCACCTCCGAACCGGAAGCGACCTTCTTCCAACGCTTCTACAACAGGCTGATCGCACCGATCGTGCCGGAAATGTTGTTGTAGCCTGCGCAAGTGGCGTCCTCGCTTGTCCATTCGTCGATGCTGCCGCGGCTGCGTCATTGGCGCGACTGGCAGAGCCTGGCGTACATGGTGCTGCTGCCGGTGCTGGCGGCGTGGCAGTGGGTGCACGGCTTTCATTGGCTGCTGTACGGCGCCATGCTTTTCTTGACCCTCGGCACCGGCGTGATCCACCACAACCATGCGCACCTGCGCATGTGGCACGGCCGCTGGGCCAACCGTTTCACCGACGCCTGGCTGACGCTGCTGCAGGGGCATCCGACCTTCGTGTTCTGGCCGGCGCACGTGGCCAACCACCACCGCTTTCGGCACGGGCCGCGAGACGCCGCGCGCACCTACCGATTCGGCGGCGACACCAACCATCTGCTGGGCTACCTGTTGCATCCGCTGCAGGCGGCGGCGGTGCTCTATCCGATCTTCATCGGCTGGCTGAAGCATCTGCGCCGCCATTGGCCGGGCGCCTGGCGTTACTGCATGGCGCAGTACGCGCTGTGGCTGGGCAGCTGGGCGCTGTTGCTGGCCATCGACTGGCGCCGCGCGCTGGTGTTCGTGATCCTGCCTCAGTTGCATGGGCTGCACTGGCTGCTGGCCACCAACTACCTGCAGCATGCGCATGCGGACGGACGCACGGGCGCCAAGGACGGCCCGCTGGCCTACGCTCGCAACTTCGAGGGCCTGGTCAACCCGCTGCTCTTCAACATCGGCCTGCACACGGCCCACCACGAGAACTCGAAGGCGCACTGGTCCGAATTGATGCGGCTGCATCGCGAGCGCTACCGGGCGCGCGTGCATCCGTCGTTGAACGAAGGCGGCCTGCTCGCCTACATGGCGCGCGTCTTCCTGCTGGGCGCGTTGCTGCCGCGATTTCGCACCCGTTCGCTGATGCCTCCCGGTTCTCTTCCACGGTCCTGATCCATGCCTGTTCCATTCCAGCGCGTCTATCTTGAAAGTGCCGGCTTCTTCATGCCCGGCGAGCCCGTGTCCAACGACGAGATGGATGCATACATCGCGCCGATCAATCGCATGTCGGAGCGCATCAAGCGGCGCATCCTGGCCGAGAACGGCATCCGCCAGCGCCACTATGGCATCGACGCCGAAGGCCGCACGGTCCACAGCAATGCGCAGATGGCCGCAAACGCGATCCGGCATTGCCTGCAGCGAGGCGCGGCCGAGATCTCGCGGGTCTCGATGCTGGCCAGTGGCTCGTCGGGCGGCGATGCGGTGATGCCGGGCTTCGCCAACATGATCCAGGGCGAACTGGCGGCACCGCCGATGGAAACCATCTCCGTGCAGGGCGTGTGCGCGGCCAGCGTGGGCGCCATCCAGGCGGCCGCGCAGGGCATCGAGCTGGGCGCGCACCGCACGGCGCTGGCCGTCGCCAGCGAAATGCCATCGCGCATCTTCAAGCGCTCGCGCTTCGCCGCGCGCGGCTACGACTGCGACTTCGATGCGCACTTCCTGCGCTGGATGCTGTCGGATGGCGCCGGGGCGCTGCTGTTGTCGGGCGGCACGCCGGCGTTGGGAGGCCAGGCGGGCGTGCGGCTGCGCTTGAAGTGGATTCATCACCGCTCCTTCTCGGGCGACTATCCGGTGTGCATGCAGCTGGGCCTGACCGAGGACCGCTCACGCGGCCACTTCGACTTCGACTCCTGGGGCGAGGCCGAGGCCGCAGGCGCGCTGTCGCTGCGGCAGGACATCCGGTTGTTGCCGCACCTGTTCGACGTGGGCATCCATGAATACGCGGGGTTGGTGCGCGACGGCTGGCTCGACCCGGCGCGGGTCGACCATTTTCTGTGTCACTACTCGTCCGAAAAATTCATTCCGGTGGTCGACGGGCTCATGCAGAAGGCGGGGCTTGCCATTCCGCGCGAGCGCTGGTGGAGCAACCTGGCCTGGCGCGGCAACACGGGGGCGGCCTCGATCATGATCATGCTGGCCGAGTTCCTGCAGGGCCGGAGCTTGAAGCCGGGTGAGCAGATCTTCTGCTACGTGCCCGAATCGGGGCGTTTCACTGCCGGCTACCTTCTGTTCGAGGCGGAAGAATCTGGTGCCGACGCATCGGCGGTGGTGGTCCCGGCCGTGTCTGCGCCACTCGAAGCCGAGGCGGATGCCATCGCGGCGCCGCACGACCCGGCCGCAGCGCCCGAGCGCCTGCAGGCGCTACTGACGGAGCTGGCATCCATCTGGCACGACTACCGCTCGCGTGTCTGGCGTACACCGCTGGTTCGGCAGATCCGCGAGCGCCGGTTCAAGGCGCCCGACTACCTGAACTGGATGGAGAACTGGATTCCGCAGGTGCGCGAGGGCAGCAAGTGGATGCGCGAGGGCGCTGCTTCGCTGGCCGCACCTTACGAGGCGCTGGCCGCGCTGATCGGCGTGCATGCGGGCGAGGAACAGAACGACTTCATGATCCTCTTCGACGACTACCGCAAGGCCGGCGGAAGCGTCGCCGACATCGACACCCTGCGCCGCAACCCGGGTGGCGAGGCGCTCAACGCCTACCTGCACGGCCTGGCCGCGCGGCCCAATCCCATCGGCCTGCTGGGCGCGATCTACATCATCGAGGGCACCGGGCAGCGCATCGTGCCGGCGCTGCTGCCGTTGATCAAGGCCGGGCTGCCTCTGTCGCCGGAGGTGTTCCGCTTCCTCGAATACCACGGGCACAACGACGAGAACCACCTCGAGCGCTGGCTGGCTGCGGTCGAGATGGTGATGGATCTGGACGACGAGGGCGGGGCGGCGCGACGCATCGTCGACACGGCCCGCAACACCGCGGCGCTGTACCTCATGCAGTTCGAGCACGTCACCCGGCCGCCGGGGCGCGCATGAAGCCGATGCCCGATTTCCTGGCGCGCGAGCACGACCCGCGCGACCCGAACCCGTGGCTCGCGCTGTACCTCGACCAGAGCACGCCCTTGCCCGATCCGGTCAAGGAGGCCTGGCTGGCCGACTCGAGCTCGGCATCGCGGCAGTACCTGCTGCCATTTTTGCGTCCGCTGGCGCGCCTGGCGATCGTGCTGTTCCAGGTCTGCAAGGTGTTCGTGCCGCGCAACTGGGCGCATTCGGGGATGCTGCACCGCCTGCTGGCGTGGGGGCTCAAGCGCTTCGTCTCGCCGGAGGCCAACTGGCTCATCCTTCGGCACTTTCACCTCGGCTCGCAGGTGCTGGCCTTCATCGGCACCAATTCGCCCGCGCGAGTCGAGACGTCGCCGCTGGAGCCGGCCGACATCGACGCGCTGCGGGACGACATGTTCCTGAAGCACGACCTCAACCTGTTCAACTTCGTGATCCGGCTCAACCAGGCACTGCGTGCGAAGGGGGTTGAGCTGTGCAAGGCGCAGACGGTCGATTTCTCGATGATTTCGGAGCCGCCCGTGCACCTCGCCGACATGCCGCGCGGGCGGCTGAACATCCTCGACCTGCAGAGCGCGATCGAACTGTTCACGCCTCTCTACCAGCTGATGTTGACCGACAACGACTTCTGGCGAGCCGCCAATTCGCTGCAGCTGGACGAGACGATCGGCATCTACGCGGCGACTCTGCTGGACGCGCGCGAGCACCTGATCCTGGTCAACAACAAGCACCCGATGGTGCCGATGTCCACGCTGCGAGCGGGGCACCGTCTGGTCATTCATGGCCTTTCGACCGAAATGCTGCATGCTCTGCTGGTCAAATTCCATGCCGCACGGGGCGCTGCCGCCACCGTCGCTCCCTTGTAATCGCGGCTTGCCGCCCCAGATGGAACCCATGAACGCTACCCACACTCCGGCGCAAAAGACCGACTTGGCGGTGACGCACGTCCTCGCCCAACTTCTCGAACGGCTCGAGCACAGCCCCGTGCCAGTGGGCCCCGAGCAGTACCGTTCGGTCGTGATGCACCTGGTGGATGAATTCCGCGACGTCGCCCCCGGCGACGGGCTCGGCCAGCTGCTGGATGCCTATCCCGCCGCCGCCGAGGTGTACGAAAGCATGAACTATCAGCACGCCGGCCTTTGCCGGTCGGGCCTGGATGCCTCGCTCGCCGCCGAGCTGGCGGCCAAGGCCGCCATCGATCGCGCCAAGCATCGTGCCGAACCGGACACTGCTCATGGCCAAGGCTGAAACCAAGACCGCTATCGTTGCCGACGGCCTGCGCTACAAGGCCAAGGCTTCCGGATCGCCCTTCCGGGCGTCGGCTTCGTTCAGCGGGGCGACCATGTCCTGTTTTCTGTGCGGCAAGCACCGAGTTCGCTCGCAGATGCGCACCCGCCAGATCCTGGGAAAGTCACAAACCGTGTGCGCGCCGTCCTGCAAAGCGCTGGACGAAGAGACGCCTTCGTGACAGTTTGACGACGTAGCCGACCAATTCGATTTGGTTCTGTAAAGGGTCTACCAAAAACGCCAGAATAGTCCTACAGTTGGAAACAATTGAAGCAAATCTTTGCTTCAATACTTTGGTTCTAATTCTGTGGTTTTCCAATGCGTTCGCTTAAAACCTTTCGCTGTTTTTTGTTGATGCGCGCTCATCAGACTGGAAAGCGGGTCCGATGAGCCGGCCGCCTCGCCATGTCGTGATGCAGGTCGTGAAGCGCTCCGGCGGCTCCACGCACCACGTCGAATTCATCATGGACGACAACTTCGCCGAGCGTCTTCGGCAGTTGCGTTCGTTGGTGCCGCCCCTCAATGCCCTGAACCGGCAGCGTGACCTGGTGATCGACAAGGTGCGGGTTCGGCTCCCCACGGCGGTCTGGCGCCTGGGCGGCGACGAGCCCGCGCAGGTCGACGGCTCTTGCATCGTCATCGCTGCGGAAGGCTTCTTCAACTGCGGCGGCAAGGATCGCCAGTCGAAGGAAAAGCTGGTCACCTACACCTTCCCGATCGCGCGGCTCATCGAACTCCACGCCGAAAGGCCGGCCGGCGAGACCTTCTTCATCCGCGACGGCATCTTCACCAACGACGAGCCCGCCAACTCCGCAGCCGGCCGCTGGGTGGCCTCGCTCCATGAAATCGCGGAGTCGCGGGTGCCCGAAGGGCCGTCCGATTTCGACACGCTACAGGGCGTGCCGCTGCGCACCGAGCCGGGCGCATTGCCAACGCACAACGCCAGCCTGAACTGATGAGCTGGTGAAGTGAAGCCGGCGCCGCGGCGCATGGGCCGCCGGCGCCGCTTTTTCTCTACTGGACCTTGACCTCGACGCGCCGCGCCTCGGCCGGCGGTCCATCGGCCTGCGTCTGCGCCGGCTTGGCCAGTTCCACCTTGTCATCCGGCACGCCGGCCATCTTGAGCGCGGCGCCCACGGTCATCGCGCGCTGCTTGGCCAACTCGGCGTTCTTTTCAGGGTCGCCCGTCGCGTCGTGGAAGCCGCTCACCAGCACGCGGCCGCCGCCCTGGGCGGCCTTCACGATGTCGGCCAGCGCGGCGCTCGCGCCGGGCGGGACATCCGCACTCGCGGAGGCGAAGTAGAACTTCACCACGCCGTTCTCCGTCTTGATCGACGCAGCCGTGTCGCCCGCCGGCGCCGCGGCAGCCGCAGGCGCGGCAGCCGCAGGCGCGGCGGCCGGTGCGGGCGCCGTAGCAGGCGCGACCACGGGCGCAGGCGCGGCCGTCGGCGGCGCCATCGCGGCAGCGTCGCCGGGATGGAACTTGACCACCAGCGGCACGATGAGCAGCGCCACGATGTTGATGATCTTGATCAACGGATTCACCGCTGGGCCTGCCGTGTCCTTGTACGGATCACCGACCGTGTCGCCCGTGACCGCGGCCTTGTGCGCCTCGGAGCCCTTGCCGCCGTGGTGCCCGTCTTCGATGTACTTCTTGGCGTTGTCCCAGGCGCCGCCGCCCGTACACATCGAGATCGCGACGAACAGGCCCGTCACGATGGTGCCCATCAACAAGCCGCCCAGAGCCTTCGGCCCCAGCAGCAGGCCGATCAGGATCGGCACCACCACCGGCAGCAGGCTGGGGATCATCATTTCCTTGATCGCAGCGCCGGTCAGCATGCTCACGGCGCGCCCGTATTCGGGCTTGGCCGTGCCTTCCATGATGCCGGGGATCTCGCGGAACTGGCGCCGCACTTCCTCCACCACCGAGCCGGCGGCGCGGCCCACGGCCTCCATGGCCATGGCGCCGAAAAGGTAGGGAATCAGGCCGCCGATGAACAGGCCCACGATCACCATCGGCTCGCTCAGGTTGAAGCTGATGGCTTGCCCATAGGTCTCGAGCTTGTGCGTGTAGTCGGCGAACAGCACCAGCGAAGCCAGGCCTGCGGAGCCGATCGCGTAGCCCTTGGTCACCGCCTTGGTGGTGTTGCCCACCGCGTCCAGCGGATCGGTGATGTCGCGCACGCTGGCCGGCAGCTCCGACATCTCGGCGATGCCGCCGGCGTTGTCGGTGATGGGCCCGTAGGCGTCCAGCGCCACCACGATGCCGGCCATGCTCAGCATCGCCATGGCCGCCACCGCGATGCCGTAGAGACCCGCCAGCATGTACGACGCCAGGATCGCGATGCAGACGAAGATCACCGGCCAGGCCGTCGAACGCATCGACACGCCCAGGCCCGCGATGATGTTGGTGCCGTGGCCGGTGGTCGAGGCCTGCGCGATGTGGCGCACCGGCGAGTACTGCGTGCCCGTATAGAACTCGGTGATCCACACCAGCGCCGCCGTCAGTGCCAGCCCCACGAAGCAGGCGCCGAAGAGCTTCAGCTGGCTGCCCGAGGCCGCGATCGCGTTGTCCGGAATGATCCACTGCGTGACGAACCAGAAGGCGATCAGCGACAGGATGCCCGCCACCGCCAACCCCTTGTAGAGCGCCGGCATCACGTTGACCATGCCCGGCGAGGCCCGCACGAAGAAGCAGCCGATGATCGACGCGACGATCGACACGCCGCCCAGCGCCAGCGGATACAGCACCGCATTGACCGGCGCCGCAGTCACCATCAGCGCGCCCAGCACCATGGTGGCGATCAGCGTGACCGCGTAGGTCTCGAACAGGTCGGCCGCCATGCCGGCGCAGTCGCCGACGTTGTCGCCCACGTTGTCGGCGATCACCGCGGGGTTGCGCGGATCATCTTCCGGAATGCCGGCTTCCACCTTGCCCACCAGGTCGGCGCCCACGTCGGCGCCCTTGGTGAAGATGCCGCCGCCCAGCCGCGCGAAGATCGAGATCAGCGACGAACCGAAGGCGAAGCCGATCAGCGGATTGAGCAGGGTGGCCAGCTTGACGTCGGGCGTGAGCTGCCCGTTGCCGACCAGGACCCAATAGAACACGGTGACGCCCAGCAGGCCCAGCCCGACCACCAGCATGCCGGTGATGGCACCGCCGCGGAAGGCGACGTCGAGGGCCGGCCCGATGCCTTGCGTGGCGGCCTGCGCGGTGCGCACGTTGGCGCGCACCGAGACGTTCATGCCGATGAAGCCGCAGGCGCCCGAGAGCACCGCACCGACCACGAAGCCGACGGCGGTGGTCACGTCGAGAAAGAGCCCGATCAATATCGCCAGCACGATGCCGACGATGGCGATGGTGCGGTACTGCTTGGCCAGGTAGGCGGCCGCACCGGTCTGGATGGCCGCCGCGATCTCCTGCATTCGGGCGTTGCCCGGGTCTTTCGAAAGAATCCAACTGCGGGCCCAGAACCCATAGACCACGGCCACGAGGCCGCAGACGATGGCGAGGACCAGAGGGGTGTTGCCCATGCCTTGCTTCTCCATTCGTTCGTTGACTGGCGGAGACGAAGACAGCAGCCTGTGCGCAACGCGTACGGGGTCGATGCCTTCGCCGCGTTGCTTCCTCGAAGCCCCGATGCCTGCGAAGGCCGGGGCCGATTGGCCAACGCTGGCAATTTACAGGCAAATGTGAAGTTGTGTGCGACCGTGCGATGACACCGAAAGTAAACTTCGGGTTAGTCCCCATCCCGATAACACTTATCCACTACAGATCGCTCCTATGTCCCTCGGCAAAGTTTCCCCCGGCAAAGACGCCCCCGATGCTTTCAACGTCGTCATCGAGATCCCGATGAATGCCGACCCGATCAAGTACGAGGTCGACAAGGAGTCCGGCGCGATCTTCGTCGACCGCTTCATGACGACCGCCATGCACTACCCGACCAACTACGGCTACGTGCCGCAGACGCTGTCGGGCGACGGCGACCCGGTCGACGTGCTGGTCATCACGCCGTGGGCGCTGGTGCCTGGCGTGGTGGTGCCCTGCCGGCCGCTGGGCATCCTCATGATGGAAGACGAGGCGGGCGTCGACGGCAAGGTGCTGGCCGTGCCCACCGACAAGGTGCTGCCCATCTACAGCCACTGGAAGAAGGTGGAAGACGTCAACCCGATGCGCCTGAAGGCCGTGACGCACTTTTTCGAGCACTACAAGGACCTGGAGCAGGGCAAGTGGGTCAAGGTGCTCGGTTGGGAAGGGCTCGATGCCGCGAAGAAGGAAATCCTGGACGGCATCGCGAATTACAAGAAGGGGTGATCCGTTCTTGTTCCTTCTCCCTCTCCCTCTGGGAGAGGGTTGGGGTGAGGGCAACGCCCCCCGCACTCCCGCTCAA
The DNA here is from genome assembly GCF_001984055.1 of Variovorax sp. KK3. Classification (GTDB taxonomy): domain Bacteria; phylum Pseudomonadota; class Gammaproteobacteria; order Burkholderiales; family Burkholderiaceae_C; genus Variovorax. Next base: position 32,353 of record NZ_LYVO01000010.1, read on the forward strand.
TCGAAGTTGAGCAACACCTTCATCGCCTGCGACCGATCCGCCGCCAAGGCGAACGCGCGGGCCGAATCGCGGTACGACAGCGTCGCCGAAATCAGCGGCTTCACGTCCACCAGCCCCTTGTTGAGCAGCGCCACCGCCACCGCGAACTCCTCGTGAAAGCGGAACGCGCCGCGCAGGTCGAATTCTTTCGCGACGATGGTGTTGATGGGGAGCGTCATCTCGCCGCCCAGTCCGAGCTGCACGATGATGCCGCGCGGACGAACCGCATCGAAGGCCCCGATCAGCGCGCGCTGGTTGCCGCTGGCCTCGAACAGCACGTCGAAATGCCCCTTGTCGGCTGTGAAGCGCTTCAGGCCGTCCGGCTCCTCCGCCACGTTGACGACCTCGTCGGCGCCTACCTTGAGCGCCTTGCCCAGCGTGTGCGAACCGACGTCGGTCGCCACGATGTGCGTCGCCCCCGCGCGCCGCGCCGCGATGATGGCCAGCGCACCGATCGGCCCGCAGCCCGTCACCAGCACGCTCTTGCCCAGCAGCGGCCCCGCGCGCCGCACCGCATGCAGCGCCACCGACAGCGGCTCGGCCATCGAGCCCTCGCCGTCGCTCACGCTGTCGGCTAGGCGATGCGCCTGCCAGTGCTCCACCACGATCTCCTGCCGGAAGGCGCCCTGCACGTGCGGCGTGCGCATGGCGCTGCCGTAGTAGCGCATGTCCAGGCAGTGGTTCTGCAGCCCTTCCTGGCAGTAGCGGCACAGGCCGCAAGGCCGGCTCGGGCTGATGGCCACGCGCTCGCCGGCCGCGAAGCCGCCAGCGCCGTCGCCAACCGCCTCGATGATGCCGGCCACTTCATGGCCCAGCACCATCGGCTCCTTGATGCGCACGGTGCCGAAGCCGCCGTGCTGGTAGTAGTGCAGGTCCGACCCGCAGATGCCGCCGCAGCGTACCCGCACGCGCAGCTGGCCGGGGCCGATCTCGGGCGTGGGTACGTCTTCGACCCGCAGGTCGCCGGGCGCGTGGATGACGAGTGCTTCCATGGTGTGTGCTTCTTGATGAGTGAGGGTGCCGATCGATCAGAGCGTCGCGGTCACGCCGCCGTCCACGTACAGGATGTGGCCGTTGACGAAGTTGGACGCGTCGCTCGCCAGGAACACCGCCGCGCCGACCAGGTCTTCCACGTCGCCCCAGCGCCGCGAGGGCGTGCGGCCGACCAGCCACGAGGTGAACTCGGCGTTCTTGACCAGCGCATCGGTCAGCTCGGTCTTGAAGTAGCCCGGCCCCAGGCCGTTGACCTGGATGCCGTGCTGCCCCCAGTCGATCGCCATGCCCTTGGTCAGCATCTTCACCGCGCCTTTGCTCGCGGTGTAGGGCGCGATGCCGGGCCGCCCCAGCTCGCTCTGCACCGAACATATGTTGATGATCTTGCCGCGCTGGCGCGGAATCATGCGCCGCGCCACCGCCTGGCCGACCAGGAACACGCTGTCGACGTTGGTCTTCATCAGCTCGTGCCACTGCGCTTCCTCGAACTGGTCGAGCGGCGCGCGGCGCTGCATTCCGGCGTTGTTGACGAGGATGTCGATGGCGCCGATCTCCGCCTCGATGCGTTCGACCGCCGCGCCCACGGCGTCACCGCTGGTCACGTCGAAGACGGCGGTGAAGACCGTCGCGCCTTCCTGCCGCAGCTTGGCAGCCGCCTGTTCGAGCTTGTCGCTGCCGCGCGCATTGAGCACGATGCGCGCGCCGGCGCCTGCCAGGCCGCGTGCCAGCGCAAGGCCGATGCCGCCGCTGGAGCCGGTGACGAGCGCGGTGCGCCCCGTGAGGTCGAAGCTTTTGAGGACGGGGTTCAAGTCGGAGTTTCCATCGAGGTTTGGAATGTGGTGTGTCCGCGCCGCCGCAGTATCGCGCTGGCGGCGGCATCCGCGGCACCTTCCACTGATGCGACCCGAAGGTACGCAAGCCGGCGCCGGCCACCAAGACGAGATCGGTCTGGCTCTATAGCAAAGGCTTATGCGAGCCGCGAGCCGCGAGCCGCGAGCCGCGAGCCGCGAGCAGTGGACAGTGAACAGTGATTCGGCCCGCGCAGCGAAGCCGGCGCGACGCCCTAGTGCTGCGCCAGCGCCCCCTTCATGTAGCGCCCGAACTCTTCGACGAAGACCCGCGCGCGGCGTGGCATGCGCCGGTCGGGGTAGAGCATCCACACCGCGGGCTCGTCGCTCGCCGGGTAGGCGCATTCGTACTCCTCCAGCACCTGTTGAAGCCGCCCCGACTTCAGGTCGTCGCGCACCACGTTGCGGCTGACCCGCACCACCCCCAGGCCGCGCCTCGCGAGTTCTGCGAGCGTCACGTAGCTGTCGACGATGATGCGCGGCGCCACGGCCTGCCGCAGCAGTTGCCCTTCGTGCTGGAAGAACCACGTGCTCGCTTCGGTCGGTGCGTGCGCGAGGCAGTCGTGCGCGGCCAATTCGGCGGGCGTGCGCGGTGCGCCGCGCCGTGCCAGGTAGTCGGGCGCGGCGCAGAGGATGCGACGCACCGAATGCAGTTTCACGCCGATCAGTCCCGAGTCGGGCACGAAGCCGGTGTGCAGGGCCAGGTCGAAGCCGTTCTCCACCAGGTTCACCAGCCGGTCCGTCGTGGCGATGATGAAGCGGATGTGCGGAAAGCGCGGCGCGAACTCCTGCAGGAAGGGTGCGAGGAAAGTGGCCGACGCATGGTCCGAAATCGCGATCCGCAGCGCCCCGGCGGCCTCGCCGCGCAGGCCGGCAAGCGACTCCGACACTTCCGCGAAGCCGTCGGTCGTTCGCTGCGCCCACTCGAGCAACAGCTGCCCGCCATCGGTCAGCCGCATGCGGCGCGTGGTGCGCTGGAAGAGCGTGGTCTTGAGCGCGCGCTCCATGGCTGCCAGCCTGCGGTTGGCCAACGAGGGCGACAGCCCCAGGCTGCGCGCAGCCGCCGAAATGCTGCCGCGGGCGTGCACCGCCAGGAACAGGTCGAGCAGTTCGAGGGTCAGCGCAGGGGTGGGGGAGGGATCGGCCATCTGTGCATTATCGGAACAACTGATGGCCCGCGAAGGTGGCTGCCAGGACGCGTCGCCGTTTCCATAATGAGCGAACGGCTGCGGCGGGCGCGGCACCCTTGACCAGGAGTTCTCATGGATCTGTTCCGTTCTCGACTGGATAGGCGGCATGCCATCGTCGCATTGGGCGCTGCGGTGGCGGCGCCGATGGCGTTCGCGCAGGCCTTTCCGAGCCGGCCCATCAAGATCATCGACGCCTTCGCGCCCGGGGCGACGACGGACATCATCGCCCGCATCGTCTCCAACCGGATGCAGGTCACTTTCGGCCAGCCGGTGATCGTGGAGTCGCGCACCGGCGCCAACGGCGTGGTCGGCAGCGAATTCGTCGCGCGGGCCACCCCCGACGGCTACACGATGTTCGTAGGGTCGACCTCCACGCTGGCGGTGAACCAGGCGCTCTACAAGATGTCCTTCGACCCGACCAAGGACCTGGCGCCGGTGAGCATGCTGGCCGCGCAGCCGCTGATCGTCGTCGTGCATCCCAGCCTGCCGATCAAGTCCATTCCCGAGTTGATCGCCTATGCCAAGGCGAACCCGCAGGCCCTGAACTACGCCACGCCCGGCATCGGCAATCCGGTGCACCTGGCCACCGAACTGTTCAAGAAGATGACTGGCGCGCCGATGACGCACGTGCCCTACGCCCGCGGCAGCGCGGCGGCCATGCCCGACCTGCTGTCGGGCCAGGTGCAGCTGATGTTCGCGCCGATGTACGTGCTGCCGCAGGTGCGCGATGGCCGGCTGCGCGCGCTGGCCGTCACCGGCCCGAAGCGCCTCGATCTGGTGGCGGATCTGCCGACCGTTGCCGAAGCGGGCGTGGCCGGCTACAACGTGACGCTCTGGAACGCGATGGCGGTGCCGGCCGGCACGCCCAAGGACGTCGTCGCCAAGCTCAACGCCGAGATCGTGCGCATCCTGCAGCTGCCCGAGGTGCGGACGCAGATGCTGTCGACCGGCCTCGAACCGATCCCCGGGACACCGGAGCAGCAAGCGGCCTTCACGCGCTCGGAGGCCGAACAGTGGACCCGCCTGATCAAGGACATCGGCATCAAGGTCGAGAGTTCATGAATGCCATTCGCCGCGCGTGGAGTGCCGGCGAGCGTGCCGCCGGCACCTTCGTGTTCTCGCGCGACGCGGCGGTGAGCGAACTGGCGGCAATGGCCGGCTTCGACTTCGTGGTGGCCGACATGGAGCATGCCGCGCTCGAACTGCGCGAGGTGGAGCAGCACATCCGGGCCGCGCGGATGCATGGCGCGTCGGCGCTGGTCCGTGTGCCCGGCGTGGCCCATACGGCGCTGGCCGCGAAGGCGCTGGACCTGGGCGCCGACGGCATCGTCTTTCCGCATTTCGGCGTCGACCTGGCCGCCTCGCGCGCCGCGACGGTCATGCTGCGATATGCGCCTGGCGGCATGCGCCCCAGCTGCACGGGCGTGCGGGCGGCCGGCTACGGGCTGCGTCCTTTCGCGGGCTACGTGCGCGAGTCCGATGCCGGCGTGCTCGGCATCGGGCTCATCGAAGACATGGCGGCCGTCGAGAACATCGACACCGTGCTCGAGCAAGCGCCCTGCGACGCCGTGATGCCGGGCCCCGGCGACATCGCCACCTCGCTCGGCGTGCCGGGCGAGCCGGGCCATCCGCGCGTGCGCGAAGCCATCGAACACACCCTGGCCCGGGCGCGGCACGCGGGCGTGCGCACGGGCATGTACCTCAATTCCCTGGACGAGTCGGCCGACTGGCGTGATGCCGGGCTCGATTTCGTCGTCTACCTCATCGATCTCAAGATCCTCGGCGCCGCGTTTCGCGATGCGACGCGTGCGCTCAAGCCTTCGTCCCCACCATGATGTCTCCCTCCTTCGACTACGCCGGCTTCGCCAGCCGTGTGCTGAGTGGCCCCGGAACGATCGACCGCATCGCCGACGAAGTGCGCCGGCTCGACGCGAAGCGCGTCCTGCTCATCACCGGCCGGCGCACGGGCCAGACACAACTGGTCGCACGCATTCGCACCGTGCTCGGCGAGCTGCTGGTCGAGACCTTCGACGGCGTGACGGAGCATTCGTCCGTGGCGATCGTGGAGCAGCTCGCTCGAAGGGTGCGCGAGATCGATGCCGACCTGCTGCTGGCCGTCGGCGGCGGCAGCGCATCCGACACCGCCAAGGGCGTGGCCATCCTGCTGGCCGAGGGCCCGCCGCTGGCGCGCCACGCCAACACCTTCACGCCACCCGACAAACTCGTGCAGCAGGAACTGCTGCAGCCCAAGATGCCGATCATCGCGGTGCCGACCACGGCGTCTGCCGCCGAAGTGACGCCCGGCCTCGGCATCCGCGACGAACACGGCCACAAGCTGCTGCTGTGGGACGCCAAGGCGATGCCGCGCACGATCATCCTGGACCCGCAGGCGAACCTGGAGGTGCCGCTCGCGATCATGACCACCTCCGGCATGAATGCCCTCGCGCATTGCATCGAGGGCCTGTATTCGAAGCGCGCCAACCCGATATCGGACGCGCTGGCGCTGCACGGCATTCGCCTGCTCGCGCAAGGGCTTCGCGCCATGGTGGGCGATCCAGACAGCATCGACGCGCGTGCCGACGTGCTCAACGGCGCCCACCTGAGCGGCATGGTGATCCCCAACACGCGGACCTGCATCCACCACGGCGTCTGCCACTGCCTGGGTGCGCTCGGCGGCCTGCCGCATGGCGTCGCCAACGCCATCCTGCTGCCGCATGCCATGCATTTCAATCGCGAGGCGGCCGCGTCCAAGCTCGCCTTGGCGGCCGAGGCCTTCGGTGTCGATGTGCGAGGCATGGACGAAGCCGCGGCCGTTGACGCTTCGGTGGAGGCCGTGCGGCAACTGCAGCGCGACCTCGGCGTGCCGACGCGGCTTCGCGACACGCCGCTCGACCGCGCGCTGCTGCCGGCCATTGCCGACCACGCCATGGGCGACCGGGCCTTGTACTTCAACCCCGGCCCCACGCCCACGCCCCAGGCCGTGCTGTCGCTGCTGGAGGCTGCGTGGTGAGCGGCGCACACGCCGCGTCGACCCCCCGCAGGCCCTTCGCCGGCATCCGCGTGCTCGACGTGACGCGGGTCGTCGCGGGGCCCTTCGCCTCGTACCAGCTCGGCCTGCTCGGTGCCGAGGTCATCAAGATCGAAGACCCGCTAAGCCGTGGCGACACCATGCGCTATCGCAAAGGCACCAAGCCCGCCTACGGCGCCAACGGCATGGCGACCTTCTACCTGTCGCAAAGCGCGAACAAGAAGTCGATGACGCTCGACCTGCGCAAGCCCGAAGCGCGTGCCATCTTCCGCAAGATGGCGCTCGAAGCCGACGTGCTCGTCGAAAACCTCCGCGCCGGTGCGATGGCGCGCATGGGTTTCGGCTACGAAGACCTCAAGGACGAGAACCCGCGCCTCGTGTACTGCTCGCTCACCGGCTTCGGCCACACCGGCCCCAAGCGCACGCATGGCGCCTACGACCCGGTGATCCAGGCCGCGAGCGGGCTCATGAGCGTCAACGGCACGGCCGACATCGCACCGGTGCGCGTGGGCGCACCCGTCATGGACTACTCGGCGGGCCTGGCGGCCGCCTTCGGCATCGCCAGCGCGCTGTTCGAGCGCTCGCGCAGCGGCCTGGGGCAGTACGTCGACGTGTCCATGCTGGACACCGCGCTCGTCATGATGGGCGCGCTCGTCACCGAGGCCGCCACCGCGCAATCGCTCCCCAAGCCGCCCGGCAACCGGGCGCCGGCGGAGACCTACGGCAATGCCTGCTTCCAGTGCGCCGATGGGTTGATCTCGATCGCCGCCATGGAGCCTTACCACCGCGCGCGGATGTGGCAGGCCATGGGGCGGGCCGACATCCCGGCGGATGCGCGCTTCGCGACCGACGAACTGTGCAGCCGCAACATCGACCTGCTGCACGCGGAGATGGAACGCACGTTCCGCACACGCGGCGCGCAGGCGTGGGAGGACATCCTGAACGAGGCAGGCGTACCGGCCGCGCGCGCGCGCACGATTCCCGAAGCGCTGGCGATGGAACAGGTGCAGGCCCGTGGCGTGATGCACACCATGCACGACGTTCCGGGCATCACCGGTGCGGCGAGCTTTCCGACCGCGCCTTTCCTGATGTCGGCGGGTGGCGTGCGCGTGGATTCTCCGCCGCCGCTGCTGGGCCAGCACACCGACGAGATCCTGGCGACGCAAGGCTACGACGCCGCCGGCATCGCGCGCCTGCGCGAAGAAGGTGTCGTATGAGCGCCGCAGACCCCACGTCCGTCCAGGCCGGCGGTGCCCGCATCTGGGACGCGTTTCTCACGCCCACGGACCGGCAGTGGGCGCAATTGCGCGCCAAGCGCCCCATCGGCTTCGGCGAGCGTTGCGCGCTGCTGGTGATCGATCTGTACCGAGGTGGCTTCGGCGACCGCGACCAACCCCTGCTCGAATCGATGCGCGAATGGCCCTGGAGCTGCGGCCCGCACGGCTGGCGCGCCTTGCCGCACATCCGCACGCTGCTGGCGGCCGCGCGCGCGGCGCAGGTGCCGGTGATCCATTCGACGATGCGCCAGTCCGACGACGGCCTGCTCGGATGGATGGAGGCGTTGCACGGCGACAACGGCGGCGCCATGGCGCGCGGGGACGCACAGCGCAACGCGCGCGCCAAGGAGATCCTGGAAGAGGCCGGCCCGCGACCCGGCGAAGCGGTGATCGCCAAGTCGGCGCCCAGCGCCTTCTGGGGCACGCCGCTGGTGGGCCACCTGCAGCAGCTGCGCGTGGACACGGTGCTCGTCGCGGGCATGGCGACCAGCGGCTGCGTGCGGGCGAGCGTGGTGGACGGCGCGGCGAACCGGCTGCGCATGATGGTCGTGGAGGAATGCGTGTTCGACCGGCTCGAAGCCTCGCATGCCGTGAGCCTCTTCGACATCGACCAGAAGTACGGCGACGTGGTGACGCTGGATCGGGCGCTGGAGGCCATCGCCTTCCACGCGGAGCCGTGACGGCCCTGATCGTTCGAGTTTTTTGACACGAGGAGAGCAACGAGTGAGCAGCATGCGAGTGGCTTTGCTGGATGACTACCAGGGCGTGGCATTGCGCCACGGCGATTGGACGAAAGTGGAGGGCGCGACCGTCGTGCCGTTTCGCGACCATGTACACGACGAGGACGAGCTTGCGAGCCGCCTCGCGGATTTCGACGCGGTGTTGCGCATCCGCGAGCGCACGGAATTCCCGCGTTCGCTGCTCGCACGGCTCCCGCGTCTCAAGCTGATCCTGGCGACAGGCATCCGCAACAAGGACTCGATCGACCTGGCCGCCGCACGCGAGCTGGGCATCACGGTCTGCAGCACCGAGGCGCTGCAGCGCGAGACGGTCGAGCTCACCTGGGGCCTGATCCTGTTGCTGTTCCGCGGGCTGCCACGCGAGATGGCGTCGCTGCGCGCGGGCGGCTGGCAGTTGGGCGTGGGGCGCCGCCTCACCGGCAAGACCTTGGGCATCGTCGGCTTCGGCACCATGGGCATTCCGGTGTCGCGCGTGGCGCTGGCCTTCGAGATGAAGGTGATCGCGTGGAGCCCGAACCTCACGGCGGAACGCACCGAGCCGCACGGCGTGCAGGCCGTGTCGCGCGAGCAGCTGTTCAGCCAGGCCGACGCCATCACGCTGCACCTGCCGCTGTCGGACCGCAGCCGCGGCCTGGTGAACGCGACGGACATCGGGCGCATGAAGCGCGATGCGGTGCTCGTCAACACCTCTCGCGCGCCGCTGGTCGACCAGGACGCGCTGATCGCCGCGCTGCGCGATGGCCGCATCGGCGGGCTCGGCGTCGACGTCTACGAAAGCGAGCCGCTCGCCGCCGACCATCCCTTCCGCCTGCTGCAGAACGTGGTGGCGACGCCGCACATCGGCTATGTGACGCAAGAGAACTACGACCTCTTCTACGGCCAGTCGGTGGAGAACCTCCAGGCCTACATCGCCGGCAAGCCCATGCGGGTGATCAATTGAGCGGTGCTGCGACAACATGCCTCGCGGACATCGCGCAGGTGATCCGCAGCAAGAACGCCGGCCCGCGCACGACCACGCTCGACGTGATCTTCGCCGACGAGGCCGCCTTCGCACGCGTGCGCGCGAGCGGCGCGCTGTCCGCCCCGAACATCGCGGTGCTCTACGGCGTGGCGGCGCAAGACGTGCGGGTGATCGAGGTTCCGGACTGCCGGGCGATCAAGATCACCTTTCCGCGCAAGCTCACGGCCGGCGATCCCGGTGACCGCGACGTCTACGGCGCACAACAGCATGCGCGCCTGTTCGGGGTGCGCGTGTGAGCGGCGATTCGGCCACGCGCCGCATCCTCGACGCCTTCGCCGCCGGTCCGCGCAGGCCGCTGCGCATCCTCGGCGCCTCGGGACAACTGGGCTACGGCATTCCCACACCGGCTTTCGAGGCCGGCCTCGCACGCTCGCCCGACCTCATCGGTTGCGACATGGGGTCCATCGACCCGGGCCCGTACTACCTGGGCAGCGGCAACCTGGCCACGGCCCCCGGGCAAACCCGCCGCGACCTGCGCAAGGTGATGGCCGGTGCGTTGAAGCTGCGCATTCCGCTGGTGATCGGCACGGCCGGCAGCGCAGGCGCTGCGCCCCACCTGGAGCAAACGCTGGCCATGGTGCGCGAGATCGCGCGCACCGAGGATTGGCACTTCCGGCTCGGCGTGCTTGCGGGGGACATCGATCGCCAGGTGGCCTGCGCTGCCGTGCGGGCGGGCACCGTCACCGGCATCGACGGCATGGCCGATCTCACCGAAGAAGAGATCGGCGCCAGCACCCACCTGGTCGGCCAGATGGGCATGGACGCCTTTCGCCGCGCCTTCGAAGCCGGCGTGGACATCGTCATCGCGGGCCGCGCCTGCGACGCCGCCATCTTCTCGACGCTGCCGGCGATGCTGGGTTTCCCGCTGGGCCTGGCCGTTCACATGGCCAAGATCATCGAATGCGCATCGCTGTGCTGCCTGCCGGGTGGCCGCGACACCATCCTCGCGACGCTGGACGACGAGGGCTTCGAGCTCGAAAGCATGGCGCCGCAGCGCCGCGCGACGCCACTGTCCGTGGCGGCCCACAGCCTCTACGAACAAGGCGACCCGTACTCGATCATCGAGCCCGAGGGCCGCGCGGACCTGCGCGAGGCCCGCTACGAGGCCATCGACGAGCGGCGGACCCGCGTGAGCGGCGCTCGCTGGATCGCGGCGACGGAGCCGAGCGTGAAGCTCGAAGGCGCCCGTGTGGTGGGCGAACGGGCCATCCTGATGGCCGGCGCGGCAGACCCGCGCTTCATCGCCCAGCATCGCGACATCCTGCCGGCCGTCGCGAAGATCGTCCGCGACCTGGTGTGCGAAGAGGCCGAGGAGGACTACGCGCTGCGCTGGCGGGTGTATGGCGTGGACGGCGTCACCGACGCCCAGCCCGGTGCGCCGCTGCCCGCGGAAGTGTTCCTGCTGATCGAATGCATCGCGCCGACCCTCGCGCGTGCCGAGGAAGTGGCGCGCACCATGAAGCAGTACCTGCTTCACTTCGGCTATGCGGGGCGGCTGTCGACGGGCGGCAACATCGCGTTCCCGTTCACACCGCCTGAAGTGGGAATGGGCACGGCGTACCGCTTCAACGTGTATCACATCATGCGGACGCCGGAGTACGCTTCGTTGTTTCCGTTGCGGGTGGAAGTGCTGTAGCGGGGGACGATCGGCCGCGCTTGTCGCCGTCGTTCAGCGAGCTTTCGCCAGCACGTCAGGATTGGCAAGGCCGGCAGGTTGCCGCGACGCCGGCGCCGGCCCATAAGAGCTTGCGAGACCCCTAGAGCGAAGCCGTCTTGGCGTCTGCGGCGCGGCCGGCCTACCGTCGCACCTGTTGCAACTGAACAGGACACCCCGTGAGCCCCTCCCGCATCTCGTCGCGCATCCGCCGCATCAAGCCATCCCCGAGCAGCGCCGCCGCGGACCGCTTCGCCGAACTGCGCCGCGAAGGCCGCGACATCGTCAACCTGGCGATCGGCGAACCCGACTTCGACACGCCCGCCCACATCCGGCGGGCCGGCTGCGGGGCGATTGAGCGCGGCGAGACGCGCTACACGCCGGTGGCCGGCACGCTCGCAATGCGCGAGGCCATCGCCGCCAAGCTGAAGCGCGAGAACGGGCTCGACTACCGCCCACGCGAGATCATCGTCACCTGCGGCGCGAAGCACGCGCTCTTCAACGCCTTGTCGGTCACCGTGGAAGCGGGCCACGAGGTGATCGTGCCTGCGCCCTTCTGGGTGTCGTACCCCGACATGGTGCTGGCCTGCGACGGCACGCCGGTCATCGTGGCCTGCCGCGAGGAAGACGACTTCCGCCTCACGCCCGAGGCCTTGGAGGCCGCGATCACGCCGGCCACGCGCTGGCTGGTCTTCAACTCGCCGACCAACCCGACCGGCACCACCTACACCGAGCCCCAGTTGCGTGCGCTGGCCGACGTGCTGCTTCGCCACCCGCAGGTGATGGTGCTGGCCGACGACATCTACGAGCACATCCGCTTCGACGGCGCATCGCCGCGGCACCTGCTGGCCATCGAGCCCGCGCTGCGCGAGCGCATGCTGGTGGTCAACGGCGTCTCGAAGACCTATGCGATGACGGGCTGGCGCATCGGCTACGCGGCCGGCCCCGCCGACATCGTCGCGGCGTTGGACATGCTGCAGTCCCAGTCGACCAGCGGCGTCTGCTCGGTGAGCCAGGCGGCGGCCGTCGAGGCCCTGAACACCGAGACCGCCTTCCTGCCCGACTGGGTGGCGACCTACCGCCATCGGCGCGACACCGCGGTGCGCCTGCTGAACGACATCCCCGGCATCCGCGCACGCGCGCCTGGCGGCGCCTTCTACCTCTACCCGCATTGCGGCGGCCTGATCGGCAAGCGCACGCCCGAGGGCAAGACGCTGGAGACCGACAACGACGTCGTGATCCACCTGCTGGAGGCCGGCGGGGTGATGGTGCTGGCCGGCACGGCGTATGGCGTGTCGCCGTACTTCCGCATGTCGACCGCGACCAGCGTGGAGCTCATCGAAGAGGGCTGCCGGCGCATCGCCAAGGCCGTGGCGATGCTGCACTGAGAGCCCTGTGCGGGGCCCTATCAAGAACGCTTATACGCAAAGACGCATGACGTATTGGCCCGCTGCGGGAGCCCTTCCTATGATTTCCTGCAACCCCTCTTCATTGACTTCATTGACCTCTTCGACTGGAGCACTCGCGATGAACTTCCACCCCACGACCAGGACGAACATGCGCCCCGCGGCCCGGATGGCGCTCGTTGCGCTCTCGGCGCTGTCCGCGCTCTCGGGCCTGTGTTTCGCACCTGCGCATGCTCAAGGTACCGACACCTTCAAGGTCGGCATCATCAGCCCCATGAGCGGCCCCAATGCCCGCTACGGCGCCTTCGCCAACAAGGGCGCCGCGCTGGCGGCCAAGGAGATCAATGCCGCCGGCGGCGTGCTCGGCAAGAAGATCGAGCTCGTGAGCGGCGACAGCCAGTGCGTCCCGGCCGAAGGCGTGGCCGCCACGCAGCGCATGATCAGCCTCGAAAAGACGCCGATCATCATCGGCGACGTCTGCAGCTCGGTCACGCTCGCGATGCAGCCGCTGGTGGAGGAGTCGAAGGTGCTGCTGGTCAATGCAGCATCGTCCAACCCCGACATCACCTACAAGTCCGGCGTCGGCGGCTTCAAGTGGACCTTCCGCAACTACCCGACCGATGAGGTGCGCGCCGCCACGGTGCTCGAATACGCATCGAAGACCAAGGGCTTCAAGAAGTACGCCGTGCTGTCGGTCGACAGCGACTACGGCCGCGGCGCCATCAAGTTCACCAAGCGCTACCTGCCCAAGTACGAAGGCGCCGAGATCCTCAGCGAGGACTACTACAAGGACTCCGAGACCGATTTCCGCTCGGTACTCAGCAAGATCCGCCGCTCGGGTGCACAGGCCATCATCCTCTACGGGCAGGCCGACACCACGCCGATCATCGCGCGCCAGATGCTCGAACTGGGCTTGGCCGGCAAGGTGGCGCTGGTGGGTAACGGCGAGTTCAACACCAAGGAAACCATCGCCGCCGCACCCAAGGTGATGAACGGCGCGGTCGAGGCGGCCGCCTGGCTGCCCGAGGTGCCGGCGCCGCGCAGCCTGAAGTTCGTGGAGGACTACAAGAAGGCCAACGGCGGCGAGATGCCCAACAACCACGCGTACACGCACTACGACACGCTGCAGCTGGTGGCGCAGGCCATCAAGAGCGCCAACAGCCTGAAGGGCGAGGACGTGCGCAATGCGCTCGCCAGGATCCAGTACGACAGCCCGATGGGCGTGGTCACCTTCGACGACCACAACCAGGCCGTGCTGCCCATGGTGCTGCTCGAGATCGCCGACGGCAAGCCGGCCATCAAGGGAACGATCACCACCAAGGTCGACTACGCCGCGCCGAAGTAAGGCCACGGCTCCATCCGCCTGCGGGAACACCACGTGAGCTCCTTCATCCTCGAACAGATCGTCAACGGCATCATCACCGGCTCGGTGTACGCGCTGGTCGCGGCCGGCATGACGATGATCTTCGGCGTGCTGCGTGCCATCAACTTCGCCCATGGCGAGTACTACATGCTGGGCACCTTCGCGGCCTGGTGGGTCATGTCGAAGCTGATGGCCGACTACAGCCTGGCCATCGTCGGGGGCGTGGCCATCGTGTCGCTCATCGCCGTGCTGATCGGCCGCACCGTGATGCAGCGGCTCGTCGGCCAGCCCTTCCAGGCCGGCGTGCTGGCCACGCTGGGCCTGTCGCTCATCTTGCAGAACGTCGTCATCCTGGCGTTCGGCGGGGGCTACAAGGTGTTCTCCGGCGGCTGGATCGAGCCGATCGAGCTCGGCGACTTCGGCATGTCGCAGCAGCGCGTGATCCTGGTGGTGGTCACGCTCGCCGTGTTCGCCACGCTCGAATGGATGGTGCGCAGCACGCGGCTGGGCCGCTCCATCCGCGCCGTGTCGCAGAACATCGAGTGCTGCCAGGTCAACGGCATCGACGTCGAGCAGGTGGTGCGCCGCACCTTCCTGATCGGTGTCGGCATCGCCGCGCTGTCGGGCATCCTCACCGGCCCGATCAACGTCAGCATCTACGGCGGCATGGGCGAGTCGATCACGCTCAAGACCTTCGCCGTGATCGTGATGGGCGGCATGGGCAACGTGCGCGGCACGCTGATCGCGGGTTGCCTGCTGGGCGTCGTCGAAAGCCTGGTGGCCGGCTTCATCGGCCTGCAGTACCGCGACTCGGTCGGCTTCATCGCGCTGCTCCTCATGCTGATGCTGCGGCCGCACGGCCTGTTCAGCAGCAAGGCCCGTTTCTGATTGCCCGACCCGCGAGACCCCACCCCATGGAACGCACGATGACGTCGATCACCACGCTGGACACGCCCCGCCTGCCCGCTGCCCGGTTGGCCACGGTGAACTGGAGCGCCTGCGGCCTCGCAGTGGCCGCGTTGCTCGCAGCGCCGCTGGTGCTGGGCGACTACTACCTGCACGCGATGGTGCTGGCCATGATCTTCCTGCTTCCCGCGCTGGGCCTGAACCTGATCCTGGGCTACACCGGCATGCTGTCGCTGGCCCAGGGCGTGTTCTTCGGCCTGGGCGCCTACGGCTCGGCGCTGATGGCCATTCACTTCGGCACGCCTTTCCTGGTCAACTTTCTGTGCGCCGGGCTGCTCGCCGCATTGGTCGCGCTGCCGCTGGGCATACCGGCCCTGCGGCTGCGCGACACCTCGTTCGTGATGTGCACGCTGGGCATGGTGGTCATCGCCCAGGTGGTGTCGAAGAACTGGGTCGACCTCACGCGCGGCGACATGGGCCTGTCGGGCGTGCCGCGGCCGACGCTGGGCCTGGGCGACATGGTGCTGACCATCGTCAAGGCCCCCGAATACTTCTACCTGGTGCTCGCCGTCGCGGCGCTGGCGGTGGCGGCCTTCGTCGCGCTCATCCGCTCGCCGGCCGGCCGCTGCATGGTGGCGATTCGCGACAACGAGACGTTGGCCGAATCGCTGGGCGTGCCCACCTGGACCTACAAGCTCATCGTATTCATGCTGAGCGCGGTGTTCGCCGGCCTCGGCGGCAGCCTCTACGCGCACTTCTCGACGGTGGTGAGCCCGCTGGTGTTCCAGGCCTACTACTCGAACACCATCCTCATCATCGTGCTGGGCGGTGGCGTGGGCAAGGTGCCGGGCGCGATCATCGGCAGCTTCGTCTTCGTGGCCGTGTCCGAGGCGCTGCGCATCACGCCCGAGCTGCGCATGGTCATCTACGGCTTCGTGCTGCTGGGGCTGGTGTTCCTGTTCCCGCAGGGCCTCGCGCCGCTGTTCCAGAGCGTGGCCGAGCGCATCGCCCGCATCGGCCAGGCTGGCAACGGCAACGGCAAGGAGCAGCACGATGGCCGCTGAGCAAGCCATGCTGCGCATCGAAGGCCTGCGCAAGAATTACGGCGCGGTGGCCGCGCTGCAGGGTGTCGACATCGAAGTCCGCCGCGGCGAGGTGATGGGCCTGATCGGCCCCAACGGCTCGGGCAAGTCGACGCTCTTCGACTGCTGCACCGGCCTGCAGAAGAGCGACGCTGGCCGCGTGCTGCTCAAGGGCGTCGACATCACGGGCTGGCCCATGAACCGCATCGCCCGCGAAGGCCGCTTCCTGCGCAGCTTTCAAAAGACGGTGGTGTTCCCCACGCTCGATTCCGAAGAGAACCTGGTGCTCGCGGGGCAGATGTCGCGGTTTCCGAGCGTGCTGTCCACCTTCTGGGTCGGGCCGTCGGCCAAGAAGCGGGTGAAGGCGCTGCGCGAGCGGGCGCGCGAGCTGATCGAGGTGTCGGGCCTGTCGCGCGTGGCGCACCTGCCGGCCGGCCAGATGTCGGGCGGCCAGCAGAAGCTGCTGCAGTTCGCGTCGATGCTGATGCCGGAGCCCGAGCTGATCCTGCTCGACGAACCGCTGGCCGGCATCAACCCGGTGCTGATCGAGAAGGTGATCCAGTGCATCGAGCATGCGAACCAGGCGCTGGGCGTGACCTTCGTCGTCATCGAGCACAACACCGACGTGCTGATGAACCTGAGCCACCGTGTGGTGGTGCTGCACCAGGGCGCCAAGCTGGCCGACGACACGCCCGAGGCGGTGGTGCGCAACCCCGAAGTCATCGATGCGTACCTGGGAGGCTGACATGAACCCGATCATGGAACTCGACATCGACAACCTGCGCTCCGGCTACGGCCATCTCGACATCCTGCACGGCGTCGACTTGAAGATCCGCCACGGCGAGTTCGTCACGCTGCTCGGGCCCAATGGCGCGGGCAAGTCGACGCTGCTCAAGTCGCTCTTCGGCATGACCACGCACAAGGGCGGTGCCATCCGCTGGAAGGGCCAGGACATCGCGGGCCTGCGTCCGCAGCAGATGCTGTCGCACGGCATCGCCTACGTGCCGCAGGGGCGCTGCAACTTCCAGCTGATGTCCATCGACGAGAACCTGGAGATGGCGGCGTACACCCTGCGCGACGGCGACCTGAAGGGCGAGCGCGACTACGTGTACGACCTGTTCCCCATCCTGCGCAAGCGCCGCAACGAGCTGGCCGGGAACATGTCCGGCGGCGAGCAGCAGCTGCTCGAGATGGCGATGGCGGTGCTGCGCCGGCCCGAGATCCTGCTGGTGGACGAGCCCTCGGTCGGGCTGTCGCCGCAAGCCATCACGCTGGTCTTCAACGAGCTCAAGCGGCTGCACGAAGGGGGCCGGACCATCCTGCTCGTCGAGCAGAACACCCGCAAGGCGATGCAGGCGGCCGAACGCGCCGTGGTGCTGCGCCTGGGCAAGGTGATCTGGGACAGCCCGGTGGGCGAACTGAGCAACGCCGACCTCGGCGAGCTGTTCATGACGGGGCGGCGCGCATCCGACGCGCAGCCGGCCTGATCGAAACATAGCGAACATTCAAGGAGCTGAAAGGCATGAAACTGGCATTCGACACGGGCGGCACCTTCACCGACTTCGCGATGACCGAAGACGACGGAACCATCCTGCTGCACAAGGTCTTGAGCACCCCCGACGCACCGGCGCGGGCCGTGCTGCAGGGCGTCGACGAACTGCTCGCCAAGGTGCGGGACAAGCACGCGACCAAGGCGGCCGAGGCGGCCAAGGCGGCGGGCAATGGCGCGCTGCAGATCCTCGGCGCCACCACGGTCGTCACCAACGCCGTGCTGGAGCGGCGTGGCGTGAACACCGCCTTCATCACCACCGATGGCTTCCAGGACATGCTGCGCATCCGTACCGAGGGGCGCTACGACCTCTACGACCTGCGCATCAAGTACCCGGACCCGCTGGTGTCGCGCGAGCTGTGCTTCGGCGTGGAGGAGCGCATCGCGGCCGACGGCACGGTGATCAAGCCGCTGGACGAGGAGGGCGTGCGCGCCATCGCCCGCACGCTGCTGGAGCGCCAGGTCGAATCGGTCGCCGTGTGCCTGTTGCATGCCTACAAGTACGCGCAGCACGAGAAGCGGGTGGCCGAGCTGATCGCCGAGGTGGCGCCGGGCATCTCGGTATCGCTGTCGTCCACCGTGTGCCCCGAGGTGCGCGAATACGACCGCGCCTCCACCACCGTCGTCAACGCCTACACGCGGCCGATGATGGTGGGCCACGTCAACCACCTGGAGCGCGAGTTGTCGCAGCGCGGCGTCGACGGGCAACTGCTCTGGATGACCTCGAGCGGCGGCGTGGTGCCCAGCTCCGCGGCTGCGCGCACGCCGGTGCGGCTGATCGAGTCGGGCCCCGCGGCCGGCGCGGTGGCCGCGGCGGACTACGCACGGCAGGCCGGCGAGGCCAGCGTGCTTTCCTTCGACATGGGCGGCACCACGGCCAAGCTGTGCCTGATCCCGAACGGCGAGCCGATGGTCGCCAACGACCTCGAAGTCGCGCGGCACGAGCGCTTCCGCAAGGGAAGCGGCTTCCCGCTCAAGATCCAGTCGATCCACATGATCGAGATCGGCGCCGGTGGCGGCAGCATCGCGGCGCGCAACAAGCTGGGCCTGCTGGGCGTGGGGCCGCGCAGCGCAGCGGCCGCTCCCGGCCCGGCCTGCTACGGCCGCGGCGGCACCGAGCCGACGGTGACCGATGCCGACCTGTTGCTGGGCTACCTCGACGAGAAGTCCTTTCTCGGCGGTGACTTCGCGCTCGACCGGCCTGCCGCCGAAGCCGCGATGGACCGCCTGGCCGAGGACCTGGGCATTTCGCGGGAGCGCTGCGCCTGGGGCATCCACGACATGGTCAACGAGAGCATGGCCGAGGCCGCCTCGATGCAGGCGACCGACAGCGGCGTCGACCCGCGCGCGTTGCCGCTGATCGCCTTCGGTGGCGCCGGCCCGGTGCATGCCTACGGCGTGGCGCGCAAGCTCGGCATCCGCAAGGTGATCTGCCCGATCGGCGCCGGCGTCACCTCGGCCATCGGCCTGCTCGGCGCGCCGGTGGCGGCCGACCTGTCGACCAGCCTGCCGATGCGCGTCTCGGCCTGGAACCCGAGCGCGGTGAAGGTCGTCAAGACCTCGCTCGCCGAGCAAGGGCGCGAGGTGGTGCTGGCCAGCAAGGTGCCGGCCGACCGCATCCGCTTCTCGTATTCGGTGGACATGCGACACGTGGGGCAGGGCTACGAAATCTCGGTCGCGCTGCCGGAGCTGGACCCCGAAGACCCTGGCTTCGTGGCCGAGCTGATGGCGCGCTTCCACGCCAACTACGTGGCGCTCTACGGGCGTGCGGTCAGCGGCACCGATGCCGAGGTCATCACCTGGCGCATCCGGGCCAGCGGGCCGAAGGGTGTCGTCTCGCTGGCCGGGCTGCGCGGCGAGGCCGGCGCGGTACGCGACCCGCGAAAGGGGACGCGGCCTGTCTACTTCTCCGAGCTGGGCAAGGCCGTCGACACGCCCGTGTACGACCAATACGCGCTGCTGCCCGGCGTGCCGGTGGAAGGCCCGGCCATCATCGAGCAGCGCGAGTCGACCGTGGTGATGGGGCCGAACGCCACCGCCTCGCTCGACGAGCAGCACAACCTCATCATGCTTCTGTCCTGAAGGCCGCCATGTCCCTCGCCAAACCCGACTTCAACGACCCGATCACGCTGCAGGTGATGTGGGACCGCCTGGTCTTCATCGCCGACCAGGCCGACACCGCGCTGGGCCGCACCGCCTTCTCGCCGATCGTGCGCGAGAACCACGACTACGTGAACGTGCTGCTCGACGCCCAGGGCCGCGCGCTGGCGCAATGCACCTGGTCGATCCCGGTGTTCATCACCACGCTGCCGATGGCGGCACAGAACTACTTCCTCAAGGCCTTTCCGCCGGAGTCGCTGGAGCCGGGCGACGTGCTCGCCACCAACGACCCCGTGATCGGCACCGGCCACCTGCCCGACATGGTGATGCTCACGCCCATCTTCCGCCGAGGGAAGATCGTGGCTTATGCCGGCAGCATCGCGCACCTGCCCGACATCGGCGGGCGGCCGCAGTCGCCGGACTCCACCGACATGTTCGAGGAGGGCATCCGCATCCCGATGCTCAAGCTCTTCAAGGCCGGCCAGCCCAACGTCGACGTGTTCTCGGTCATCGAAGCCAGCGTGCGCCTGCCCCACGAGGTGCGCGGCGACATCCAGAGCATGGTGGCCGCCAACGAGGTGATGAGCCGCGAGTTCAGCCGCTTCATGGACGAGTACGGGCTCGACGATTGCGAGGCCCTGGGCGAAGCGATCTTCAGCCGCTCCGAGCGCCATATGCGCCAGGCCATCGCCGCCTGGCCCGCCGGCAGCTACAAGGCCGACATGACCATCGACGGCTTCGAGACCGAGGTGAAGCTGTGCGTGAGCGTGGAGGTGCGCGAGGACTCGATCCACGTCGACTACACCGGCACGTCGCCCGAGGTGGCGCGCGGCATCAACGTGGTGCCGCACTACCGCGTGGCCCACAGCGTGTACGCGCTCAAGTGCTTGCTGGACCCCGACACGCCCAACAACGAGGGCTGCATGGTGCCGCTGACCGACTCCGCGCCTGCGGGCTCGATCCTCAACCCACGCCCGCATGCGGCCGGTGCGGCCCGCAACCTGGTCGGCCACTGCATCCCCAGCCTGATCTTCAAGGCGCTGCAGAACGTGGTGCCCGAGGGCGCGATGGGCGACAGCGGCGGCGCGCCCATCTGGGGCATCAACTGCCAGGGCCAGCGCTCCGACGGCACCGCCTACGGCAGCGCACAGAACTTCCACGGTGGGCAGGGCGGCCGCTCGACCATGGACGGGCTCGACACCCTGAGCTTTCCGTCGAACTGCCGCGTGACGCCGATCGAGATGTACGAGCTCGCGGTGCCGGTGCTCACCGAATGCAAGGAGCTGATTCCCGATTCGGGCGGCCCCGGCAAGTACCGTGGCGGGCTGGGCCAGCGCGGCGTGATCCGCAACCTGTCGGATCGCGAGATGAACATCTACCTGAGCACCGAGCACGTCAAGCATCCCTGCCTGGGCGTGCTGGGTGGCCAGGCCGGCCGCAACGGCGCCGTGCTGCACGACGACAAGCCGGTGTTCGCCAAGGGGCGGCTGGTGCTGGCGCCGGGCGAACGCCTGACCATCGAGCTGCCCGGTGGCGGCGGCTGGGGCGATGCGCGAGAGCGTCCGCGCGAGTTGGTCGAAGACGACCTGAAGCAAGGGCTGGTCAGCCCCGAGGCTGCGCGCGCGGACTATGGCTACCAGTCGCTCGGCCGGCCCATGAAAGTGAGG
This sequence comes from Variovorax sp. KK3, assembly GCF_001984055.1. GTDB lineage: Bacteria > Pseudomonadota > Gammaproteobacteria > Burkholderiales > Burkholderiaceae_C > Variovorax. The sequence continues at coordinate 53,216 of NZ_LYVO01000010.1, forward strand.
GCGTGATGGCGGCGCAGTCTTTGTCCGGGCAGGTCGCACTGGTCACCGGCGGCGGTTCCGGCATCGGTCGATCGACGGCCCTGATGCTCGCGGCCGAGGGCGCGCGGGTGGTGATCATGGGTCGCCGCAAGGAAGCGCTCGACGACGTGGTTGCCGAGATCCACGCCGCCGGCGGCCAGGCCTGGGCGCGGCAGGCCGACCTGCAAAGCCGCGAGCAGCTGCAGGAACTCGTGCGCTGGACCGAAGCCGAGGTCGGGCCGGTCGGCATCCTCGTCAACAACGCCGGCCTCACGAGCCGTGTGCGCAACATCCGCTGGATCGAGCCCGACGACTGGGAGTCCGCGATCTCGGTCAATCTGACCGCCGTCTACGTGCTGATCCAGGCCGTGCTGCCCGGCATGCTGGCGGCCGGCGCGGGCACCATCGTCACGGTGTCGTCGCTGGCGGCAGTGCGGCCCAACATGCTGGGCGGCGCACCCTACGGTGCGGCCAAGGCGGCGGTGAGCAACCTGATGGGCTTCATGCACGCCACCTTCCGCAACGACAACATCCGCTCGACCACCATCCTGCCGGGCGAAGTGAACACCCCGATCATGGACACGCGCGTGCGCCCGCCCACGGCCGCCGAGCGCGCCGCCATGGTCGCGCCCGAAGACGTGGCACGCGCCATCCTGCTGGCGTGCACGCTGCCGCAGGGTACGACGATCGAGCAACTGGTCATCAGCCCGACGCTGGCGCGCGACCAGGCGCCCGATGTCGAGATCAGCCGCTGGCTCGGCGCCCCAGACGGCACCCCCGGCAAGCCTTGAGCGAGAGACAAGCGATGAGCAACCCGTCATTGAAAGAACGCCTGGCCCGCGGCGACAGCGTGCTGATGGTCAACCCCAACCACATCTCGCCCACGCTGTGCGAAAAGCTCGTGCACTCGGGCGCCGACTCGGTCTTCATCGACTGCGAGCACGGCCTGGCCAGCTTCGAGGACATCCACCACATGGCGAAGGCCGCGCGCTACGCGGGCGGCTTCGGCATCGTGCGGCCGCAGAACCAGGAACGCTCGACCATCACGCGCTGCCTCAACGCCGGCGCCGACGGCGTGATGGTGCCGCTGATCCATACCGCCGAGATCGCGCGCCAGGTGGTGCACACCTTCCGCTATGCCTGCCCGGACGATCACGAGACGCGGCTGCTGGTCGGCATGGTCGAGTCGCTCGAAGCCGTGAGCAACCTCGACGAGATCCTGGCCGTGGACGGCATCGACGTGTTCTTCGTCGGGCCGGGTGACCTGTCGCAGTCGATGGGCTATTCGCCCGCCGTGGCGACGGGCCAACGCCGGCCGCAACCGGCGCTCGACCTCGTCGACCAGACGCTGCGGCGCATCCGTGCGGCAGGCAAGCTGGCAGGCACGCTGGCCGTGCGGCACGACGCGGCGCACCTGGTGTCGATGGGCGCGCAGTTGATCTACTACCACGCCGATCCGTTCGTGGTGGAGGGGGTGGGGGCGATGCGGGGGCTGTGTACGGCGAGCCGCGAGTCAGCTGCGACAGCTTGACACGGACGGGGCGGGCGCTCTGCGATGAATCGACCAAGCTGGCGTCAGCCCGATAAACTGGGCGCGGATGACCACTGGCTTCATCCCATCACGCCTGGAGAGCGCCGACATTTTTCGTGATGTCGAGCTGGCGGAACTGCGTCGCTGTGCCGAAGCCAACCCGCTCGCGGCGCTTCTCGGCAACGCAAGGTGGAAGGAGGAGTCTGCGATCAATTTCGCCTACACCTCCGCGCAGATCGAAGGCAACACCTACTCGCGCGCCGACACGATCACGCTGTTGAAGCTGGGCAGAACCGCGGGCGGCAAGAGCTTCATGGAAGCCCAGATGATCGTGAACCTTCGGGATGCGTACTCACTGGTGCTCGACCATGCGCAGGACATCGTCGAAGCGGGTATCGACGGCCTGCGACGGGTTCATGCCGTGCTGATGCGCGGCATTCTGCCCGACGACCAATTGGGGGCGACGCGCAAGACGACGCGGGTGCGAATCGCCGGCACCGAGTACGTGCCGCCCGACGGCGTTGCCTACATCGAGAAGCAGGCCGACGCGATCTTCGGCAATGTCGGGCTCGCGAGCAATGCGTTCGATGCCTCCGTTTATGCCGCCTGCAATCTGTCGTACCTGCAGGTCTTCGAAGATGGCAACAAGCGCACGTCGCGCGTCTTCCAGAATGCCATCCTGATCGCTGCCGGGCTGCCGCCGATCCAGTTTCCGATCTCGATGATCGAGGCCTACATCGACGCGCAGCTCGTCTACTACGAGACCGGCGACTACCTCATGCATCGCGGGTTCGTGCTCGAAACCTACAGGGCGTCTTATCCGGATACGCCGCCGCTCGAAGGGGCGGAGACCAGTTCCTGATTCGGCTCAGCCGTTCGCATTGGGCTCCGCCGCGCGGATACCCACCAGTCTCCCGTCCGCGAACAGCGCATCGATCTGCTTCCTGAGGATCTGCAGCACTGCCCGCGCTTGGTCGGACATCGGCACATGGTCGGCCACGCACAGCGACACGGTGGCTTGCAGCGCAGGCTCGGCGATCGGGCGGACGACGAGCTGCGCCAGGCTGGAGTCGCGCGCCGAGGCCGACGGGAGGATGGTGGCACCGACGCCGGCTTCGATGGCCTGGCGCAAGGTCGCGGCCGATTCGATCTCGGCCGTGATGCGTGGCGTCACGCCGATTCGGGCGAAGGCTTCGTCGATCACCCGGCGCAGGAAGTGCGTGCGGCTCGGCAGCAGCAGGTCGATGTCGGCGAGGGCACGCAGCGCGACGGCTGCATCGCTGCCCGGCGGCAAGGGCAGGCCGGGCGGCGCGATCAGGCACAGCGATTCGGTGAACAGCGGCTGCAACGTCACGCCCTTCATGGGCCCGGCCGCGTAGATGATGGCCATGTCCATGCGGCCGGTCATCACCATCTCGCTGAGCACCAGGCCGAAGTTGTCGTTGATGAAGAGGCTGATGTCGGGGTACTCGCGTCGCACGGCCTGCAGCAGCGGCATGGAGAGGATCGCGGCCGTGCTGTAGGTGGCCAGGCCCACCGAGACCGGGCCTGAAATGAAGCTGGCCTCGCTGCGGCTGGCCAGCTCGCGCTCCATCTGCTCGAGGTGGCTCAGGATGATCTGCGCATGGCGGTACAGCTCGCTGCCGGTGCGCGTGGGCGTGACGCCGGCGTTCGAGCGGTTCAGCAGCTTGTGCTTGAAATGTTCTTCGAGCGACGCGATGTGCTGGCTCAGCGCCGGCTGCGCCACGCGCAACTGTTGCGCCGCGGCGGAGAGGCTCTTGGCATCCACCGCCGTGACGAAGCTGCGCAGCGTCTTGAAGTTCACCGTCATGCCGGGTGATCGTAACCCCGGTTGACGGGCGCGGGCCCGTGGCTCGATGCTTGCTTGATGCCCTGTGGAGCGGCAGCCAAGCATCCAGTCATCCAGTCATCCAGTCATCGAAGAGGCCCCGGTGAATCTCAGGCGTTTGAAGTACTTCGTGAAGATCGTCGATGTCGGCAGCCTCACCCATGCATCTGAAGTGCTGCACGTCGCGCAGCCCGCGCTGAGCCAGCAGCTCGCCACGCTCGAAGCGGAGTTCAAGCAGCAGCTGCTGCTGCGCACGCAGAAGGGCGTGATGCCCACCGAGGCCGGCAAGGCGCTGTACCGGCATGCGCAGATCATGCTGCGGCAGTTCAGCCAGGCGCAGGCCGACGTGCTCAATGCCGGGCGCACGCTGGCGGGGCAGGTGTCGGTCGGCATGGCGCCCGGCACGGCCGCGTCGGCACTCGCGTTGCCCCTGCTGCAGACCGTGCAGGGGCGGCATCCGCAGATCGTGCTGCACATCAACGAGAACTTCGGCACCACGCTTTGCGAGGTGGTGCGCAACGGCGCGATGGACATGGCCGTGCTCTACGGCGGCGGCAATGCGATCCAGGGTCTGTCTTTCGACCCCTTGCTCACCGAAGACCTGTTCGTGGTGGCACCCGACGGCCTGCTGCAAAGCGAGGGCGAAGTGGCGCTGGCCGACCTGCGCGGCGTCGACCTGCTGCTGCCCTGCGCGAGCAACCAGCTGCGCCGCTACGTGGACCAGGCCTTCGCCTCGGCGCAGGTGGTGCCGCGCGTGGTGGCCGAGATGGAGTCGTCGAACACGCTGGCCGCGGCGGTGGCCTCGGGCGTGGGCGCGACGATCCTGCCGGTGTCGGCGGCGCGCGCAGTCGCGGCTGCGGCCGACCTGCAGCTGCACCGCATCGTCTCGCCGCCCATCGAGGTGCCGCTGGCCCTCTGCGAATCGGATCACCTGCCGCTGTCGGAGCCGGCGCAGGTGGTCAAGGCGATCGTGCTGGAGCTGGTGGGGCGGCTCGAACTCGACGCCGGCCTGCACACGCTGCACTGACCCGCGCGTTCACTGCACCTCAGTTGTTGCAGCGCGCCTCGAGCGCATCGATGAAGGCGCGGTCCCAGCGGCCTTCCTTCATCGCGCGGATCGTTTCCGCTTCCGCCGCCAGGTGCGCGCGGGCCTTCTCGATCAGCAGTTCGGTGCCTTCGGGCGCGAAAGCCAGCAGGCCGTCTTGATCGCCCACGACGACGTCGCCGGGGTTCACGACCATGCCGCCGACCGAGACCGGCACGTTGATTTCGCCGGGGCCGTCCTTGTAGGGGCCGCGGTGCGTGACGCCACGCGCGTACACCGGAAACTCGCGGTCGCGGATCTCCGACACGTCGCGGATCGCGCCGTCGATGACGAGGCCTACGACGCCGATCTGCGCCGCGTAGAACGACAGGATGCCGCCGACCACCGCGTTGTTCAGGTCGCCGCCGGCATCGATCACCAGCACGTCGCCCGGCCGGCAGAACTCGAGGGCGCGCAGGTAGGTCAGGTTGTCTCCGCCGCGCGAGCGTGCGGTGACGGCCGTGCCGGCCATGGTGGCGGCCACGGGCCGGTGGTACGGCTGCAGGCCGGTGCTGCCGATGTTGCGGTGCATGTTGTCGCTGAGCGCGGCGACCGGGATCTCGCGCAGCGCGGCGAGGATGTCGGCATCGACGGACGGCGAAGAAGGGTTCTTGCGGAGGGCTTTGTAGGGCGTGGGCATGGCGTGTGGGTTTCTGGTCTCGGTGTCGTGGGCTCAGAGCAGTTCGGCCACCGCGCGGGCGATGCGCGCGCAGCCTTCTTCGAGGGTCTCGATGGCCGTGGCGATGGACAGGCGGAAGTAGGGCGAGAGTCCGTAGGCGGTGCCGGCCACCGTGGCGACACCGGCGCTTTCGAGCAGGTACATCACGACGTCGCCATCCTCGGCCAGGGTCTTGCCTGCCGGCGTGGTCTTGCCGATCAGGCCCTCGCAGCGGATGTACAGATAGAAGGCGCCGGGCGGCGTGGCGCAGCTCAAGCCGGGAATCGCATTGATGAGTGCCAAGGTGCGGTCGCGCCGCGCCTTGTACACCGCGACGCTTTCGGCCACGAAGGCTTGGTCGCCGTTGAGCGCGGCGGCCGCGCCGGCCTGGCTGATCGAGCAGCAGTTGCCGGACGACTGCGACAGCAGCGTGTCCATGGCCTGCACCAGGTCCGTGGGCCCGGCGGCCCAGCCGATGCGCCAGCCGGTCATCGCATAGGTCTTCGACACGCCGTTGATCGCCAGCGTGCGCTCGCGCAGCGCGGGCGCCACGGCCAGCAGGTGCGGCGTCGGCTGGCCGTCGAAGCGGATGTGCTCGTAGATGTCGTCGGTCATCACCATCACGTGCGGATGCTTCTCCAGCACGTCGGCGAGCGCCCGGTACTCGTCGGCGGTGTAGCTCGCGCCGGTGGGATTGCTCGGCGAATTGATGAGCAGCCAGCGCGTGCGCGGCGTGATGGCCGCTTCCAGCTGGGCCGGCGTGAGCTTGAAGCCGTTCTCTTCGGGGCAGGCGACGGTGACGGGCGTGCCTTCGCAGGCCAGCACCATGTCCGGATACGACACCCAGTAGGGCGCCGGAATGATGACCTCGTCGCCCGGCTCCAGCGTGATGGCCAGCGCGTTGTAGATGGCGCTCTTGGCGCCGCTGGTCACGATGATCTCGTTCATCGCATAGCGCAGGCCGTTCTCGCGCTCCAGCTTGGCGGCGATGGCTTGGCGCAGGTCGACCGTGCCGGCCATCAGCGTGTAGCGCGTCGCGCCGCGGTTCATGGCCTCGGCGGCGGCCTGGCGGATGTGTTCGGGGGTGTCGAAGTCGGGCTCGCCCACCACCAGGTTGACGATCGACTTGCCCTGGCGGCGCAGTTCGTTGGCGCGGTCGGCGGCAGAGGTGCTGGGGGAGGGCTTGATGCGGCGAACGCGCGAAGCGATGCGGGAGGTGGTCACGGTCTCTTCCTGGAATGGCGAGGATGGATGGGACGTACGGTACGCACATCGCCTGCGCGAGGCCAAGACGAGATCGCTCTGGTCGTATAGGCACAGCTTATGGTGAGCCCGGGTATGCCCCGGGCGAGGGCGGTGCTAGGCTCAGGCAGGCTTGGCTTTTGCTTGGAGACAAGGCGTGAACCTCAGGCGCCTCAAATACTTCGTGAAGATCGTGGACATCGGCAGCCTGACGCAGGCGGCCGAAGTCTTGTTCATCGCCCAGCCCGCGTTGAGCCAGCAGCTCGCCACGCTCGAAGGCGAGGTGCGCCAGCAGTTGCTGGTGCGCACCAAGCGCGGCGTCACGCCCACCGAGGCGGGCAAGGTGCTCTACCGCCATGCGCAGATCATCCTGCGCCAGTGCGAGCAGGCGCGGGTCGACATGGAAGCGGCCGGTGCGGGCCTGTCGGGGCCGGTGTCGGTGGGCCTGGCGCCGGGCACGGCGGCCTCGGCGCTGTCGCTGCCGCTCTTGCGCACCGTGCGGGCGCGGCACCCGGGCATCCTGCTCTACCTCAACGAGAACTACGGCACCACGCTCAGCGAACTCATCATGAACGGCCGCATGGACCTGGCCGTGCTGTACGGCGACAAGGCGATCCATGGCCTGACCTTCCTGCCGCTGCTGAAGGAACCCCTGTTCCTGGTGGGGCCGGCATCGATGCCGCCGCCGGCGGAGCCGGTGAAGCTGGCCGACCTGCGCGAGATCGAGCTGTTTCTTCCGCGACCGTACAACGTGGTGCGCAAGCTGGTCGATGCGGCGTTCGCGCGCTCGGGCGCGACGCCGCCGCGCGTGGTGGCCGAGATCGAATCGGCCTTCACGCTGACGGCCGCCATCGCCGACGGGCTGGGCGCGACCATCCTGCCGGCCTCGATGGCGCGCGAGATGGCGGCCTCCTGCGGGGCGTGGAAGTTCCAGATCGTCGACCCGGTGATCGAGGCCCCGCTCGCGCTGTGCCAGTCCGACCACCTGCCGCTGTCGGAGCCCGCCCAGGCGGTGAAGGACATCCTGCTCGAACTGGTGACCGACCTGGCCGCCCACGTCGCGGCCACGCCCGAACCGAGCCTCGCCGCCTTGTCATAAGCCGCTCTTATCGCGGCACAGTCAATCCGTCTTGGGCTTTGCGGCCGCGGGCCGCTACCGTTCATGCCAGCCCCGATGCGTTCGTCGAATGCACCGGCGGCGGAGATTGGCATGAACCAGGAACAGATCAAGACGCTCATCGACGCACTGGCAGGCTCGGACCTGTCCGAGCTGGAGTTCAGCGAGAACGGCTGCACGCTGCGGCTGGTCAAGAAGCCCGCGGCGGACGCCACGGCGCCGCGTCGCACGGCGGCAGCGGCACGGCCGTCGCGCCTTGCTTCGCCGGGCGCGAACACGCCGCCACCCGCGGCTGCGGCATCTGCATCGGCCGAGTGCCTTGCGCCCCTGTACGGCGTGGTGCACTTGCAGCCCACGCCCGATCAGCCGCCCTTCGTGCAGGCCGGGCAGTCCATCAAGGCCGGCCAGACGCTGTGCGTGATCGAAGCCATGAAGGTCTTCAACGAGGTGCGCGCCGAGCGCGATGGCACGCTGCAGGCGGTGCTGGTGCGCTCGGGGCAAGAGGTCGAGGCCGGGCAGGCACTGTTCCGCTTCGTCGATGCGTGAGGGAGCGACGACCATGTTCGACACCGTGCTCATCGCCAACCGTGGGGAGATCGCGCTGCGCATCCAGCGTGCGTGCCGTGGCCTGGGGCTTCGTACAGTGGCCGTGTATTCCGAGGCCGACCGCGACGCGAGCTACGTGGCGCAGGCCGACCAGGCGCTGTGCATCGGCCCGTCGGCGCCGGGGCTGAGCTACCTGAACCAGGCCGCCATCCTGTTCGCCGCCGAGGTCAGTGGCGCGCAGGCCATCCATCCGGGCTACGGCTTCCTGTCGGAGAACGCGGGCTTCGCCGAGCGCATCGAGCAGGCCGGCCTGGTCTTCGTCGGCCCTAGTGCCGCCTGCATCCGCACCATGGGCGACAAGGTGGCCGCCAAGCGCGCGATGCGCCGCGCCGGCGTGCCCTGTGTGCCCGGGCCGGACGCCAGCCTGCCGGACGATCCGGCCGCGATCCTGTCGCTGGCACGCGAGATCGGCTTCCCGGTGATCGTGAAGGCCGCCGGTGGCGGTGGCGGCCGAGGCATGCGTGTGGTGCACGACGAGGCCGCGTTGCCCGAGGCGATGTCGCTGACCCGCGAAGAGGCGCGCCGCGCCTTCAGCAACCCCGAGGTGTACATCGAGAAATTCCTGCTGCACCCGCGGCACGTCGAGATCCAGGTGCTGGCCGACAGCCACGGCAACGCGCTGTGGCTCGGCAGCCGCGACTGCTCGCTGCAGCGCCGCCACCAGAAAGTGATCGAGGAAGCGCCCGCCATCGGCATCGACGAGGCGCTGCTGGCCGACGTGGGCGAGCGCTGTGCCGCGGCCTGCCGGCAGATCGGCTACTGCGGCGTCGGCACCTTCGAGTTCCTATACGAGCAGGGCGCCTTCTACTTCATCGAGATGAACACCCGCCTGCAGGTGGAGCACCCCGTGACCGAGATGACGACCGGCATCGACATCGTGCAGCAGCAGCTGCGCGTGGCCCGTGGCGAGCGGCTGGTGCTGACGCAGGCCGACGTGCGCTGCCAGGGCCATGCGATCGAATGCCGCATCAATGCCGAAGACCCGCGGACCTTCGCGCCATCGCCGGGCCGCATCAGCGGCTGGCAGCTGCCCGGCGGCTTCGGCGTGCGGGTGGATTCGCATGCCGGCGCCGGCTACCGCGTGCCGCCGTATTACGACTCGATGATCGCCAAGCTGGTCGCGCACGGCAGCACGCGCGACGATGCGCTGGACCGCATGCGCCTGGCGCTGGCCGAGATGCGCGTCGACGGCATCGCGACCAACGTGCCGTTGCACCGCGAGCTGCTGCGCGACGAAGGTTTCGCCGTCGGCGGCGTGGACATCCACCATCTCGAGCGCTGGCTGCAGCAGAGGAGCGCCTCATGATCTCCACGACGGCATCGATCAGTCTGCTCGGCACCACCGCGCTGCTGTTCGAGGCGCCCGGCGAACTGGCGCTGCCCTCCCAGCAGCGAATCTGGACGCTGGCGCGCGAGGCGCAAGACTGGCCCGAGGTGCGCGAGGCGGTGCCCGGCATGAACAACCTGATGCTCACTTTCGAGCAAGCGCCGCGCGGCGCCGCGGCGCTGGACGCGCTGGAGGCGCGGCTGCAGGCCGCCTGGGAGGCGGCGGCGCCGCTGCCGCTGGAAGGCCGCGTGGTCGAGCTGCCCGTGGTCTACGGTGGCGAGGGCGGCCCGCACATGGCGGACGTGGTGTCGCACACCGGCCTGAGCGTGGACGAGATCGTCGAATTGCACAGCACGCCGGTCTACCCGGTTTACGCGCTCGGCAGCCACCCCGGCTACTGCTACCTGGGCGGCATGGACCCGCGCATCGCCACGCCGCGCCGCAAGGTGCCGGTGCTCAGCATTCCGGGCGGGGCGGTCTCGATCGGCGGCGCGCAGACCGGCGTGTCGGCCTCGGCCGGCCCGAGCGGCTGGAACACCATCGGCAGCACGGCGATGTCCTTCTTCGACCCGTCGCAAGACCCGCCGGCCGTGCTGCAGCCGGGCGACATGATCCGTTTTCGGGTGCAGGGAGTGATTCGATGATCGAAGTGCTGTCTTCCACCGCCCTGGCCACCGTGCAGGACATGGGGCGCACCGGCAGCCTGCGCTGGGGCGTGGGCACCTCGGGCGCCATGGACAAGCTGGCGCTCGCGGCCGGCAACCTGCTGCTGGGCAACGAATCCGACGCGGCCGCCATCGAGGTGCCGGTGTTCCCGTTCAAGCTGCGCTTCGACGCCGACTGCGCCTTCGCGCTGACCGGCGCGGATTGCGCCGCGAAGCTCGACGACACGCCGTTGCTGCCCTGGTGGGTGCATCAGGCGCGCGCCGGGCAGACGCTGACGCTGGGCCTTCCGCAGGGCGGCGCGCACCGCGGCAGCCGGGCCATGCTGTGCCTGGCGGGCGGCGTGGACGTCCCCCGTGTGCTGGGCTCGCGCAGCACCCAGCTGCGCGGTGCCTTCGGCGGCCACGAGGGCCGGGCGCTGCAGCGCGGCGACGTGCTGCGGGCGGTCGGTGAGGGGCAGGAGCGCCGCACCGGCTTCGGCCTGGTGCCGCCCTCGTTGAGCCTGCCGCTGCAGGTCGACGACCTGCCGGCGGTGCGGGTGCTGCCGGCTGCCGAGTACCTGGGCTTCGAGGAAAGCTCGCGTGCCGCCTTCTGGGCCGGTGCGTGGAAGATCACGGCGCAGAGCGACCGCTATGGCTATCGCCTGGATGGCGAGGCCCTGCGCCCGGTCGCGCCGATGGAAATCCGCTCGCACGGCATCGTGCCCGGCGTGATCCAGGTGCCGCACAGCGGGCAGCCCATCATCCAGATGCGCGACGCGCAGCCGTCGGGGGGCTACCCCAAGTTCGGCACCGTGATCGAGGCCGATCTGTGGCGGCTGGGGCAGGCGCCGATCGGCAGCCGCATCCGCTTCGTCGAATGCAGCTGGGACGAAGCGGTTGCGGCGCAGGACGAAGTCGATGCGTGGTTGGCTCGGGTCGGGCGCATGGTGTCGCTGCATCGCAGCGCGCCTCAGGTGAATTGACATGAAGAGTCCCGAACAAGTCCAGGAACTGGCTGCGTGGCTGGCGGCCACCGACATCGGGCTGCTGGAGCTGCGCACGCCATACGGCGTGTTGCGCCTGGGGCGGACGGCCGAATCCGGCAACGAGGTGGTTCCGCTGGATGCCGATGAGGACGAGCCCGAGGAAACGGCGCCGGTCATTACCGTCGTCGCGCCGTCCCTGGGCGCTTTTCTGCACGCTCATCCGCTCCATGCCGCGCCGCTGGCCCGACCTGGCGAGCGCTTGGCCGCGGGGCAGCCTGTGGGCCTGATCCAGATCGGTCCGTTGCTGCTGCCGGTCAACGCGTCACAAGCCGGCACGCCGGTCGGCCACCTGGTGCCCGACGGCCAGGCCGTGGGCTTCGGCACGCCGCTGGTCGAGCTGCAGCCCGACGATTGACGCAATACGACCACAGGAACACGGGAGCACATCGCGATGGACATCGATCTGAATGCCGACCTGGGCGAGGGCTTCGGCCCCTGGCGCATGGGCGAGGACGAGGCGCTGCTGGACATCGTCAGCTCCGCCAACGTGGCCTGCGGTTTCCATGCCGGCGACCCGGTCATCATGAATCGCACGGTGCGCATGGCCCGTGAGCGAGGCGTCGACGTGGGGGCGCATGTGGGTTTTCCCGACCTGCAGGGCTTCGGCCGCCGCCAGATGCAGATGGACGTGGCCGAACTCGCGACCTACGTCATTTACCAGCTGGGCGCGCTGGCCGGCATGGCCCGGGCGGCCGGCCACCGGATGACGCACATGAGCTTTCACGGCGCCCTGGGCAACATGGCGGCTGCCGATGCGGCGCTGGCCGGCCCGCTGGTGCGCGCGGTGGCCGATTTCGACCCGGCACTCATCATGAGCACCTCCGCCAGCCGCGCCATCGAGGACGCTGCCGAGCGCTGCGGAATGCGCGTGGCGCGCACCTTCCTGGCCGACCGTGCCTGCGACGACGAAGGCCTGCTGGTGCCGCGCAAGCTGCCCGGCGCCGTCATCCACGAACGCGAGGCGGTGCTGGCGCGCGTGCGCCAACTGCTGGAGGACGGCACCGTCACCACGCACGGTGGCAACAAGATCGCGATGCAGGCCCGCTCCATCCTCGTTCACGGCGACACGCCCGGCGCGGTGGAACTGGCTCGCGCCGTGCGCAGCGTGGTCGAAGCGGCCGGGCGCGTGGTGCCCATATCGCAACAGCTGGCGGCCTGAAGGCGCCCTGAAAGCGCCCTGAAAAGGGGCGCTCCGATGCACCCCGGGGCGACATAAGGACGGCTTATCTCTCCACAGACATTCCGTCTTGGCGCCCCGAGGCCCCCCTGGATACAGTGAATTCGTCATAACGAAAGAAGCCGAAGATGCCTTTCTCCGATTACAAGACCGCGCTGGTGACCGGTGCCTCCTCGGGCATCGGCGCCGCCGTCGTCGAGCGCCTCTGCAAGGAAGGCCTGCAGGTCCATGCACTCGCACGCAGCGCCGGCAAGCTCGACGAGCTGGCCTCGCGCACCGGCTGCATCCCGCACGCCATCGACGTGAGCGATCTCGCAGGCATCACCCGCCTGGCGAACGAATTCGAGTTCGATGTGCTGGTCAACAACGCCGGCGTCGACCGGCCGGGCTCGATCCTCAAGGCCGACGCCGAGGGCATCGACCTGCTGGTGGACGTGAACCTGCGCGCCGTGCTGCACCTGTGCCGGCTGGTGGTGCCCGGCATGGCGGCGCGCGACCGTGGCCACGTGGTCAACATCAGCTCCATCGCCGGTGCCTACAACTTCGGCGGCAACAGCACCTACCACGCGACCAAGGCGGCGGTGAGCATGCTGTCGCGCCAGCTGCGCATCGACGTCTTCGGCAAGCGCGTGCGCGTCACCGAGATCTGCCCGGGCCGCGTGGCCACGGACATCTTCGCCCACGTCCACGGCAACGCGGAAGAGATGCACAAGCGCTTCATCGAAGGCTTCGAACTGCCGCAGGCCGAAGACATCGCGAACGCCATCGCCTTCGCCATCGCCGCGCCCGTGTCGATGAACGTCGGCCACATGGAGATCACGCCGACGCTGCAGGTGCCGGGCGGCCTCTCCACCACCCGGCCCGAGTCGCCCCGCGCCTGAACGGCCGCCACGACGCGCACAGGAGCAAGGCATGAAGGACTTCGACCTGCTGGCCATCCTGCTGAAGCCGGAGTTCGGCGCGATGCTGCTGCACGGCGTGGAGATGACGCTGAAGATCGCGGCCGGCTCGTGGATGCTGGCGATGAGCCTGGCCGTGGTGCTGCTGACGGTGCGACTCATGCCGAGCCGCATCGGCGAACGCGCGGTGGCCGCCTATGTTTCGTACCACCGCAACGTGCCTACGCTGGTGCAGCTGATGCTGTGGTATTTCGGCATCTTCAGCCTGCTGCCCGAGTTTCTGCAGGCCTGGCTGTCGGCGCACAACGCGGAGGCGATTCTTTCGATCGTCGCGCTCGGGCTGTGCCAGGCCGCGTATTTCAGCGAAGACATGCGCTCGGGCCTGCGCTCCATTCCGGCCGGCCAGGCCGAAGCGGCCCGGGCGCTGGGCCACGGCTTCATCGGCTCGATGCGCTACGTGATGTTGCCGCAGGCCATGCGCAACGCAATTCCGGCGCTCATCAACCACAGCGTGTCGCTGTTCAAGAACAGCAGCCTGGCCATGGCCATCGGCGTGGCCGAGCTGACGCATGCCGTCAAGGAGGTCGAGAGCCAGAGCTTCCGTGCCTTCGAGGCCTACAGCGTGGCCACGGTGCTGTACCTGGTGTTCTCGCTGCTCATCATGGCCGCGGGCGGCTGGGTGTCGCGGCACTACCGCATTGCCGGAGCGAGGTGAGCGATGTTCAGCATCTTCGAGATCCTGCGCGACAACTGGCTGCTGCTGCTCATCGGGCAGTACCCCAACGGCCCGATGGGCGGCATCGTCGCCACGCTGGTGCTGTCGGTGCTCGGCATCGTGCTGGCGTTTCCGCTGTCGGTGCTGATGGCGCTGGCGCGGCTGTCGCCCTGGAAAGTGCTGCGCTGGCCGGTGGCGGCGCTGGTGTACGTGGTGCGCGGCGTGCCGCTGCTGATGGTGATCCTGTGGGTCTACTTCCTGGTGCCGCTGCTGATCGGCCGCGAGATCTCGGGCTTCACGACCATGGTTTGCACGCTGGTGATCTACGAGGGCGCCTACCTGTCGGAAGTGGTGCGCGCCGGCATCCTCGCACTGCCGAAGGGACAGACCGAAGCGGCGCGTGCGCTGGGCCACAGCCACCTGAAGACGATGTGGTTCGTGATCCTCCCGCAGGCGCTCTACAACATGCTGCCGAGCATGCTGAGCCAGTTCATCTCGACGATCAAGGAAACGACGCTGGGCTACGTCATCAACGTGAACGAGCTCACCTTCGCGGCCAACCAGATCAACAACCAGCTGCTGACCAAGCCCTTCCAGGTGTTCTTCATCCTCGCGATGACGTACTACGTGGTGTGCTTCAGCCTGACGCAGCTGGCGCTGTGGCTGGAGCGGCGCATCGCGCACAAGCGGGCCGGCAGCGGCGTCGCGCGCGTGTCGCCCAGCGACGTATCGCTGCCGCCGCCGGTGGCGGCCAACCCCTGACAAAGCCGCGCAGACGGCCCAGGACGCGACACGACAAGACAACAGGAGACAAGAACCATGACCCAACCGACGAACGCAGAAAGCGCTCCGATGATCCTGTTCTCGAACATCAACAAGTGGTACGGCGACTACCAGGCACTCGCCGACGTCAACGCCGAAGTGAAGAAGGGCGAAGTGGTGGTGGTGTGCGGGCCTTCGGGCTCGGGCAAGTCCACACTGATCCGCACGGTGAACCGGCTCGAAGAAGTCAAGTCGGGGCAGCTGCTGTTCGACGGCAACGACGTGCATGCGCCGATGCATAGCGCCGCGCTCAACAAGCTGCGCAGCCGCATCGGCTTCGTGTTCCAGAGCTTCAACCTGTTCCCGCACCTGTCGGTGCTCGACAACGTAATGCTGTCGCCGATGCGCGTGCTGGGTGTGAAACGTGCCGCGGCGAAGACCAAGGCGATGCAGTTGCTCGAGCGCGTGGGCCTGGCCGCCAAGGCCGGCGCCTACCCGGCGCAGCTCTCGGGGGGCCAGCAGCAGCGGGTGGCGATCGCTCGCGCGCTGGCGATGGAGCCGCCAGCCATGCTGTTCGACGAGCCCACCAGCGCGCTCGACCCCGAAATGGTGGGCGAGGTGCTGTCCGTGATGCGCGGCCTGGCCAACGACGGCATGACGATGATGTGCGTCACGCACGAGATGAATTTCGCCCGCGAGGTGGCCGACTGCATCTGGTTCATGGATGCGGGCCGCATCCTGGAAAAGGCCGAGCCGGAAGCCTTCTTCACCAAGCCGCAGCATCCGCGCGCGCAGCGCTTTCTGTCGGACCTGCGCTCCCACTGAGCTGCGTTCGTTTCATCCACTCCATTTCTCTCACTCACTTACTCACACGAGGAATCGATCATGTCGAAGAAGACTGCTTTTCATGTTGCCGCCGTCGCCGGATGTGTCCTCGCGCTTTGCGGCGTGGCGCAGGCCGATCAGTGGGACGAGATCACACAGCGCAAGGAGCTCAAGTGCGGCACCTTCGCCGACGTGCCGCCCTTCGCCGCGCCCGATCCGAAGACGCGCGAGATGGTGGGGCATGACATCGACCTGTGCAACGCGGTGGCCAAGCAGTTGGGCCTGACGGCCAAGATCACGCCGCTGTCGGTGGAAGCGCGCGTGCCCGAGGTGAAGCTGGGCCGCGTCGATGTGACGGTGGCCAACCTGGCCTACACCAAGAGCCGCGGCGAGCAGATCCAGTTCAGCGACCCGTACTACGTGGCCAAGGAAATGCTGGCCGTGAAGGCGTCGGACCCGGGCATGGCCAAGGCCGACTTCAAGGGCAAGCGCCTGAGCTCGACCAAGGGTTCGACCTCGGAGCTGTCGATCAAGATGAACGGCTCGGAGCCTGTGACTTTCCAGGACACCGGCTCGGCCTTCATGGCGGTGCAGCAGAACAAGTCGGTGGGCATGGTCGCCAACACGATGACCATCACCAAGCTGGTCAACCAGTCGAAGACGGCGGGCGTCGAGCTGAAGATGATCAAGGACCCGATGGTGCTGCAGCCGATCGGGGTCGGGATGAAGAAGGACGAGCCTGTCTTGCTGTCGAAGGTGAACGGGGCTCTTTATGCGCTCGAGAAGTCGGGCGAGCTCGACCGGATCTGGGCCAAGTGGCTGGGGCCGAACACCGAGTACAAGATGACGCGCGATGAGAAGGTCACGCCGTTGGCTGACCTGAAGTTCGAGCTGCTGCCTTGATCACTTGATCGCAGCCGGGGCTTGCGCGGCGGCGCTCCTGCGTGAGACGCAGACCCTCAGGCAGGGTGACGGAAGGGGCTGCGCTCGCCCAGGTGATCGAGGTAGCCGGAGATCCCTTCGTCTTCGCGCTCCAGAAAGCGCTCCACCGCGTCGGCGAAGGAAGGATGCGCCAGCCAATGCGCGCTGGTGGTCTTCACAGGCATCAGCGCGCGGGCCATCTTGTGTTCGCCCTGCGCGCCGCCTTCGAAGCGCTGCACGCCGTGCTCGATGCACCAGGCGAGAGGCTGGTAGTAGCAGGCCTCGAAATGCAGGCAATCGACCCGCTCCATCGCGCCCCAGTAGCGGCCGTAGGCGACCGAGGCGTCGGCCGAGAGCGCGATCAGGCTGCAGGCGATGGGCTTGCCGTCTCGCTCCGCGATGAAGAGCAGCCAGGCTTCGGGCATGTCCTGGGCCATGCGAGCGAAGAAATCGGGCGTGAGGTAGGGCGGGTTGCCATGCTCGCGGTAGGTGCGGGCATAGCAGCGGTAGAAGAACTTCCAGTCGGCCTCGGCGATGTCCGCACCGCGCGACCAGCGGAATCGCACGCCGGCATCGTGGACCTTGCGGCGCTCCTGGCGGATCTTCTTGCGCTTGTCGTGGGCGAGGCTGGCGAGGAAGGCGTCGAAGTCGTGCCATTCGACATGGTTGGTCCAATGGAACTGGACGGTGTGGCGCAGCATCAGGCCCGCTTCGGCGCAGGCCGCGATGTCCTCGTCGGCGCCGAAGAGCAGGTGCAGGGACGACAGCTCTTCTTCCTTGCACCAGGCGATGACCGCTTGCACGAGCAGCGCCCGGCTTTCGGCGTCGCGTGCGAGCAGGCGTGTGCCCGGCACCGGCGTGAAGGGCACCGCCACCAAAGCTTTGGGGTAGTAGGCGAGGCCATGCTGCTGGTAGGCGTTGGCCCAGGCCCAGTCGAACACGTACTCGCCGTAGGAATGGCCCTTGAGGTACATCGGGCAGGCCGCGACCAGTTGGCGGCCGCGCCACAGCGTCACGAAGCGCGTCGCCCAGCCGCTCTGGGGCGCGGCGCTGTCGCTTTGCTCCATCGCGGCCAGGTAGGCGTGGCGCATGAAGGGGGAGGGCACGGCCTGGGCGGCGAGCAGGCCGTCCCAGGTGGCGGAATCGATCTCGGATACGCTGCCGTGGATGCGGACGACGGGGGTGGCCAAGAAAGCTCTCTTTCTCTTCAGCGGCCGCGCGGACCCATGGTCTCGGCGATGTAGATGCCGCCCAGCACCAGCCCCAGGGCCAGCGCGTGATAGAGCGACAGCGGCTCGCCGAGCACCAGCACCGCGAGCAGCGGGCCGAAGATCGGCACCAGGTTGAGGAACACGCCCGCCCGCGCCGGCCCGATCAGGCCGACGGCATGGATGAAGGTGACCTGCGAGATGAAGGAGGGCAGCAGGCCGACGAACAGGATCAGCATCCAGCCCGTCGGCGTGGGCACGATGAAGTCGCCCATCGCGACTTCGGCGACGAGCAGAGGCACCGACACCAGGCAGGCCACCGCCGCGGTCGCCGCGAAGAAGACGATGGCGGGCACGTCGGGCCGGCGCCGCAGGCCCAGCGCGTAGGCGGCGTAGAGCAGCGAGGCCACGATCATCCACAGGTCGCCGATGTTGAAGCCCAGCTGGGCCAGGCGCTCCGGATGGCCCCCGGATGCCACGACCACGATGCCCGCCAGCGTGAGTGCGACACCTGCCAGCTGCAGTCCGCCGACTTTCGTTCGAAAGAAGAACAGGCTGCCCAGCAGCACCAGCACCGGGATGGTGCCCTGGATGATCGCGATGTTGATCGCCGTGGTGTGATGGGCCGCCGCGTAGAACAGCGCGTTGAAGCCGGTGAAGCCCAGGGTGCCCATCAGCGTGATGAAGCGCCACGAGGGCAGCAGGCTGCGCCAATGAAGGGCGATCTGCCGGCGCGCGCACAAACCCAGCGCGATACAGCAGACGATCCAGCGAGAGAAGGTCAGCATCATGGGCGAGACCTCGCCCACCGCCAGGCGCGCCGCCACCGCGTTGGCGCCCCAGATCAGCATGGTGAAGACCAGCAGCACGTAGGCTTGGTCGTGGAGCCAGGGAACGAAGGAGGCGAAGAAACCGGGAGAGGAAGAACCTGAGCGCATGGCCCGCAGAGCGTATCAGCCCCTGCGACGGTGCGCCGGGCTGCGGGCCCCAAGCCATCGATGAGCGAAGGCGAATGCATAATCGATTCGCGACGCGAGCCTGGCACGCTACATGCTGAAAGGCACGGGCATCGTGGACCCAAGGTCGTTCCGCCGCCATCGGCGGGATGGCGCTACCCTATCAGCCAGTTCCATCGACATCGCCGGAAGAAAGACCTTACGTATGAAGCAAATCACCGCCATCGTCAAACCGTTCAAGCTCGACGACGTGCGCGAGGCGCTCGCCGAGGTCGGCGTGACCGGGCTCACCGTGACCGAGGTCAAGGGCTTCGGCAGGCAGAAGGGGCATACCGAGCTCTACCGCGGCGCCGAGTACGTGGTCGATTTCCTGCCGAAGATGAAGGTCGAGGTGGTGGTGAACGAGGCCGATCTCGATCGCTGCGTCGACGCCATCGTCAGTGCCGCGCGCACCGGCAAGATCGGCGACGGCAAGATCTTCGTGACCAACGTGGAGCGCGTGGTGCGCATCCGCACCGGCGAGGAAGACGAACAGGCCGTCTGACGCCCAAGGCGCCGGCTTAGAGCACTTCGGCGAGTTTGTCGCCGCGCGGATGCCGGCTGGCGTCCTCGACCAGGGCTTCGAGCAGAGGCGCGACTTCGGTGCCCGAGCGGATCAGCCCCATCTGCCATTCGCCCATGAAGCCCTCGCGCACGCTGTGGGCCAGAAACTCGAGCAAGCCGGCGTAGTAGCCCGACACGTCGAGAATGCCGACCGGCTTGTCGTGGTAGCCGAGCTGGCGCCAGGTCCAGATCTCGAACAATTCCTCGAAGGTACCGATGCCGCCCGGCAATGCGACGAAGGCGTCGGCGCGTTCGCCCATCATGGCCTTGCGCTCGTGCATGGTGTCGACCACGTGCAGCTCGTCGCACAGCGGGTTGGCCAGTTCCTTGTCGACAAGGGCCTTGGGGATGATGCCGACCACCCGCCCGCCGGCCTGGCGCGTGGCCTCGGCCACGGTGCCCATGAGGCCGGTGCGGCCGCCGCCGTAGACCAACTGGCCACCGCGCTCGCCGATCCATCGGCCGACTGCACGGGCCGCTTCGGAGAATTCGGGCCGCTCGCCGGGTCGAGAGCCGCAATAGACGCAAATCGAGAAATTGGAGGTCATGCCGCGATCATGCCGCCATCGAATGACGGACAGCTTGCAAGGCTCATCCGGCGAAGCGGTGCCACAGGGCTGCGATCCAGACGCCGCTGCACAGCAGGATGGACATCAGCACGGCGGCGCTGCCCAGGTCCTTGGCGTTCTTGGAGAGGGCGTGCCATTCGGGCCCCACGCGGTTGATGGCGGCCTCGATGCCGGTGTTGAGCAGCTCGACGATCATCACCAGCACGACCAGGGACACGAGCAGCGCCACCTCGACCCAGCTGCGCCCGACCCAGAAGGCGGCCGGCACCATGACGATGGCGAGCAGCACTTCTTGTCGGAACGCGGTTTCGCCCCAGCCGGCGCGAAAGCCGTCGAGCGAGATCAGGGTGGCGTGCCAGATGCGGTTCAGGCCACGCCGTGCCTTCTGCGGATTGACGGGTTGGTTCACGATGCTCATCGGCGGCTCATAGGTTTGGACGCGATCAGCCGGGTGCCGGCCCATGCGTCGTGCCAGAACTGGCGTTCGGGATGGAAACGGGACAGCAGGGCCCAGACGATCACCCAGCCGAAGATCAGCACCGACGATTCGCCGCCGCCCAGCTTGAAGGGAGCGATGGCGGCCAGCGGCGGCAGGAACCAGATCCAGCAAAGCAGGTAGCGCAGCAGCGCGCGGCTTTGCGTGACGGGGCGGCCGAGGCGGTCGACCACGCGCAGGCCCCAGGTCTTCATGGCGAGCGTCTGGCCACGGGACCAGAACCAGACGAAATAGACGCCGAAGACGACGAACAGGAAGGCCTGCAGCAGGTGCCGGCGGGAGTCCATCGCGTCGCGCATCTGGCCCAGCGTGCTGAAGAGCCAGCCTGCGACGAAGACCACGGCGAAGAGCAGCATGCCTTCGTAGAGCCAGCAGGCCATGCGGCGCCACAGGCCGGGTGCGACGAGGGTGCTGGGGGAGGACGGGAAAGAAGAGTCGGCGAGCGTCGGACCGCTCGCGCCGACCCCGTCAGGGGAACTGGAAGCCATCCGCAGCTTGTATCACGGCGCAGCGGACGGCTGGTCGGAAGCGCGGACGGACGGTGTGGCGGAAACGGACGGCTCGGCCGTCGATTCGGAAGGCGGCGGCACCTGTGCCTCTGCCGCCACGGGAGCTCCGGTGGGCGAAGCGGTCGTGGTGGCCGGCGCCGCCGCGGGAATGACAGCCGGAAGCCGCGTGACCACCGGCGCCGGCGGCGTCAGCTGTATGCGGGGTGTGTGGCTTCCGTCCGACGCGAGCGAGGGCAGGGGAGCCAGCTTCTGCGCCGGCACGGGCCGGATTGCAGCTGCGGCGCCCGGACGGGGCACCGCGCGCGAAGCCAGTTCGCGCTTTTCGTCTTCGCTGAGCGCCTGGTAGGCCTCCCACTTGGCCTTGCGCTCGTCGGCGGGAACCTGCTTGACCTCGGCGAAGTTGAAGCGGGCCTGGGAGCGCTCTTGGTTGCTGAGCTGGGCCCAGGCCGTCATGCGGCTATGCAGGATCTGCTGTTCGTCCGTGGAGAGGTCGGCGTAGTTGCGCGAGAGCGCCAGCCACTTGCGCTTGTGCGGCTCGGTCAGGGTGTCCCAATGGGGAGCAAGCGGTTCGAGCGCGCGCTGCTGACGGCTACTCAGGTCGCGCCACAGCGGCTTGGAGGCGATCGGCCTGGAGGCCACGGCAGCGCCCGGCTCGGCCTTGGAGGACTGCGCACCGGCCGGGCACGCTGCCAGGCCGGCCAGCGCGATCAGGACGACTGCACCCGCCGTCGCAGCCGAATGAATCGGCAGCGTCACTTTTGCGAGGGGGCGGCGGGGCTGAAGCATGCGAAGCGGGATGGAAGGGTTCAGCGCTGCGTGGCGCTTTCGGATTTCAGGAACTGAGCGAAGCCGGGGTCGGTGTAGGCCGAGGGCGGCAGATCGTCCGTGAGCAAGGCTGCATCGACTTCGGCCAGTTCGTTGGCGCGGTTGTCTTCCTGCAGCGTGGTGATGACCACGAGGCCGGCCACCAACGCGACCAGCGGGATCACCGAGCCGATGCGGGTCCACCAGCCGCCGCCCAGTGCCGCGGCACCGCCGCTCTGCACGACGGCAGGGGCGGCCTGCAGCACCCGCACCACCTTGCGGCGCGCCAGGGCCTGCTCGCGGGCAGCGCGCAGGCGCTCGCCGATGTCGTGCGGCAGTTGCTGCGTTCCGGCCGACAGCCGTGCGGCCACGCGGCGGCCGAACAGCTCTTCGGTTGCGGCAGCGGTGGTCGAAAGCGTTGTGTTCATAGCGAAATTCCCTTGGCCTTGAGTGCCTTGCTCAGGGCGTGGACGGCACGCGAGCAGTGCGTTTTGACGCTGCCTTCGGAGCAGCCCATTGCAGCGGCCGTCTCTGCGACGTCCATCTCTTCCCAGTAACGCATCAAAAACGCCTCGCGTTGACGAGTCGGAAGCGCGGCGATTTGTTCCTCGATCTGGTGAAAGATCTGGTTACGCCGCGTGCTGTCTTCCGCGCTTTCGCTTTCCCGCGTGTCGGGGCCGGCCGTGAAATGCTCGAGCAGGTCGAATTCGCCGTCGTCGGCGACCGCCTCGAAGTCGTTCATGTTCGAGAACAAGGCGCGGCGCGTCTTCTGGCGGCGGAACCAGTCCAGGGTGCAGTTCGAGAGAATGCGCTGGAACAGCAGCGGCAGCTCGTTGGGCGGCTTGTCGCCGTAGTGCTCGGCGAGCTTCATCATGCTGTCTTGCACGATGTCGAGCGCGGCTTCCTCCTCTCGCACGTGGTAGACCGTGCGCTTGAAGGCCCGCCGCTCGGCGCCTTTCAGGAAGTCGGAGAGTTCTTTTTCAGTGGCCAAGCGGATCTGGCGCAGGGGGCGCCGCGTGGGGAATGTCTCGAAGACGAAGCTTGCTTTTGTCGCCGCGGATTATGCCTTCCGGCCATAAGGGGCGCTCCGGCCGCGGCCGCGCGGCTTTTCCAATGTCATAATCCGCGCTGCAAGTCAAAAGGCAAACGGGTCACGGTCCGGCGGTTCGACAAGTCCGCTCATGGCTTTGGCCTCAAGTTTCGACGCAGCTTCACAAGAGCCCGCGAAGAAGCACCCAAGGTTTTTCGTTCCCGAAAAAACGCAAAGGTTGATCATGGAAATGTCAAAGGCGGAACTCGCGTCCGCAGCAGCCGTCACCGGCAGTCAAACGCAAGAACTCATGGGCGCCGAGGTGCTGGTCAAGGCACTGCAGGCCGAAGGCGTGCAATACGTCTGGGGCTATCCAGGCGGCGCCGTGCTCTACATCTACGACGCTTTCTACAAGCAAGACACCATCCAGCACGTGCTGGTGCGTCATGAGCAGGCAGCCGTGCACGCTGCCGACGGCTATGCGCGCGCCACAGGCGACGTCGGCGTGGCGCTCGTGACCTCCGGTCCCGGCCTGACCAACGCGGTCACGGGCATCGCGACGGCGTACATGGACAGCATCCCCATGGTGATCATCTCGGGCCAGGTGCCGACGGCGGCCATCGGGCTCGATGCTTTCCAGGAATGCGACACCGTCGGCATCACCCGGCCGATCGTCAAGCACAACTTCCTCGTCAAGGACCCGAAGGACCTGGCGATGACGATGAAGAAGGCCTTCCACATCGCACGCAGCGGCCGTCCGGGCCCCGTGGTGGTGGACGTGCCCAAGGACGTGTCCTTCAAGAAGGTCAGCTACAACGGCTATCCCGATAAGGTCGAGATGCGCTCGTACAACCCGGTGCGCAAGGGCCACGGCGGCCAGATCCGCAAGGCGCTGCAGTTGCTTCTCTCGGCCAAGCGCCCTTACATCTACACCGGCGGCGGCGTTCTGCTCGGCAACGCGACGAACGAGCTGCGCGCGTTGGTCGACATGCTGGGCTACCCGGTCACCAACACGCTGATGGGCCTGGGCGCCTATCCGGCCAGCGACCGCAAGTTCCTGGGCATGCTGGGGATGCACGGCACCATCGAAGCCAACAACGCGATGCAGAACTGCGACGTGCTGCTGGCGGTGGGTGCACGCTTCGACGACCGCGTGATCGGCAATCCCAAGCATTTCGCGCAGAACGAACGCAAGATCATCCACATCGACATCGACCCGTCGAGCATCTCGAAGCGGGTGAAGGTCGACATCCCGATCGTCGGCGACGTGAAGGAAGTGCTGACCGAGCTGATCTCGATGATCAAGGAAAGCCCCCAGCGCGCCGACCCGAGCGCTCTGGCCGGCTGGTGGGAGACCATCGAGAGCTGGCGCAGCAAGGACTGCCTCAAGTACGACCGCGGCAACAAGGACGTGATCAAGCCGCAGCACGTGGTCGAGACGCTCTGGGACATGACCAAGGATGCCGACACCTACATCACGTCGGACGTCGGCCAGCATCAGATGTGGGCGGCGCAGTACTACCGCTTCGACGAACCGCGCAGGTGGATCAACTCCGGTGGCCTGGGCACCATGGGCGTGGGTATTCCGTACGCCATGGGCATCAAGCTGGCCAAGCCGGATTCGGAAGTGTTCTGCGTCACGGGCGAGGGCTCGGTGCAGATGTGCATCCAGGAGCTTTCCACCTGCCTGCAGTACAACACGCCGATCAAGATCGTTTCGCTGAACAACCGCTACCTCGGCATGGTGCGCCAGTGGCAGGAGATCGAGTACTCCGGCCGCTATAGCCACAGCTACATGGATGCGCTGCCCAATTTCGTGAAGTTGGCCGAGGCCTATGGGCACGTCGGCATGCTGATCGAGCGGCCGCAGGACGTCGAACCCGCGCTGCGCGAAGCTCGGAAGCTCAAGGATCGGACCGTGTTCATGGACTTCCGCACCGACCCCACCGAGAACGTGTTCCCGATGGTCAAGGCGGGCATGGGCATCACCGAGATGCTGCTGGGTTCCGAGGATCTGTAACGGACGACAAGTCGGCCTGCTGCGCGGGCCGGCTCCTTGTTTAACTTTTTTCGCGGATGAATCTATTGTCCGCCGAGCCCGTGCATTACCGTGCGCGGGGGAGGGCGGCGAAAAGAGGATTCCCTTGCTGACATGAAACACATCATTGCCGTGCTGCTCGAAAACGAGCCCGGTGCACTCTCCCGCGTCGTGGGCCTGTTTTCCGCCCGTGGCTACAACATCGAATCGCTCACCGTCGCGCCGACCGAGGACCCGAGCCTGTCGCGCATGACCATCGTCACGGCCGGCTCGGACGACGTGATCGAGCAGATCACCAAGCACCTGAACCGCCTGATCGAGGTGGTCAAGGTCGTCGACCTGACCGAAGGCGCCTACACCGAGCGCGAGCTCATGATGGTGAAGGTGCGTGCGGTCGGCAAGGAGCGCGAGGAAATGATGCGCATGGCCGAGATCTTCCGCGGCCGCATCATCGACGTGACCGACAAGAGCTACACCATCGAGCTCACCGGCGACCACGGCAAGAACGACGCCTTCCTCGAGGCGATCGACCGTGGCGCCATCCTCGAAACCGTTCGCACCGGCGCCAGCGGCATCGGCCGCGGCGAGCGCATCCTGCGCGTCTGAACCAGCCCCCGCCCTCTCAACCACACATCACCGAATCTACGAAGGAGCAACACCATGAAGGTCTATTACGACAAGGACGCCGATCTGAGCCTGATCAAGGGCAAGACCGTGGCGATCATCGGCTACGGCAGCCAAGGCCATGCGCACGCGCAGAACCTCAACGACAGCGGCGTGAAGGTCGTGGTCGGCCTGCGCAAGGGCGGCGCCTCCTGGCCCAAGGTCGAGAAGGCCGGCCTCAAGGTCGCCGAAGTGGCCGATGCCGTGAAGTCGGCCGACGTCGTGATGATCCTGCTGCCCGACGAGCAGATCGCCAGCGTCTACAAGAACGACGTGGCTCCGAACATCAAGGAAGGCGCGTCGCTCGTGTTCGCGCACGGCTTCAACGTGCACTACGGCTTCGTCCAGCCGCGTGCCGACCTCGACGTGTGGATGGTGGCGCCCAAGGCCCCCGGCCACACCGTGCGCAGCACGTACACCCAGGGCGGCGGCGTGCCGCACCTGATTGCGGTGCATGCCGACAAGAGCGGCAAGGCGCGTGACCTGGCCCTGTCCTACGCCACCGCCAACGGCGGCGGCAAGGCCGGCATCATCGAAACCAACTTCCGCGAAGAAACCGAGACCGACCTGTTCGGCGAGCAAGCCGTGCTGTGCGGCGGCACCGTCGAGCTGATCAAGGCCGGCTTCGAGACGCTGGTGGAAGCCGGCTATGCGCCCGAGATGGCCTACTTCGAGTGCCTGCACGAGCTCAAGCTGATCGTGGACCTGATCTACGAAGGCGGCATCGCCAACATGAACTATTCGATCTCGAACAACGCCGAGTACGGCGAGTACGTGACGGGTCCGCGCATCGTGACCGACGAAACCAAGAAGGTCATGAAGCAGGTCCTGAAGGACATCCAGACCGGCGAGTACGCCAAGAGCTTCGTGCTCGAGAACGCCGGTGGCGCGCCCACGCTGATCAGCCGCCGCCGGCTGAACGCAGAGCATCAGATCGAGGTCGTCGGCGAGAAGCTGCGCGCGATGATGCCCTGGATCAAGAAGAACAAGCTGGTCGACCAGACTCGTAACTGATCGGCGCCGATCCAGCCTCAGAGGGCCACCCGCGAGGTGGCCCTTCTTCTTTGAGGCCGCCTCGGCCGCTGAACTACACTGCCGCGATCCATGCATGACGACACGCTCCCCGACGATGCAGCGCCGCGCAAGCGCCGCAAAGGCATCTACATCCTGCCCAACCTGTTCACGCTGGCGGCGCTGTTCGGCGGTTTTTATTCGGTCGTGATGGCCATGAACGCGCGCTTCGACCTGGCGGCGCTGGGTGTGTTCGCCGCGATGATCCTCGATAGCCTGGACGGGCGTGTGGCTCGCATGACCAACACGCAAAGCGCCTTCGGTGAGCAGATGGATTCGTTGTCCGACATGGTGTCGTTCGGCGCGGCGCCGGCCCTGATCGCCTACGAATGGTCGCTCAAGGGCCTCGGGCGCTGGGGCTGGATCGCTGCCTTCGTCTACTGTGCGTGCGCGGCATTGCGGCTCGCGCGTTTCAACGTCAATACCGGCGTGGTCGACAAGCGCTGGTTTCAAGGACTGCCGTCGCCGGCAGCGGCGGCGTTGGTGGCGGGCTTCATCTGGCTCATGACGGAATGGGGCAAGCGCGGTGGCGAGGTGCTGTATCTGTCGTGGCACCAGATCACCTGGATCACCTTCGCTTTCACGCTCTACGCCGGGCTCACCATGGTGACCAACGTGCCGTTCTATAGCTTCAAGGATGTGCAGATGAAGCGGAGCGTGCCCTTCGCGGTGATCGTGTTGATCGCGCTGGCCATCGCCGTCATCAACATCCATCCGCCGACGGTGTTGTTCGGCGTGTTCGTGGCCTACGGCCTGAGCGGGTACGCCGTCTACGCCTGGCGCAAGGCCAAGGGCCAGCACGTGAGCGTGATCAGCACCTCGACGGAAGAACCCGACGAGCGCGGGCTGCACAAGTGATTCGGCCTGTGCTACATTTGCCGCTCCCATGAACAAGCTTTCGCTGGCCCTACTACTGATCCCCCACGGGCGGAGACGGTAGAGCGCGCAAGCGACATTCCCTCACACGGCCCGTTCGCACCAGCAACGGGCCGTTTGTTTTGGGGTTGCTGGTTGTCCATCCAACCATAGCGAGAAATACCAGATGTTGAAGCAACCCGACCGCAAGTACCGCGCCTCCGCACCGATCGGCCTCAAGGACCGGACCTGGCCCGATGCCGTGCTGACCCAGGCCCCTATCTGGCTGTCGACCGACCTGCGCGATGGCAACCAGGCGCTGGTGGAACCGATGGACATCGCCCGCAAGATGCGGATGTTCGAAACGCTGGTGGCCATCGGCTTCAAGGAGATCGAGGTCGGCTTCCCCTCCGCATCACAGATCGAGTTCGACTTCGTCCGCAAGCTGATCGAGGAAGACCGCATTCCCGACGACGTCACCATCCAGGTGCTGACCCAGGCGCGCGACCATTTGATCGAGCGCACCTTCGAAGCGCTTCAGGGCGCGCCTCGCGTCATCGTGCATCTGTACAACGCCGTCGCCCCCATCATGCGCCGGGTCGTCCTCGGCATGGATGAAGACGAGATCGTCGAGCTCGCCACCACGCATGCCCGCCTGTTCAACGAGCTTGCCGCCAAGCAGCCGACGACGAAGTGGACCTTTCAGTATTCGCCCGAGATGTTCTCGGGCACCGAGCTGGCCTTCTCGAAGCGAGTTGTGGACGCGGTCACCGCGGTGTGGGCACCGACGCCCGAGCGAAAGTGCATCGTCAACCTGCCCTCGACCGTCGAGCATTCGACGCCGAACATCTTCGCCGACATGATCGAGTGGATGCACCGCAACCTGGCGCGACGCGACTCGATCGTGCTGTGCGTGCATCCGCACAACGACCGCGGCACCGGCACTGCGGCCGGTGAGTTCGCCCTGATGGCGGGCGCCGAGCGTATCGAGGGCTGCCTGTTCGGCAACGGTGAGCGCACCGGCAACCTCGACCTGGTGAATGTCGCGCTCAATCTCTACACACAGGGCGTTTCGCCGGGGCTGGACTTCTCCAACATCGACGAGATCCGCACCACCGTCGAGCACTGCAATCAGTTGCCGGTGCACCCGCGCCATCCCTACGTGGGCGACCTGGTGTACACCTCCTTCTCGGGCTCGCACCAGGACGCGATCAAGAAAGCCTTCGCGGCCCGCAAGGAAGGCGATGTGTGGGACATGCCCTATCTCCCCATCGACCCCAAGGACGTGGGCCGGAGCTACGAGGCGGTGATCCGCGTCAACAGCCAGTCGGGCAAGGGCGGCATCTCGTACCTGCTCGAAAGCGAATACGGTCTCGAACTGCCGCGGCGCCTGCAGATGGAGTTCAGCCAAGTGGTGCAGCGAGTGATGGACGTCGCCGGCAAGGAGCTGACGGCGGCCGATCTCTGGCATTTGTTCGAAGGCGAATACCGCCTCGGCGACCAGCAGGCCGCGCCCCAGCACCGGGTGCTGGAGGAACGAGGCGAGGGGGGCGACGCCGAGGTGGTGCTGCGCGCCGACCTGCCCTGGGAAGGCGAACTGCGTCGCATCGAAGGCCGTGGCAACGGGCCGATCGATGCCTTCATTCACGCGCTGGCCGATGCAACGGGGCACGCCATTCGCGTGATCGACTATCACCAGCACGCGATCGGCACCGGTGCCGATGCGCAGGCGGTGGCTTATCTCGAACTGCGCGTGGACGAAAGCCAGACGCTCTTCGGTGTTGGACGCGATGCCGACATCGTTTCGGCTTCGCTCAAGGCGATCGTCTCCGGCCTGGTGCGGGCCAGGGCGCAGGGCGCGTCCAGCGCACAATCGGAGGCTGCGCAAGCCGCCTGAATCTAGGAGACCCACGATGGCCGACAAACTCATCATCTTCGACACCACCCTGCGCGACGGCGAGCAATCGCCCGGCGCCTCGATGACCAAGGACGAGAAGCTGCGCATCGCACGCCAGCTCGAACGTCTGCGGGTGGATGTGATCGAAGCCGGCTTCCCGGCCAGCTCGAATGGTGATTTCGAGGCCGTCGCGGCGATCGCCGCTGCGATCAAGGAGTCGACGGTCTGCGGCCTTTCGCGGGCGAACGACCGCGACATCTCCCGCGCAGCCGAGGCGCTGAAGGGCGCGGCCAGCAGCCGCATCCATACCTTCATCGCAACGTCGCCGCTGCACATGGAGAAGAAGCTGCGCATGACGCCCGACGAGGTGTTCGAGCAGGCCAAGCTGTCGGTGCGTTTCGCGCGCAACCTGGTCGGCGATGTCGAGTTCAGCCCCGAAGACGGCTATCGCAGCGACGTCGATTTCCTGTGCCGGGTGCTCGAGGCCGTCATTCATGAAGGCGCGACGACCATCAACGTGCCCGACACGGTTGGTTATGCCGTGCCTGAGCTCTACGGCAACTTTATCCGGACGCTGCGCGAGCGCATTCCGAACAGCGACAAGGCCGTCTGGTCCGTCCACTGTCACAACGACCTGGGGATGGCGGTCGCCAACTCCCTGGCAGGCGTGAAGATCGGTGGGGCGCGGCAGGTCGAATGCACGATCAACGGCCTGGGCGAGAGGGCCGGCAATTGCTCTCTCGAAGAAATCGTGATGGCCGTGAAGACACGAAAGGACTACTTCGGGCTCGAGCTTGGTATCGATGCCCGCCACATCGTGGCCGCCAGCCGCATGGTCAGCCAGACCACCGGCTTTGTCGTGCAGCCCAACAAGGCCGTGGTCGGCGCCAACGCCTTCGCGCACGCCTCGGGCATCCACCAGGACGGCGTGCTCAAGGCACGCGACACCTACGAGATCATGCGGGCCGAAGACGTGGGCTGGGCGGCCAACAAGATCGTGCTCGGCAAGCTGAGCGGCCGCAATGCATTCAAGCAGCGGTTGCAAGAACTGGGCGTGACGATGGGGAGCGAGGCCGACATCAACACCGCCTTTTCACGCTTCAAAGAGCTGGCCGATCGAAAAAGCGAAATATTTGACGAAGACATCCTCGCACTTGTAAGCGACGAGGAGCACTCGCACGTTTCCGAACAGTTTGGTTTTGTATCCTTGGCGCAGCACAGCGAAACCGGCGAGCGGCCTCAGGCGCGGATCGTGTTCACGGTGCAAGGCAAGGAAGTCACGAGTGTGTCGGATGGCAATGGCCCGGTCGATGCTTCGCTGAAGGCCATCGAAGCCCACGTCAATAGCGGGGCGGAGATGGTGCTCTATTCGGTGAATGCGATCAGCGGGTCGACCGAGAGCCAGGGTGAAGTCACGGTGCGGCTGCAGAATGCCGGCCGGGTCGTCAACGGCATCGGTGCCGATCCCGACATCGTGGTGGCTTCTGCCAAGGCTTACTTGAGTGCGCTCAACAAGTTACAGAGCCAAGCTGAGAGAGTGGCAGCACAAGGTTAGTAGAAAGTGTGATCCTTTGAATCGTTTGAAGAAAAGGATGCAAGTAACTGATATTGCCTGCCTTTTTTGATTTCGATACACTGCGGTCTCTGATCGTCGCCGCTGGAGATTTTTGATGCCCGAAGCCCGCTCTTTTCGAGTCTCCAGCCAGCGGTTCCTCCCCGCTCTTCGCTTCGTCGCCGTCGCGCTTTGCGCCACGGCGTTTTTGTTGCCCGCAGCGCAGGCAGCCAACAAGAAGGCAGCCGCCGCCAAGAAGGCGTCAACCAGCGTCGACAGCAAGCGCAGCACGGCAGCCAAGTCTGCGGCTCCTCGCGCAGCATCTTCCAAGCGCAATACCGCGAAGGCCGAGCAGGCTGACCGCGTCGTGAGCGGTGGCCGCAACGTCGTCGCATCGATCCGCAAGCGCGACGGCAAGACGGTGGTCGCGGTGCAACGTCGGTCGGTGGTGCGCGTGCCCGAAGTGGCGGCGCGCCAATCGTTCGGTCAACTCGCCGGCCTTCACCACACCGAAGACGCACTCGACCTCAAGTCGAGTGTCGCGCTGGTGATCGATCAAGACACGCACGAAGTGCTCTTCAGCAAGAACGACAGCGTCGTACTGCCGATCGCCTCGTTGACCAAGCTCATGACGGGCCTGCTCATCAGCGAGGCTCACCTGCCGAACGACGAGCTCATCACCATCACCCAGGACGACGTCGACACCGAGAAGGGAAGCCGGTCCAGGCTGACCGTCGGTACCACGCTGCCGCGCGGCGAGATGCTCCACCTGGCGCTGATGTCGAGCGAGAACCGCGCAGCACACGCGCTCGGCCGCACTTACCCGGGCGGGCTCGCCACCTTCGTGAGCGTCATGAACGCCAAGGCCAAGATGCTGGGCATGAAGGACACGCGCTACGTCGAGCCGACCGGCCTGTCCAGCCGCAACCAGTCGAGCGCGCAAGACCTGGCCCTTCTGGTCAATGCCGCCTACGCGGATTCCACGGTGCGCCAGCTGTCCACCTCGCCCGAATACCAGGTCGAGGTCGGCAACCGGGTGCTGCAGTACAACACCACCAATCGCCTGGTGCGCAGCCCGGAATGGGACATCGGTTTGCAAAAGACCGGCTATATCTCCGAAGCCGGCCAGTGCCTCGTGATGCAGGCCAAGATCGCCGGGCGCAAGCTGATCATGGTGTTCCTCGACTCGGCCGGCAAATTCGGCCGCATCGGCGATGCCGAGCGCGTGCGGCGGTGGGTCGAGGCCAATCCTCACCTGACCAACCCGGCGGCTGCCCAGCCGGTGCTTGCTCAGCAAGTCGCGGGCTGAACCTCTTTTCTTCCCGCGAGCACCCAAGGCGCCCCAGGCTTCAAGCCGCAGCGGGCGGCGCCTTCGCGCTGTAGCCCAGCGCGTTCGAAATCTCGTCGGCGGTGGCCTGCAGCTTCGGCAGCCAGCCATCGTCGAGCCGATCGGCCGGCGCCGAAATCGACAGCCCGGCCACCAGCTTCCCCTGATCGTCATAGATGCCAGCGGCCATGCAGCGCACGCCGAGTTCCAGCTCTTCGTTGTCACGTGCGATGCCGTACTGGCGTGCTTTCGACAACTCGCGCTCCAATGCCGGCAACTGGGTGATGCTGTTGCGGGTGTGACCGGCCAGGCCGGTACGGGTGGCGTAGCTGCGAACGCGCTGGGGCTCGTCGACCGCCAGGAACAGCTTGCCGGTGGACGTCAGGTGCAGGGGCGCCCGTCCGCCGATGGCGCGAACCACCTGCATGCCGGAGCGCTCGCTGTAGGCGCGTTCGATGTAGACGATCTCGTCGCCCTGGCGCATGCTGAGGTTGACCGGCTGCTGCGTGAGCTTGTGGAGCTCGCGCATCGGCGTCATTGCCGCATCGCGCACGTTGAGCCTTCCCTTCACAAGGTTGCCCAACTCGAGCAGGCGCATGCCGAGCCGGTAGCTGCCCGCCTCGGGCCGGTCGACGAAACGGCCGACCGCCAGGTCGTTGAGGATGCGGTGCGCGGTGGAGGGGTGCAGGCCGGTTTTCTCGCTGATTTCCTTCAGGGAGATCGCTTCTTCGCGTGAAGCCAGGACGTCGATCAGCGAGAACATGCGCTCGATCACCTGGATGACCGGCGTGGCCGGAACGTCTGATTGGGGTTTTCTCATGGCAACGCGGTGGTGGAACCGGTTGCGATTTTACTTGGTGAAATCGTTTGTTGCTTGCCAGCGGCCGCCGACCAGCACTTCATGTGGCGCGAAACGCGCCTTGTAGTTCATCTTGGCGCTGCCCTCGATCCAGTAGCCCAGATAGACGTGCGCCAGGCCCAGCTTGCGCGCCTGCTCGATCTGCCAGAGAACGCTGTAGTTGCCGTAGCCCGCGCATGCCTCGGGCTCGTAGAAGGTGTAGACGGCCGACAGGCCATCGTTCAACACGTCGAGGATGGACACCATCTTGAGCGCGCCCGGGCTGCCGTCGGCTTGCGTCTCGCGAAACTCCACCAGCCGCGAATTGACCCGGCTCTGCAGCAGAAACTGGGTGTACTGGTCGATGCTGTCGTGGTCCATGCCCCCGCCTGCATGGCGACCGTTCTGGTAGCGCAGGTAGAGCTGGTAGTGCTCGGGCACGAAGCACAGCTTGAGCACGCGTGCCTGCAGGTTCGCATGGCGCGCCACCGCCCGGCGCTGGCTGCGGGTGGGCCTGAACTCGTTCGCCAGCACGCGCAGCGGCACGCACGCGTTGCAGCCGTCGCAGTGGGGCCGGTAGGTGAACATCCCGCTGCGCCGGAAGCCGCTGAGAACGAGGTCCGAGTAGGCGTCGTTGTGGATCAGATGGCTGGGAGTCGCCACCTGCGAGCGGGCCTGCCGGTCCGGCAGGTAGCTGCACGGGTAGGGCGCCGTCGCGTAGAACTGCAGCGTGTGGAGCGGGAGATCCTTGAGGTGCGTCACGTCGGTCGAGAGCTTGGCGTGGGCAGGAGGTCGAGCCAGTATACGGGCTCGAAACGCCACGACGGGCCGGCCAATCGGCGTGCCCCTGCCACGTGTGACAGAAAGCGTGCACGCGGCATCTCCTCTGCGCCCAGGCTGGCCAGGTGGCTCGTGTTCTGCTGGCAGTCGATCATGCCGATGCCATGGTGGCGGCAAAAGGCGATGAGCGCCGCCAGTGCGATCTTGGACGCGTCGGGCCGGCGGGCGAACATCGATTCGCCGAACACGGCGCGGCCGATCGCCACGCAATAGAGGCCGCCGACGAGTTCGCCGGCGATCCAGGTCTCGACGCTGTGCGCATGGCCGGCGCGATGCAGCGCGGTGTAGGCCTGCACCATCTCGGGGAGGATCCAGGTCCCCGTCTGGCCCTCGCGCGGCGCCTGTGAACAGGCCCGGATCACCGCCTCGAAGCCGTGGTCGATGCGGATTTCGCAACCCGGCTCGACAACGAATCGCTGCAGCGTCTTGCGCAGCGAGCGGTGCAGGCGAAAGCGGTCGACCTCGAGCACCATGCGCGGGTCCGGGCTCCACCAGAGGATCGGCTGGCCTTCGCTGAACCACGGGAAGATGCCATGCGAATAAGCCTGCAGCAGGCTCGGCACGTCGAGGCCGCCACCTGCGGCGAGCAGTCCGGGGACGGGGTCGGATTCACCCCAGGCCGAAGCGGCGTCGGGAAGCGGGTCACCGGGGGCGAGCCAGGGCAGTTGCATAGTCGAAGATATACACGGCTTCGGATGGGCGTGACGCCGCCGCGATGCCGAATGGGTGGGAAGCCCATATAGTCGTCGCTGGCGTGCGGCTCGCGCACAACAGCAGAGGACCACGGTGACAGCAGAAACCAACCCCACCCGCTTCGGCAGCGGCCAGGCCGTCCGACGTCTCGAAGACGAAAGTCTTCTCGCCGGTGCCGGCCGCTACACGGACGACGTCACATTGCCCGGTCAGACCCATCTGGTCTTCGTGCGTTCCCCGTATCCGCACGCGCGGGTGACATCGGTCGACACCGCTGCTGCTGCTGCGATGCCCGGCGTGTTGCGCGTCCTCACCGGCGCCGAGCTGGCGCAGGCCGGCGTGCAGCCACTGCCGGGCGCCGCGGCCTTCAAGCGTGCCGACGGCTCCGACTGCGCCTCGCCGCCGCGCCACGTGCTGGCCACCGACACGGTGCGCTTCGTGGGCGAGGCGGTGGCGGCCGTGATCGCCGACACCTGGCGCGAGGCGCGCGATGCCGCGGAGGCCGTGATGGTCGACTACGAAGAGCTGCCGATGGTCGTCGAAACGCAGGCCGCGGTGGCCGACGGCGCGCCCCAGGTCTGGCCGGCCGCCACCGGCAACATCGCCGCCGAGATGCGCCACGGCAGCACCGAGGCCGCCAGCGAGGCTTTCGCCCGGGCCGAGCACGTGGTGTCGCTGGACGTCGTCAACCAGCGCGTGGTCGCGTTGACCATCGAGCCGCGCTCGGTGCTCGTCGACGTCGACGCCGCGTCTGGCCGCCTGTCGGTGCGCATGAGCACCCAGATGCCTTCGGGCGTGCGCAACTCGATCTGCGACGCGATCGGCCTCGAGCACAAGCAGGTGCGCGTGGTGGTCGGCGACGTGGGCGGGGGCTTCGGCATGAAGACCGGCGCCTACCCTGAAGACATCGTGGTCGCCTACGCCGCCCACGTGCTGCGCCGACCGGTCAAGTGGGTGGCCGAGCGCAGCGAGGAATTCCTGTCGACCTCTCACGGCCGGGACATCGAGGCGCTGGCCGAACTGGCGCTCGACGCCGACGGCAAGATCCTCGCCCTGCGCATCCGCACGCTGGCCAACGTCGGCGCCTACGCCACCGGCACCGGCGTCGCCATCCAGTTGCTGATCGGGCCATGGGTGCAGACCAGCGTCTACGACATCCAGACCATCGACTTCGATTTCCTGGCGGTGCTCACCAACACCGCCCCCACCGGCGCCTATCGCGGCGCTGGCCGTCCCGAGGCCATCTACACCATCGAGCGGCTGATGGACGAGGCCGCCCGCCAGATCGGCATCGACCGCATCGAGCTGCGCCGCCGCAATTTCATCCAGCCGGAACAGATGCCCTACACCAACCCGATGAAGCAGACCTACGACACGGGTCGCTTCGAACAGGTGATGGATCGCGCCCTCACGCTCGCCGATTGGCAGGGCTTCGACGCCCGTGCCGAGGAATCGCGAAGCAAAGGCCGCCTGCGCGGGCTCGGCATCGCGACCTTTCTCGAGTGGACCGGCGGCAACGTCTTCGAAGAGCGCGTGACGGTCGCCGTCCAGGCCGATGGCGTGATCGAGGTGTTCTCGGCCGTAAACGCCATGGGGCAGGGCATCGCGACCACGTTGGCGCAACTGGTGGTCGATGCCTTCGGCGTGCCGATGGACAAGGTGCGCATCGTGCTCGGCGACACCGATCGCGGCGATGGCTTCGGCAGCGCCGGCTCGCGCTCCATCTTCACGGGCGGCTCGGCCGTCCGCGTGGGCGCGGAGCGCACCATCGACAAGGCCCGCACGCTCGCGGCGAAAGAGCTCGAAGTGGCGGCCGAAGACCTGCAGTACGCAGAGGGCGCATTCCAGGTGCCCGGCACCGACCTGCGGCTCGACCTGTTCGCACTGGCCGGCCGCCAGCCCGAACGCGAGATCTTCGTCGACTCCACCAGCACCGTCGCCGGCCCGACCTGGCCGAACGGCTGCCACATCTGCGAGATCGAGATCGACGCGCCCACCGGTGAGATCGGTGTGGTCGCCTACGCCTCCGTCAACGACGTGGGCCGTGTGATCAACCCGCTCATCGTGCGCGGCCAGCTCGAAGGCGGCGCCGTGCAAGGCATTGGCCAGGCGCTGTGCGAGCGCGTGGTGTACGACGCCGAAACCGGCCAGCCGCTGACCGGCAGCCTGATGGACTATGCCGCGCCGCGCGCCGAGATCATGGGCGCGATGATGAAGACCGAGATGGACGAGAGCACGCCCTGCAAGAACAACCCGCTGGGCGTGAAAGGTGTGGGCGAGCTGGGCACCATCGGCGCTACGCCCGCGGTGGTGAATGCCGTGGCCGATGCGCTGGCGCGCGCCGGCATGGAAGCGCTGACCGAGCGCCTCGACATGCCGCTGACCTCGGCGCGCATCTGGCAGCTGATGCAGACCGGCCCCTGAGCGCCGGGTCGTCCGTCAGAAGTCTTCGAGCGGCAGGCCCACGTAGTTCTCGGCCAGCGAGGTCGACGCCGCGCGCGAGTTCACCAGGTAGTCGAGCTCGGCCTCCTGGATCTTTTGCCCGAATTCGCCGGTGTCCGGAAAGCGGTGCATCAGCGACGTGAACCACCACGAGAAGCGCTCCGCCTTCCAGACCCGGCGCAGGCACAGCTCAGAGTAGCGGTCGAGCGCCGAGGCGCTGCGTTCGCCGTAATGGATCTCGAAGGCGCGAGACAGAAAGCCGACGTCGGCCGTCGCCAGGTTCAGGCCCTTGGCGCCCGTCGGCGGCACGATGTGCGCCGCGTCGCCCGCCAGGAAGAGCTTGCCGAAGCGCATTGGCTCGGCCACGAAGCTGCGCAGCGGTGCGATGCTCTTCTCCAACGAAGGACCGGTCACCAGCCGTTCGCGCGCTTCGGGGTCCAGGCGCAGGCGCAACTCGTTCCAGAAGGCTTCGTCGCTCCACTTTTCCACCTTTTCCTCCACCGGCACCTGCACGTAATAGCGGCTGCGTGTGGTGCTGCGCATGCTGCACAGTGCGAAGCCGCGCTGCGTGTTGGCGTAGATCAGCTCGTGCGACACGGGCGGCACGTCGGCCAGCACGCCGAGCCAGCCGAAAGGGTAGATTTTTTCGTAGGTATGGATGGCGTCGGCCGGCACGCTGGCACGGCTCACGCCGTGGTAGCCGTCGCAGCCGGCGATGAAGTCGCACTGGATCTCGTGCGTGGCACCGTCCTTCTCGTAGCGCACCGTCGGCCGCTCGCCGTCGAAGTCGTGCAGGCTCACGTTGGACGCGCTGTAGATCGTCGTCAGACCCTCGGCTTCGCGCGCATTCATCAAGTCGTGCGTCACCTCGGTCTGGCCGTACACCGTGACCTGCTTGCCGCCGGTCAGCCCGTGCAGGTCGATGCGATGGCGCGCGCCCTTGAACAGCAGCTCGATGCCTTCATGCGGCAAGCCTTCGGATTTGGCGCGGCTGTCGACGCCGGCGCGTGCCAGCAGGTCCATGGTGACCTGTTCGAGCACGCCGGCGCGGATGCGGCCCAGCACGTAGTCGGCGGTCTGGCGTTCGACGATCACGTTGTCGATGCCGGCCTTGAACAGCAGCTGGCCGAGCAGCAGTCCGGCCGGGCCGGCGCCGATGATGGCGACCTGGGTGCGCATGAATGTCTCCTGTTTAGTCGATGGACCGAGCGTAGGGCGCAGTGCGCTTTCGAGGGTGCCGACAACGCATGCTCTGTGCGATGATGAGGCCGCCTGCGCGATGATCGCGCAACACTTGCAGCCTCCCTCCTGCCGTACCCGAGCCGCACATGACCATCGCCAAGCCGGACTTCATCGAAGGCATCGCCAAGGGCATGGCCGTGCTGGAAAGCTTCGACACCGAGCGCCAGCGCCTGAACGCCACCCTGGCCGCCGAGCGCGCCGGGCTGACCCGCGCCGCGGCCCGGCGCCACCTGCTCACGCTGGCCCACCTGGGCTACCTCGAAACCGACGGCAGCTACTTCTGGATGGCGCCGAAAGTGCTGCGCTTCTCGGGCAGCTACCTTGCATCGTCCCGGCTCCCGCGCGCATTGCAGCCCACGCTCAACCGGCTGGCGGCGCAGACCGGGGAGTCGTTCTCGGCCGTGGTGCTCGACAGCGAAGAGGTGGTGATCGTCGCGCGCAGCGGCAGCTACGGCACGCCGACGCGTGTGCTGGCCTACGGCCTGCACCTGGGCGCGCGCCTGCCCGCGCATGCGACCTCGACCGGCCGCGTGCTGCTCGCGGCCATGAGCGCGGGCCAACTCGCCCAATGGCTCAAGGGGCGCGCGCTGCCGCGGCTCACGCCGCACACCGTCACCCAGGTGCGTGCGCTGCGGCAGCGCATCGCCCAGGTGCGCAAGGACGACTATTGCTTCGCCAGCGAGGAACACGAACTCGGCGTGCAGGCATTGGCCGTGCCGCTCCGCGACATGCAGGGGCACACCGTGGCCGCGCTCAACGTGGTGCTGTCCGGCGCGCGCTACCCCGAAGAAGCATTGCGCCGCGACATGCTGCCGCTGCTGTTCGAGGCCGCGCGGGAGGTGCGTTCGCTGCTCTGAACTTCACCGTCGCTACCATCTCGAACACCATTTTTCGGACGAACCCGTCATGCGACTGCTGCTGCTGGAAGACGACGTGATGATCGGCGAGGCCGTGCTCGACCTGCTGCGGGCCGAGAACTACGCGGTCGACTGGGTGAAGGACGGCGACACCGCCGACACCGCGTTGCGCACCCAGCAGTACGACCTGGTCCTGCTCGACCTGGGCGTGCCGCGGCGCGATGGGCTGGAGGTGCTGCGTGCCCTTCGCACGCGCAAGCAGCGCATGCCCGTGCTCATCGCCACGGCGCGCGATTCCGTGCAGCAGCGCATCGAGGGCCTGGATGCCGGCGCCGACGACTACGTGCTCAAGCCCTACGACCTCGACGAACTTCTGGCGCGTATCCGTGCGCTGCTGCGCCGTGCATCGGGGCGTGCCGAGCCCGTCTACGAACACATGGGCGTCAGCATCTACCCGACCACGCGAGAAGTCACGGTGAATGGCCAGTCCGTCGTGCTGTCGGCACGCGAGTGGGCCGTGCTCGAGCCCTTGATCGCACGGCCGGGCATGGTGCTGTCGCGCGCGCAGTTGGAAGAAAAGCTCTACGGCTGGAAGGACGAGATCAGCAGCAACGCGGTCGAGGTCTACGTGCACGGATTGCGCAAGAAGCTCGGCGCAGACCTGATCCGCAACGTGCGGGGCGTGGGGTACATGGTGCCCAAGTAATGAAGTCTCTACGCGCGCGCCTCCTCCTGTTTCTGCTGGCGGCCATCGTGCTCGCCGCGGGTGTGCAAGGCTTCGTCGCCTACCGCACGGTGCTCGAAGAAGCCGACCAGATCTTCGACTACCACATGCAGCAGATGGCCCTGTCGCTGCGCGCCGGCTTGCCGCCGAGCGCGGCCGTCAGCGGCCTGGGCGACAGCGAGGAGAACTTCGAATTCGTCGTGCAGGTGTGGACCCTCGACGGCCAGCGCATCTTCGAATCGGCCGCGCAGGCCGCGCTGCCGCAGCGCGCGGTGCTGGGCTTTTCCAACGTCCGCGCGCGCGGCACCACCTACCGCGTGTTCTCGCTGCAGAGCCGCACGCTGGTGATCCAGGTCGCGCAGGACATGGCTGCGCGCCGCAACATGGCAGGCACCTTGGCATTGCGCACCGTCGGACCCATCGCGCTTGCGGCACCGCTGCTGATGCTGGTCGTGTGGTGGGTGGTGAGCCGTTCGCTGGCGCCGGTGGCGCGCGTGCGCGGGCAGGTCGCGTCGCGGCAGGCGGACGACCTGTCCCCGGTCAGCGACGACGGGCTGCCGGAGGAAGTGCGCCCGCTGGTGCAGGAACTCAACCTGCTGTTCGATCGCGTGCGGCGCGCCTTCGAAGCGCAGCGGCATTTCGTGGCCGATGCCGCGCACGAACTGCGCTCACCGCTCGCGGCACTCAAGCTTCAGGTGCAGGGGCTGCAACGCGCGCACGACGATGCCGCGCGCGACCTGGCCGTGGGCCGGCTCGCGGCCGGCATCGACCGTGCGACCCGGCTGGTCGAGCAGATGCTGGTGCTGGCCCGCCAGGAAGCCAGCGCCGCCGCCGGCTCGCCGATGGAAACCGTGGACCTGCGCGAGGTCGCGCGGCTCGCGCTGTCCGACGCGATCGCCGCGGCACAGGCGCGAGGCATCGATGTCGGCATCGCCGACGCCGACGACGATGCCGCGCAGGTGCAAGGCCGCCTCGAGCCGCTGCGCACGCTGCTGCGCAACCTGCTCGACAACGCCATCAAGTACACGCCCGAAGGCGGTCGCGTCGACATCCGCATCGCGCGCCGCAACGGCGCCAGCGAACTCATCGTCGAAGACAGCGGGCCCGGCCTGCCCGAGGATGAACGCGGGCGCGTGTTCGACCGCTTCTACCGCTCGGGCGAGCCGCAGGCACCCGGCAGCGGCCTCGGCCTGTCGATCGTCAAATCCATCGCCGAGCAGCACAACGCGGGCCTGGGCATCGGGCGTTCCGAGGCCTTGGGTGGCCTGCGCGTGGTGCTGCGTTTTCCTTCGGATGTTTTAAGACGGGCCTAAGCGACTGCGCCGACATTCCTTTCCATCGTGTTTCAACTGGCACCTCGAAAGGAAGCTTCATGAAAGTCCGTCTGAACTCGCCCCGCGCGCTCGCGGCCGCGCTCGCCGCCGCCGGCGTGATCGGTGCCGTCGGCGCGGGCGCCTACACAAGCGCCAGCGCCCTCGGTACGTCGGCCGCCGCGCCTGCCGCGGTGGCCCCGACCGCCGCGCCGCTGGTCACCATGCCCGACTTCTCGGCCATCACCTCGCGCGACGGCCCGGCCGTGGTCAACATCAGCGTCACGGGCACCACCAAGACCTCGATGCAAGGCGGTGTGCCCGGCATGGACCCGGACGACCCGATGTACGAGTTCTTCAAGCGCTTCGGCGGCGGCGCCGGCCCGCGCGGCCAGCAGCGCGACACGCCCGTGCGTGGACAGGGTTCGGGCTTCATCGTCAGTGCCGACGGCGTGATCCTCACCAACGCCCACGTGGTGAAGGACGCCAGCGAAGTCACCGTCAAGCTCACCGACCGTCGCGAGTTCCGCGCCAAGGTGGTCGGCTCGGATGCCAAGACCGACATCGCGGTGCTCAAGATCGAGGCCAAGAACCTGCCCACGCTCTCGCTGGGCAGCAACAAGGACCTCAAGGTCGGCGAATGGGTGCTCGCCATCGGCTCGCCCTTCGGCTTCGAGAATACGGTGACGGCCGGCGTGGTCAGCGCCAAGGGACGTTCGCTGCCCGACGACAGCTACGTGCCCTTCATCCAGACCGACGTGGCGATCAACCCTGGCAACTCGGGCGGCCCGCTGCTCAACACGCGCGGCGAGGTGGTGGGCATCAACTCGCAGATCTACAGCCGCAGCGGCGGCTTCCAGGGCGTTTCCTTCGCGATTCCGATCGACATCGCGATCCAGGTGAAAGACCAGATCGTCGCCACCGGCAAGGCCACGCATGCACGGCTGGGCGTCGCGGTGCAGGAGGTGAACCAGACCTTCGCCGACTCCTTCAAGCTCGACAAGCCCGAGGGCGCGCTGGTGTCGAACGTCGAGAAGGGCGGCCCGGCCGACGAGGCGGGCCTGCGCTCGGGCGACGTGATCCGCAAGGTCGACGGCAGTCCCATCGTCGCCTCGGGCGACCTGCCGGCGCTCATCGGCCAGAAGAAGCCTGGCAGCCGCATCACGCTCGATGTCTGGCGCCAGGGCGAGCGCCACGAGATCAGCGCCCGGCTCGGCGACGCAGCCGAGAAGACGAGCACCGTCGCGAAGAACGAGGCCGGCCCCGGCAACGGCAAGCTGGGCCTTGCGCTGCGCCCGCTGCAACCGCAGGAGCGACGCGAGGCGCGCGTCGACGCCGGCCTGCTGATCGAGGACGCGGGCGGCCCCGCTGCGCTGGCAGGCGTGCAGCCCGGCGACGTGCTGCTGGCCATCAACGGCACGCCGGCCAAGAGCGTCGAGCAGGTACGCGAAGTGGCGGCCAAGGCCGACAAATCCGTCGCCTTGCTGATCCAGCGCGACGGCGACCGGATCTTCGTGCCGGTGCGCCTGGGGTGACGAAGGCGGGCGTCGGCGTGGCGCCCGTCACGCTGCCACACGGCCGGGGAGGTGTGGCAGCGATACATCGTGCAAAAGTGCCTTGTCGCAAATTGTTAACCTGTAACAATTCGCCGGAGCAATTGAATAAGAGGTTTCCCCCATGGCACTCCGCGACCTTGCACTGACAGTTCTCGAACTCGAGCCCTTTGAATTCCATTGGGTTCTGATGGAGGCCGTGGTGGCGGAATCCGAGGAATGCCTGGTCTATCGGCCGGTCGATTCCTCCACCCAGGGGCTGCCCGACTACTCCGAGGCGCTGATCCAGGGGGCTTCCGCGCTGCGCGTGCTGCAGGGCCTGGCGCCCTTCGGCAAGCCTGTCGCCCCCACGGGCATCCTCGGCGGTTCGCCCAAGGCGCTGTCGACGCGCCTGGCCCCCGCAGAAGATTCGCAGACGCCGACCGAAGCGGATTCCTGCATGCTGACCACCGACCATTCGCTGCTCTGAGCCGCAACGGCAACCGCAAGCAAGCGCAACCGCAACTGCAACCGCACTCGTCACAAACAAGCGCGAAACCATAGGCGCAGCAGCACGAAGCCGCCGACAGGCCTCAGTCCAATTCGGCGCGGCGCGGCATGTCGGCACCCCGGCGTGAGCAGGTAATCGCGGCGGCCCGCGACGCGAAGCTGAGCAGCGCCGCCAGGCCTGCGGCATCGAGCCCGTCCAGTCCGTCGGAACTCAGCGCATCGTGCTCGTCCAGCCAGGTCAGCAGCGCCGCCTGAAAGGTGTCGCCGGCACCCACCGCATCCACCACCTTCACCGTGACGGCCGCGCCCGTTTCATGCAGCTTCCGCGTCCAGGCTTCGCTGCCGTGGGCGCCTCGCGTGAGCACCACCAGACCGGCGCCGGCGCCGAGCCAGCGCCGCGCCATCTCGGCCGGCGGGACATCGGGGTACAGCAGGCCCAGGTCTTCGTCGCTCACCTTGACGATGTGCG
This sequence comes from Variovorax sp. KK3, assembly GCF_001984055.1. GTDB lineage: Bacteria > Pseudomonadota > Gammaproteobacteria > Burkholderiales > Burkholderiaceae_C > Variovorax. Next base: position 96,672 of record NZ_LYVO01000010.1, read on the forward strand.
CCAGGCCAGCCATGGCCTCGACCGTTTCGCGCCAGCGCGCCAGATCGGGTTCGACGTTGAGCCGCACGTTGGGGTCGTAGGCGACGAGGCAGCGGCCCCGCTCCCGGGCCGCCAAGGCGCGCAAGGCGCTGCCGACGGGCTCGACCACCAGCGCGTAAGACCCGAACTGGAGAACACGTGCTTCGGCAGGCAGCGCAGGCAGGTTGTCGGTGGTGATCGCCCGGTCGGCCGTGCCGTGCCCGTAGAAGGTGTAGCGCGGCGTGCCGGCGGCGTCGACGCTGACCACGCTCAGGGTGGTAGGTGCATCGCTGCGGACGACCAGCCCGGCGTCCACGCCTTCCGCCGCCAGCGCCTGCAGCAGCCGCTCGCCGGCCGCGTCGCGCGACAGGCCGGTCAGCAATGCCGCCGGCCGACCGAGTCGCGCCAGGCCGACCGCCACGTTGAAGGGCGAGCCGCCGATGCGTGCATCCAGGCGCAGGCCGGTGGGCGTCGCCTCCTGCACGTAGACATCCATCAGCGCCTCGCCGCACACCACGAACATGTCAATCCCCCTTCGATGAATCGGATGAGTCGCCCGAGGCACCGGCCTCGGCGAAGAACGGCCGCAGCCGCGCGTAGAGCGCCTTGAAGCGCGCGTGGCGCGTGCGAAGGCTGTCGGCCGCCGCATGCCTCGGCTCGAAGCGGCGCCGCACCGCCGGGCGCAGGCACACCTGGTCGGCCTGTCCGCCGTCCGCCAGCCAGGCCAGCCGTGCCGCGCCGAGTGCCGCGCCGGCTTCGCCGCCTTCGCAGATGGCCAAGGGCGTTTCCAGCACGTCCGCCAGCAGTTGCGCCCACCAACTGCTGCGCGCACCGCCGCCGACCAGCACCAGGTCGCCCGCCGGCCTGGCGAGCGTGTCCAGCCCGTCGCGCAGGCCCATGCCGACGCCCTCGGCCACGGCATAGGCGATCTCTGCCGGCCCGTGCGCATGCGTCAGGCCGAAGAGCACGCCCTGCGCATCGGCGTCGTTGTGCGGCGAGCGTTCGCCCGACAGGTAGGGCAGGAACAGCGGCGCTCCCCGGCGCGCTTCGTCGCCGAGCGTGGCGGCCGCGGCCAGCAGCGAAACCGCGTCGCCGAGCCCGAAGCTGCGTGCGGCCCAGTTGACGGCGCTGGAGGCCGAAAGCATCACGGACATCTGGTGCCAGCGGCCGGGCAACGCGTGGCAGAAGGCATGCACAGCCGCTTCGGGCCGTGGTTCGAAGCGATCGCTGCAGACGAAGATCACACCCGAGGTACCGAGCGACACGAAGCCCTGGCCTGCATCGACGAGCCCCATGCCGACCGCGCTGGCCGCGTTGTCGCCACCGCCGCCGGCGATCACGACGCCCGGCGCCATCCCCCATCGCTGCGCCAGCGCGGGTTCGAGCCGGCCGGCCGGCGCGCTGCCTTCGACCAGCCGGGGCATCTGCGCGCGCGTGAGGCCGCAGGCTGCGAGCAATTCGTCCGACCAGTCGCGCGCGCCCACGTCCAGCCACAGCGTGCCCGAGGCGTCCGACATGTCGCTGGCCAGCTCGCCTCCGAGCCTGAAGCGCAGCCAATCCTTGGGCAGCAGCACGTGCGCGATGCGTTCGAACAGCGATGGCTCGTGCTCGCGCATCCACAGCAGCTTGGGCGCGGTGAAGCCCGGCATGGCCAGATTGCCGGCGATGGCGGCCAGGCGCGGCACCTGTTCGGTGAGTCGACGGCACTGCGCGGCGCTGCGCCCGTCGTTCCAGAGGATGGCCGGGCGCAGCACCTGATGCTGCGCATCCATGACGACGGCCCCGTGCATCTGGCCCGACAGGCCGATGGCGCGCACGGCCTTCAGCGCTGCGGGTTGGGTCCGCCCCAGTTCGGCCATCACGGCCTCCACTGCTTCCCACCACTGCGAAGGGTGCTGTTCCGAATGCAGCGGCGCGGGCCGGCTGACTTCGAGCGATGCCCGCGCCATGCCGACGATGCGATGGTCGTCGGCCAGCAGCAGGGCCTTCAGCTCGGACGTGCCCAGGTCGAGCCCAAGGTACATGGCGGTACGGTCCACGCCTGGTCAGGCGCCGAAAAAGCGGTGGTCGCTCTGGCGCCTGAATTCGGTCGGCGTCATGCCCTTGATCTCCAGGAAGCGACGGTTGAAGTTGGCCACGTTGTTGAAACCGACCTGGTAGCAGATGTCGGTGACGTAGTGGTCCGTCTGCATCAGCAGGTGGCAGGCGCTGTTGATGCGCACGCGGTTGACGAAGTCAGTGAAGCTGTTGCCGGTGGACCGCTTGAAGAATCGGCTGAAGCGGCTTTCGCTCATGCCGAGCTCGGCGGCGATGTCGGACATGGCGATCGGCTCGGCCAGGTTGGAGGTGATGCGGTCGACGATCACGTTGATCTGGTCGACGCCGGCCTCGCCCTCGACGCCCTGCATCTGCACGTTGGACAACAGCCGGTAGTCGGTGCATTGGGCCAGGTCGGCCAGGTAGTCGCAGAAGAGCGCGAAGCGGCGCAGGCCGCGCGCGCCCTTGACCGCGTCCCAGTGCGACTGCGCGCGTTCGGCCAGGCCGAAAAATTCGATGCCGTGGCGCGAGCGCTCCAGCAGCTGCAGCACCTCGCGCAGCTCCGGAATGCCGGCCGCCGCGGCTTCGATCGGCTCGTGGCGAAACTGGATCACCCGGTCGCGCCCCGCGGCGCCGCCGGCCGGTGCATCGAGCGAGATCCAGTTGTGCGGCAGGCGCGGCCCGCACAGCACCAGGTGCCCGGGTTGGAAGGGGCCGATCCAGTCGCCGATGAAGGCCTTGCCCGATGTTTCGGTGATGAGGTGCAGCTCGTATTCCTCGTGGAAATGCCAGCGCACCAGCGGGCTCGGAAAGCCATGGGCGAGGCAGCGCACCAGGCCGGCTTCTTCGGCGGCTTCGTAGCCGAGCGAGGGCGAGCGCGCGATGTCGCGTTCGAGTTCGGGCTCGCGGTGACGGGGCAGGTGGCGCTGTCGCACCGATGTCATGGCCGTGTTCTCCACACCTTCAGCTCATGACGTTACCACCGTCGACATTGAGCGTCTGTGCGGTGATGTACCGAGCCTCGTCGCTGGCCAGGAAGACGGCGGCGTCGGCGATCTCGGCCGGCACCCCCATGCGGCCGAGCGGCACCTCCAGGCCGACCAGGCGCTTCTTCTCGCCGGGCTGCAGGCCTTCGTGCCGGGCGAACAGGGCATCGACCTGGTCCCACATCGGTGTGTCGACCACGCCCGGCGAAATGGCATTGACGCGAATGCCGTGCGGCGCCATGGCCAGCGCCGCGCTCTGGGTGTAGCTGATGACGGCGGCCTTGGTCGCGCAGTAGTGCGACACCAGCGCCTCGCCGCGCCGGCCGGCCTGCGATGCCATGTTGATCACCGAGCAGCCCGGCGCGCCGTGGTCGACCATGTGCTGCAGCACCCGCTGCATCACGAAGAACAGGCCTTTGACGTTGACCGCGAACAGGCGGTCGAACGAAGCTTCGTCGCTGTCGAGCAGCGGTGCCATGTCGAAGACGGCGGCGTTGTTGACCAGCGTATGCACCGGCCCCCCGGCGGCCTGCGCCGCCTCGAGCAGGTGCGCCACCGAATGGGCGTCCGTCACGTCCGCCGGCAGATAGACGACCTGCTTCGGATGGACGCGCTGCAACACGGCCACGCCGTCCGGCGGCGCCGGCGCGCGGTCGACCAGCGTGCAACGCGCGCCTTCCAGCAGGCAGGCTTCGGCGATGGCGAGGCCGATGCCGCCGCCCGCGCCGGTGACGAGCACGTGGCGCCCCTGCAGACGATTCGTCATGTCGGCGTGCCCTCGATGAAGGCCCGGACCCGGACCGCAGCGTCGCGCACAGCCGCGGTTAGGCGCGCGTCGCCCGCGACCTCGCCCCACAGGCCGGTGTCGCCGCACAGCGCGGCGACCGGATCGGGCGCCGCGCAGATCGCATGCGCGGTGGCCTCGTCCATGACCTGGTCCTGGTAGGTGTAGGGCAGGGCGCCTGCGTGCCAGCGCTGCAGGAAAGCCAGGAACAGCGCCGGCAGCATCGCGACGCTCGCGATGCTCTGGTCGCGCGCCAGGCGCTCGCGCACGGTGGGCGCGATGAAGCCCGGAATCTTGGAGAAGCCGTCCATCGCCACGCGCTGGTTGGTGTCGCGGATGGCCGGGTTTCCGAAGCGGTCGAGCACCACGTCGCGGTAGGCCGCCAGGTCGATCGGGCTGGGGCGCTCCGGCGTGTGCAGGCAGGGAATCACGTCTTCGGTAACGTAGTCGAAGGCCATGCGCCGGATGGCCGGGTCGTGCGTGCCTTCGTGGATGTACTGCAGGCCGATTAACGTTCCCGCCCAGGCGATGCAGCTGTGGCTGGCGTTGAGGATGCGGATCTTGGCTTCTTCGTAGGGAGCCACCGAGTCGACCAGCTCCACGCCCACGCGCGCCCAGTCGGGGCGGCCGTTGATGAAGTCGTCCTCGATCACCCACTGCGTGAAGCGTTCCGCCGTGACCGCTGCGGCGTCGTCGTTGCCCGTGGCTTGCCGCACGCGCTCGCGCAACTCGGGCGGCGGGCGCGGCGTGATGCGGTCGACCATCGCGTTGGGGCAGCGGGTGTTGTCGCGCACCCAGTCCGCCAGGTCTTGCTGGCCGGCAAGGCCGATGAACTCCAACAAGCCGCGGCGGAAGCGTTCGCCGTTGTGGCGCAGGTTGTCGCAATTGAGCAGCGTGAGCGGCCCCGCATCGGCGCTGCGCCGGGCCCGAAGGATCGCGCAGGCGGCACCGTAGATGGTCTGGCCGGCCTCGCCGCGGCGGGCGCGTTCGAGATCCTGCGCCAGCTCCGCGGCGTCGAGGTCGAGGCGGTCGTGCGGATCGAGGTAGTAGCCGGCCTCGGTCACGGTGAACGACACGATGCGCGTGCGCGGATCGGCGCCGCGCACGATCACGCCGGCCAGCGACGCGTCCCAGGGCAGCACCTCGCGGATGGCGCCGATGCGCTGATAGCGGTAGTCGCCGGCCGGGGACACGGTTTCCACCGTGTAGCAGCCGTCTTGCGCGCGCAGGGCGTCGACCACCTCGGCCATGTCGGGCCGCAGGTTGGCACCCGAAATCGACCAGCGCGCATCGCCGGCCTCGATCAGCTGCTGCAGGTACACCGCCTGGTGCGCGCGATGGAAGGAGCCGAGTCCGAGATGCAGGATCACGAACTCCGAGATCGGAAGGACGGGCATGTGTGCTCTACGCCGCGACCGCGCGGCCTTCCTGGTTGAAGAAGTGCAGCACCGAAGGATCGAGCTCGACACTCACCGTATCGCCCGCATGCAGCGGCGTGCGCTCGTTCTGCCGCGCCACCAGCGGCACGCCGCCCACGTCGACGTGGATCAGCGTGTCGGCACCGAGCGCCTCGACCAACTCCACGCGACCCGGTGCGCCGACGCCGCTTTGCGGGTGCACGCGCAGGCCCTCGGGCCGCACGCCGAGGAAGCCGTCGGTCGGCAGCCGGCCGTTGACCTGGGCCGAAAAGCTCGGGATGGCGCGCGCCTGCACCATGTTCATCGACGGCATGCCGATGAACTGCGCGACGAACTGGTTGGCCGGACGGTCGTAGAGCTCCATCGGCGTGCCGACCTGCTCGATGAGCCCGTCGCGCAACACCACCACGCGGTCGGCCAGCGTCATCGCCTCGACCTGGTCGTGGGTGACGTAGATGCTGGTCGCGCCGAGCGCGCGGTGCAGCTTGCTGATCTCGACGCGCGTGTTGCCGCGCAGCGCGGCGTCGAGGTTGGACAGCGGCTCGTCGAACAGGAAGACCTTCGGCGCGCGCACGATCGCGCGGCCGATCGCCACCCGCTGGCGCTGGCCGCCCGACAGCTCCTTGGGCGTGCGCTGCAGGTACTGCGTCAGGTTGAGCTGCTTGGCCGCGTACTCGACCTTGGTCTTGATCTCGTCCTTGGGCACCTTGGCCAGCTTGAGCGCGAAGGACATGTTGTCGTACACGCTCATGTGCGGATAGAGCGCATAGCTCTGGAACACCATCGCCAGGTCGCGCTTGCCCGATGGCGTGCGCGTGATGTCGCGGCCGTCGAGCGACAGCGTGCCGCTGGTGATGGGCTCGAGCCCGGCGATCAGGCGCAGCAGCGTCGACTTGCCGCAGCCCGAAGGACCGACGAAGACGATGAACTCGCCTTTCTCGATCTGCAGGTCCACGCCCTTGATGACGTGGGTGTCGCCGAAGCTCTTCTTGATGTTGTCGAGTTGGAGGTAGGCCATTCAGGTCTCCTTGTTCATTTGACGGCGCCGAAGGTCAGGCCTTGCACCAGCTGCTTTTGACTGAACCAGCCGAACACCACGATCGGCGCGATGGCCAGCAGCGAGGCGGCCGAGAGCTTGGCCCAGAACAGGCCTTCGGGGCTGGAGTAGGAAGCGATCAGCACCGCCAATGTGCCGGCCTTGGCCGAGCTCAGGTTGAGGGCCCAGAAGGCCTCGTTCCAGCTCAGCACCAGGCACAGCAGGCCGGTGGAGGCCAGGCCGCCGATCGACAGCGGCATCACCACGTTGCGGAACTCGGTCCACAGCGTGGCGCCGTCCATGCGCGCGGCTTCCAGGATCTCGGGCGGAATGTCCTTGAAGCTGGTGTACAGCATCCACACCATGATCGGCAGGTTGGACAAGGTGAACACCACCACCAGTGCGGTGCGCGAGTCCAGCAGGCCGGCGGTCTGCGCGAGCACGTAGATGGGCACCAGCGCGCCCACGGCCGGCATCATCTTGGTGGAGAGCATCCACATCAGGATGTCGCGCGTGCGCTTGGTCCGGAAGAAGGCCATCGAGTAGGCCGCCGGTGCCGCGATCGCCAGGCCGAGGATGGTCGAGCCCACGCTGGTGATGATCGAGTTCTTGGCGAAGAGCAGGTAGTCGCTGCGCCGCTGCACCTCGGAGAAGTTGTCCATCGTCGGCTCGAAGATGAACAGCGGCGGCACGTGGATCGCCTGCAACTCCGTCTTGAACGCTGTGAGCACCAGCCAGCCCAGCGGGAAGAAGAGCAGCAGTGAAAGCACCCATGCACCGGCGGTGCGCAGGATGACGGGAACGATGCTGTCGGTTTGCATGGTGATCGCTCCCTCAGTCCAGGCTCTTGCCGATGATGCGGATCAGGAAGGCCGCCACGATGTTCGCCAGGATCACCGCGAACAGCGCGCCCGCCGATGCCACGCCCACGTCGAAGTTCATCAGCGACTGCTTGAAGATCATGTACGTGAGGTTGGTGCTCTCGTTGCCCGGCCCGCCGTTGGTGGTGACCGCAATCTCGGCGAAGACCGAGAGCAGAAAGATCATCTCGATCATGATGACTACCGCCATCGGCCGCGCCAGGTGCGGAATGGTCAGGTAGCCGAAGCGCTGGATGGCGCTGGCGCCGTCCATGCGTGCAGCTTCCATCTGCTCGCGGTCCAGCGACTGCAGCGAGGTGATGAAGATCAGGCAGGCGAAGGGCAGCCACTGCCACGCCACCATGATGATCACCGACAGCAGCGGCACGTCGGTCAGCCAGTCGACCGGCTCGGCGCCGAACATGCGCCACACGTCCGCGAGCACGCCGTAGATGGGGTTCATCATCATGTGCTTCCACAGCAGCGCATTGACCGTGGGCATGACGAAGAAGGGCGAGATCAGCAGCACGCGCACGATGCCTTGCCCGGGGAAAGGCTCGTTGACCAGCAGCGCCAGCAGCACGCCCAGCACCACCGTGCTCACGATCACGCTGCCGATCAGCAGCAGGGTGTTCCATACCGCCGGCCAGAAGTCGGGGTCGGTGATGAAGTAGTGGAAGTTCTCGAAGCGGGCGAAGGGATGGTCGCCCGGCTGCATCAGGTTGTAGTTGACGAACGAGAAGTAGATCGTCATCGCGAGCGGCACGATCATCCAGAGGAAGAGCGTGATCACCGCCGGCGCCATCAGCATGCGCGGCAGAAAGCGGTCGGGGGCGGTGTTGTTCTTGTTCTTCTTCCCGCTCTCGGAGAAGCCGGGACGTGCCGGCGCGTCGTCCTGTGCGGACGGCACGCCGCCGGCCCGACCCTCCCCCGCGGAGGAGGGTGTGAGCGAGCTCACTTGTAGTACCCGGCTTTCTTCATCTCGCGCTCGGCCGCCGTCTGGGCGGTCTTGAGCGCCTGGTCGACCGAGGTCTTGCCTGCCAGCGCCGCGCTCATCTGCTGCCCGACCGCCACGCCGATGGCCTGGAACTCGGGAATGGCCGCGTACTGCACGCCGACGTAGGGCGACTTGGGCAGCGTGCTGTCGGTCGGGTTGGCGGTGTCGATGGCCTTCTTCTCGGCCTCGGCGAAGCGCGCCGCCTTCATGAACTCGGGGTTGGCGTAGGTCGACTTGCGCGTGCCGGTGGGCACTGCGTTCCAGCCTTGTTCCTTGGCGACGAGCTTGATGTAGTCCTTGGAGGTCGCCCACTTGATGAAGGTCTGCGCGGCGTCGACCTTCTGCGAGCCCGCCGGAATCGCGAGCGCCCAGGCCCACAGCCAGTTGGCGCCCTTGGGCGTGACGGCGACCGGTGCCTGCGCGAAAGCCACCTTGTCGGCCACCTTCGACTGCTTCGGGTCACTCACGAAGGACGCCGCGATGGTCGCGTCGACCCACATGCCGCACTTGCCCTCGTTGAAGAGCGCGAGGTTCTCGTTGAAGCTGTTGGCCGACGCGCCGGGCGGGCCGTAGGCTTTCATCAGGTCGACGTAGAAGCTGATCGCGTCCTTCCAAGGCTTGGAGTCGATCTGCGGCTTCCAGCTCATGTCGAACCACTGGCCGCCGTTGGTGTTGACCATCGTGGTCAGCAGGGCCATGTTGTCGCCCCAGCCGGGCTTGCCGCGCAGGCACATGCCGTACACGCCGGCCTTCGGGTCGTGCACCTTGCCGGCGAGTTCCTTCACCTGCGCCCAGGTCGGCTGGTCGGGCATCTTGAAGCCCACCTTGTCGGCCAGATCCTTGCGGTACATGAGCATCGAGCTTTCGCCGTAGAAAGGCGCGGCGTAGAGCTTGCCGTCCGCCGACAGGCCGGTGCGCATGGCGGGCAGCAGGTCGTCGACGTCATAGGCGGCGTCGGTCGCGATGGGGTTGAGCCAGCCCTTCTTGGCCCAGATGGGCGTCTCGTACATGCCGATGGTCATCACGTCGAACTGGCCGCCCTTGGTGGCGATGTCGGTGGTGACGCGCTGGCGCAGCGTGCCTTCTTCGAGCGTGACCCACTTGAGCTTGATCTCGGGATAGGCCTTCTCGAAGATCGGCGTGAGCTTCTGCATCTCGATCATGTGGCCGTTGTTCACGGTGGCCACGACCAATTCGGTGGCCGCATTGGCGGCCAAGCCGACACCGGCCAGTGCGAGCAGCAGACCGGCCTTCTGAAAACGCTTCATGTGTTGTCTCCTTGGGGTTGGCGACGAGGCAGTCGCTCGCGCCGATTCTGGAGACTCCAGCTTGCCGAATTGGTACTGGTATTGCCTGGATCGATACTTGGATGCACCGATCGCTCAGTGACTTCCCTAGTTTTGGCAACTATGGATGCATGAGAGCAGGGCGTACGAGCCCGCCCTGCCGGGGGCTCGGCTTACTTGCCGAGGTATTGGCGAACGGCCTGCACCGACGTGCCCGCCGCTGCCACGGCGGCCCTCAACTGCGACTCGCTCACGCCGAGGGTCTGCGTCCAGTAGCGAAGCTCGTGGACTTCGCTGACGTTGATGCGCGACCGGTCCTGCGGCCCGCGATTGCTCAGATCGTCTGCCATGTCTTGTCTCCTTGCGCTTGTGAATGCGCCGGAGTGTGTGTAGCTCGTGCACGCAACGTGGCCGGACCAGGGCGCGTGCGGCTGCAAGAGGGAAGCTGACGTCGACGACGGCAGACCGGCGCATGCCCATGCCTGTCTGCTGAATCCGTCGCCTCGTCGACCGCGTATCTGGAGCAGCTTGCTGCGTCGGTGCAGCGGGCATCCCTACCCGGAGCACATCATGCAGATCATCACTCGTCGCGTCGTTTCCCACATCGCGTTTGCCACGGCCGCGCTGTGCGCCGCAGCTGGCGCCCAGGCCTTCCAAGGGGAGCAGAATCCGCTGCCTCCGCAGACCTTCCAGTCGACGCTTTCACGCGCGGCGGTACAGCAGGAGGCGCGGCGCCCCGTGCAGATCAGCAACGGCGGTACCGGTGTGGCGATGCTGGCGGGCATGGCCGATCGCGCGACCGTGCGCGCGCAGGCTTTGGCGATCAGCGCCAAGGGGCCGGCGACCTATGGAGAAGTGCAACGCTGAGTCACAGAGCGTGAGGGCGCGCGGGGCAGCCCGGGAGCGGAACATTTCAGCCCTTGCGTTCCTTTTTCTCCTTGTCGGGCCTGCTCCAGAACACCGGAATGTCTTCACGCGCGCACAGCACGCGCGCTTCCATCTCGGACAACTCGGTCACCGTGACACCGGACTCGGCCGAGTCGTCCTCGATGGGAGGACGCGTGAGCGGTGCTGGTTGGCTGACGTCTGGCAGGTCGCGACGCTTCTCACCCTTCTTGGCCGCGCCCCTTCGTCGAAAGAAGAAGAGCATGGATGCCACTATGAGCCCGAGCCGGGGCTCCGGCGTGCAGAGCGGTCATGAAGTTGTGTCGGACGGCAACGCGTCGAACACCGCAGACAAAGAAAAAGCCCTGCAACCGGTGGGTAGCAGGGCTTTGAGTGCCGTGAGGCTTGTAGGTGGCTCCTCGACCTGGGCTCGAACCAGGGACCTACGGATTAACAGTCCGGCGCTCTACCGACTGAGCTATCGAGGAACAAGCCTCAGATTATAGCCCGCTTTATGGGCTGATCTGGAGCCATCGGCACGCACGATGCAAAAGTGCGAAAAATTTTCAGCCCTGCTTCTCCGACATGGCGGCCATCAAGCGCGCTGCTGCGGCTTCGGGGTCGGCTTCGGCGACCAGGGCGCGCACGACGGCCACCGAACCGACGCCGGTCGCCAACACCTCTGGCAACCTTTGCGCATCGACGCCGCCGATGCCCACTTGCGAATAGCCGCGCATGAGGCGCGCATAGGCTGCCAGGCGCGCCACACCCTGCGGCGCGGTCGCCATCTGCTTGAGCGTGGTCGGGTACACCGCGCCCATGGCGATGTAGCTCGGGCTCACCGCATCGGCCCGGACCATCTCCGCGTAGCCATGGGTGCTGACGCCCAGCCGAATGCCCGAAGCGCGGATGGCCTGCAGGTCCTGCGGGCTCAGCGCATCGAGGTCTTCCTGGCCCAGGTGCAGGCCGTAAGCCTTGGCTTCGATGGCGTCGCGCCAATGGTCGTTGATGAAGAGCAGCGCATTCGTGCCGCGCACCGCGTCCACGGCCGCCTTCACTTCGCGCTGGATCGCATCGCGATCGTCGGATTTGAAGCGCAGTTGAACGGTCGGCACGCCGGCACGCGCCATTCGGCCGACCCAGGTGGCATCGGGCAGCACGGCGTAGAGGCCGAGCTTGTCGGGGCAGGCCGGGAAAGCGTCGCCGCGAGCCGTCGGCGGAAAGGGCCGCATGCCGAAATCGGCCGGCGTGGCGGGCCATTCGTTCGCATCGAAGCGGCCTGTGCCCTGGGTCTGCGCATGCCACGCACGGGCCAGGCATTCGGCATCGACGTCGATGAAGCCCAGCGCCGCACAGGCGGACTTGGCGCCGCGGTACACCGCGTCGTCGCCGGAGAAGGAAGCCGGGCTCCCGCCCGATTGGCCGAAGCGCGCCGCATGCGCCGCCAGAATGTCGCGCGTGATCTCGTGCTGGTCGTTCATGGCTTGCTTCGTCACTGTGAGTTGGCGTGATGCCAGAAGGGCGTGCCCAGCACCGGCGTGCTGGGCTGGGCGGATTCCTGCGCGGCCATGGCGCCGGCCAGGTGTGCGCTGCGCCCTGCCTGCACCGCGTCGGCGAAGGCACCGGCCATGGCGACCGGGTCTTGCGACAGCGCCACTGCCGTGTTGAGCAGCACGCCGTCGTAGCCCCATTCCATCACCTGGCACGCATGCGAAGGCAGCCCCAGGCCGGCGTCGACCAGCATGGGCACGGTCAATCGCTCGCGCAGCACCTGCATGGCATAGGGGTTGACGGGCCCGCGGCCGGTGCCGATGGGTGCGGCCCACGGCATCACCGCCTGGCAGCCCACGTCCACCAAGCGCTGGCAGAGCACCAGGTCTTCGGTGCAATAGGGCAGCACGTGAAAGCCGTCGCGCACCAGTTGCGAGGCGGCGTCCACCAGGTTGAGCGTGTCGGGCTGCAGCGTGTAGTCGTCGCCGATGAGCTCGAGCTTGATCCAGGGCGTGTCGAACAACTCGCGCGCCATCTGTGCGGTGGCGATGGCTTCCTGCACGCTGTGGCAGCCGGCGGTGTTGGGCAGCACGGGCACGTCGAGCCGCCGCAGCAGATCCCAGAAGCCGTTGCCTTCGCCGCTGGTGCCGGTGGTACCTGGCGAGGCGGTCTGCCGGCGCAGCGAGGCGGTGAGCATCGCCGGCTTGGCACGGCGCACTGCGGCTTCGAGCACGTCGGGCGAGGGGTAGCGGGCAGTGCCGAGCAGCAGCCGGCTCTGGAAGGCCTGGCCGTACAGCACCAGGGCGTCGTTGGCGTTCGTTGTCATGGCGTGTCTCCGTTGTTGATGTCAGCCGCCCGTGACGGGGCGGATGACTTCGATGCGGTCGTCGGGTTGCAGCAGATGCGAGGCATAGCTCGAGCGCGGCACGAACTGGCGGTTCACCGCGGCCGCGAAAGGCGGAACGGCTTCGATGAGCGCGATGGCATCGGCCAGCGTGGCGCGGTCGGGCAGCGTCCGGGGGTTGTCGTTGATCAGGACGTTCATGATGGGCTTGTCTCTTCGAGGCAGTCCGGCAGCGCGAAGCGCGGTGCAAGCGCCGAGCGGCCGTCGCGCAGCAGCTCCAGCGCCACGTCGAGTAGGGCCGGCGCGATCATGAAGCCGTGGCGGTACAGGCCGTTGATCTGCATCACGCCCGGCCGCGGCTGGCGAAAGGCCGGCAGGTTGTCGGGCAAGGTGGGGCGGCACTGGGTGGCGATTTCGAGGATGCGCGCTTCGGCGAAGCCGCTGTGCACGGCATAGGCCGCGCTCAACAGTTCGAGCGTGGAGCGCACGCTGGCCGGCGACATGTCTTCCGATTCGATCTCGGTGGCGCCGATCACGAACACCTGGCCCGGCTTGGGCGCGATGTACAGCGGATAGCGCGGATGCACCAGGCGCGTGGGCCGCGTCAGCGTCACTTCGGGCGCATGCACGCGGATCACTTCGCCACGCACGCCGCGCAGTGCGCTCCATTGCGGCCGCGCGCCCAGGCCGCGGCAGTCGATGACGCGTTCGTCCGTGCGCGGCGACACGTCGTCGAGGCTGCGTGGCGAGTGCCAGTGCAGCGCGACGTTCGGCATGGACTGCAGCGTGTCGAGCAGGGCGGCGAGCAGTTCGCGGTTGTCGAGCTGGCCTTCTTCAGGCAGCAGCCATCCCTGAGCGAATCGCTGGCCCAGTGCGGGCTCGAGCGCGGCGATGCCGGTGGCGTCCAGCGTCTTCATGGCCGGCAGCTCGGGCACCTGTTCGCCGGTGCGTGCCAGCACGCGCGCAAGCCGCGCAGCCTCGGCGGCATCCTGCCGGTGCCACAGCACCAGCGTGCCCTGGCGTTGAAAGAACACCGGCCGCGCCAGCTCGGCGAGCAGCGCCGGCCAGCGGTCGAGCGCATGGTGGCCCATTCGCACGACAGAGGGCGGTGCGACGGCCGATTCGGCCAAGGGCGCGAGCATCGCCGCCGCGACGCGCGCTGCCGCGCCGTCGGCTTCCGGGCCGCTGGCATCGAAGAGCTCGACGCGGCAGCCGGCGCGGGCGAGCGCGACCGCGAGCAGGCGCCCCATGAGGCCGGCGCCGAGGATGGTGGCCGAGCGGAAGGGCATCATGGCTCTTGCTCCGCGAGGGCACCGCCACGTGGCCGATAATTTTCCGCATGACTGCAGCATCTTCCCGATACGCCCGCGTGCTTTCCATTGCCGGTTCCGACAGCGGCGGCGGCGCCGGCATCCAGGCCGACCTCAAGACCTTCGCGGCGCTGGGCTGCTACGGCATGACGGCCATCACGGCGCTCACCGCGCAGAACACGCTCGGTGTTTCCGGCATCCACGGCGTGCCGCCCGACTTCCTCAAGGCACAGATCCGCGCGGTGGTCGAAGACATCGGCGTCGACGCGGTCAAGCTCGGCATGCTGCTTGCGCCCGAGGTGGTCGACGTGGTGGCCTGGGCCATCGACCACTACAAGCTGCCCAACGTGGTGCTCGACCCGGTGATGGTGGCCACCAGCGGCGATCGGCTGATCGCCCAGGAAACGGTGCAGGTGCTGGTGCGCGAACTGTTCCCGCGCGCCATCGTGGTCACGCCCAACCTCGACGAAGCGGCGCTGTTGATCGGCCATGCGATCGACGGCGTCGATGCGCTGGACGACGCGGCCAGCGAACTGCTCGCGCTGGGCGCGCGGGCCGTGCTGCTCAAGGGCGGCCATCTGCCCGGCAACGACATCGTGGACCTGCTGGCCGAAAGCGACGGCGAGCGCCTGCGCCTGTCGTCCGAACGCATCGCGAGCCGCAACCTGCACGGCACCGGCTGCACGCTGTCGTCGGCCATCGCTTCGCACCTGGCGCTGGGCTACGACTTGCCCGAGGCCGTGGAGCGCGCACGCGGCTACGTCGTCGCCGCGATGGCGGCGGGTGCGGACGTGCAGGTCGGTGCAGGCCACGGACCCCTCAACCACGGCTTTGCGCCAGTGCCGACGGTCCGCCTGCCGTCGCCTGGCGCGTGAGCCAGGCCAGCACGAAGGTGAAGACCAGCGTGGGCAAGGCCGACCCGAGCTGAGGCGTCCAGCGGGCACAGGCGTGATAGACCGCGATGCCGGCGATCCAGATCAGCGCGGCGACCAGGTCGACGCGGCGCGTGCCGGTCGAGGTCGGCGCCTCGCCGGTGCCCAGCCGGCCGAGGATCACGCCGTAAAGCGGCACGAAGACCGAACTCAGCAGCAGCAGGAAGGGCTCGAGCGTGTGCATCGGCAGCACCAGCGCGAAGGCGATGCACAGCACGGCGAGCGCGATGCCCCAGCGCTTGACGCTCCACCGCGGCTTCAGGCTGTGGGCCGAGACCGAACCCGAATACACGTCGCCGTAGGCGTTGTCGAGTTCGTCGATGAGGATGAGGCCCAGCGCCACCAGCCCGCCTTGTGCCAGCAACAGCGCCGTCACGAGGTTGCTGCCCGGCTCGGCCGCGCTGACCACCATCACGCCCAATCCGTAGCACGAGATATTGGCCAGCGCATACCCGAGCCAGGTGCCCGAGAAAGCGCTGCCCAGGCCACCCGTGCTGCGCTTGCCGTGGCGCGCATAGTCGGCCACCAGGGGCAGCCACGAGACGGGCATCGCAATGACCAGGTCGAGCGCGCTGAAGAGGCCCATGCCGCCGCTGCCGGGACGCGACCAGAAGGACTCCCAGCCTTTGGCGTGCAGTTGCCCAGCGAACTGCCAGGTGAGCCACAGCAGCGACAACACCACCAGCGGCAGCCCGAAGCGGCTGACGAAGCGCCGCACCAGCTTGACCATGGAGCCGGCCAGCAAGGCCAGCAGCACCGCACCCCAGAGCAGGGTGGTGAAGAGGCCACCCAGAACGCCGTCGAGCGACCAGCCGAAGGCCTGCTTGCCGATGGCCTGAGTGCCCTCGCGCATGATGACCAGCTCGAAGGTGGTCCAGCCGATCAGTTGCACGATGTTGAGCAGCACGGGCAGCCGTGCGAAGGCGCTGCCGTAGGTCGCATGCATGAGGCCGGCGCTGGCCAGGCCGCTCTCGCAGCCCACTCGAGCTGTCCAGGCCAGCAGGCCCGCGCCGATGCAGGAGCCGAGCACGATGGCCAGCACCGCGTCGCGCGTGCCGACCGCGGGCACGAGGTACGCGCCGATCTGCATCACCAGCAGCCCGACGCCGAGGCTGAACCACAGCGACAGATGGTCGTGCCAGCGGAACACGCGACTGCCGGCGGCCAGCGGCGTCAGCGCTTCGTTGTTGTCATTCGTGAATGCCATCCATTTGCTCCAATGCAAAACGTTTGGCAGGTGGGCAAGGCCACGGCGGCAAGACCGCCACGCGAGAAGAGACAAGGACGTGGCGGCCGCCGGACCAGCTTCCCTGCGCGAGGATTACCTCAGTCAGGTTCAAAGGGACTCTCTCAGCCTGCCTGCAACACGATATGTCACGGGTCGGCACCCCTAGCGTTTGCTTCAGTCGGTCTGGCGAAGCGAGGCCGATTGTAGGCCTGTGCTTGGTCAGTGGCGGAATCGGGAGTCCTAAAGCGGCTTTGAGGG
>NZ_LYVO01000011.1 GCF_001984055.1 Variovorax sp. KK3
CGAAATTCAATCTGCTTCGGCCTCTTGTACCCAGTCAACTGCTCTTGGCAGAAACGCATGACTGCATCTTCCGTGAGTGCGGGATCCTTCCGCACGACGAAGACCTTGATCGCCTCACCCTGCTTCTCGTCCGGCACACCGATGGCGGCGCATTCAACGACACCGGGGCACAGCGAGATCACGTTCTCGAGTTCATTGGGAAACACGTTGAACCCGCTGACGAGAATCATGTCCTTCTTGCGGTCCACGATCTTGCTGTACCCGTCTTCCTGCATCACGGCCACGTCGCCGGTGCGCATGAATCCGTCCTCCGTGAACGCGGCTGCCGTCTCGGCGGGCTGGTTGTAATAGCCGACCATCACGTTGGGGCCCTTGATGCAGAGCTCGCCCGGTTCGCCGACTGGCAGCGAACGCCCCTGATCGTCTTTGATCGCGATCTCGATGCCCGGCAACGGCAAACCGATGGTGCCGGTGAACGCAGTGTTCGACACAGGATTGTTGGTCCCGATCGCGCACGTCTCGCTCATGCCCCAGCCTTCGATCATCGGACAGCGCGTCGCCTCGAACCACTGGCGCGCGGTGCCCTCCGAAGCGGCCATGCCGCCCGCTTGCGAAACGAAAAGGGTCGAGAAGTCGACAGTCTTGAACTCCGGATGAACAAGCAAGGCGTTGAACAGCGTATTGACCGCGGGCAGCATATGAAAGGGCCGCTTCTTGAGTACGGCGATGAACTTGTCGAAGTCGCGCGGATTGGGAACCAACGTCAGGTGCGAGCCCTGCCGTATCGCCAGCAAGCACAGCGTGAGCGCGAAGATGTGATAGAGCGGCAACGCCGCGATGCTGTTGACCTTCGCCATGTCGCCGGCGCGCTCCAACGCTGGTGTGAACCAAGCCTCGGCTTGCAGTGTCGCCGCGACGATGTTCCGATGCGTCAGCACTGCGCCCTTCGATAACCCAGTCGTCCCGCCGGTGTACTGAAGGAACGCGATCGAGTCCAGCGTGCTTGGATCAGGCGCGAGCGTACGACTCTTGCCTTCAGCCATCACTCGATGAAACGGCGTGACTGTGCGTCCCTTGTCCAACGGAAGCTTGTAGGGAGGCACCATCTTCGCCAAGTGCCTCACGGCCAAGGTGATCCAACTGCCGTACAGCCCACCCAACAGATCCCCCATCGACGCAACCACCACATGCTTGATCGGCGTCTGCTCGATGACCTGCTCCAGCGTGGCTGCGAAGTTCTCTAGGATGACGATCGTGGTGGCGCCTGAGTCCTTCAGCTGATGCTCGAGTTCGCGTGCGGTGTACAGCGGATTGACATTCACGCAGGTGTAGCCGGCACGCAGTATCCCCGCCATCGTCACTGCAAACTGCGGGACATTGGGCAGCATGATGGCCACCCGCGCGCCCGGCTCCAAACCGCGCGACTGCAGCCAGGCGCCCAGTGCCTTGGAGAGCTCATCGAGCTCTCCGTAGCTCATCCATCGCTCCATGCACACCGAGAACATGCGCTTGGCATAGCGTTGGAAGGACTCTTCGAACAGATGGCCCAGTGATCGGTATTGCTCGGGATGCACTTCGTGCGGAACCCCGGGCGGGTAGCTCTTCAGGACGGCGGATTGCATGCAGTCTCCTTTGCCGCGGATTGTCGAAGCGATCCGGGGCGCGTCACCACCGGGCTTGTCCTATGGTCGCGTCGATGGCTGTCGCGCATGCGATAGTTGGACCATGGTTGCCCGTTTGCAGCAGTGCATCGTGCTTGCTTGGGTGCTGGCGGCAACAGCCTGGGTCGCCATCTGGTGGACGAGCGCTCCGGTCATCGCGATGGCGGGAGTGGTCCTGATGACCTTCGCGCACGCAGCAGTGCTGGCAGTCGAGTTCATCGCCGCGCGGCAGGTCAGCGCGAGCGATCCGATACCGCGGGCAAGCGCGTTGCAGTGCGCCAGGGCCTGGCTGGCCGAGAGCCTGATCGCGCCGCGCGTCTTCTGCTGGGAGCAGCCTTTTCGTTCACGCGCCGTGCCCGATCACCTTCCACAGACCAACGGCCGCCGCGGGGTCGTGCTGATTCATGGCTTCCTGTGCAACCGAGGGTTCTGGAATCCCTGGCTTCGTGCGCTCCGCGAGCGGAACAACGCCTTCATCGCCGTCAACCTCGAGCCTGTCTTCGGCTCGATCGATCACCATGTAACGACGATCGATGCCGCCGTGCAGCGTGTGACTTCAGCGACCGGCAAACCGCCCATCCTGATCTGCCACAGCATGGGCGGCTTGGCCGCGCGCGCGTGGCTTCGTGCAGCGGACGGTTCGGCGCGGGTGCATCGCATCGTGACCATCGGAACGCCGCATCGCGGCACCTGGCTCGCACGCTTCGGACGAACGGCCAACGGCCGCGAGATGCGAATCGGCGGCGAATGGATGCGACGAATCGAAGGTAAAGATGCCCAGTCAGTCCGCTTCACCTGCTGGTATTCGAACTGCGACAACATCGTTTTCCCGATCTCCACAGCCACCATCACGGGCGCCGACAACCGGCTCGCGCATGCCCGAGGACATGTCGAAATGGCCTTCGTCGAGGGCCTTCGGCGCGACACCTTCGACCTGCTCGACGAATGGTCGACCGGTTGCGCGACGAAGGCGATGCCGACAGCAGCGCGCCGATTCGAGTGAAGTCGCCTACTTGAGCCAACGATCCATCACGCGCTGAAACTCACCACCGGCCTGCGCGAGGTGCAGCCATTGGTCGACATAGGCCTTGAAGGCCACGTCATCGCGCGGCAGCATCCATGCCATCTCGCCGTACTGCAGCGGTCGATCCGGGTTGACGGCGCACAGCCCTGGCTTGAGCTTCTGTTGCGTGATGGCTTCGGCCGCTTCCGTCACGAACACATCGGCGCGATTGGCGAGGATCTCGTCGAAGATCGTCACGTTCTCGCCGTGCATCGTGAGCTTCGCTTGCTTGAAGCTGGCGCGTGCAAAGCGCTCATTGCTCCCGCCGGGATTGAAGATCACCCGCACCTGCGGCTTGTCGATGTCGGCCACGCTCTGGAACTTGGCCACGTCGGCGCAGCGCGCGATCGGCGTCTTGCCGTTCACCATGTAGGGTGCGCTGAAGAAGGCACGCTTCTGCCGCTCCGTGGTCACCGACACACCGCCGACGGCGATGTCGCACTTGCCCGCCGCCAGATCGGGCAGCAGGTTGGCCCAGGTCGTCTTGATCCATTGCGGCTTCGTATTCAGGCTGCCACTGAAGCTCGCCATCAGATCGACGTCGATGCCTTCGTAGCTCGCGTCCGGCTTCTGGAAGCTGAAGGGCTTGTAGTCGCCCGGCGAGCAGATGCGCAAAACGCCAGCCTTCTGCACGGCGTCCAGATGCGACGAGGCATCGCCGGACGAACTCTGCTGCTGGCTTTGCATGGCGCAGCCGCCGAGAGTCAGTGCCGCGGCCGCGATGCACGACGAACGACGCCACAAATGAGAACGACGCATTCAGAGCTCCTGTGATGGGGTGCGCTATTTTGGAGCGCCAAGGACTCCGCGGCGCATCTGGTCCAGCTCGATGCTTTCGAACAGCGCCTTGAAGTTGCCATTGCCGAAGCCGTCGTCACCCTTGCGCTGGATGAACTCGAAGAAGATCGGACCGAGTTGGTTCTCGCTGAAAATCTGCAGCAGAAGCGCGCCCTGCTTGCCGTCGATCAGGATCTTGCGCTTCTGCAACTCCTGCACACTCTCGCCGTGCCCCGGAATGCGCTTGTCGACCAGCTCGTAATAGGTGTCGATGGTGTCCAGCAGCTTGACGCCGTTGGCCCGTAGCGCATCGACAGTGGCGTAGAGGTCCTCCGACCCCATGGCGATGTGCTGGATGCCTTCGCCACGGTAAAGGTCCAGGTACTCCTGGATCTGTCCTGCCTGCTCCTTGCCTTCTTCATTGATCGGGATGCGGATCTTGCCGCAGGGGCTGGTCATCGCCTTGCTCTTCACGCCGGTGACCTGGCCCTCGATGTCGAAATACTTGACCTCGCGGAAGTTGAACAAGCGCTCGTAGAAATCGGCCCACTCTTCCATGCGCCCGCGGTGCACGTTGTGCGTCAGGTGGTCGATATAGGTCAACCCGTTGCCGGCCGGTGCCAGCGCCGTCTCGGCGCTCAAGCCGGGCAAGGCCTCGAAGTCGACGTCGTAGAAGCCGATGTTGCCGATGTCGCCGGGCTGCGCACCGTTCTTGCCTCGCCAGCGATCCACCAGGTAGATCAGGCTGTCGCCGATGCCCTTGATGGCGGGGATGTTTAGTTCGCCAGGGCCAGCCTTGTCGGCGAAGCCCCAGGCGCCCAGGGAGGTGGCGCGCTCGTACGCTGCTTTGGCGTCCTGCACGCGAAACGCGATGGCGCACACGCTCGGGCCGTGCTGGCGCGCAAAGCGCTGCGCGAAGGAATCCGGTTCCGCATTGACGATGAAATTGATCGTTCCCTGGCGGTACAACAACACGTTCTTGTGCCGATGCTTGGCAACCGCCGTGAAGCCCATGCGCTCGAACACCTGGCCCATCGCGGCCGGGTCGGGCGCGGCGTACTCGATGAACTCGAAGCCGGCGGTGCCCATGGGGTTGTCCCAGGGGGTGAAAGCGGGGGCGTCGGCGGTGCTCATGGCGGTGGTCTCCGGGCGAAAATTGGTGGTCAGTGTGGCATCCGATGGTGCAGGATTCAGCGTCTTCTGCGGCTGGCGCTGTCTCAAGACCACCACGGCTGTTCCGGTATCGCGACGGATAAAGTAACGGAGTGGGCATTTCGGGGGAAAATGCACACTAATTGCTTACATATTTAGCCCCGTGGCCTTGTCCATTAAGGGGAAACCCTTATATTGAATCCATGCACACCGCCAAGGCACTCCTCAAGGCTTCGCTGGGCCTGGGCTCTTTCCTGAAGGCGCCCATCGTCGAGGCCGAGCCGCGCGCTGCTGCGCCGGCACCGGTCATGGTCCCCATCCGCTCCATCGGCCCGCGCGAGCGCAGCCGCGTTGCCCAGCACCTGTTGGCACTGAAGCCGCACGACCGCTACCTGCGATTCGGCTACGCCGCTTCGGACGAACAGATTCAGCGCTACGTCGACGGGCTCGACTTCGATCGCGACGAGCTGTTCGGCATCTACAACCGCCGCCTCGACCTGATCGCGATGGCGCACCTGGCATTCGCGCCGGCCGACCAGGACAAGGGCTGCGCCGAGTTCGGCGTGTCCGTCGCCGAGCACGCGCGCGGCCGCGGCTATGGCGCGCGACTCTTCGAGCGTGCCGTCGTGGTCGCCCGCAACGAAGGCGTGGCGATGCTGTTCATCCATGCGCTCAGCGAAAACGCCGCCATGCTCAAGATCGCCCGCAATGCGGGTGCCACGGTTGCGCGCAGCGGCTCCGAGTCGGAGGCCCATCTCGAGCTGCCGCACGCCACTTTCGACAGCCGCATGAGCGAGATCGCCCTGGAGCACTACGCCGAGGTCGACTTTCAGCTCAAGACCCGCGCCAAGCAGTTCTGGGCCTTCCTGGCCACTGTGCAGGAAATCCGCAGCGGCGTGCGCGCCGCGCGCGACCAGACCTCGCCCTGAGCAGCCCCTCGGCCAGGCCGGCGCGCGCCGGGGGCGCATTCCGGTATCCTTGTGACTCCCCAACTCCGCCCTCCCGCAGTGGCCGACCCTCACCCTGAACGCGCGCCTGCCGAGCGCGAGGACAAGCGCAGTTTTCTGCAGAAGCTTGCCGAATTCCTCCATCCCGGGCCCGATTCGCGCGACGAGCTGATCGAAACCCTGGCCGACGCCGAGGACAACGACGTCATCGGCGCCGAGTCCCGCGTCATGCTCGAAGGCGTGCTGCGCATGGCCGACATGACAGCCGGCGATGTCATGGTGGCAGCGCCCCGCATGGACCTCATCAACATCGATGCGTCCTACGAGTCCTTGCTTCACCTGGTCATCGACACGGCGCACTCGCGTTTCCCGGTCTACGAAGGCGACAAGGAAAACATCATCGGCATCCTGCTCGCGAAGGATCTGCTCAAGCTCCAGCGCGCGCCGGACCTCAACATCCGCGCGCTGCTACGCCCGGCCACCTTCGTGCCCGAAAGCAAGGGCCTCAACGACCTGTTGCGGGAATTCCGCGGCAACCGCAACCACCTGGCGATCGTGATCGACGAGTTCGGCCGCGTGGCCGGGCTCATCACCATCGAAGACGTGCTCGAGCAGATCGTCGGCGAGATCGAGGACGAATTCGACATCGCCGAAGACGAGGGCGACATCTTCGGCCTGGCCGACCGCACCTACCGCGTCTCGGGCGACACGCCGATCGAGCGCGTGGCCGAGGCCTTCGGCATCGTGTTCGACGAAAAGGTGCTCAGCGAGGACTTCGACACCATCGGCGGCCTCATCGCGCACGAGATGGGCCACGTGCCCAAGCGCGGCGAACATTACGCGCTGGGCGCCTTCGACTTCGTTGTGCTCCACACCAAGGGTGGCGCGGTGCGCTGGTTCAAGGTCTCGCCGGCTCGCGGCGACGACGCCGCCGATTGAAAACATTCACGCTGGCGCGCGCGTCCGGCTTCTGCATCGCAGGCCTCGCGCAGGCTGCGTCCATCGCGGCCCCCTGGAACGGCCAGCCGCTCTGGTGGTTGCAATTGCTGTCGCTTGCCGCGCTGGTCTGGCAGCTCGACGCCTTGCGATACCGCACGTCGACGCGTCCAGCATGGCGCAGCGCGGCGCTCCACGGGTGGCTGTTCTCCACCGCCTGGCTGTGCGGCACCTTCTGGTGGCTCTTCGTCTCCATGCACACCTACGGCGGCCTGCCCGCGCCGCTGGCGGCCATCGCCGTGCTGGCGCTGTCGGCCGCGTTGGGGCTCTACTACGCAGCGGCCGCGTCGTTCTACGTCGCGTTCGCGCCGCGGCATCGGGCGGGCGCAATGCTGCTGTTCGCGGCCGCCTGGACGCTGGCCGAACTGTTGCGCAACAGCTGGTTCACCGGATTCCCCTGGGGGGCCGGCGGCTATGCCCACGTGGACGGGCCGCTTGTGGTGTACGCACCGTGGCTGGGCGTGTACGGCGTGGGCGTGGTGGCGGCTGCCATCGCGGCCCTGGCCGCATCGGCGCTGCGCCCAGGCAGCCGGGCCATGCCGCTGGGCGCGGCGCTCGTGCTGTTGTGCGTGCCCGCGCTCATCGTCACCTTGCGCGGCGCATCCGACGATCCGGCGCTATCGCGTGGCCGCCTCGAAGTCGCACTGCTGCAAGGCAACATCCCGCAGGACGAGAAGTTCATCCCCGGCGGCGGCATCGCGACGGCGCTGCAGTGGTACGGCGATCAACTGCAGCGCGCCACCGCGCCGCTGGTGATCACGCCCGAGACCGCGCTGCCATTGCTGCCTTCTCAGCTGCCCGCCGGCTATCTCGAAGCCATCGCAGCGCGCTACGCCGCGAGCGCGCAGACCGCCGTCGTCGGGCTGCCCTTGGGCGACGGCCGCCTCTACACCAACACGGTCCTCGGCTTCGGCCCGGGCCGCAGCACCGCCTACCGATACGACAAACACCACCTGGTGCCCTTCGGCGAATTCGTGCCGGGCCTGTTCCGCTGGTTCACCGACATGATGAACATCCCGCTGGGCGACTTCCACAGCGGCGGGCTGGCGCAGCGGCCGCTGGACTGGCAGGGCCAGCGCATCTCACCCAACATCTGCTACGAAGACCTGTTCGGCGACGAGATCGGCGCCAACTTTCGGGACGAGGCGCAGGCGCCCACCATCCTCCTCAACGTGAGCAACATCGCCTGGTTCGGTGACACCGTCGCCATCGACCAGCACCTGGCCATCTCGCGCATGCGCACGCTCGAATTTCGGCGGCCCATGGTGCGCGCCACCAACACCGGCGCCACTGTCGTCATCGACCACCGCGGCCGCGTCACGCATGCCCTGCCGCGGCTCACGCGCGGCGTGCTGGTGGCACCTGTCGAAGGCCGAGCAGGCCTCACGCCCTACGCCGTCTGGGTGTCGCGCCTCGGGCTCTGGCCGCTGTGGGGGCTGTCGCTGGCCATCGTCGCGGCCGCGCCCCTGCTTGCCTGGCGGCGGCGGACCCGTCTCCCTTAGCTGCCCGCGCGCCGGCATCACCGCATGCCGAGCCCGCATTCCCGGTGTGTGACGGGCGCGCGGCCTTCCGGTATCGTCCCTGCGCTTCGTGAAATATTTCACGCTTCAGGAGCCACCTCATGTTCTTCGCCCCCCGTTTCCGCACTTTCGCGGCCACCGCGGCATTGGCTGCTGCCGCCGCCATCGCCCATGCCCAGCAGGCGTTGCCCAACGTCGTGATCCTCGCCACCGGCGGCACCATCGCCGGCGCCGGCGCCTCGGCCGCGAACAGCGCCACTTATGCCGCGGCCAAGGTGCCGGTCGACAAGCTGATCGCCGGCTTGCCCGAAATCTCGAAGGTGGCCAACGTGCGTGGCGAGCAGGTTTTCCAGATCGCGTCCGAGAGCTTCACCAACGACAACCTGCTGGTGCTGGCCAAGCGTGTGTCGGCACTGGCCAAGCAGGCCGACGTCGACGGCATCGTCGTCACCCACGGCACCGACACGCTCGAGGAGACGGCCTACTTCCTCAACCTGACGGTGCGCACGGCCAAGCCCATCATCGTGGTAGGCTCGATGCGCCCCGGCACCGCGCTGTCGGCCGACGGCGCGCTCAACTTGTACGACGCGGTCAACGTCGCCGCCAGCAAGGACGCGGGCGGCAAGGGCGTCCTGGTCACGATGAACGACGAGATCCAGAGCGGCCGCGACGTCAGCAAGGTGGTCAACATCAAGACCGAGGCCTTCAAGAGCCAGTGGGGCCCGCTCGGCATGATCGTCGAAGGCAAGAACTACTGGTTCCGTGCGCCGGTGAAGCGCCACACCACGCAGTCCGAGTTCGACATCGACGAGATCACCGCACTGCCGGCCGTCGACATCGCCTACGGCTACGGCAACGTGCCGGCCACCGCGATCGACGCTTTCGCGAAGAGCGGCGTGAAGGCGCTGATCTTCGCCGGCACCGGCAACGGTTCGGTGGCCGACCGCGTCGTGCCCGTCCTGCAGAAGCTGCGCAGCGATGGCGTGCAGATCATCCGCAGCTCGCGCGTGTCCGACGGCTTCGTGATCCGCAATGCCGAGCAGCCCGACGACAAGTACGACTGGGTCGTTGCCCATGACCTGAAGCCGCAGAAGGCGCGCATCCTGGCGATGGTGGCGCTCACGAAGACCAACGACCCCCAGCAGCTGCAAAGAATCTTCTGGGAGTACTAGGCGTTCCCCCCGGCTTCCCCGCTTCGTGGAGGCCGCCAACTCCCTTCCAGGGGGCGACACCAGCGGCCCGGCGAAGCCGGTTCCGCGGTGTCCCACGGATGAGAGCATCCCCCTACGGTCGCAATGCGAAAGCTTGCGGCCGTTGGTTTTTGCGGGCCTCTTAAAATGGCCGGTTCGCCGCGTCGCCGACGCGCGCGGCCCCCAGGCCCACCATGCTGACATTCCAACAAATCATTCTCAAGCTGCAGTCCTACTGGGACGCCCAGGGCTGCGCACTGCTGCAGCCCTATGACATGGAGGTGGGAGCCGGCACCTCGCACACCGCCACCTTCCTGCGTGCACTGGGCCCCGAGCCGTGGAAGGCCGCCTACGTGCAGCCCAGCCGCCGGCCCAAGGATGGCCGCTATGGCGAGAACCCCAATCGTCTGCAGCACTACTACCAATACCAGGTGGTGCTCAAGCCCGCACCGTCGAACATCCTCGAGCTGTACCTGGGCTCGCTTGAAGCGCTGGGCTTCGACCTCAAGAAGAACGACATCCGCTTCGTCGAAGACGACTGGGAGAACCCCACGCTGGGCGCCTGGGGCCTGGGCTGGGAGGTGTGGCTCAATGGCATGGAGGTGACGCAGTTCACCTACTTCCAGCAAGTCGGTGGCATCGACTGCCGGCCCATCACGGGCGAGATCACCTATGGCCTGGAGCGCCTCGCGATGTACTTGCAAGGCGTGGACAACGTCTACAACCTGACCTGGACCAACGGCCCGATGGGCGAGAAGCTCAGCTACGGCGACGTCTACAAGCAGAACGAGGTCGAGCAGTCCACGTACAACTTCGAGCACAGCGATGCCGACTTCCTCTTCACCGCCTTCGCGGCGCACGAGAAGCAGGCCAAGCACCTGATGGCGCAGCAGCTCGCGCTGCCGGCCTACGAGCAAGTGCTCAAGGCAGCCCACAGCTTCAACCTGCTGGACGCGCGCGGCGCGATCAGCGTGACCGAGCGCGCCGCGTACATCGGCCGCATCCGCAACCTCGCGCGCAGCGTCGCGCAGAGCTACTACGACAGCCGCGAGCGCCTCGGCTTCCCGATGGCGCCGCGCGAATGGGTCGCCGAGATCCCGAAGAAGGCGGCCTGAAGCGATGACCATCAAGAACAATCTGCTCGTCGAACTCTTCGTCGAGGAACTGCCGCCCAAGGCGCTCAGGAAGCTGGGCGAGGCTTTCGCCGGCGTGCTGCGCGACCAACTCGCTGCACAAGGCCTGGCCGATGCCGGCTCCGTGCTCACCGCCTACGCCTCGCCACGCCGCTTGGCGGCGCATCTCACGCAGGTGAGTGCGCAGGCGCCCGATCGCGCCGTCACGCAGAAGCTGATGCCGGTGAGCGTCGGCCTGGATGCATCGGGCCAGCCGACCCCGGCCTTGCTCAAGAAGCTCGCGGCCCTGGGCGCCGACGCGTTGGCCGTGCCGGGCCTGCGGCGCGCGATGGATGGCAAGGCCGAGGCGTTGTTCTTCGAGAGCACCGCCAAGGGTGCGACCTTGGCCGAAGGCCTGCAGAAGGCGTTGGCCGACAGCATCGCCAAGCTGCCTATTCCCAAGGTCATGAGCTACCAGCTCGAATCCGGCTGCGCGCTGCCGGGCTGGAGCAGCGTGAGCTTCGTCCGGCCCGCGCACGGCCTCGTGGCCCTGCACGGCGACACGGTGGTGCCGATCGAAGCGCTCGGCCTGAAGTCAGGGCGCGAAACCCACGGCCATCGCTTCGAGGCCAGCCGCGATCCGATCGTGCTGCGTGATGCCAACAGCTACGCCGCGCAGCTGGAAGAAGAGGGCGCCGTGATCGCCGGCTTCGACGCGCGTCGCAGCGAGATCGCACGCCAGCTCGCCGAAGCGGCGCAACGCGTCGGCGCCGGTGCGCAGCCCATCCACGACGATGCGCTGCTCGACGAGGTGACGGCGCTGGTCGAACGCCCCAACGTGCTGGTCTGCCAGTTCGAGCCGCAGTTTCTCGACGTGCCGCAGGAATGCCTCATCCTCACGATGAAGGCCAACCAGAAATACTTTCCGCTGCTCGACGCCGCGGGTCGCCTCACCCATCGCTTCCTGGTGGTCAGCAACATCCGCCCCGACGACGCGAGCGCGGTGGTCGGCGGCAATGAACGCGTGGTGCGGCCGCGCCTGGCCGACGCCAAGTTCTTCTTCGACCAGGACCGCAAGAAGTCGCTGGCGTCGCGCGTCGAGGCGCTCGGCAAGGTGGTCTATCACAACAAGCTCGGCACGCAGGGCGAGCGCGTGGAGCGCGTGATGCGCATCGCGCACGCCATCGGCGAAGAACTCGGCAAAGCCGGTGGCGACTCGACGCTCGCGCCGCACGCCGTGCAGGCCGCCCAGCTCGCCAAGGCCGACCTGGTCACCGATATGGTCGGCGAGTTTCCCGAGCTGCAGGGCACGATGGGCCGTTACTACGCGCTGCACGACGGCCTCGACTCCGTGGTGGCCGATGCCGTCGAAGACCACTACAAGCCGCGCTTCGCCGGGGACGCGCTTCCGCGTGGCCCGGTGGGCATCGTGGTCGCGCTCGCCGACAAGCTCGAAACACTGGTAGGCATGTTCGGCATCGGCAACCTGCCCACCGGCGACCGCGATCCCTTCGCGCTGCGCCGCCATGCGCTGGGCGTGATCCGCATGCTCATCGAGCGTCAGCTCCCGCTCGACCTGCGCTCGCTGATCGGCCAGGCCTACGCTGCTTTCGGCGCACCCAAGGCCGGCGACCATCCGCTGACCGATCCGACCGATGCGCTCGAAGCCTTTTTCTACGACCGCCTGGCCGGCAGCCTGCGCGAGCAGGGCGCGAGCGCGCAAGAGGTCGACGCCGTGCTGGCGCCCCTGCCGCAGCGCCTGGCCGACGTGCCGAAGCTGCTGGCCGCCGTGCGGGCGTTCGCCGCCCTGCCCGAGGCACCGGCGCTGGCGGCCGCCAACAAGCGCATCGGCAACATCCTCAAGAAGTCGCCCGAGGCCGATGCCCACGTGAGCGAGCTGCTGTTGCACGAGCCGGCCGAGAAAGCCCTGTATGCAGCCATGCAGAAGGTCGGCCCCGTGGCCAATGGGCAGTTCGAATCCGGCGACTACACCGCTTCGCTGCAGACCCTGGCCGCGCTGCGCGAGCCGGTCGACGCCTTCTTCGACGGTGTGATGGTCAACGCCGAGCAGTCCGACCTGCGGCTCAACCGGCTCGGGCTGCTGATGCTGCTGCACCGGGCGATGAACCGGGTGGCGCAGCTGGAGCGGCTCGCCGCCTGATGACCGAGGGCAATCCATGAAACTCGTCATCCTCGACCGCAACGGCACCCTCAACGTGCACCGCGAGGACTTCGTCAAGAGCGACATCGAATGGACGCCGCTGCCCGGCGCGCTCGAGGCGGTGGCGCGGCTCAACCATGCAGGCTGGCACGTGGTGATCGCGTCCAACCAGTCGGGCCTGGGCCGCGGCTTGTTCGACGTGGCCTCGCTCAATGCCATGCACGCCAAGATGCACAAGATGCTGTCGGCCGTGGGTGGGCGGGTCGATGCGGTGTTCTATTGCCCGCACAGCCCCGACGAGAACTGCGAATGCCGCAAGCCCAGGCCGGGCCTGTTCCTGCAGATCGCCGAGCGCTATGGCGTCGACCTCGTGAACGTGCCCGTTGCCGGCGACAGCCTTCGCGACATGCAGGCGGGCGCTTCGGCCGGTTGCGAGCCGCACCTGCTGCTGACCGGCATGGGCGCCGCTTGCCGCGGCGTCGCGCCGCTGCCGCCCGAATACCCGGCCAACACGCGCGTGCACGAAGACCTGCCGGCCTTCGTCGACTTCCTGCTGGAGCGCGAAGAGCGCAACGCCTTGAACCTAGCTGTTTGAACAGTTCTCCGATGTCCTTTCTTCGCTCCGTTCTCCACGCGTTGTGGATGCTCGTCACCGTCATCCCCTGGGGGATCATCATGGTGGTCAGCTCGCTCTGGAAGCGCGGCGTGCCGCTCTACTGGATGGCGGCGCGCTGGCTCGGCTGGGCGATCGATGGCGCGCGGGTCATCCTGGGCATCCGCACCCGCGTGACCGGCATGGAAAACCTGCCGCAAGACAAGCTGGCCGGCGCGATCCTGCTGGTGAAGCACCAGTCCACCTTCGAGACCTTCCTGATGCCCACGCTGATGCCGCATCCGCTGGCCTACGTGTTCAAGAAGGAACTCATCTACGTGCCCTTCTTCGGCTGGGCCATGGCGCGCCTGGACATGATCCACATCGACCGCAGCCAGCGCACGCAGGCCTTCAACAAGGTCGTGGCGCAGGGCCGCACGCTGCTGGCGCAGGGCATCTGGATCATCATGTTCCCCGAGGGCACGCGCATTCCGCGCGGGCAGCAGGGCGTCTACAAGACCGGTGGCACGCGCCTGGCCTGCGAGACCGGCGTGCCGGTGATCCCCATCGCCGTCACCTCGGCCAAGGTCTGGCCGCGCAAGGCTTTCATCAAGCGGCCCGGCGTGGTGGACGTGTCCATCGGGCCTGCAATTCCCAGCACCGGACGCAAGCCCGACGAGCTGATGCGCGAGGTCGAAGCCTGGATCGAAGCCGAGATGCGCCGGCTCGACCCCGAGGCCTACGTCTCGACGGAGACGGTGTCGGCTTGAGCACTGCGCCGCCGGGCACACGCATGCGCAGCCTGCTGCAGCTCACGCTGGATCTCTTCGATCCGCCATCGCCACCGCCACCGCCGGTGCCGAGCGTGCCCACGTTCGAGGCACCCGCGCAGCCCGCCATTCCCCTGGCCGATGCGCTGATTCCAGCCAGCTTCGTGCACCCGCGCGCCAATCGCGAAGTGGTGCTGGGCCATGCCCGCGTCGCCTTCGAATTCACGCGCGGCAAGCGCCGCACCATCGGCTTCGTGGTGGGTGCCGAGGGGCTGTCGGTGCGCGCGCCGCGCTGGGTGGCGCTGCGCGACGTCGATGCCGCGGTCAAGGAAAAAGCCGACTGGATCCTGCGCAAGCTGGCCGAGACGCAGCAGCGCCACGCCAAGCTGGAGGCGACGCGCATCGAGTGGAAGGACGGCGCCAGCTTTCCGTTCCTGGGCGAGACGGTGCAAATACGCCTCGACCCCGAACATGCGTTCACGGGCGTCGGCGGTGTGCTGGACGCCGGCACGGGCAAGGACGACCCGCGCTTCCTGCGCCTGGCGCTGGCCAAGGGCGCCGGTCCGGAGCAAATCCGCGACGCAGCGCAAGCCTGGCTCATGCGGCAGGCGCGGCGCATCTTCACCGAGCGCCTGGACCATTTCGCGCCACAGTTGGGCGTGCGATGGAGCAAGCTGTCGCTGTCGAACGCGTCCACGCGCTGGGGCAGTGCGACCGCCGGTGGGGCGATTCGGCTGCACTGGCGCCTCGTGCATTTCCGCATGCCGGTGGTGGACTATGTGGTCGCGCACGAACTCGCGCACCTGCGCGTGATGGACCACAGCCCCCGGTTCTGGGAGACCGTGGAAAGCGTGGTGCCCGACTACGGCGCGCTGCGGCAGCAACTCAAGGAACAGCCCGTTCCCAAGTGGTGAGCGCCTTGCCCCTTCCACGAAGGGGCAAGGATGCGAAACGGCATCAGCGGGCGTGCGTCACGCCGCCGTCCACCACCAGCGTCGAGCCCATCACATAGTCGCCCGCCCGCGACGCCAGATAGATCGCCGCCGCCGCCATGTCCTCCGGCTCGCCGATGCGGCCGGCCGGAATCCGCCCCTTGATCTCGTCGCCGTGGTCGCGCGCTTCCTTGTTCATGCTGGAAGCGAAGGCGCCCGGCGCGATCGCGCTCACGACGATGCGATCGCGCGCCAGCCGCAGCGCCATGCGCCGCGTGAGATGGATCAGCCCGGCCTTGCTCGCCGCATACGAATACGTTTCCTGCGGATTGACCGAGATGCCGTCGATCGACGCGATGTTGATCACCTTCGCCAGGTGATCGGTGGCCGCCGCCTTGAGCATCGGCGTCAGCGCCTGGGTCAGGAAGAATGGCGACTTGAGGTTGAGGTCGACCACCTTGTCCCAGCCGCTTTCAGGAAACTCGTCGTAGGGCGCGCCCCAGGCCGCGCCCGCGTTGTTGACCAGGATGTCGAGCGTGCGCTCGTGCGCCGCATAGGCCGCGACGAGGGCGTGGGTGCCTTCCAGGGTCGAGACGTCGGCCGGCAGCGAAACGCAGTGGCCGAAGGCCGACAGCTCCTTCGCCGTCTGGTCGCATGCGTCGGCCTTGCGCGCGGAGATGTAGACGCGGGCGCCCTGGGCCAGGAAGCCCTCGGAGATCATGCGGCCGATGCCGCGCGAGCCGCCGGTCACGAGGGCGCTGCGCCCCTCCAGCGAAAAGAGTCGGGTGGTGTCCATGCAGTTTGTCTCCAGGAATCGGAGACGAGCATAGTGCCGGGCGGCAGCGGCAGGCGTCACCTATGCGCCACGGCGAGCCGCTCTTCCTCGCCGTGCTGTGCCACCACTTCCTGCAGCGTGCGCGCGAGCTTGTCGCCGTTCAGCGGCTTGTGCAGGATGCGCGCCGCCACCGTCGAGAACTCGCGAAAGCGCGAGGGCGCGGTTTCGCCCGTCACGATCACCGTCGGCAGGGCCGGCCGGCGCCGGTGCACGCGCTCGATCACCTCCAGGCCGGTTTCATCGCGCAGGCGGTAGTCGACCACCACCACGTCGGGCACGAAGCCTGCGGCCAGCATCTGCTCCGCTTCGTTGCCGCCGGCCGCGCCGCGGACCGTCCAGCCGAGCTGCTGCAGATAGGTGCACATCGCGGACAGCACCTCCGCCTCGTCGTCCACCAGCAGCACGGCGAGCGGCGTGCCTTCGAAGGGCGCCGCAGCATCCTCCACGGTTTCGGTCTGGATCTCGGCTTGTGGCGCGGCTGCGGCCGCGATGTGCAGGGTGAAGGTGGTGCCGCGGCCCGGCTCGCTGTCGAGCTCGACCTCGATCTGCAGCAGTTCGGCGGTGCGCCGCACGATCGCCAGCCCCAGGCCCAGCCCCTGGCTGCGGTCGCGTGATGCGTTGCCGATTTGATAAAACTCTTCGAACACCCGCTCGCGCTCCTGCGCGGGAATGCCGGGGCCGGTGTCGGTCACGCGCACCCGCACGCGCCCGTCGGCGGCGGTGTCGGTGGCCAGCGTGACGCCGCCGCGCACGGTGAACTTGATCGCGTTGTTCAGCAGGTTGCCGACGATGCGAATGAGCTGGTCCGCGTCCGTCAGCCCCCACAGCGGGGCCTGCGGCACATCGACCTTGAGGAACAGCCCCTGCTGGCCGGCCAGCGCCGCGTATTCGTCGCGCGCGGCGCGCAGCACGGCGCCGATGTCGTGCTCCGCGAACTTCGCCTCGATGGTGTGCGCGTCGAGCCGCGAGATGTCGAGCAGGCCGTCGAGCAGGCCGCTGCTCTGGCGCAGTGCGCTGCCGATGCCGCGGCTCACCTCCTTGAGCAGCGGGTCTGTCGAGCGGCGCGCCAGGATGTCCAGCGTGGTGGCGTTGATCGACAGCGCGTGCAGCGGCTGGCGCAGGTCGTGGCTGGCGGCTGCGAAGAAGCGGGTCTTGGCCTCGCTCGCTGCGGTGGCGCGGTCGCGCTCCTGCCGCAGCGCGTCGGATAGCAGGGCGTTGTCGTCCTCTACGCTCATCAGCTTGTGCAGCATGCGGCCCTGGTCGCGCACCGTGGCCAGCAGCATGAAATAAACGAGCCCGACGCCAGCCGCGAACATGTAGCCTACGGCGCCGCCGCGCCAGGCCCAGCCGGCCGCCATGCAGATGAAGGTAAGCGTCGAGAAGCCGACGAAGGCGCGCTGCCAGCCGGCGACCGAGGCGGCGCCGATGGTGCAGCCGGCCATCAGGATCGCCGAGACCGCGAGCGGCGAGAAGTTGCCGGGCGCGTAGAACACCAGGGGCAGGATGGCCGCAGTCGACACGCCGTTGTAGTCGAAGCCGCGCAGCAGTTTCGGCAGGTATTGCAACTGCGCTTCGGGCGCCGCGCGCTCCACCGCCAGCCCCAGGCGCCAGCGGTACACCATGACCGCGCCGGTCACCACAAGCCACACCCAGGGCCAGACTTCGATGCCCTGGCGAAGGGCGATGAAGGCGACCAGGATGTAGCCCAGGTAGTTGAGCGGCAGGCGCCGCGAGTACGCGAGGATCAGCGCCAGCCGCCGCTCCAGGATGCGATGCCCCACCCGCGCCTCGCGCGGCATGCCGGCCAGCGGCATCGACGCGGGCGCTTCGTCAGTCAATTCGCACGCCCTCGCGGGAGGCCTGGTAGGCGGCCTCGGTCCGGTTGCGCACGCCCAGTGCCGAGTAGACGGCAGTGAGGTGCGCCTTGACGGTGGACTCTGCAATGTCGAGCTGGCGCGCGATGAGCTTGTTGGGCAGGCCGCGTGCGGCGGCGCGGTAGACGTCCATCTGGCGCGCCGTCAGGCCGGCCAGGCGTGGGTCATGGGCGGGGCGGGTTTCAGCGGCCGGTGGAGGCGGCGGTGCGTTGAGCGTTTCCAGCGGCAGGAAGATGCGCCCGGCCAGCACCTGCTCGAGCGCCGCGACCATCATTTCCGAGCTGTATTTCTTGGGGATGAAGCCGGCCGCGCCCAGGTCGACCGTGTTGCGGATCATGGTGGCATCGGTGTCGCCCGACAGCACCACGATGCGGGCCAGGCAGCCGGCATCGCGCAGCCGGCGGATCGACTCTTCGCCGGTGCAATCGGCCAGGTGCCAGTCGAGCAGGACCAGGTCGAATTCGGCCAGCTCCACCAGCTTGACGGCATTGCCCATGTCGCCGGCGGTTTCCACGCGCAGCTCGGGCACCAGGACGCTCAGCAGGTTCTTCATGCCCTGCAGAAACATCACGTGGTCGTCGATCATCAGTACGTTCATCGGGAGCCAAGTATTCATCAGAACCGGCCTGGATTGAACGGGCTTCGAGCCGGCTTCGACTTTGGTCGAAGCGTGCTTTCCCTTGGTTCGGCTTCAGAGCGCGAGCGATCTGGCGCTCGCGAACTCGCGAGGACTCCCGTCGATGGGATCGCGAAAGGCCAGCGACTTCGCGAGCAGCTGCAGGGGCTGCTCGAAGTCCTCCGCGCCTTCGGGCTGCAGCACGGGGTACAGGGTGTCGTTGCGGATCGGCAGCCCCAGCGCGGCGCAGTGCACGCGCAGCTGGTGGCGGCGGCCGGTGTGCGGCGCCAGGCGCAGCCGGGCCCAGCCATCGCGCGCTTCCGCCAGCGCGAAGCGGGTCTCGGAATTGGGCTCGCCCTCGGCCTCGCGCATGCGCATGAAGTGAACATCTTCCACGAGCCGGCTGTGGCGCACCGCCGGCAGCGCGACGGTGCCGTCCCAGGGCACGATGGCCTCGTACTGCTTGTCGACCTCGCGTGCGGCGAACAGCGCGTGGTAGGCATGCCGCGTGGCCGGCTGCACCGAGAACAGCACCACGCCGGCGGTTTCGCGGTCGATGCGATGCAGCGGCGCGAGCTGGTCCAGGCCCAGCCGGCGCTGCAGCCGCACCAGCAGGCTCTGCTGCACGTACTTGCCCACCGGGGCCACCGGCAGGAAGTGGGGCTTGTCCACCACCAGCAGGTGCTCGTCGCGGTGGAGCACCTGTTCCTCGAAGGGCACCGTCCGCTCGATGTCGAGCGAGCGGTAGTAGAAGACGTGCAGCCGCGGCTGGTAGGGCCGGTCGGGCGTCACGGGCACGCCGTGCGCGTCGACCACCTCGCCTGCCTGCATGCGCGCGTCCCAGGTGGCGCGCGGAATGGCGGTGAAGCGCTGGGCCAGGAAGTCGGCGATCGTGGCCCACGGGCCGGGCGGAAGCGCGACCCGGCTGGGACCGACGCCGTCTCGGGTGGGCAGCGGCAAGCCGGTCATGGTGCGGCGGCCTCAGGCGTCGGCCAGGGCCGCGGTGATCTGGTCCAGCAGCGGCCGCGCGCCCGTGTCAGGTTGGGTGCAGCGCACCTGCAGGTCGGCCAGGCGTGCCATTCGCCGGCGATCGGATGCGTCGCCGGCCTGGCTGCGCGCCAGCAGTTCTTCGAGCAGCAGCCCGAAAGCGCGCGCCTCGATGCGTTGCAGCGCGAGGCTGGTTTCCCGGTCGTCCGGCGGCAGGAAGGACGCGGCGCCGAAGTCGCCCAGGCGGCCCGTTCCGTCGCCGTCCCACAGGATGTTGTGCGCGTAAAGGTCGCCATGCACGATGCCGCGTGCGTGCAGTTGCGCGGCGGCCGAGGCGATGCCGTGGGCCAGGCGCAGCGCGGTGGCCAGCGGCCATGCGGCCTCGTCGGCGTAGACGTCGCGGGTGCATGAGGCGAGGCTGGGCGGCCCGGCCAGGTTGCGGAATCGCGGGTCGACCAGCGCGAGCACCAACCCTGGCGTTCCTTCGGGATGGTGCTCGACGCGGCCCTCCACGGCGATCAGCCCCGGGTGCGGGCCGGCCGCCATGCAGGCGGCCATCTCGCTGTGTGGCCAGCCGTCGCTGGTGACGGCGCCCTTGAAGAGCTTGACGGCCACGGGCCGCCGGTTGCCGTCGTCCTGCATCCAGTCCGCCCGGTGGATCACGCCCGAAGCGCCCTGGCCCAGTGGCTCGCCCATCGCCAGCCGGTGCCAGTCGATCGCCGGGATGGCGGCCGTCTCCACTGCAGCCGCTTCGGCGCGGTCGTCGAAGGGGTTGCCTGCGAAGGCCAGCCAGGCGAGGCGCGGCATGTCGGCCAGCCAGGTGGGCAGGGCCTCGAGCCGGTTGGCCGAGATGCGCATGAGTTCCAGCGCACGGCATTCCGCCAGCGCGTCTGGCAGGGCCGTCAGGCGGTTGCCGGCCAGCATCAGCTTCTGCAGACGGGTGCATCGGCCGATGGTGGCGGGCAGCGCCTCGATCTCGTTGTCGGTCAGGATCAGCCAACGCAGGCCGGGCGGCAGCGCCTCGGCCGGCACCGTGCGGATGCAGTTGGCCTTGAAGCCCACCATCTCGAGCCGCTCGCAGCGCCCCAGAACTGCGGGCAGTTCGGCGAAACGGTTGTCGGAGCAGAACAGCACCTGAAGCCGGTACAGGCGGTGCAGGTCGTCGGGCAGCGTCGAGAGCGCATTGCCGGACAGATCGAGCGCTTCCAGTGAATCCGCGAGCGTGAAGATCTCGCGCGGGAAAGATTCGAGCCCGCAGCGCAGCGTCAGGCTTCGGGCGCCCGCGAGCGCGCCGGACTGCAACTGCGCCAAGGTATGGCTCATCGGAAGCTGCGGTATTCGCCCGGCGCAGTTCGGCGCCTCATGCAGAAGCGCCGAAGCGCCACACACCATCTTCGCCGCGGCGCCGCTGCAGCAGGCCCTTGAAGCGCAGCATGTGCAGATGCGCCACCGTCTCGCCCATGGCGAAGGTGGTCTGGTGCACGTCGAGTTCGCGCTTGAACAGGATGGGCATGCTCTCGGCGGCGCTCAGCGGTCGTGCGGTGCAGGCCTCCAGCAGCTCCGCCAGGCGGTCGCGGTGGTGGTCCTGCAGTTGCCTCACGCGCTGATGGATGCCGGTGAAGGGCTTGCCGTGCGAGGGCAGGCCCAGCGTGTCGGCCGGCAGCTCGTTGAAGCGCACGATGCTGTCGAGGAAGAGCTTCAGCGGATCGGCGTCCGGCTCGCCCGCGTGCACGCTCACGTTGGTGGAGATGCGGGGCAGCATCATGTCGCCGCCCAGCAGTGCGTGCAGCTCTTCGCAGTACAGCGCGATGTGCTCGGGCGCATGTCCGTACCCGCTGATGCAGCGCCAGTCGCGACCGCCGATGCGCACCATGTCGCCATCAAGCATGCGCACGTAACTTTCCGGCACCGCCGGCACCAGTTCGGCGTAGTACCCGGTGCGCCCGCGGATCACGTCCAGCGCCGCCGGGTCGTTCATGCCGTGCGAGACGAAGAAGTCCGCCGCCGCGTCGCCGCCGGCCAGCGTGTCCCCGCTGGTGGTGAGCACGCGCGCCACGTGGTAGTCGGTCGAACTGATCCACAGCGGCGCATTCCAGCGCTGGCACAGCCAGTCGGCCAGCCCGATGTGGTCGGGGTGCATGTGGGTCACGATCACCCGCAGGATCGGCAGGCCCTGCAGCTCGCGTTCGAAGATCTGCTCCCACTGCGCGCGCGAGGCGTCGTGCGCCACGCAGCAGTCCACCACCGTCCAGCCCTCGACGCCGTCGATCTCGTCGCGCAGCAGCCAGAGGTTGATGTGGTCGAGCGCGAAGGGCAGCGCCATGCGAAGCCAGCGCACGCCGGGCAGCACCTCGAAACTGCCGCCGGGCTCCGGCAGAAGATCGCCGTGGGGGTAATGAAGTTCGCGTTCGAGGAGGTTCATGTACGATTGACGTTAACGTAAACGTCATGGGAAAGACCCACCATTGTAGGCAGCGACGGCAGAATCCGCTGTCGCGGCCGAGATGCCCGACCCCATCCATGTCCACGCAGACCTTCACCATCGGCGAGCTCGCCCGCGAGTTCGACCTGACCACCCGGGCCATCCGCTTCTACGAAGACATGGGATTGCTCGCGCCGGAGCGGGCCGGCCAGCAGCGCGTGTACAGCGCGCGCGACCGAACCCGGCTCACGCTCACGCTGCGCGCCAAGCGGCTGGGCCTCAAGCTCAACGAGGTGAAGGACA
This sequence comes from Variovorax sp. KK3, assembly GCF_001984055.1. Lineage (GTDB taxonomy): Bacteria > Pseudomonadota > Gammaproteobacteria > Burkholderiales > Burkholderiaceae_C > Variovorax. Next base: position 21,911 of record NZ_LYVO01000011.1, read on the forward strand.
TCCTCGACATGTACGACAGCCCGCGCGACACCGCGGCCCAGCTCGAGCGTTTTCTGGGCGTGCTGGGCAGCCACCGCGCCCAGCTGGAGGCCCAGCTCGAAGAACTGCAGACCAATCTGGCCGAAGTGCGCGCGCAGGAAAAGCAGGCCCGCACGGCTCTTGCGCGCGCAGCCCGGCCCAAGAAGAACGCCGAAGCCCGCTGAATTCCCTTACCCGTCACGACAACCGACGCAGACCACCCATAGAGAGCAGCCATCATGGACAACGACACGCCTGACAACCTGGAAGACCTCTTCGCCCACAACCGCGTCTGGTCGGCGCGCATGGAGCGCGACCGCCCCGGCTTCTTCACCAGCCTAGTGAAGCAGCAGACGCCCAAGTACATGTGGATCGGCTGTTCCGACAGTCGCGTGCCAGCCAACCAGATCACCGGCCTTGAGCCCGGCGAAGTGTTCGTGCACCGCAACGTCGCCAACATCGTCGTGCACTCCGACCTGAATGCGCTGTCGGCGATCCAGTTCGCGGTCGAGCGCCTCAAGGTCCAGCACATCATGGTGGTGGGCCACTACGGCTGCGGTGGCGTGCAAGCCGCACTGGAAGGCGCGCGCATCGGGCTGGCCGACAACTGGATCCGCCACATCCAGGACGTGCGCGACCGCCACCGCGTGCTGCTGAGTTCGCTGCCCGAGGCGCTGCGCGCCAATGCGCTGTGCGAGCTCAACGTGACCGAGCAGGTCGTCAACGTGGCGGTCAGCACCGTCATGGAAGACGCCTGGAGCCGCGGGCAGAAGGTCTCGATCCACGGCTGGGCCTTCGGCGTGCACGACGGCCTGTTGCAGGACCTGGGCATGACGCTCGACGGCTCCAAGTCGACCGAGTCGCTGTACAAGGCCGCCGTGCAGCGCATCCGCTACAAGTGGAGCAAGCTGGCCGAGGAACAGCAGGCCATCGCCGGTGGCTCCGCATCGGCGCCGGCCGCAACGGCTGCAACCGCCGCATCCCTTGCAGCTGCGACGCCTGCTACGCCTGCGACACCCGCTGCACCAGCCGCGCCGGCTGCCTCCTGAACGCCCCATGTTCCCGCAGCGTCTCGATTCGCCGCTGGCCTACGACGTCGCGAAGGCGATGCGTGACGGCTTCGACCGGCACTACCGGCTGTTCCGCGCCGAGTCGGCGCGCGCCAAGCACCGGTTCGAGACGGCCGACTGGGCCGGTCAGCAGCGCGCGCAGCGCGAGCGCATCGAGTTCTACGACCTTCGGGTGAGCGAGGCCGTGGCGCGGCTCGAAAAGGAGTTCAAGGCCGGCGAGCAGCCCATGGACGTGTGGCACCAGGTCAAGCTGCACTTCATCGGTCTGCTGGTCGATCACCACCAGCCCGAGCTGGCCGAGACCTTCTTCAACTCGGTGACCACCAAGATCCTGCACCGCGCCTACTTCCAGAACGACTTCATCTTCGTGCGGCCGGCCATCAGCACCGAGTACATCGAGCCGCGCGATTCGCCCACCTACCGCGCCTACTACCCCGAGCAGCACACGCTGGCCGAGACGGTGCGCCGCCTGCTGGAGGACTACGCGCTGCAGGGCCGCTTCGCCGACATCCAGCGCGATGCCGACCGCGTGGCCGCGGCCATCCTCGGCCGCTTTCACCAGGTCAAGCTGCGCGCCAACTTCCAGCTGCAGGTGCTGTCGGGCCTGTTCTACCGGAACAAGGGCGCCTACGTGGTGGGCAAGATCATCAACGGCTTCATCGAGCTGCCCGTGGCCTTGCCGATCCTGCACGACAGCGCCGGCCGCTTCTACATCGACGCGGCGCTCTTCGGCGAGGAAGATCTGCAGATGCTCTTCAGCTTCGCGCGGGCCTACTTCATGGTCGACATGGACGTTCCCTCGGCCTATGTGCAGTTCCTGCGCTCGCTGATGCCGCGCAAGCCGCGCGCCGAGATCTACAACGCGCTCGGGCTGGCCAAGCAGGGCAAGACGCTGTTCTACCGCGACTTCCTCTACCACCTCAACTACTCCACCGACCGCTTCCGCATCGCGCCTGGCATCAAGGGCATGGTGATGCTGGTGTTCGACCTGCCGTCCTTTCCCTACGTCTTCAAGCTCATCAAGGACTTCTTTCCGCCGCCGAAGGACACCACGCGCGAACTGGTCAAGGGCAAGTACATGCTGGTCAAGCAGCACGACCGCGTCGGCCGCATGGCCGACACGCTGGAGTACAGCAACGTCGGCTTTCCGCTCGACCGCTTCGAGCCGGCGCTGATCGACGAGATCCGCCAGTTCGCGCCCAGCCAGCTCGAGATCGGCGACCGCGATGGCAACGGGGAGATGGAGGTCGTGCTCAAGCACGTCTACATCGAGCGCCGGATGATCCCGCTCAACATCTACCTGCAGGAGGCCTTCGACCAGATGGAGCATCCGGAGCATGCGCAGCGCGCGGGCAAGCAGCTGGAGCACGCGGTGGTCGAGTACGGCAACGCCATCAAGGACATGGTCGCGGCCAACATCTTCCCCGGCGACATGCTGTGGAAGAACTTCGGCGTCACGCGCGGCGGCAAGGTGGTGTTCTACGACTACGACGAGATCGAGTACCTCACCGAATGCAACTTCCGCCGCGTGCCGACGCCGCGCAACGAAGAGGAGGAAATGAGCGGAGAGGTCTGGTACTCCGTCGGCCCGAAGGACGTGTTCCCCGAAACCTTCGGCCCCTTCTTGCTCGGCAACTCGGCTGTGCGCGAGGCCTTCATGGCCCACCACGCCGACCTGCTCGACGCCGGCTTCTGGCAAAGCCACAAAGAGCGCATCCAGGCCGGCCAGATGCTCGACGTTTTCCCTTACGACGAGGCCCAGCGCTTTCATCACGAGGGCCACGCCCCTTACTTCTGAACCCGCAATCCATCCATCCTGAAGGAGACCCCATGTCCGAATCCATCGTCATCGTCGGCGCCGCACGCACCCCCATGGGTGCCTTCCAGGGCGACTTCTCTTCACTTGCAGCGCACGACCTGGGCGGCGTCGCGATCAAGGCCGCGGTCGAGCGCGCCGGCATCGCGTCCGACGCCGTCGGCGAAGTGCTGTTCGGCAACTGCCTGATGGCCGGCCAGGGCCAGGCACCGGCGCGGCAGGCGGCCTACAAGGGCGGCCTGCCCGACAGCGCGGGCGCCGTCACCCTCAGCAAGATGTGCGGCTCGGCCATGAAGGCCGCGATGCTGGCGCACGACATGCTGCTGGCCGGCACGCACGACGTGATGGTGGCCGGCGGCATGGAAAGCATGACCAATGCGCCCTACCTGATGCTCAAGGGCCGCGGCGGCTACCGCATGGGCCACGACCGCATCTTCGACCACATGATGCTCGACGGCCTGGAAGACGCCTACCAGCCCGGCCGGTCGATGGGCACCTTCGGCGAGGACTGCGCCGCCAAGTACAAGTTCACGCGCGCACAGCAGGACGAATTCGCCATCGCGAGCGTCGAGCGCGCCAAGGCCGCCACCAGCTCGGGCGCCTTCAAGGCAGAGATCGCGCCGGTGCTGGTCAAGGGCCGCGGCGGCGACACGCTGGTCGAGATCGACGAAGGCCCCGGCAAGGTCAAGCTCGACAAGATCCCGTCGCTCAAGCCGGCCTTCAAGAAAGAGGGCGGCACCATCACCGCCGCCTCCAGCTCGTCGATCAACGACGGCGCCGCGGCCCTGGTCATGATGACCGAAAGCACCGCGAAGAAACTCGGCGCGAAGCCGATCGCGCGTGTGCTCGGCCACGCCACCCATGCGCAGCAGCCCGAATGGTTTTCCACCGCCCCGGTCGGTGCCGTGGCCAAGCTGTTCAAGAAGACCGGCTGGGGCGTGAAGGACGTGGACCTGTGGGAGGTCAACGAGGCCTTCGCGGTGGTGCCGATGGCGCTGATGCACGAACTCGACGTGTCGCACAACGTGGTCAACGTGCACGGCGGCGCCTGCGCGCTGGGCCACCCGATCGGCGCGAGCGGCGCGCGCATCATGGTCACGCTCATCCATGCGCTGCAGCAGAAGGGCAAGAAGCGCGGCGTCGCGACGCTGTGCATCGGCGGTGGCGAAGGCACCGCCATCGCGATCGAGCTGCTCTGAATGCGCGTGGGCACGATAACTGCAGTCCGCGCCGCATCGAAGGCGGCGATGGAGGCAAGGGGTACCGCCATTCGGTGTGCGGGCGACCCTTGCTGGAGTGTTCATGCCGTCGTCGATTTCGAAGGGCCAGTGTCGCAAGCTGCGCGCTCTCCTGGCCAGGGAACGCATCGTTTCGTTCTACAGCTATTTTGCGGACCACGGCTACTACTACGCCTGCTGGGCGACCGGCGACGTCGACGGAGCGGCCGGCATGAAGGGCGGTGTCGTGCCCGGTCTCTCGCTCGAGACGGCGCAGCGGCTCAACGACGACGAGCTGGCCAGGATCCGCATGGCCATGGCCGAGGCCTATCTGAGTGCCCTCGAAGCGCAGTTGACGAGCAGCCGCCACATCACGCGCGACGTCACGGCCGAAGAGACGGCGGGCTTTCACGGCGACGTCTTTCGTTCTCATTTCCTCGGCCTCAAGGACTGGACGCTGTTCCTGCCCTTCGAGCAACAGGAGAAAGCCGGCGGGCTCGACGCGGTGGAGCGCTACTGGCAGGGCGTGCTGCGGACCAGCGCACAGCTCAGCGCGCGCGCACTGGCCCGGTCGACCGCGCTTCTTCAAGCCGCCTGAAGCGCACGCCGCGCGGGCTGTGCCTGACAAAATTTGCGACGGCCCACAGGGTCGGTGACATTTCTTGCGCGGCCGCCTGGCCCTTCGTGTCGCATGCAGCCGCAGCCCTGCCGGGCCGCAGTGCCCGTCGCTGAATCGAAAAACCAACCCCAGTCCAACGTCCAAGGAGACCTTTCTCATGCATCCGACATTTCATCGCAGCGCGATCGCCGCGCTCCTGTGCACGGCATTCCTCTCGCCGGCCGCCTGGAGCCAGGCCCGCGACGAGGCCCTGTTCGCCGCTGCCACCGCCGAGCAGCCGGCCGTGGTCAAGACGCTCGAGCGCCTGGTCAACATCGAAACCGGCACCGGCGACGCCGAGGGCATGGCCGCCGCCGGCAAGCTCTTCGAGGACGAGCTCAAGGCCCTGGGCTTCACCGTGACCCGCCACAAGTCGGCCGGCATCGTGGTCGGCGACAACATCGTCGGCAAGCTCAAGGGCAAGGGCGGCAAGAACCTCCTGCTCATGTCGCACATGGACACGGTGTACCTCAAGGGCATCCTCGCCAAGGCGCCCTTCCGCGTCGAAGGCAACAAGGCCTTCGGCCCCGGCATCGCCGACGACAAGGGCGGCAACGCCGTCGTCCTGCACACGCTCAAGCTGCTGAAGGCACGCGGCTTCCAGGACTTCGGCACGCTCACCGTGCTGTTCAATACCGACGAGGAAAAAGGCTCCTTCGGTTCGCGCGACTTGATCCAGGAAGAAGCCAAAGCCAGCGACTTCGTGCTGTCCTTCGAGCCCACGGGCGCGGAGACCGAGAAGCTGTCGCTGGGCACGTCGGGCATCGCCTACGTGCAGGTCAACATCAAGGGCAAGGCGTCGCATGCGGGCGCGGCGCCCGAACTGGGGGTCAACGCGCTGGTCGAGGCCTCCGACCTGGTGCTGCGCACCATGGACCTCGACGACAAGGCGAAAAACCTGCGCTTCAACTGGACCATCGCCAAGGCCGGCGCCGTGTCGAACATCATTCCCGACAGCGCCACCCTCAACGCCGACGTGCGCTACGCCCGCAACGAGGACTTCGAAGCCGCGATGAAGACGCTGGAAGATCGCGCACAGAAAAAGAAGCTCAAGGATGCCGAAGTCAAGGTGCTCGTCACCCGCGGCCGCCCGGCTTTCAATGCGGGCGAAGGCGGCAAGAAGCTCGTCGACAAGGCAGTGGCGTACTACAAGGAGGCCGGCGGCAACCTGGGCATCGAGGAGCGCACCGGCGGCGGCACCGACGCGGCCTATGCCGCGCTGTCGGGCAAGCCCGTCATCGAGAGCCTGGGACTGCCGGGCTTCGGCTACCACAGCGACCAGGCCGAGTACGTGATGATCGACGCGATCCCGCGCCGCCTGTACATGGCGAGCCGGCTGATCATGGACCTCGGCGCCTCGAAGTGAGCCCGGAGCACCCATGCTGCTGACCCCCGACCAGGAAGCCATCCGCGACGCCGTGCGGGCCTACGCGCAGGAACAGCTGTGGCCCCATGCCGCACGCTGGGACCGCGAGCACCTGTTCCCGAAAGAGGCGCACGCCGGCCTCGCGGAATTGGGTGCCTACGGCATCTGCGTGCCCGAGGAGGACGGCGGCGCCGGCCTCGACTACCTCACCCTCGCCCTCGTGCTGGAGGAGATCGCGGCCGGCGACGGCGGCACGAGCACCGCCATCAGCGTCACCAACTGCCCGGTCAACGCCATCCTGATGCGCTACGGCAACGCCGCGCAGAAGAAGAAGTGGCTGCAGCCGCTGGCGCAGGGGCAAATGCTCGGCGCCTTCTGCCTGACCGAGCCGCAGGCCGGCAGCGATGCGTCGTCGCTGCGCACCACCGCGCGCAAGGATGGCGAGGGCTGGGTGATCGACGGCGTCAAGCAGTTCATCACCAGCGGCAAGAACGGTCATGTCGCGATCGTCGTCGCCGTCACCGACAAGGGTGCGGGCAAGCGCGGCATGAGTGCCTTCATCGTGCCCACCGACGCGCCCGGCTACAACGTGGCCCGGCTCGAAGACAAGCTCGGCCAGCATTCGAGCGACACCGCGCAGATCAATTTCGACGCTTGCCGCATTCCGGCCGAGAACCTGATCGGCCAGGAGGGCGAGGGCTACAAGATCGCGCTCGGGGCGCTCGAAGGCGGCCGCATCGGCATCGCGGCCCAGAGCGTCGGCATGGCGCGCAGCGCCTTCGAGGTGGCGGTGGCCTATGCCAAGGAACGCCAGGCCTTCGGCGGCTCGATCTTCGACCAGCAGGCGATCGGCTTCCGGCTCGCCGAATGCGCGACGCAGATTGAAGCGGCGCGCCAGCTGATCTGGCATGCGGCCAGCCTGCGCGACGCCGGCCAGCCTTGCCTGAAGGAAGCCGCCATGGCCAAGCTCTTCGCCAGCGAGATGGCCGAGCGCGTCTGCAGCGCGGCCATCCAGACACTGGGCGGCTACGGCTACGTCAACGACTTTCCGCTGGAGCGCATCTACCGCGACGTGCGCGTGTGCCAGATCTACGAAGGCACATCCGACATCCAGAAGCTGCTGATTCAAAGAGCCCTGGCCTGAAGGGGACGAGCGCGCGCCATGCCTGGACGCTTGCCAGACCCCTGCCCCTGCGGCCGCCGCGACCGGCGCGGCGCGCCGCTCGTCTATGCCGACTGCTGCGGCCGCTACCTCGATGACTTCGAGCGCACCCCGGCGCCCGATGCCGAATCGCTGATGCGTTCGCGCTACACGGCCTTCGTGCGCGAGCGGTCCGGCTATCTGCTGGGCACCTGGCACCCGTCGACCCGGCCGTCCCACTTGGACTTCGAACCCGGCGTCCGCTGGCTGGGGCTGGAGGTGCGCGCGCACCGCGCCGAGGACGCCGACCATGCCGAAGTCGAGTTCATCGCCCGGCACCGCGACCGCTCGGGTGCTGCCACGCGGCTGCACGAGCGAAGCCGCTTCGTGCGTGAACCCGACGGGCCGGGCGAGGGCGGCATCGTCCGTTGGTACTACCTCGACGGCGATCAGCGCTGAATCCGCGGCCGGCACGCGGCCTGGGGCGCCTGCCTACATCCGGTCGAGCTTCACTGCTACCGATTCGGTAGCGAGGGTCGCGCATTGTGCGCAAAAAGGAGACAGACCGATTCCTTTCGGCTACTTTATCTGCGGCGCCTTCGCCGTCACACTGCTTCCAGACTCGAACAGGAACTACGACAGAGGGCAACATGGCAGCGCAAGGCACGATCATCACCACCATTCAGCGCCGGCTCGCGGCAGTGGTGGCCGTGCCCGTCGTCGCTTTGCTCTGGCTGGTCGCCCCGGCCGCGGCCATCGCCGAAGAAGCGATCGTCACGCCCTTCTCGGCCGCACGCGCCGCGCAGGCGCCCGAGCCCTGGCGCTTCGCCAGCCTGCCCGGCAAGGCGCCGACCCGTTTCGAGGTGGTGCAGGAGGGCGGCAAGAAGGTGTTGAAGGTCGAGGCCGACCAGTCCTACGGCAACCTCGTGCACCCGACGCGCGTTCCGCTCAACTCATCCACGTCGCTGGCCTGGCGCTGGCGCGTCGACACCTTCGTTCAGGATGCGGACCTGCGCACGCGCGCGGGTGACGACGGCGCGGCCAAGCTCTGCGTGTTCTTCGACTTCCCGGCCGACCGCCTGTCCTTCGGCGAGCGCACCAAGCTCGCGCTGGCGCGCAAGACCACCGGCGAAGACGTGCCCAGCGAAGCGCTGTGCTATGTCTGGGACCAGAAGGAAGCCAAGGGCACCGAACTGGTCAACGCCTTCACCCGTCGCATCCGCATGGTGGTGCTCGAATCCGGCGCCGCCGCCACGCCGGGCACCTGGATGGGCGAGCGCCGCAACCTGCTGGCCGACTATCGCCGCGCCTTCGGCGACGAGGCCGGCGACACGCTGCCCGACGTGGTCGCGGTCGCCGTCTCGGCCGATGCGGACAACACGCGCGGCCATGGCCTGGCCTATTTCTCCGACATCGACCTGCGCAGCGTCACGACCACGCGCAGCGCCGAAGTCACGACGCCGGCCGCCCGCGCCGGCACGGCGGAATAGCGATGAACGACCTCGTCGTCCTCCTGTCCGCCCAAGGCGCCCTCGTGATCTTCCTCGCCACGGCGGCGACGCGGCTCGGCGCGCCGGTGCCGGCCGCGCCCTTCCTCGTGGTGGCCGGTGGACTGGCCATGGGCGGGCAGCTGTCCTTCGGGGCCGTGCTGCTGGCCGCGGTGCTGGGCAACATCGTCGGCGACGGCGCCTGGTTCCTGGCGGGGCGCCGCTGGGGCTACCGCGTGATGCGATTCCTCTGCCGCATCTCGCTGTCGGCCGACACCTGCGTGCGCCGCAGCGAAGCCATCCTGGGCCGCTGGGGCGGGCTGTCGCTGATTGCGGCCAAGTTCGTGCCGGGCGTGTCGGTGGTCGCACCGCCGATGGCCGGTGCGCTGGGCATGTCGAACACGCGCTTCATGGCCTACGAGACGGTCGCCGCGCTGATCTGGTCGCTGGGCTTTCTGGGCATCGGCGCGCTGTTCCACACGGCCATCCAGGACGTGCTGGCCGTGATGTCCAGCGTCGGCCTCACGGCCACCCTGGTCGGTGCGCTGCTGCTGGCTGCATTCGTGGCCTGGCGTTATCGGGCACGCCGCGTCGCGCGCAGGGCCGACGATGTCGAGCACATCGAGGTCGCCGCACTGCGCGAGGCGATGGCTACCGGCCGTCGCCTCACGGTGATCGACCTGCGCTCGGTCGATGCGCGCTCCATCGACGACCGCGTGCTGCCGGGTGCGATCGCCATCGGCTATGCCCAGCTGCCGGATCGCTTGCACGAACTCAGTGTGGCCCGCGAGCTGGTGGTCTTCTGCGACTGCCCGCACGACGAGACGTCCATCGCCGCGGCGCGGCTGCTCGCGCAGTCGGGCCTGCCGCGCGTGCGCGTGCTGGCCGGTGGCATCGCGGCCTGGGCGGCGGCCGAGGCGCTGGCTTCCGCGCCCGCGCCGCTGGCAGACGACGAGTCGACCGTCGCCGTGCAGGCCACTCACGCCGCGCACGCTGTACAAGCCGCTTGATCCCTTTCGCGATCGAGGCCTAGAATCCACTCCGCTCCGGGGTGCACGCAGGCTGCGTGCTGAGATGGCCAAGTGGCCGAACCCGCGAACTTGATCTGGTTCATACCAGCGTAAGAAGAGCTGCGACTCCCCGGCCACGGAATGCCATGTATTCCGCCGCGCCGATCCTGGAGCGATTGCGGAGCACCCATCCACCTGAAGGAGTGCCCCGCATGAATGCCATCGACAAGTTCGCCTCCCTGCTCACGCTGACGCGCGAGCCCTTTCCCGCTTCGACCAAGAGCGCCATCGTGAGCCCGCGGCGGCCCGACATCCGCGTGCCGGTGCGCGACGTGCTGCTGACCAACGGCGAGCGCGTGTCGCTCTACGACACCTCCGGCCCCTACACCGATCCGTCGGCCGACATCGACGTGCGCCGCGGCCTGCCCAGCGTGCGCGGCGCCTGGATCGCGGAACGCAACGACACCGAGCCGTATTTCGGCCGCACGCACCAGATGCTCGACGACGGCGCCACGAATGCCGACCGCGATGCCCGGAAGCTGGCCGAACTGCGCGCGGCCGCCTCCGGCCTGCAGCGCCAGCCGCGGCGTGCGGCCGCCGGCCGCAACGTGACGCAGATGCACTACGCGAAGCGCGGCATCGTCACGCCCGAGATGGAATACGTGGCCCTGCGCGAGAACGGCCGCCGCGAATGGATGGCCGAGTACCAGGCCGACGCCGCGCGCGAGAAGCGGCTGGCCGGCAACCCGATGGGCGCGCAGATCCCGAAGCTGATCACGCCCGAGTTCGTGCGCGACGAAGTGGCGCGCGGCCGCGCCATCATCCCGGCCAACATCAACCACCCCGAGGTGGAGCCGATGGCGATCGGGCGCAACTTCCTGGTCAAGATCAACGCCAACATCGGCAACTCGGCCGTCACCTCGAGCATCGAGGAAGAGGTGGAAAAGCTCGTGTGGGCCATCCGCTGGGGCGCCGACAACGTGATGGATCTGTCCACCGGCCGCAACATCCACACCACGCGCGACTGGATCGTGCGCAACAGCCCGGTGCCCATCGGCACGGTGCCGATCTACCAGGCGCTCGAAAAGGTGGGCGGCGTGGCCGAAGACCTGACGTGGGAGATCTACCGCGACACGCTGATCGAGCAGGCCGAGCAGGGCGTGGACTACTTCACCATCCACGCCGGGCTGCGCTTGCCCTTCATTCACCTCACGGCCGACCGTCGCACGGGCATCGTCTCGCGCGGCGGCTCGATCATGGCCAAGTGGTGCATTGCCCACCACAAGGAGAGCTTTCTCTACACGCACTTCGAAGACATCTGCGACATCATGAAGGCCTACGACGTGAGCTTTTCGCTCGGCGACGGCCTGCGCCCCGGCTGCGCGGCCGACGCCAACGACGAGGCCCAGTTCGCCGAACTGCGCACGCTGGGCGAGCTGACGCAGATCGCGTGGAAGCACGAGGTGCAGACCATGATCGAAGGCCCCGGCCACGTGCCCATGCACATGATCCAGGCCAACATGGACGAGCAGCTCAAGCACTGCCACGAGGCGCCCTTCTACACGCTGGGGCCGCTGACCATCGACATCGCACCGGGCTACGACCACATTGCCAGCGCGATCGGCGCCGCGATGATCGGCTGGTTCGGCACGGCCATGCTGTGCTACGTGACCCCCAAGGAGCACCTGGGCCTGCCCGACCGCGAAGACGTGAAGCAGGGAATCATCGCGTACAAGATCGCGGCCCATGCGGCAGACGTGGCCAAGGGGCACCCCGGTGCGCGGGCGCGCGACGACGCGCTGTCCAAGGCGCGCTTCGAGTTCCGCTGGCAAGACCAGTTCAACCTGGGCCTCGACCCCGACACCGCACGCGAATTCCACGACGAGACGCTGCCCAAGGACGCCAGCAAGGTGGCGCACTTCTGCTCCATGTGCGGGCCGAAGTTCTGCTCGATGAAGATCACGCAGGAAGTGCGCGAGTACGCGGCCGCGCGCGGCCTGGCCGAGAACGAGGCGGTGGTCGACGGCATGGCGGGCAAGTCGGCCGAGTTCAAGGCGGCGGGCGGCGAGATGTACATCCCGATCCAGCGCGGCTGAGCCGGACGGGGAGGGGGGCGGCGCATGAGGCAGATACCATCGGCCTCATGCCTTCCATCCCTTTCGATGCCGTCCTCTTCGACTGCGACGGCGTGCTCGTGGACTCCGAACCCATCACCAACCGCGTGCTCGCCGAAATGCTCGGCGAACTCGGCTGGCGGCTCACCACGCAGGACGCGATGCGCATCTTCACCGGGAAGGCGGTCAGGGACGAGACCGCGCTGATCCAGGCGAAGACCGGTGTCGCCATCACGCCCGAGTGGCTCGGCCAGTTCTGGCAGCGCCGCAATGCCGCGCTCGACAGCGAACTCGTCGAGATCGCCGGCGCGCCGGTGGCGGTGCGCGAATTGCACCGCGCGCTCGACGGCCGCATCGCCTGCGCCTCGGGCGCGGACCGGCACAAGGTGCGGCTGCAACTGGAAAAGGTGGGTCTGCTCGATGCGTTCGAGGGCCGTATCTTCAGCGGCCATGAAACGCCGCGCTCCAAGCCGGCGCCCGACGTCTACCTGGCCGCAGCCGCCGCGCTCGGCGTCGATCCGACCCGTTGTGCGGTGGTGGAAGACACCGTGACCGGCGCCACTGCCGGCGTCGCGGCGGGCGCCACCGTGTTCGGCTACAGCCCCGGCGACCTGGGCCACAGCGGCCCGGAGGCGCTGCGTGCGGCCGGCGTGGCGCACGTGTTCAGCGACATGGCAGCGCTCCCCGCGCTGCTGGCGTCCTGGCCGGTCGTGCCGGCCTGAAACGGACTTGGGCGATCAGTCGCGGCGCGGGCTCGCGGCCTTGGCCAGCGCGGTCAGCGACTCGGTCATGGCCTGCGCGCGGGCGGACCAGAAATGGGCGATCAACTGGTCGGCGTTCTTCTCGATGTTCGGGTGGACCCGCGAACGGCCCGAAGTGGCGGCGAACTCGATCAGCGCCGCGTATTCGGAGGTGTCGGTGTCGGGGATGTGCATGTCTCGATACTAGGTGGGCAAAGGGACTGCCCTTGTCGGCGTGAAACCCGAGCGGTGCCGGGGCGGCGAACTTTGTCACAAATTGCCCTCGCGCGGCAAGCCCCCTGAAGACCCAGCCGCGGCGGCACGCCGGAAATCGCCCGGCGTCATGCCGGCCCAGGCGCGAAACGCGCGCGAAAAGCTCTTCTCGTTGCGAAAGCCGACCGCCAGCGCGATGTTCTTGATCGGGCGTTCGGTGCGGCGCAGCTGCTCGGCCGCCTGCTCGTGGCGCACCGTGTCCTTGAGCTGCTGCAGCGAAACGCCTTCCTCCTGCAACTGCCGGTGCAGCGTGCGGGCCGAGACGTGGAGCAGGCCGGACAGCGATTCCGCCGTCGCGCCCTGACGGCCCTGCGCGCGCAACAGCTCGCGCACCCGCTGGCCCAGCAGGCGGTCGCGCCGGTACTGGAGCACCGTCAGCGGCAGGGCGCGGCGCAGCATGGTCCGCAGCGCCTGCTCGTCGCGGCGCAGCGGCAGCGCCAGGTAGCGCTCGTCGAAGCTGTAGCTGGCCACCTCGGCGCCGAACTGCAGCTCGCCGTCGAACATCAGCGGATAGGCGTCGCGGTGCGGCGGCGCCTCGAAGGGAAAGCGCGCCGTGCGCAGCGACACGCGCGAGTCGATGACCCACGAGGCATAGCCGTGCAGGAAGCGCAGGTTCGACACCAGGCAGAACTCGCGCAGCGCGCCCAGGTCCACGTTCTCGCGAATGGAAACCGTGGCTTGGCCGTTGCCCACGGTGAGTGCCATGTCGATGTCGTCGGTCAGCAGCCGGTGGTGCCGGCACCAGCGCTTGATCGCCACGCCCAGGTCCGGCGCGCTCAGCGAAGCCCGGCACAGCATGCCGTAGGTGCCCCAAGGCAGGCGGCGGCCGAACCAGCCCAGCGCCTCGTCGTCCAGCTCCTGCATCGCATGCGCCGACAGCGCCTCGAACTGTCCGGCCGTGACACGGCCCTGGGGCTTGGCCAGGTCGCGCGGCGCAATCTGTGCCTGCGCCAGGGCCTGCGACGGATCCTTGCCGTAGCGTTCGTATCCCAGCACGATCGCTCGGACGAAAGCCATGGGCGTGGCGGCGCGGCCGGCCGGCTTGAGGGGGGAGGCGGTCATGGAACGCTGGGGATTCGATGGCGCGATATGCAACCATTGTGACGCCAATTGCAACGGCAGCGGGCGTAAGCTGCGGCTGCCCGCGCCGTAATTCCGACGCGTCCGAATCTGCACCCCAGGAGACAAGCCCCATGCACGACCCCGGCCTCAACTTCGACCTCGGCGAGACCATCGACTCGCTGCGCAGCGCGATCGCCGACTTCTCCGCCCACGAGATCGCGCCGCGCGCCGCCGAGATCGACCGCGAGAACCTGTTCCCGCACGACCTGTGGAAGAAGCTCGGCGACCTCGGCCTGCACGGCATGACGGTGAAAGAGGAGTACGGCGGCACCGAGCTGGGCTACCTGGCCCACATCATCGCGATGGAAGAGGTCTCGCGGGCCTCGGCCTCGGTGGGCCTGTCCTATGGCGCCCATTCGAACCTGTGCGTCAACCAGATCCACCGCAACGGCAGCGACGCGCAGAAGAAGAAGTACCTGCCCAAGCTGGTCAGCGGCGAGCATGTCGGCGCATTGGCGATGAGCGAGCCCAACGCCGGTTCCGACGTGGTCAGCATGAAGCTGCGGGCCGAGAAGAAGGGTGACCGCTACGTGCTCAACGGCGGCAAGATGTGGATCACCAACGGCGGCGATGCCGACACGCTGGTGATCTACGCCAAGACCGACCCCGAGATGGGCGCCCGCGGCATGACGGCCTTCATCGTCGAGAAGAGCTTCAAGGGCTTCTCGGCCGGCTCCAAGCTCGACAAGCTGGGCATGCGCGGCTCGAACACCTTCCCGCTCTTCTTCGACAACTGCGAGGTGCCCGAAGAGAACGTGCTCGGCGGCGAAGGCAACGGCACCAAGGTGCTGATGAGCGGCCTCGACTACGAACGCGCCGTGCTCTCCGGTGGCCCGCTCGGCATCATGGCCGCCTGCATGGATGCGGTGATTCCCTTCGTGCACGAGCGCAAGCAGTTCGGCCAGAGCATCGGCGAGTTCCAGCTCATGCAGGGCAAGCTGGCCGACATGTACTCCACCTGGCAAGCCACGCGTGCCTACGTCTACGCCGTGGGCAAGGCCTGCGACCGCGCGGACCATGCACGCACCTTCCGCAAGGACGCGGCCGGCGCCATCCTCTACTCGGCCGAGAAGGCGACGTGGATGGCCGGCGAGGCGATCCAGGCGCTGGGCGGCGTGGGGTACACGAAGGAGTTTCCGGTCGAGCGGCTGTGGCGCGATGCGAAGCTGTACGAGATCGGTGCGGGCACGAGCGAGATCCGGCGCATGCTGATCGGGCGTGAGTTGTTCGCGGAGACGGCTTGAATATTCCCTCTCCCTCTGGGAGAGGGAGCATTACCCGGCCTTCGCGCAGACAGAGTAAGCAAGACAGGAGACGACATGGCATTGACTGAAAGCCTCGACCGCGGCGCCACCGACGTCCCGCTGATCGAGCAGACCATCGGCGATTTCTTCGACGACATGGCCCGGCGCCAGGGAGACCGCGATGCACTGGTCAGCGCGCACGAAGGCCGTCGCCTGAGCTATGTCGAACTGCAGCGCGAAGCCGACCTCCTGGCCAGTGCGCTCCTGTCGCTCGGCCTCGACCCCGGCGACCGCGTCGGCATCTGGTCGCACAACAACGTGGCCTGGGTACTCATGCAGCTCGCCACCGCCAAGGTCGGCATCGTCCTGGTCAATATCAATCCGGCCTATCGCACCGCCGAGCTCGAGTACGCGCTCAACAAGGTCGGATGCAAGGCGCTGGTCACGATGCAGCGCTTCAAGACCAGCGACTACGTCGGCATGCTGCGCGAACTCGCGCCCGAACTGAACGCCGCGCAGCCCGGCGCCCTGCAGGCCGCGCGCCTGCCGCATCTGCGCACCGTGGCCTGGATCGACGTCGAAGGCCAGGGCGACGAACAGCCGGGACTCATGCGTTTCTCCGCGCTGCTGAACCAGGGCCGCGTCGACGATCCGCGGGTGTCCGAGGTCGCGAAGACGCTGCAGGCCACCGACCCGGTCAACATCCAGTTCACCAGCGGCACCACCGGCTTCCCCAAGGGCGCGACGCTGACCCATCGCAACATCCTCAACAACGGGTTCTTCATCGGCGAATGCATGAAGCTCACGCCCGAAGACCGGCTGTGCATTCCCGTGCCGCTCTACCACTGCTTCGGCATGGTGTTGGGCAACCTGGCCTGCCTGACCCACGGCGCGACCATCGTCTACCCGAACGACGGCTTCGACCCGCTCACGGTGCTGCAGACCGTGCAGGCCGAGCGCTGCACCGGCCTGCACGGCGTGCCCACCATGTTCATCGCCGAGCTGGACCACCCGCGCTTCGCGGAGTTCGACCTGAGCTCGCTGCGCACGGGCATCATGGCTGGCTCGCCCTGCCCGACCGAGGTGATGAAGCGGGTGGTCGACCAGATGCACCTGCGCGAGATCACCATCGCCTACGGCATGACAGAGACCAGCCCGGTCAGCTGCCAGAGCTCCACCGACACGCCGCTCGACAAGCGCGTTTCCACCGTCGGCCAGGTGCAGCCGCACCTGCAGGTGAAGATCGTCGACCCCGAGACCGGCGCCATCGTCGCACCGGGCATGTCGGGCGAGCTGTGCACGCATGGCTACTCGGTGATGCATGGCTACTGGGAAGACGAGGAAAAGACCCGCGAGGCCATCGACGCCGAGGGCTGGATGCACACCGGCGACCTCGCCACCATGGACACCGAGGGCTACGTCAACATCGTCGGCCGCATCAAGGACCTGGTGATCCGCGGCGGCGAAAACATCTACCCGCGCGAGATCGAGGAGTTCCTGTATCGGCACCCGAAGATCCAGGACGTGCAGGTGGTCGGCCTGCCCGACAAGAAATACGGCGAGGAGCTCTGCGCCTGGATCATCCCGAAGCCGGGCCAGCAGCTCGAAGCCGACGAGGTGCGCGACTTCTGCAAGGGGCAGATCGCGCACTACAAGGTTCCGCGGTACATCGAATTCGTCAAGGAGTTCCCGATGACCGTGACCGGCAAGATCCAGAAATTCAAGATCCGCGACGCCATGAAGCAGCAGCTAGGCATCAACGAAGAAAAGACAGCATGAGCCAACTCGAAACCAAACTCAACGCCCGCTCGGCCGACTTCCAGGCCAACGCCGCCGCCATGCGCGCGCTGGTGGACGATCTGCACACGCAGTTCGCCAAGGTCGAAGCCGGCGGCGGCGAGGCCGCACGCAGCAAGCACACCGCGCGCGGCAAGCTGCTGCCGCGCGATCGCGTGGCGAACTTGCTGGACCCGGGCACGCCCTTCCTCGAGATCGCGCCGCTGGCGGCCCATGCGATGTACCACGGTGCCGCGCCGGGCGCCGGCCTCATTGCCGGCATCGGCCGCGTGAGCGGGGTCGACTGCATGGTCGTGTGCAACGACGCCACCGTGAAGGGCGGCACCTATTACCCGATGACGGTCAAGAAGCACCTGCGCGCGCAGGAGATCGCCGAGCAGAACCGCCTGCCCTGCGTCTACCTGGTGGATTCGGGCGGCGCCAACCTGCCGAACCAGGACGAGGTGTTTCCCGACCGCGACCATTTCGGCCGCATCTTCTACAACCAGGCCAACATGAGCGCGCAGGGCATCGCGCAGATCGCGGTCGTCATGGGCTCCTGCACCGCGGGCGGCGCCTACGTGCCGGCGATGAGCGACGAATCGATCATCGTCAAGGAGCAGGGCACCATCTTCCTGGGCGGCCCGCCGCTCGTGAAGGCCGCCACCGGCGAAGTGGTGACGGCCGAAGACCTGGGTGGCGGCGACGTGCACACGCGGCTGTCGGGCGTGGTCGACCACCTGGCGCAGAACGACCTGCATGCGCTGGCGCTCGCGCGCAGTGCGGTGGGGAACCTCAATGCGCGCAAGGAGCAGCAGGCCGCCCCCGAAGGCGCGTCGTTCCGCGCGCCCGCGTTCGCCGCCGAAGAACTCTACGGCGTGATCCCCACCGACACCCGCAAGCCCTTCGACGTACGCGAGATCATCGCCCGCGTGGTCGACGGCAGCGAGTTCCACGAGTTCAAGGCCCGCTTCGGCGCCACGCTGGTCTGCGGCTTCGCCGAGATCGAGGGCATGCCGGTCGGCATCGTCGCCAACAACGGCATCCTGTTCTCGGAGTCGGCGCAGAAGGGCGCGCACTTCATCGAGCTGTGCTGCCAGCGCAAGATCCCGCTGGTGTTCCTGCAGAACATCACCGGCTTCATGGTGGGCCGCAAGTACGAGAACGAGGGCATCGCACGCCACGGCGCCAAGATGGTGACCGCGGTGGCCACGGCCAACGTGCCGAAGTTCACCATCATCATCGGCGGCAGCTTCGGCGCCGGCAACTACGGCATGTGCGGCCGCGCCTATTCGCCGCGCTTTCTCTGGATGTGGCCCAACGCGCGCATCAGCGTGATGGGTGGCGAACAGGCCGCGAGCGTGCTGGCCACCGTCAAGCGCGACGGCATCGAGGGCAAGGGCGGCCAGTGGAGCGCCGACGAGGAAGAAGCCTTCAAGTCGCCCATTCGCCAGCAGTACGAACAGCAGGGCCACCCCTACTACGCCACCGCGCGGCTGTGGGACGACGGCATCATCGATCCGGCCGACACCCGACGCGTGCTCGCGCTGGGGCTGGCCGCCGCGCGCCACGCGCCGGTGCCAGAGCCGAAGTTCGGCGTGTTCCGCATGTGAGACGTCGCAGATGTGAGTGATCCCAGCAAGGAGAGACCATGTCGATGCCCAACTACTTCGCCAGCCTCGCGCGCTACCACGTGTGGGCCACGCACAAACTGCTGGACGTCAACCTCAAGGGCTTGTCCGATGCAGACTGGCGACGCGACTGCGGCCTCTACTTCCGCTCGGTGCACCGCACCGTCAACCATCTGGTCGTCACCGACAACATCTGGTACGCACGCTTCGCCGAGGGCCATTCGCCACGCGTGCCGCTCGACACCGAGCTCTTCGCCGAGCGCGCCGCCGTGTGCGAGGCGCTGCGCCAGGCTGTCACGCGCTGGACGCCGTGGGTCGCCACCCTCGCGCCGGCACGCTACGACGGCCAGCTGGCCTACACGCGCAACAACGGCGAGCAGGTGAACATTCCCTTCGCGCCCGCGCTGGGCCACGTGTTCAACCACGCGACCCACCACCGCGGACAGCTCACGGCCGCCCTGACCGGCATGGTCCAGCCCGGGCCCGAGCTGGACTGGGTCTATCTGCTGCAGCAAGAAGCCAAGTCCCAGTGATCCACTGACCCCATGAGCACCACCACCTTCACCACCCTCGAACTGGCCGTCGAAGGCCCCGTCGCGCGCATCTGGCTCGACCGGCCCGACCTGCGCAACGCCTTCGACGAAGTCGTGATCCGCGAGCTGGGCGATGCGTTCTCGCAAGCCAACGCGGCCGCCGACGTACGCGTAATCGTGCTCGGCGCCCGCGGCCCCGCCTTCTGCGCCGGCGCCAATCTCAACTGGATGAAGCGTGCCGCCGAGTTCACGCACGAGCAGAACCTGGCCGACGCCGGCGGGCTGGCCGAAATGCTGCGCACCATCCACGACAGCCCCAAGCCCGTGATCGCCCGCGTGCAAGGTGATGTCTACGCCGGCGGCATGGGGCTGGTGGCCGCCTGCGACGTGGCCGTGAGCGTCGACACCGCGTGGTTCTGCCTCAGCGAGGTCAAGATCGGCTTGATCCCCGCCACCATCAGCCCCTATGTGCTGCAGGCCATGGGCACGCGGGCGGCGCAGCGCTACTTCCTGACGGCCGAGCGCTTCGGCGCCGCCGAGGCGCATCGCATCGGCTTCGTGCACGAAGTGGTCGCGGCCGATGCGCTCGATGCCAAGGTGGCCGAGCTCGTCAAGGCCTTCACGAGCGCCAGCCCGGCGGCCGTGCGCGCCTGCAAGCAGCTGATCGCCGACGTCGCCGGCCGCGAGATCGACGACGCGTTGATCGAGAAGACGGTGCAGGGCATCGCCGACATCCGCGCGAGCGAAGAGGGCCGCGAAGGCGTGCAGGCCTTTCTGCAAAAGCGCAAGCCCTCCTGGCTGGCCAGTTGATCGAAGACACCCCATGGCCCAGCTCGACCTGCCGCAACTGCTCGCCCTGGCCGCCGCCATCGGCTGGGCCAGCGGCGTGCGCCTGTACCTGGTCGTGCTGCTGACCGGCCTGGCCGGCTACCTCGGCTGGGTGCCTTTGCCGGGCGGGCTGCAGATGCTCGCGCATCCGGCGGTGATCGCGGCCAGCGGCTTCATGGTCTTCATCGAGTTCTTCGCCGACAAGATCCCCGGCCTCGATTCGCTCTGGGACATGGTGCACACGGTGATCCGCATTCCCGCCGGTGCGGCGCTCGCGGCCAGCGTGTTCGGCGCGGACCATGCGCTGATGGCAGTGGTGGCCGCGCTGCTGGGCGGTGGCTTCGCAGCCACGGCGCACGTGGCCAAGTCCACCACGCGCGCGGCCATCAACACATCGCCCGAGCCGTTCAGCAACGTGGGCGCTTCGTTGGTCGAAGACAGCATGGTGCCCGCGGGCCTCTGGCTGGCGGTGGCGCATCCGCTCGTTTTCCTGCTGCTCTTCGTGGTGCTGCTGGTGCTGTCCGTCTGGTTGATCCGCAAGAGCTGGCGCTTTCTGCGGGCGCTCTTCGGCCGCGTGGCGCGCATCTTCAGCGGCCGGCCCGACCCTGGCGTGACACCCGCCTTCCGCGTCGCACGGCGCGAAGACGGGTCGATCTAGTTTTTTTGTAACAGCGCCGGCGGCACGATGCTGCCCGGTTGAATGACGTTGAGGCAACGATGATTCCAACGGCGGCGAACGTCGCGCAATCCATGGGCATCTCACCGGCTTCCGCTCGTTTGCGGTCGGCCGGCGGGCTGCCTACGATGCGCGGCCCACGCACCGTGGAACAAGGAAATCGCGCATGCCGTCATTGAATCCATCGCCGCGCACTGCCGCGTCGCGCAACGCTGATTTGCAGCAGCGCAGCCGGCGCCACGTGTGGCATCCCTGCACGCAGAGCAGCCGCCTCGACGCGGCACCGCCGCTGCCCATCGCTCGCGGGGAGGGCGCCTGGCTCGTCGACCACGACGAGCGCCGCTACCTCGACGCCACCAGTTCGTGGTGGGTCAACCTCTTCGGCCATGCGCATCCGGCCATCAACGCCGCGCTGCGCGACCAGCTCGACACGCTGCCGCACGTGATGCTGGCCGGCTGCACCCATGCGCCGGCCGTCGAACTGGCCGAGCGCCTGTCGGCGCTGACCGGTCACGCGCTGGGCTATTGCTTCTACGCGTCCGATGGCGCGTCGGCGGTGGAGATCGCGCTCAAGATGAGCTTCCATGCCTGGCGCAACGCGGGCCGGAGCGACAAGCGCGGCTTCGTCGCGCTGCGCGGCGGCTACCACGGCGAAACGCTGGGCGCGCTGCACGTGACCGACGTCGCCGTGTTCCGCGAGGCCTATGCGCCCTTGCTGCGTGAAGTCCATCTCGCCCCCTCGCCCGACGCGCGCGGTGCCGCACCCGGCGAAGACGCGCTGGCCGTGGCCGTTCGCGCGGCCGCCGCGCTCGACGCGCTGCTGGCCGAGCAGCACGACCGCATCGCCGCCGTGATCGTCGAGCCCCTCGTGCAGTGCGCCACCGGCATGGCGATGCACGACCCCGAATACCTGCGCCTCGTGCGCGCCGCCTGCGACCGCCACGGCGTGCACCTCATCGCCGACGAGATCGCGGTGGGCTGTGGGCGCAGCGGCAGCTTCTTCGCCTGCGAGCAGGCCGGCATATGGCCCGACTTCATGTGCCTGTCGAAGGGCATCAGCGGCGGCTACCTGCCGCTCGCGCTGGTGATGACGCGCGAGGCCATCTACCAAAGCTTCGTCGACGACGACGTGGCGCGCAGCTTCCTTCACTCGCACTCGTACACCGGCAACGCGCTGGCCTGCCGGGCGGCACTGGCGACGCTCGACCTGTTCGCGCAGGAAGACGTGCTGAACCGCAACCGCGGACGCGCGGCGCGCATCCTGCAAGGCTTGCGCAACGGACTGGGCCCGTCGCGCGCCGCGCACCTGCGCCAGCGCGGCATGATCACCGCTTTCGACGTGCGCGCGGCCGGCCCGCGCTTCGCCGAGCGCTTTCACCTGGCAGCGCGCGAGCAGGGGCTGCTGATGCGCCCCATCGGCAGCACCGTCTACCTGATGCCGCCCTACGTGGTGAGCGATGCCGAGATCGATCTGCTGGTCGAGCGCACGCTGGCCACGCTCGATGCAGTAGCGCAACCTCACGCAACGGAGGCCTGCGATGTCGCGCTTGCTTGACCGCCTCCAGCACGAGATCGCCGCGCTCGACGGCCAATCGCTGCGCCGCCGGCGCCAGATCGCCGAGACCCCCTGCGCGCCCGAGCAGCGGCTGACGCTCGCCGGCGCGACCGCGCCGCGTACCATGCTCGCGTTCGGCAGCAACGACTACCTGGGCCTGGCCGCGCATCCGGCGCTGGCTGCGGCCCTGGCCGAGGGTGCCGCGCGCTACGGCACAGGCAGCGGCGGCTCGCACCTGATCCTGGGCCACTCGCGCGCCCACCACGAACTCGAAGAGCGGCTGGCCGGCTGGATGGCGCCGTACATCCCCGAAGCGCAGAGCCTGTTCTTCTGCACCGGCTACATGGCCAACCTGGCCGTGCTGTCGGCGCTCGGCGGCGCCGAGGCGGTGATCTTTTCCGAGGCGCTCAACCATGCCTCGCTGATCGACGGCGCCCGGCTGGCCCGCGGCAGCGTGCGGCGCTATCCGCACTGCGACATGCGGGCGCTCGACGCCGAGCTCGCCGCCTGCGACACGCCGGTCAAGCTGATCGTGAGCGATGCCGTGTTCAGCATGGACGGCAACATCGCGCCGGTGGCCGAACTGCTCGCGCTGGCCGAGCGGCACGACGCCTGGCTGGTGCTCGACGATGCGCACGGCTTCGGCGTGCTGGGCGCGCGCGGCCGGGGCGTGCTCGAGGCCGCCAACCTGCGCTCCGACCGGCTGGTGCTCATCGGCACGCTGGGCAAGGCGGCCGGTGTGTCGGGCGCCTTCGTGGCGGCGCACCGCACGGTCATCGACTATCTGGTGCAACGGGCCCGGACCTACATCTTCACCACCGCCGCGCCACCCGCCATCGCCCATGCGCTGCTCACCAGCCTCGACCTGATCGAGGGCGAGGAGGGCGCCGTGCGCCGTGCGCAGCTGCGCGCACGCATCGCGCAGTTGCGCGCGGGCGTGCAGGCCGTGCTGCCGGCCGACGGCAGCGCGTGGATGCCCGACTCGCCGACGGCGATCCAGCCGCTGATCGTGGGCGACAACGCCCGCGCCCTGCAGCTGTCGGCGCAGCTCGACGGCTTCGGCCTGCGCGTCGGCGCGATCCGTCCGCCCACCGTGCCGGCCGGCACCGCGCGGCTGCGCATCGCGCTGTCGGCCAGCCATAGCGAAGCCGATGTGTCGCGGCTCGTCGACGCGCTGGGACGCGCCTTGGCTCAACCGTGGAAGGAGGCCGCATGACGCCGCATTGCTTCGTCACCGGCACCGACACCGGCGTGGGCAAGACGCTGGTCAGCAGCGCGATCTTGTTTTCTCTCGCGGCATCGGGCCTGCGCGCCGTCGGCATGAAGCCGGTGGCCGCGGGTGTCGAGCAGATCGATGGTGAATGGATCAACGAGGACGTGCTGCACCTCGATGCCGCGGGCAACGTCGAGGCGCCGCTCGCGCTGCGCTGCCCGTACCTCCTGCGTGCACCGATGTCGCCGCATCTGGCCGCACATGACGAGGGCGTTCGCATCGAACTGCCGACGTTGCGCAGCGCCTACGAAGCGCTCGCGCAGCGCGCCGACGTGGTGGTGGTCGAAGGTGCGGGCGGCTTTCGTGTGCCGCTGGCCGACGACCTGGATGGCGCCGACCTGGCGCAGGCGCTGGGCCTGCCCGTCGTGCTGGTGGTCGGCCTGCGTCTCGGCTGCCTCAACCACGCGCTGCTGACCGCGGAGGCGATCCGCGCGCGCGGCCTGCGTCTGGCCGGGTGGGCGGGCAGTGTCGTCGATCCGCACATGCTGGCGCTGCAGGCCAACGTCGACACGCTGCGCGCCCGGCTGAACGCCCCTTTCCTCGGCGTGGTGCCGCGCCTCGCGGCGCCCGATGCGGCCCGGGCGGCCCGCCATCTCGACCTGCGCGTGCTGTGCAGCGACGCGGCGCTGGCCGCTTGAGACGAGACACGAGAACAGAACACTTCCATGGAACAAACACTGAGCTTCATCGAACGCAAGTCCGTCCAGCACGCGATTCCGGAACACGCCGACTGGACCGTCGACCGCGTCGCCGCCCTCTTCGAACTGCCCTTCAACGACCTGCTGTTCCGCGCGCAGCAGGTGCACCGTCAGCATTTCGACGCCAACACCATCCAGCTGTCGACCCTGCTGTCGATCAAGACCGGCGGCTGCGAGGAAGACTGCGGCTACTGCCCCCAGAGCGCGCACCACGACGCCGGCGTCAAAGCCGAAAAGCTCATGGCGCTCGACGACGTGCTCGCCGCAGCGCAAGCCGCCAAGGACAACGGCGCGACCCGCTTCTGCATGGGGGCCGCCTGGCGCAGCCCGAAGGAACGACATCTCGAGCCGGTGAAGGCGATGGTGCGCGGCGTCAAGGCGATGGGCCTGGAAACCTGCGTCACGCTCGGCATGCTCGAGGTCGAGCAGGCACTGCAGCTCAAGGACGCGGGCCTCGACTACTACAACCACAACCTCGACAGCGCGCCGGAGTTCTACGACAAGATCATCAGCACCCGCACCTACCAGGACCGCCTGGACACGCTCGGCCACGTGCGCGACGCCGGCATCCACGTGTGCTGCGGCGGCATCGTCGGCATGGGCGAGTCGCGCCTCGAACGCGCGGGGCTGATCGCGCAGCTCGCGAACCTCGATCCATACCCCGAGTCCGTGCCCATCAACAACCTGGTGCAGGTCGAGGGCACGCCCCTGGCCGGCACCGAGCCGCTCGACCCCTTCGAGTTCGTGCGCACCATCGCCGTGGCCCGCATCACCATGCCCAAGACCATGGTGCGCCTCTCGGCCGGCCGCGAGCAAATGGACGAATCGCTCCAGGCGCTCTGCTTCATGGCCGGCGCCAACTCCATCTTTTACGGCGATCGCCTGCTGACCACCGCCAACCCGCAAGCCGCGAAAGACCGCGCGCTGCTGGCGCGGCTGGGCATGCGTACCGGCGACGCCTGAACCTCTTTACTCCAACAAGGAAGCCCTGCCATGTTCAACAAGATCCTGATCGCCAACCGCGGCGAGATCGCCTGCCGCGTTGCTGCCACCGCGCGCCGCATGGCGATCCGCACCGTCGCCGTCTACTCCGATGCAGACGCGCATGCCAACCACGTGCATGCCTGCGACGAGTCGGTGCACCTGGGTGGCAGCGCGCCCAAGGAGAGCTACCTGCGCTGGGAGAAGATCCTGGAGGCGGCCAAGGCCACCGGCGCGCAGGCGGTGCACCCGGGCTACGGCTTCCTGAGCGAGAACGAGGACTTCGCGCGCGCCTGCGCCGAGGCCGGCCTCGTCTTCATCGGCCCGCCGCCCTCGGCCATCCTGGCGATGGGCCTCAAGGCCGAATCCAAGCGCCTGATGGAAAAGGCCGGCGTGCCGCTCGTGCCTGGCTACCACGGCAGCGAGCAGGGCGTCGAGTTGCTGCAGCGCGAGGCCGACCGCATCGGCTATCCCGCGCTCATCAAGGCCAGCGCCGGTGGCGGCGGCAAGGGCATGCGCATCGTCGAGAAGAGCGCGGATTTCGCGGCCGCGCTGGCCTCCTGCCAGCGCGAGGCCATCAACAGCTTCGGCAGCGACGCGGTGCTGATCGAGAAGTACGTGCAGCGCCCGCGGCACATCGAGATCCAGGTCTTCGGCGACACGCAGGGCAACTACGTCTATCTGTTCGAGCGCGACTGCTCGGTGCAGCGGCGCCACCAGAAGGTGCTCGAGGAAGCGCCCGCGCCCGGCATGACCGAGGCCATGCGCAGGCAGATGGGCGAGGCCGCGGTGAATGCCGCCCGTGCGGTGAACTACGTGGGTGCCGGCACGGTGGAATTCATCGTCGAGCAGACCGGCGGCTACGACGCGCCCGAAGCGATGAAGTTCTACTTCATGGAGATGAACACGCGCCTGCAGGTCGAGCACCCGGTGACCGAGGCGATCACCGGCCTGGACCTGGTCGAATGGCAGCTTCGCGTGGCGGCCGGCGAGCCGCTGCCGCTCAAGCAGGAGCAACTGCAGATCCACGGCCATGCGATCGAGGCGCGCATCTGCGCCGAGAACCCCGACAACAACTTCCTGCCCGCCACCGGCACCCTGCACGTCTACCGCAAGCCGGCACAGCACACGGCCTTCCAGCGCAGCCGTGTGCGGGTGGACGACGGCGTGCGCGAGGGCGGCGAGATCTCGCCTTTCTACGACTCGATGATCGCCAAGCTGATCGTGCACGGCGCCACGCGTGCCGAGGCGCTGGCACGGCTCGATGCGGCGCTGGCCCAGACGCACATCGTGGGCGTGGCGACCAACGTGCAGTTCCTGCGCGGCGTGCTGCGCACCGACTCCTTCGCGCAGGCCAAGCTCGACACGGCGCTGATCGAACGCGAGCGCGCCGTGCTCTTCGACCGCGAACCGCTGGGCCTGCCGCTGGCCGCGGCGGCCGCCGTGGTGCGCACGCTGGTGGCCGAACGTGCGGCGACGCCCGCCGACGAGCCCTTCGCGCGCCGTGACGGCTGGCGCGCCTTCGGCGACTACCAGCGCCGTTTCGATTTCGAATTTCGCGGCGAGGAGCGCCAGGCCATGCTGCGCTACCGGCGCGATGGCAGCCTGTGGCTGGAAGTCGGGGGGTCGGAGGGTGCGCTGTCCTTCGGCGCGCTGCCGGGCGGCCAGGTCGAACTGCAATTCAACGGCCAGCGCCGCACGCTCGACGTGTACGAGCAGGGCGCCGCCACCTACGTCTTCGCCCCCGAGGGCGCCACGCGCATCGACGCGCTGGACCGCATGGGCCATGCGGGGGACGTCCACACAGAAGGCGGCCGCCTCACGGCGCCCATGCCGGGCAAGGTCGTGTCCTTCGCGGTGAAGGCCGGCGACAAGGTCAGCAAGGGCCAGGCGCTGGCGGTGATGGAGGCGATGAAGATGGAGCACACCATCGCGGCGCCGGCGGATGGGACGGTGGAGGAATTGCTGTATGGGCCTGGGGACCAGGTGGCCGAGGGCGCGGAATTGCTGCGCATCGCGGCCTAGTTTGCTGTCGCGTCCGTGAAGATGCTTTCACGGACGGTTGTTTGCGTTTCAGATGTTCTGGATTTCGTCAGTTTTGCGGCGAACGAATTGACCGATTTCAAATTCGCTTGCTCGCTGTGCGGGTGGTAATCTTAGTTGCTCGTCAACAAATAGCGATAATGCTTCCGTCAGAGGCTTGACATGGGATTGTTCCACGGTGATTTTTTCGTCGCGAAGGGATATTTGGCATAACAACTCCAAGGCCACGTTGTCGATCGTTATGGGCTCGTTGAGCGCCTCGTACAACTCGATCTCGATGTCGTCCCCTCCGCTGGCATACTCAAAAGCCTTTTTGGACACCATGCTAAATCGTTCTGCTTCTGGAATATCGAAGGCGTCAAAAATGGATTTGTATTTTGTCAGAGAATTTTCAATGTTTTGCTCGAGAAGTTGGCCATGGAAGATGACCCGAGAAGTCAAGTTCGAGGCAGGGGTCTCATTAGGCGTGGTAGCGCGTAGGGTGTTGGGCGAAATTTGCATTTAAATGAATGTGATGATTTCTCGATCCTTCGAATAGATCGAGCGAGCTTTGTAACTGGCCACTTGCATTGGTTCCCGAGCAGTCCACGAAGTTTTTTTCTTCCATGCCAACTTGGCTAATTGATATATAGATGCTAATAACAGTTTGCCTAAGCCAGACCCGCACGGAGCCGTGGGTCGAAGGCCTGCGCGCCGCGCTGCCGGAGGCCGATGTCGATGCGTGGGAGCCGGGCGCGCCGCAAGCCGATCACGCCGTGGTGTGGGCTCCTCCACAAGCGTTCATCGACGAGCAGGCGAACTTGCGCGGCCTGTTCAACATCGGTGCCGGCGTCGACGCGTTGCTCAAGCTCGCGCTGCCGCCTGCGATCCGGGTCGTCCGCCTCGACGATGCGGGCATGTCCGTCCAGATGGCCGAGTACGTGTGCCATGCGCTGATCCGCCACTTCCGCGAGTTCGACTTCTACGAGGCCGAGGCCCGCGAAGGCCGCTGGGCTTTTCGCAAGCCGCGCGAGCGCGAGGACTTCGCGGTCGGCGTGATGGGGCTCGGCGTGCTGGGCGAGCGTGTGGCCCGCGCCGTGGCCCAGTTCGAATTCCCGGTCAACGGCTGGAGCCGCTCGCCCAGAGCCGTCGAGGGGCTGCGCTGCTACGCCGGCGAGGACGAGTTCGATGCCTTCCTGAGCGCCAGCCGCGTGCTGGTCAACCTGCTGCCGCTGACCGAGTCCACGCGCGGCATCCTCGACCGCCGCAACCTGTCGCAGCTGAACCGCGGCGAGCCCGGCGGCTACCTGATCAACGTGGCCCGCGGCGCGCACCTGGCCGAAGCCGACCTGATTCCACTGCTCGACAGTGGCCAGTTGGCCGGCGCCACGCTCGACGTGTTCGAGGTCGAGCCGCTGCCTCCGGATCACCCCTTCTGGCGCCACCCGAAGATCACCGTCACGCCCCACGGCTCGGCACGCACGATGCGCGAGGCCTCCATCGCCCAGATCGCGGGCAAGATCCGCGCGATGGAGCGTGGAGAGCCTGTGGCGGGTGTGGTCGACCTGTTGCGCGGATACTGAACAACACCCCACGAGAGACATCACCATGACACTCCCCAACCGTGCCAAGCTCGTCGACGTCGGTCCGCGCGACGGCCTCCAGAACGAGAAGCAGGCCGTCCCGGCCGAGGTCAAGATCGGCCTGGTCCACCGGCTGCAGGAAGCCGGCCTCAAGGAGATCGAGGTCACCAGCTTCGTCAGCCCCAAGTGGGTGCCGCAGATGGCCGACAACGCCGAGGTGATGCACGGCATCGAGCGCCGGGCCGGCGTGCGCTACTCGGTGCTCACGCCCAACATGAAGGGCTTCGAGGCCGCCATCGCCGCGCCGCGCGAGGAGTGGCCCGACGAGATCGTGGTCTTCGGTGCCGCCAGCGAGGCCTTCAGCCAGAAGAACATCAACTGCTCGATCGCCGAGAGCATCGAGCGCTTCCGGCCGGTGGCCGAGGCGGCGCGCGAGAAGGGCATCTTCGTGCGCGGCGCGATGTCGTGCACGGTGGGTTGCCCCTACGAAGGCGAGATCGCGCCCGAGCGGGTCGGCATGCTGGCGAAGCTCATGAAGGGCATCGGCGTGCAGCACGTGGGCGTGGCCGACACCATCGGCGTCGGCACGCCGGTGAAGGTGCGGCGCGCGCTCGAGGCGACGCTGGCGCACTACGCCGTCGACGAGGTCTCGGGCCACTACCACGACACCTACGGCCAGGCGCTGTCGAACACCTTGGCCAGCCTCGAGATGGGCATCTGGCAGTTCGACACCTCGGTCGGCGGCCTGGGCGGCTGCCCCTTCGCCAAAGGCGCGACCGGCAACGTCGCGACCGAAGACGTGGTCTACATGCTGCAGGGCATGGGCATCGAGACGGGCATCGACCTCGACCTGCTCATCGACGCGGGCGTCTACATCAACCAGGCCTTGGGGCGCGAGCCGAACTCGCGCGTGTCCAAAGCCATCCGCACCAAGCGAGCGAATTGACCATGTGCGGAGCCGAACTCAATGCACTGCCCGAAGGCGTGCAGCGCGTGGCGCGGCTGCTGCAGGACAAGGGCCATCCGCACGCGCCGCGCATGCTCGACGACGCCTGCCGCACCGCCCAGCAGGCCGCCGACGCATTGGGCATCTCGGTCGCGCAGATAGCCAAGAGCATCGTGTTCCGCCGCAAGAGCGACGAGGCGGCCGTGCTGGTCGTGACCTCGGGCGACAAGCGGGTGGACGAGAAGAAGGTCGAGGCCTTGGTCGGCGCGAAGCTGGGCCGGGCCGATGCCGAGTTCGTCAAGCGGGCCACCGGCTTCTCGATCGGCGGCGTCTCGCCCTTCGCGCATGCCAGCAAGCCGGTGATGCTGATCGACCGCGAACTGTTCCGCTTTTCGGAAGTGTGGGCCGCGGCGGGCCATCCGCATGCGGTGGTGCAGCTCACGCCGCAGGACCTCGAAGCCTTGACCGGTGCGCCGGTGGCGGACGTGGTGTGAGCGTCGACGAAGCGACGACGCTGATCGAGCGCGCTGTCGCGGCACGCGCGACGCCGCGGGACGTGCCCTCGCCCTGCATCACGGTGTGCCGCATGGAGGCCGGCAGCGGCTTCTGCGAAGGCTGCCTGCGCACCATCGACGAGATCGCGGCCTGGCGCACGATGGACGACGCCGCGCGGCGCAGCGTCTGGCGCGCCATCGAACTGCGCGCGGCGGCGGGATTCCTGGTTTCCACGGAGCACAAGCCATGAAGCAGATCGTCTTTCATCTGGACTTCATCTCGCCCTATGCCTACCTGGCCTTCGAGCATCTGCCGCGGGCGCTGGAAGGGCTGAGCTACGGCGTGGCCTACCGGCCGGTGCTGCTCGGTGCGCTGCTCAAGCAGCACGGCCAGCTGGGGCCGGCGGAGATTCCGGCCAAGCGGGCCTGGACCTATCGCCACGTGCTGTGGCTGGGGCAGGCCCACGACATCGCGATCGAGATGCCGGCCACGCATCCTTACAACCCCTTGCCGCACCTGCGCGTGGCGCTGGCGGCCAGCAGCGACGGCGACATCAGCCGGCACGTCGCGGAGACCGTGTTCCGGCAGGTCTGGCAGGGCGGCGCAGAGGCGGGCGATGCGACGCGCTTGGCCGACCTGGCGAGCGGGCTGCCGTTGCGGCGCGATGCGGCGGGCGACGAGGTCAAGGCGCAGCTCAAGGCCAACACCGAAGCGGCCATCGCGGCCGGCGTGTTCGGCGTGCCGGCCTTCGAGGTCGACGGCCGCATGTTCTGGGGCTTCGACGGGCTCGCGATGCTCGGCGCTTATCTGCGGAACGATCGGTGGTTCGCCGAGTCGCATTGGGACGCTGCGCCCGCACGTCCATCGCTGCTGCGCAGCAGCAAAAGCTGAATTTCCTACAGGCTGAAACGCCCGCCACGGGTTTCACCTTAAATCGTCAGCGACGATTCAGTTTGGCGAAAGGCTTGGGTCAGTCGCCGCTCCAAGAATTCGACCACGCCCCACGCCGTGGGTCGAAATTTAGGAGACGACGCAATGGCAGCCACACTTGATTCACGGGGACAGCCGCACGCGGCCCCCCGGCCCATGTCCGCGGAGGAGAAGAAGGTCATCTTCGCGTCCTCGCTCGGCACCGTGTTCGAGTGGTACGACTTCTATCTGTACGGCTCGCTCGCGGCCATCATCGCCAGGCAGTTCTTCAGCGGCCTCGATGCCGGCGCGGCCTTCATCTTCGCGCTGCTGGCCTTCGCCGCCGGCTTCCTGGTGCGGCCGTTCGGCGCCATCGTGTTCGGCCGGCTCGGCGACATGATCGGGCGCAAGTACACCTTCCTCGTCACCATCCTGATCATGGGCCTGTCGACCTTCATCGTCGGCCTGCTGCCCACCTACGCGACCATCGGCGTCGCGGCGCCGGTCATCCTGATCGCGCTGCGCATGCTGCAGGGCCTGGCGCTCGGCGGCGAGTACGGCGGTGCCGCCACCTACGTGGCCGAGCACGCGCCGCACGGCAAGCGCGGTGCCTACACCTCGTGGATCCAGACCACTGCCACGCTCGGCCTGTTCCTGAGCCTGCTGGTCATCCTGGGCGTGCGCACCTGGCTCGGCGAAGAGGCCTTCGCATCCTGGGGCTGGCGCGTGCCGTTCCTGGTGTCGATCGCGCTGCTGGCCATCTCGGTGTGGATTCGGCTGTCGTTGTCCGAATCGCCGGCCTTCCAGCGCATGAAGGCCGAGGGCAAGACCTCGAAGGCGCCGCTCGCCGAATCCTTCGGCCAGTGGAAGAACCTCAAGATCGTGATCCTGGCGCTCGTCGGCCTGACCGCCGGCCAGGCCGTGGTCTGGTACTCGGGCCAGTTCTACGCGCTCTTCTTCCTGACGCAACAGCTCAAGGTGGACGCCACCAGCGCCAACCTGATGATCGCGGCGGCGCTGCTGATCGGCACGCCTTTCTTCGTGGTCTTCGGCACGTTGTCGGACAAGATCGGCCGCAAGCCCATCATCATGGCCGGCTGCCTGCTGGCGGTGGTGACCTACTTCCCGGTCTTCAAGATGCTGACCACCTATGCCAACCCCGACCTGGCCAAAGCCCAGGCGACGGCCGGCGTGACGGTGACGGCCGATCCGAAGTCCTGCTCGTTCCAGGGCAACCCGGTGGCGCGCGAGATCGACTTCAAGAGCTCCTGCGACATCGCCAAGCGCTACCTGGTGCAGAACTCGGTGAGCTACGACAACATCGAAGGCGCCCCGGGCTCGAAGGCCGTGGTCAAGATCGGTGACAAGACGGTCGAGGCGCCGATCGGCACCGTGGTGAACAGCAAGTTCGACGAAGCCTCCACCAAGGAAATCGCCGCCTTCAAGAAGGGCGTGTCGGACGACCTCAAGGCCGCCGGCTATCCGGCCAAGGCCGACCCTGCCAAGATGAACAAGGCGATGGTGGTGGTGCTGCTGACCTACCTGGTGCTGCTGGTCACCATGGTCTACGGGCCTATCGCCGCCATGCTGGTCGAACTGTTCCCGACCCGCATCCGCTACACATCGATGAGCCTGCCGTACCACATCGGCAACGGCTGGTTCGGCGGCCTGCTGCCGACCACGGCCTTCGCGATCGTGGCCTCGACCGGCAACATGTACAACGGCCTCTGGTACCCGATCATCATCGCGGGCATGACGCTGGTCATCGGCACGCTCTTCGTGCGCGAGACCAAGGACGTCGACATCTACGCCAAGGACTGAAGCTTCGGCTTTTCCGTCATCACCGGAGGGCGGTGCGCGCGCCGCCTTCCGTGTTCAACAAAGGGGCTTCGTGCCATGCTGCTGTGGCACGAGGCCTTTTTCTTGAACACCTTCAGGAGACTTTGACCATGTGGAAGATTGCCGTTGCGTTCGTGGCCTTTGCCGCCATTGCCTTGTTCGTGATCATGAAGGCCGGCGACAAGGTCGACATGTCGGGCGAGAAGCACGGGGGCGACATCACGCACGAGCCCGCGCCCGCGCCCGCCGAGAAGAAATAGCGCCGAGCCGAGCCCGCCTCAGCGCCGGAACTGCCCGCCGCTGATGATCGAGAGCTCGGCGAATTCGATGCCCGCGTGGGCCTGCGGCGCATAGCTGACCAGCAGGCCGCCTCCCAGGTCGTAGGGCTGCATGCTGCGCAGCGCGGCCACGACCTTGGCGCGCGTCGGCCGCGGCCCCGCACGGCGCAGCGCCTCGACCAGCACCTTGGCCGAGGCGAAGCCTTCGAGCGCGGCCGGCGAGAGTTCGTACTGCCCCTTGGTGCGCGCCAGGTCCAGTGCTTCCTTCACCATCGGCTGGGCGATCGAGCGTTCGTTGGGGAAGACCTGCGTGACGATCACGCCGCGGCTCGCATCGCCGAGCTGCTTGATGAAGCCCGCGGAGGCGTTGTTGGAAAGCGTGACCACCTGGGCGGTCGAGCCCGCCGCGCGCAGCGCCCGGATGCCGCTGGCCACGCCCGCGCTGGAGCCGATCCACAACACGGCTTCGGCCTGGGATGCCGTGATCTTCGGAACGATGGCGGCGTGGTCCGGCTCGTCGCGATGCGCCGGCAGTACCAGCACCGGCGCGGTCATGGCTTTCCTGAAGCCGGTCATGGCGCCGTCCAGCGCGTCCTGGCCGAATGCGTCGGCGACGTGCACGACGGCGATCCGGATCACGCCGACGCTCAGCAGGTGCGCCACCGCCTTTTCGGCTTCTAGCTGGTAGCTGGAGCGGACCTGGAAGACATGGCGCTGCGCCGGTTGTTGCAGCAGCTGCGCGCCCGCGGAGGGCCCGATCAACGCCACGCCGTGCTTGTCGAGCCAGGGGATGATGGCCTGCGTCTGCGGCGTTCCGTAGTTCTGGAACAGGGCCACCACGTTCGTCTGCTCGATCAGCTCGCGTGCGTTCTCGCCTGCACGCTGCGCGTCGAAGCCATCGTCCAAGCGAACCAGCTTGATCTGCTCGCCATGGATGCCGCCCGTGGCGTTGACCGCGTCGAACAGGAGCTGTGCACCGGCGATGGTCTCGTTCACGCTGGCTGCGGCCGGCCCGGTCACGCCCGTGGTCTGCCCCACCAGGATCTGGCCCCACGCGGCGGTGCACGCCAGTGCCAGCAGGCCCGTCGCGCACAACGTGCGGATGAAGGCAGAACGAAGAATCGAAATGAAGATGGCGGCCATGGTGCGAGCACTCCTCGATGTCGGATCGAGGCACTCTAGAAAGCCGTCGCATCAGTCTCCGAGGATCGGCACCTTTGGTCAGATTTGCGGCGGAACTACGCCACGAAATCGCGCTGCCACCGCGTTGTTCAGCGTTTGAACTTGCCGTCGCTGATGATCGACAGGTCGGCGAAATCGATGCCCGAGTGGTCCGTCGGTGAATAGCTGACCTCGAGCCCGCCGCCCAGGTCGAAGTTACGCAGCCCTTCGAGCGCGACGAGCACCTTGGCACGCGTGGGCTTGGGCCCCGCCCGTCGCAGCGCCTCGATCAGCACCTTGGCCGAGGCGAAGCCTTCGAGTGCGGCGGGCGACAGCTCGGTCAGGCCCTTGGCGCGCGCCAGTCCCAGTGCCTCCTTGACCATCGGCTGGCCGATCGAGCGCTCGTTGGGAAACACCTGCGTCACGATCACGCCGCGGCTGGCGTCGCCGAGTTGCTTGATGAAGCCGGAGGACGCGTTGTTCGACAGCGTGACCACCTGGGCGGTGGAGCCCGCGGCGCGCAGCGCCTTCACGCCGTCGACCACGGCGCTGCCCGAGCCGATCCAGACCACCGCCTGCGCCTCGGCCGCCGCGATCTTCGGCACGATGGCCGCGTGGTCGGGCTTGTCGCGATCGGCCGGCAGCACCACGGCGGGCTTGGCCTTGCCTTTGTCGAAGCCCGTCATCGCGCCTTCCAGGGCATCCTGGCCGAAGGAATCGATGACGTGAACCACCGCGATGCGCGTGACGCCGATGGTCAGCAGGTGCGTCACTGCCTTCTCGGCCTCGCGCTGGTACGACGCGCGGACGTTGAAGACGTGCCGCTGCACCGGCCTGTGCAGCACCATCGCGCCGGTAGAGGGGCCGATCAGGGCCACGCCGTTCTTGTCGAGCCACGGAATGATGGCTTGCGAATGCGGCGTACCCCGGCTCATGAAGAGCGCAACCACCTTCTTTTCTTCGATCAGCACGCGCGCGTTCTCGCCGGCGCGCTTGACGTCGAAGCCGTCGTCCATGCGCAGCACGTCGATCTTCTCGCCATTGACGCCGCCCTGGGCATTGACTGCATCGATCGCCAGCTGGGCGCCGGTGATCGTTTCGTTGACGCTGGTGGCGGCCGAGCCCGTGATGCCGGCGGTCTGGCCGATCAGTATCTGGGCAATGGCGCTGGTGCCGGCGAGCGCCAGCAGGCCGGCAGTGCAGAGCATGCGCAACTTGTTCATGGAGGGGGAGGTCGGTGGGAATGAAAAAAAATTGAATAAGAAAGCGTTGGTTGGTGACGGGGCGCCGGCATGACTCCCCAGGGTAAACCCTTGCTCCAGGATGGGCCATGTGACCCTTTGCACGAAGGTTGTCGGCGGTTCCTAGAATGTCTGCCCCATTCCCAAGGCATTCATGACACAGGGCTCCATCCGGATTCGCGGTGCGCGCCAGCACAATCTCCAGAACCTCGACCTCGACATCCGCACCGGCGAGATGACCGTGGTCACCGGCCCGAGCGGCTCGGGCAAATCGAGCCTCGTGTTCGACACCCTCTATGCCGAAGGCCAGCGCCGCTATGTCGAGACCTTCTCGGCCTATGCCCGCCAGTTCCTCGACCGCATGGACAAGCCCGCGGTCGACAAGGTGGAGGGCGTTCCGCCCGCCATCGCCATCGACCAGACCAACCCGGTGCGCTCCTCGCGATCGACGGTCGGCACGATGACCGAACTCAACGACCACTTGAAGCTGCTGTACGCGCGCGCCGCGCAGCTCTTCGACCGCGAGACGGCGCTGCCGGTGCGCCACGATTCGCCGGACTCGATCTATGCCGAGATGGCGGTACGGGCAGCTGCAACGGGCGATCCGCGCCTGGTGCTGACCTTTCCGGTCGAGCTGCCGGCCGGCACCAGCGCCGATGAAGTGCAGCAGTGGCTGTCGGCCAGCGGCTTCACGCGTATCCAGGGCGAGCGCGAGGTGGCGACGCCCACCGGGCCGCGCAAGCTGCTCGACGTGGTGGCCGACCGCTTCCGCATGGCCAACACGGAACGCGCACGCGTGATCGAGGCGATCGAAGTCGCACTCAAGCGCGGCAGCGGAAGGCTGACGGTGCATGCGCTGTCGGCGGACGAAGGCGCGCAGCCCGATGTCTGGAAGTTCTCCACCGGCCTGCATTGCCCCGAGAGCGACATCCGCTACGCCGACCCGATCCCGTCGATGTTCTCGTTCAACTCGGCCGTGGGCGCCTGCGAAACCTGCCGCGGCTTCGGCCGTGTGATCGGCGTGGACCTTGGCCTTGTGATTCCCAACGACAAGCTCACGCTGCGCGCGGGTGCCGTCAAGACCATCCAGACGCCAGCGTGGAAGGAAGCCCAGGACGACCTGATGCGCCACGCCGAGGCGGCCGGCATTCCGCGCGACACGCCCTGGAACAAGCTCACGGCCGAGCAGCAGGCCTGGGTCATCGACGGCTCGCCGCACTGGAACGGCAAGTGGAACCAGCAGTGGTACGGCGTGCGTCGCTTTTTCGGCTACCTGGAGAGCAAGGCCTACAAGATGCACATCCGCGTGCTCTTGTCCAAGTACCGCAGCTACACGCCGTGCCCGGTCTGCGCGGGCGCGCGGCTGAAGCTGGAAAGCCTGCTGTGGCGCATCGGCGGCAAGCAGGATGCGGATGCGGTGCTACCGCCCGCCAAGCGCTTCATGCCGATGGGCGTGAAGTGGTCGCGCGAACAGTTGGAGGCCCTGCCGGGGCTGTGCCTGCATGACCTGATGCTGTTGCCGATCGAGCGTCTGCGGCAGTTCTTCGACGGCATCGAGCACCAAGGCAATGGCAACGGCAACGCCGCCAGCGACGGAGAGGTGCAGGCACTCAAGCTGCTGTTCGAAGAAATCACCACCCGCCTGCGCTACCTGCACGACGTCGGCATCGGCTACCTGACGCTCGACCGCCAGAGCCGCACGCTGAGCGGCGGCGAAGTGCAGCGCATCAACCTCACGACGGCGCTCGGCACCTCGCTGGTCAACACCCTGTTCGTGCTCGACGAGCCCAGCATCGGCCTGCACCCGCGCGACATGAATCGCATCACCGAAGCCATGCTGCGCCTGCGCGATGCCGGCAACACGCTGGTGGTGGTCGAGCACGACCCGGCCGTGATGCTGGCGGCCGACCGCGTGATCGACATGGGCCCCGGCCCCGGCGCACGCGGCGGCCAGATCGTCTTCGACGGCAGTACCGTCGAACTGCGCGGCGCCGACACGCTCACGGGCCAGTACCTGGGCGGCCGCAAGCAGATCGGCATGGGCTTCAAGCGCATGGTGAGCGAGAACACGGCGCGCCTGATCCTGGAGGGTGTGCGCGAGCACAACCTGCGCGACATCACGGTGGAGTTTCCGCTCGCGCGCCTGGTCTGCGTGACTGGCGTCAGCGGTTCGGGCAAGTCGACGCTGATCCAGGACGTGCTGGCGCCGGCGCTGATGCGGCACTTCGGCAAGGCAACCGAAACGCCCGGCGCGCACGACCGCCTGCTCGGCGCCGAGCAGCTCGGCGAAGTGGTCTTCGTCGACCAGTCGCCGATCGGCAAGACCGCGCGCTCCAACCCGGCCAGCTACGTGGGCGCCTGGGACGCGGTGCGCGAGATCTTCGCCACCGCCACGCTGGCGAAGCAGCGCGGCTACACCGCGTCCAAGTTCAGCTTCAACAGCGGCGACGGCCGCTGCCCCACCTGCGGCGGCTCCGGCTTCGAACACGTGGAGATGCAGTTCCTGTCGGACGTGTACCTGCGCTGCCCCGACTGCGATGGCAAGCGCTATCGGCCGGAAGTGCTCGAGGTGAAGATCGAGCGCGGCGGGCGCAGCCACAACGTCGCCGACATCCTCGAACTCACCGTGGCCGAGGCGGCGGTGCTGTTCGCCGGCGACCGCGACGTGCTGCGCGTGCTGCAGCCGATCGTCGACGTCGGGCTGGACTACGTGAAGCTCGGCCAGCCGGTGCCCACGCTGTCCGGCGGCGAGGCGCAGCGCCTCAAGCTCGCAGGCTTCCTGGCCGAAGCGGCCAAGAACGCCAGCGCCAGCAAGCAACCGCTGGCGCGCAAGGGCACGCTGTTCCTTTTCGACGAGCCGACCACCGGGCTGCACTTCGACGACATCGCGCGCCTGATGCGCGCGCTGCGCAAGCTGCTCGATGCCGGCCATTCGCTGATCGTGATCGAGCACAACCTCGACGTGATCCGCGCGAGCGACTGGATCATCGACCTCGGCCCCGAAGGCGGCGAGGGCGGCGGCCTGGTGGTGGCGCAGGGCACGCCCGAGCAGCTGCGCGAAAACCGCGCGTCGCTCACCGGCGCGGCGCTGGTCGACTACGAACTGGCCATCGGCCCCGGCGCCTACAAGGTGGCCGAGCGCGCTGCCCGCGCCTATGCGGTGAACGCGCAGCCTGCCCCTGGCCGCGACGCGGTACAGATCGTCAATGCGCGCGAGCACAACCTCAAGAACCTGTCGGTGGACATCCCGCGCGGCAAGTTCAGCGTGGTGACCGGCGTCAGCGGCTCGGGCAAGTCGACGCTGGCCTTCGACATCCTGTTCAACGAAGGGCAGCGCCGCTACCTCGAATCGCTCAACGCCTATGCGCGCAGCATCGTGCAGCCGGCCGGACGGCCAGAGGTGGATGCGGTCTACGGCATTCCGCCCACGGTGGCGATCGAGCAGCGCCTGTCGCGCGGCGGGCGCAAGAGCACGGTGGGCACCACCACCGAGGTCTGGCATTTCCTGCGCCTGCTCTACGTGAAACTCGGCATTCAGCACTGCGTCAACGACGGCGCGGCGGTGCAGCCGCAGACGCCGGACAGCATCGCCGCGCAGCTGCTGAAGAACTTTCGCGGCCAGCACATCGGCCTGATGGCGCCGCTGGTGAGCAACCGCAAGGGCGTCTACACCGAGCTGGCCGACTGGGCCCGGCCGCGCGGCTTCACCCATCTGCGGGTGGACGGCGAGTTCCTGCCCACCACCGGCTTTCCGCGCATCGACCGCTTCAAGGAGCACACCATCGAGCTGCCCGTGGCCAGCCTCGACGTGGAGCCGGCCCGCGAGGCCGAGCTGCGCGAGGCGCTGGCGCGGGCGCTGGAGCACGGCAAGGGCGTGGTGCACGTGCTGAGCGAACTCACGGGCCTGCGCGGCGCCATGATGGCCGGCGCACCGACGACCGGCATCGGCCGCGTGCAGGTGTTTTCAACCCTGCGCGCCTGCCCGGTCTGCAGCACCAGCTATGCGGAGCTCGACCCGCGGCTCTTCTCCTACAACAGCAAGCACGGCTGGTGCCCCGATTGCGTGGGCACCGGGGTCAAGCTGACGAAGGAGCAGCGCAAGGTCTACGACGACTCGGTGATGGCGGAGGACAACCGCGGGCGTGAGCAGACCTTCGCCGAGCCGGAGGCGGAGGACGTGGGAGAGGTGACGTGTCCGACCTGCAAGGGGACGCGTTTGAATCCAACGGCGCGCGGCGTCTTGTTCGGCGCGGGTGCCCTTCACCCCAGCCCTCTCCCCAGCGGGGAGAGGGGGCCGAAGCCGGGCTCCGACTTGCTCCCTCTTCCGCCTGCGGGACAGGGCTGGGGTGAGGGCGGCATCGGCATCACCCAGCTGGCCCGCATGAGCGTGACCGACATCCGCATCTGGTTCGACAACCTGGCGCTCACGGGCCGCCAGGCCGAGATCGCGCGTGACCTGGTGCCGGAAATCCGTAGCCGCCTCGAGTTCCTTGAAGAGGTGGGCCTGGGCTACCTGACGCTCGATCGCGGCGCACCTACGCTGTCTGGCGGCGAGGCCCAGCGCATCCGCCTCGCGGCGCAGCTCGGCAGCAATCTGCAGGGCGTGTGCTACGTGCTCGACGAGCCCACCATCGGCCTGCATGCGCGCGACAACCGCATCCTGCTTGACGCGCTGCACAAGCTGGGCGAAAAGGGCAACACGCTGGTGGTGGTGGAGCACGACGAAGACACCATCCGGCGCGCCGACCACATCATCGACATCGGCCCCAGCGCCGGCAAGCGCGGCGGCCGGCTGGTGGCCGAGGGCACGGTGGCCGACCTGGAAGCGGCCGACGATTCGCAGACCGGGCGCTACCTGCGCGATGCGATCCGTCATCCGCTGCAGCCGCGTCGGCTGGTGCCGCCGCCGGAGCCCGGCGCACCCGACTGGCTGACCGTGCGCGGCGCCTCGATGCACAACCTGCAGGACGTCACGGTGAGCCTGCCGCTGAAGCGCCTCGTCGTCGTGACCGGCGTCAGCGGCTCCGGCAAGTCCACGCTCGCGCGCGACGTGCTGCTGGACAACGTCCACGCGATCGTCGTGCAGCGCATGACCAAGGCCGGCCGCGATGCCGATGCCAAGGGCAAGCGGCCCGCCTGGGCCGGCTGCAGCGCAGTCGAGGGCTACGAGACCGTCGACCGCGTGCTCGAGGTCGACCAGACGCCGATCGGCAAGACGCCGCGCAGCTGCCCGGCCACCTACATCGGCTTCTGGGACACCATCCGCAAGCTCTTCGCCGATACGCTGGAGGCCAAGGCGCGCGGCTACGGCCCGGGCCGCTTCAGCTTCAACACCGGCGAAGGCCGCTGCCCCGGCTGCGAAGGCGCGGGCGTGCGTACCATCGAGATGAGCTTCCTGCCCGACGTCAAGGTGCCTTGCGAGGTCTGCCACGGCGCCCGCTTCAACCCCGAGACGCTGGCCGTGAGCTGGCGCGGCAAGAGCATCGGCGACGTGCTGCAGATGGAAGTGGACGAAGCGGTGGCGTTCTTCGCCTCCATGCCCAACATCAGCCATCCGCTGCAGCTGTTGAAAGACGTGGGCCTGGGCTACCTGACGCTGGGCCAGCCTTCGCCCACGCTGTCGGGCGGCGAGGCGCAGCGCATCAAGCTGGTGACGGAATTGAGCAAGGTGCGCGACGACGTCACGCGCCGCGGCAACAAGGCGCCGCACACGCTCTACGTGCTCGACGAGCCCACGGTCGGCCTGCACATGGCCGACGTCGAGAAGCTGATCCACGTGCTGCACCGGCTGGTGAACGGCGGCCACAGCGTGGTCGTGATCGAGCACGACCTCGACGTGATCGCCGAAGCCGACTGGCTGATCGACCTGGGCCCCGAGGGCGGGGACGGCGGCGGCCGCGTCGTGGCGGCGGCGGCGCCCGAAGAGGTGGTGCGGCTTCGCACCCACACGGGGGTGGCGCTGGCGCCGGTGCTGGCGCGCGGCGCGCATCAGGTGCTGCAGCTGCCGGTGCAGGCGCCGGCCGGCCCGATCCGCAAAGAGGCCTGATGCGCGTCGTCCACAACGCGCGGCATGCGCTGCACCACGGCAAGGTGGAGATGTTCCGTGGCGAGCTGGTGCCTTGCTTCGAAGTGCCGGCGCGGGTGGACGACGTTCTGGCCGAGCTCGAGCGCCGCGGGTTCGGCACGGTGGAGGCGCCGGCTGAGATCGACGACGCGGCGCTGGCGCGCGTGCATGCGCCGCGGTACCTGCAGTTCCTGGCGGGCGCGTGGGACGAATGGGTCGCGCTCGATCCGGCCAATGCGCAGCGCGATGCATTGCCTTCCTACTGGCCGATTCGCAGCTTTCGCCACGACGTGCTGCCGGCCAGCTTCCCGGCGCGGCTGGGCCTGTTCTCGTACGACGCCGGCACGCCGCTGACGGCCGGCACCTGGGTCGCGGCGCGCGCGGGCGCCGGTTGCGCGCTGGGCGCCGTCGACCACGTGCTGCGCGGCGAACGCGCAGCATTCGCGCTGACGCGCCCGCCCGGCCACCATGCCGGCGCGGACTTCTTCGGCGGCTACTGCTTCCTCAACAATTCGGCCATCGCAGCGCAGGCATTGCGCGACGCGGGCGTCGATCGGGTGGCGGTGCTGGACATCGACTACCACCATGGCAACGGCACGCAAGCCATCTTCTACGAACGCGCCGACGTGCAGTTCACCAGCCTCCACGGCGATCCGCACACGGAGTACCCCTACTACCTGGGCTATGCGGACGAGCAGGGCGCAGGCGCAGGGCTGGGCTTCAACCGCAATTTGCCGCTGGCGCGCGGCACCGGCTTCGACGGCTGGCGCGAGGCGCTCGCAGAAGCACTTCGCGGCATCGCGGATTTCCGGCCGGGCGCGCTGGTGGTGTCGCTGGGCCTCGACACCTTCGAGGGCGATCCGATCTCGGGCTT
The DNA here is from genome assembly GCF_001984055.1 of Variovorax sp. KK3. GTDB lineage: Bacteria > Pseudomonadota > Gammaproteobacteria > Burkholderiales > Burkholderiaceae_C > Variovorax. The sequence continues at coordinate 64,550 of NZ_LYVO01000011.1, forward strand.
TCGCCTGGCATCACCGGACTACCTGCATATCGGCGAAGACCTGGCGCGCGCCGGCCTGCCGACCGTGTTCGTGTTCGAAGGCGGCTACGCCGTCGATGCGCTGGGCGTCAACACCGTGAACGTGCTCGACGGCTTCATGCAGCGCGCGGGCTGAGCCCGCATCGGCCCCGTGCGCTGACGCCGGCGCGACAAGCCCGGGGTCTGCCCCGATTGTCCGGGCCGGGGCTGCGCGGCCAAATGGCCGCCTTTGCCATCCTGGAGCCTTCCATGTTTCGTCGTTCCCTTCTGTGCGCCGCCCTGCTGGGTTTGGCTGCTCCTCTGGTGCAGGCCCAGGCCTTTCCCGCCAAGCCGATCAAGCTGGTGATCGCCTTCCCGGCCGGCGGCCCGACCGACATCACCATGCGCCAGCTGGCCGACAACGCCTCGAAGATCATCGGCCAGCCGATCGTGGTCGAGAACAAGCCGGGTGCCGGCGGCACCCTGCCCGCGCAGCAGTTGCAGACCGCGCCGGCCGACGGCTACACCATCGGCCAGATCCCGCTGGGCGTGTTCCGGCTGCCCTACACCACCAAGATCAACTGGGACCCGGTGAAGGACATCAGCTACGTCATCAACGTCACCGGCTACGCCTTCGGCATCGCGGTGCCGGCCGACAGCCCGATCAAGAACTGGAACGAGTTCGTGGCCTACGCCAAGGCCAATCCGGGCAAGCTGACCTACGGCTCCACGGGCACCATGACCAGCCCGCACCTGACCACCGAGCTGATCGCGCAGAAGCTCAACATCCAGCTGCAGCACGTGCCTTACAAGGGCAGCGCCGAACTGTCGCAGGCCGTGCTGGGCAACCACCTGATGGCCATCGCCGATTCGACCGGCTTCGCGCCGCTGGTGGAGTCGGGCAAGCTGCGTGTGCTCAACACCTGGGGCGACAAGCGCCTGGCCAAGTTTCCCGATGCGCCCACGCTGAAGGAGCTGGGGCTGGACATCGTGCAGAACTCGCCCTTCGGCATCGGCGCGCCCAAGGGCACGCCGCTCGACGTGGTGAAGAAGTTGCACGACGCCTTCAAGCAGGCGATGGAAGAGCCCAGCTACGTCGCCGCGCTGGGCCGCTACGACATGTTGCCCAACTACCTGAGCTCGGCCGACTACACCAAGTTCGCGCAGACCACCTTCACCAACGAGAAGGTGCTGATCGAGAAGCTGGGTTTGTCGAAGCCCCAGTGAGGTCGCGCCCTGCACCGACTTGCAATCGGTGCGGGGAGCCATAGGTTCCAACGATGTCTACGCCGGAACCCGCCATGACCGAATCCACGACCCAATCCACGACTGAGTCGCTCCACGTCGTCTGCCCGCACTGCCACACCACCAACCGCGTGCGCACCGCGCAACTGGGCAGCGCGCCCGACTGCGGCAGCTGCCACCGGCCGCTCTTCACGGCGCATTCGACTGCGCTCGACACCGCGTCCTTCGACCGCCACATCGCCCGCAACGACATCCCCGTGCTGGTGGACTTCTGGGCGCCGTGGTGCGGACCGTGCCGCCAGATGGCGCCGAGCTTCGAGCAGGCCGCGGCGCAGCTGGAACCCCAGGTGCGGCTGGCCAAGGTCGACACCGAGGCGGTGCCCGCGCTGGGAGCGCGCTTCAACATCCGCAGCATCCCGACGCTGGCGTTGTTCCGCGGTGGCCGCGAAGTCGCGCGACAGGCCGGTGCCATGGGCGCTGCCGACATCGTTCGCTGGGTTCGGTCACATTCGACTTGATCGCACCGGCGCGGCCGGAAGCGTGGCATGTGTCACGGCACAGGGTTCGAAGGCAGCACTGCCGATGTAATCCGATGTAAGAATTCGACCTCCTCGGAGGGGAAGTTTGCATGTCGGTTAATCCATATGGCTACGCATTGCCGCTAAAGACGCTGACGATCCTGGCGCTGGCCGGACTCGGCTTCTGCACCGGCGCTGCAATGGCGCAACCGCATGCAGGTCACGCGGCCCCCTCGGCATCTTCCGCGCCACCGGCACCGGCCGAGCCGGGCGAACTGGCCAACCACAAGTGGGTGGTGCCGCCGCCCAACTGGGCGCCCGAGGCGTACTTCAGCAATCTCAAGGACGGCGCCATCGTGGAGTCGCCCTTCGTCGCCCGCTTCGGCCTCTCGATGCGCGGCATCGTGCCGGCCGGCCACAGCGCAGGGCATGCCGGCCACCATCACCTGCTGATCAACCAGCCACTGCCGCTGGACTTTCGCAAGCCACTGCCCTTCACCGAGCAGTACATCCACTTCGGCAAGGGCCAGATGGAGACGGTGGTCGATTTGCCGCCCGGCAACTACACGCTGCGCCTGGTGCTGGCCGACCAGGGGCACATTCCCTTCTTCGTCTACAGCAAGCCGATGCGGCTGACGGTCGGCAAGCAGAACAAGGGCGTCGCGCCGGCCAGCTTGCTGGGCACGCCGCGCATCGAGATGCTGAGCCCGGCGGACCGGAGCACGCAGGTGCCGCCGCTGCGCATCCAGCTGCACGCAAGCGGCTACAACGTGGCGCATGCCGCGCCCAGGCTGCCGGAAACGGGGCACTTCCGGCTGGTGCTGGAGCGGCCAGGGCAGAAGCCTGAAGTCATCGACATGGACGGCGGCCAGACGGAGCTGTGGCTCCACCCGCCCAAAGGCAACTACACGGCTCGCGCGGAATTCGTCAACAACGGCGATGGCCGGACGATGACCGGCACGCGGCCGGTGGCCTTCAACGTGCCCTGAGGGTCGTCGGCGCGTTCAGGCGCGCGCGTCGAGGATGGCCGCGGCCACCTCGGCGAAACCGGCGCCGCGTTCGCTGGGCGCCACGTAGCGTGGCAGGTGCGACAGCGCGGATTCGAAGCGGCGCACGTTGGCCACCCCGATGCTGTGCGCGAAGTGCTCGAACATCAGCGCGTCGTTGGTGGAGTCGCCCACATAGGCCCAGCGCTGCATCTCGTCGTCGAGGCGCCGGCCCCACAGCTCGCGAACGATCCAGCGCGCGCCTTCGAGCTTGTTGTGCTCGCCGTACCAGCCGTTGACGTGGATGCTGCTGACCGTGGCATGCATGCCTTCGCTGCGCATCAGCGCCACCACCTGCGCGATGGTGGCGTCGTCCAGCCGGGTGAATTCGCTGTGGTCGATGGCGATGTCGCATTCGCGCCCGGCCGAATCGGTGGCGCGCCGCGCACCGGGGATCTCGTGTTCGATGCGCGCCATCACGGCCTGCATGCGCTCGAAGTTGCGTGCGCGCGTGGCCGCCTCCTGCTGATAGCGCTTCTCGACCTCACCGGCAGCGTTGCGCACCAGCGCCACGGCGCCGTTCTCGGCCACGATCGCATCCACGGGCCAGACCGCGGCGAAGGGCTCGCTCCAACCGACCGGCCGGCCGGTGATCGCCACCCGTGCGAGCCCGGCCGCCTGCAGTGCATGCATCGCCAGGAGCACATCGGGCGTGACCGTGCCTTCGGTGGTCAGCGTGTCGTCGATGTCGGTGAACACGCCCACCAGGCCGCGCCGTGCGTCGAGCGGCCACCGGCCCAGCGGCAGCATCAGCCGGCGCTCTGCAGGGCCAGCCCGGCGTGCTCGCGCAACGGGTGGAAGTGGATCTTGGGAAAGCGCTCCTGCGCCAGCCGCACGTCGTAGGGCGAGGTGCACAGGTAGGCCAGCGTGTCGGCCGCATCGCGTGCCATGCGCGCCGGATAGGCATCGGTGAAGGCACGCAGCTCGGCCGGCGTGTCGGCCGTGATCCAGCGCGCGCCGGTGTACTGACAGCCTTCGAGCCGCACGTCGGCGTCGTACTCGGTCTTCAGCCGGTGCTGCACCACTTCGAACTGCAGCTGGCCGACCGCGCCCAGCAGCATCGGGCCGCCGATCTCGGGGCGGAACACCTGGATCGCGCCCTCTTCGCCAAGCTGGGCCAGGCCCTGCTGCAGCTGCTTGGTGCGAAGCGGATTCTTGAGGATGACGGTCATGAACAGCTCGGGCGCGAAGAAGGGCAGCCCGGTGAACTGCAGCGAGGCGCCATCGGTGATGGTGTCGCCCAGCTGCACGCCGCCGTGGGTAGTGAAGCCGACGATGTCGCCGGCGTAGGCCTCTTCGACGGCCTCGCGGCGCTGGCTCATGAAGGTGACGACGCTGGTCGGCCGCAGCTCCTTGGCGGTGCGCTGCACCCGGAGCTTCATGCCCGGCGTGTACTTGCCCGAGGCCATGCGCACGAAGGCGATGCGGTCGCGGTGGTTGGCGTCCATGTTGGCCTGCACCTTGAACACCACGCCGGCGAAGTCCTTGTCGTCGGGCTGGATCTCGCGCACCACCGGCTGGCGGTTGACCACCGTGGTGCTGGTGCGTGGCTGGGGCGGCGGGGCCAGGTCGACCAGCGCGTCGAGCACCTCCATCACGCCGAAGTTGTTGACGCCGGAGCCGAAGAACACGGGGGTCTGCCTGCCGGACAGGAAGGCTTCCTTGTCCCAGGCGGGCGAGGCGCCGGTGGCCAGCTCCATGCTTTCGAGTGCGGCGTCGAACTCGCTGCCGAAGCGGGCCTTCAGTGCGTCTTGCTCGGTGAGCGGAATAGCCTCGAAATCCTGCGGGCGGCGCTCGCTGCCGGCCTCGAAGACGGACATGGCCTGCGTGCGGAGGTTGACGATGCCGCCGAAGGATTTGCCCTGGCCGACGGGCCAGGTCATGGGCACGCAGGGCATGCCCAGTTCGCGCTCGACCTCGTCGAGGATGTCCAGCGGCTCGCGCACTTCGCGGTCCATCTTGTTCACGAAGGTGATGATGGGCGTGTCGCGCTGGCGGCAGACCTCGATGAGCCGGCGGGTCTGCGCCTCCACGCCGTTGGCCGCGTCGATGACCATGAGTGCCGAATCGACGGCCGTCAGCACGCGGTAGGTGTCTTCCGAGAAGTCCTTGTGGCCAGGGGTGTCGAGCAGGTTGATGACGTGCTCGCGGTAGGCCATCTGCATCACCGAGCTGGCCACCGAGATGCCGCGCTGCTTTTCGATTTCCATCCAGTCGGAGGTGGCGTGCCGCGAAGCCTTGCGCGCCTTCACCGAGCCGGCGATCTGGATCGCGCCCGAGAACAGCAGCAGCTTCTCGGTCAGCGTGGTCTTGCCGGCGTCGGGGTGGGAAATGATCGCGAAGGTGCGGCGGCGGCGGGTTTCGGAAGCGAAGGACAAGGGGATCAATCGGGAAGGCGGACCGGCGATTTTAAGAGGCCGGGCCTTCAGGCACCGCATCAGGCCACGCGCCCGCATCCCTCTGCAGCCAGGCGCGCGGAGCAGATCACATCGGCGGCGCGAAACCGTTGCGCCCGACCAGCATGCGCAGCGCGGTGGGCTTGCCGTCCTTCACCTGCGCGGTGATCACCACCTTGGCGCCGGGCACGACCAGGGCGGCCTGGTCGCCGTTGCCCGGCTTGAAGGTGACGACCGGCGTGCCGGGCGGCACGATGACGGTCTGCTCGCCGTCCTTGTACTTGAGCAGCAGCTTGTGGCCACCGGGGGTCGATGCGGGCGCCGCCTCGAGCTGCGCCACCGTGGCGTTGGTCATCGTGCTCTGGGGCAGCAGGTCCCACGGGCGAAAACCTTCGCCGGCACCGCGGGCCGCCTCGGGGAACACCAGCACCTCGACTGCGCGCTGCGTGCCGTCGGGCTGCGGCACGGCGCCGGCACCGACGAAGCTGCCTGGCTTGATGTCGGCCAGGGTGAGCGGCACCACTTCCGAAACGTTCATGTCGGGCGGTCGCACCATCGTCACGGTTTCGCCGCTGCGGTCCTTGACCGTGAGCGAGGCTGCATCGGCGCGTTCGATGACGCCGCGCACGCGCACGCTCTCCTGCGCGAAGCTGGCGGCAGGCCAGGCAGCCGAGGCCGCGATCACGAAAGACAAGGCAAGGGCTTTGAATGGTGGCATGGGAGGAGAGGGGATGGGTTGCAGTCCAGGACGGACTGGAAGCAGTCTAGGACGATCGGCCAACCGGCGCTGGCCGTGAAAAAAGCCCAGGCGCTAGAATGCCGGCTCCGAGGAGCGTTGCAGCGCCATCAGGCGTGAGGCTCGGACCACATCGCAACCACGCTCAACCGCTGTTCTCGCGGTGAGTCTCAGACCCCCACCCAGCCCGACCAGCGGCATTTTCAAACTTCGTTTTGGAGCCAAGCATGAGCGCTGTTCTCAAATCCGCCGCCGACCAGGCGATCGCCGATATCTCCCTGGCCGCCTGGGGCCGCAAGGAAATCCGCATCGCGGAAACCGAAATGCCCGGCCTGATGGCCATTCGCATCGAATACGCCAAGAGCCAGCCGCTGAAGGGCGCGCGCATCACCGGCTCGCTGCACATGACGATCCAGACCGCGGTGCTGATCGAAACCCTGCAGGCGCTGGGCGCCACCGTGCGCTGGGCCTCCTGCAACATCTTCTCGACGCAGGACCATGCAGCCGCCGCCATCGCCGCCACCGACACGCCGGTGTTCGCGATCAAGGGCGAGTCGTTGGAAGACTACTGGGACTACACCCACCGCATCTTCGACTTCGGCCCCAAGGGCTCGGCCGGCGAAGGCCCGAACATGATCCTGGACGACGGCGGCGATGCCACGCTGCTGATGCACCTGGGCCAGAAAGCCGAGAAGGACCAGAGCGTGCTGGCCAACCCGACCAGCGAGGAAGAGCGCATCCTGTACGCCGCCATCAAGGCCAAGCTGGCGACCGATGCCACCTGGTACACCCGCAAGTCGGCCGAGATCCTCGGCGTGACGGAAGAAACCACCACCGGCGTGCACCGCCTCAACGAAATGGCTGCCAAGGGCACGCTGCTGTTCCGCGCCATCAACGTGAACGACTCGGTGACCAAGAGCAAGTTCGACAACCTGTACGGCTGCCGCGAGTCGCTGGTGGACGGCATCAAGCGCGCCACCGACGTGATGATCGCCGGCAAGGTGGCCTGCGTGGCCGGCTACGGCGACGTGGGCAAGGGATCGGCCCAGGCCCTGCGCGCGCTGAGCGCCCAGGTGTGGGTGACCGAGATCGACCCCATCAACGCGCTGCAGGCCGCGATGGAAGGCTACCGCGTCGTGACGATGGAATACGCGGCCGACAAGGCCGACATCTTCGTCACCACCACCGGCAACAAGGACGTCATCACGCACGCCCACATGGCCGCCATGAAAGACCAGGCGATCGTTTGCAACATCGGCCACTTCGACAACGAGATCGAGGTCGCCTCGCTCGAGAAGTACGAGTGGGAAGAGATCAAGCCGCAGGTCGACCACGTGATCTTCCCGGACGGCAAGCGCATCATCCTGCTGGCCAAGGGCCGCCTGGTGAACCTGGGCTGCGGCACGGGCCATCCGAGCTACGTGATGAGCTCGTCCTTCGCCAACCAGACCATCGCCCAGATCGAGCTCTTCACCAAGCCCGACGTGTACCAGGCCGGCAAGGTCTACGTGCTGCCCAAGCACCTGGACGAGAAGGTCGCGCGCCTGCAGCTGTCGAAGCTCGGCGCCCAGCTCACCGAGCTGACCGATGCCCAGGCCGCCTACATCGGCGTGGACAAGAACGGCCCGTACAAGCCGGACACCTACCGCTACTGAGCAACCCCGGGCAGTGACTCGCGCAGCACCGTGCGCGCCGACCAGTTGCTCGTCGAACGCGGCTTGGCCGCCTCGCGCTCGCAGGCCTCGCGGCTGATCGCGGGCGGGCTGCGCTGGCGCACCGGCGCCGACTGGCGCACGGTCGGCAAGAACGGGGACGAGGTACCGGTGCATGCCGAGCTGGAGCTCGCCGATGCGGCCGAAGCGCGCTACGTCTCGCGCGGCGGCCTCAAGCTCGAGGGTGCGTTGGCGGCGGCCGGCATGTCGGTGCGAGGCAAACGCTGCCTCGACGTCGGGCAGTCCACCGGCGGCTTCACCGACTGTCTGTTGCAGCAGGGCGCCCGCCATGTGGTGGGCGTGGACGTGGGGCACGGACAACTGCACGCGCGCCTGCAAGCCGATGCGCGCGTGACGGCGCTCGAGGGCATCAATGCGCGTGCGCTCGATGCGTCGACCTTGAGCGCGGCGCCGACTGCGGCGATGCCGTTCGACCTCGTGGTGGGCGACCTGTCCTTCATCTCGCTCACGCTGGTGCTGCCGGCGCTGCTGCCCTTGCTGGCAAGCCAGGGCGAGCTGCTGATGCTGGTCAAGCCTCAGTTCGAGCTGCAGCCGGGCCAGATCGGCAAAGGCGGTATCGTGCGCGATGGCGCGCTGTACCCGGTGGTCGAGCAGCGCTTGCGCACGGCCTGCGAAGGGCTCGGCTTGCAAGTGCGGGGATGGTTCGACAGCCCGATCGCGGGCGGCGACGGCAACCGCGAATTCTTCATTCATGCCGCTCATGCAAGCGGTTCACCAGGAGCCGGCCGTGCGCCTTCCGTTGAGCTTTGAGTTCTTTCCGCCCAAGACGCCCGAAGGCGTCGTGAAGCTGCGCGCGGTACGCCAGCAGCTGTACGCGCACCGGCCCGAGTTCTGCTCGGTGACCTATGGCGCCGGCGGCTCTACGCAGTCGGGCACTTTCGGCGCGGTGCGCGAGATCCTTGAAGAGGGGGTCGACGCGGCCTGCCATTTCTCGTGCATCGGCGCGACGCGCGCCACGGTGCGCGAGCAGTTGGCGGAACTCAAGTCGATGGGCGTGAAGCGCCTGGTCGCATTGCGCGGCGATCTGCCCAGTGGCTACGGCATGGGCGGCGAGTTCCACTACGCGAGCGACCTGGTGGCATTCATCCGCGAGGAAACCGGACGCGACTTCCATATCGAGGTGGCCTGCTACCCCGAGGTGCATCCGCAGGCCCGCTCGCCCGAGGCCGACCTGCAGGCCTTCGCAGCCAAGGTGCATGCGGGGGCGGATTCGGCGATCACGCAGTATTTCTTCAGCCCCGAGGCCTACTTCCGCTTCGTCGAGGAGTCGCGCAAGCTGGGGCTCGACACGCCGATCGTGCCGGGCATCATGCCGATCACCAGCTCGACCCAGCTGATGCGTTTCTCCGACGCCTGCGGTGCCGAGATTCCGCGCTGGATTCGGCTGCGGCTGCAGGGCTTCGGCGACGACATCGCTTCCATCAAGGCGTTCGGCCTCGACGTCGTGACCGATCTGTGCGATCGGCTGCGCGCCGGTGGTGTGCCCTCGATTCACTTCTATACGATGAACCAGTCGGTGGCGACGCTCGCGTTGCTGGATCGGCTGGCCTGGGGCGAATGATCGGGCGCCGGCTCGCGAAGGCGCTGGCGATGGTGCTGGCGTCCGCAGCCCTGGTGGCCTGCACCACGCCGCCCAAGCCGCCCGAACCCGAGCCAGCCAGCGCCGAAGCGGTGCCCGGCACCGGCCTGCGGCCCTTGACGCGGCAGCCTGCCGTGCCGCCCGGCGCGCCACCGCGTTCGCAGGTGCCCTCGGTGCGCTACGACCTCTCGGTCTCGGGCATGGCGGAGGACGACGGCATCCCGGGCGACGCAGGCCCGCGCGAAATCTTCGAGCGCGGCGGTGCGTCGTGGTACGGCATCCAGTTCCACCAGCGCAAGACCGCGAACGGCGAGCGCTTCGACATGGCGGCGATGACCGCCGCGCACAAGACCCTGCCTTTCAACACCCGGGTGTGCGTGCGCAGCCTGGTCAACGGAAAGGAAGTCATGGTGCGCATCAACGACCGCGGCCCTTATGCGTCCGGGCGCATCATCGACCTGAGCCGGGCTGCGGCCGAGTCGCTGGGCATGCTGGGGCTGGGCATCAAGCAGGTGGCGCTGTCGATCGTCGACAAGAACAGCGCGCGCTGCGGCGACACGGCCATCGACGCCGATGCGATCGATGCGCCGCCGCCCGAAGCGGCCACCGTCAGGCCCGCGCGAAAGGCCGCGCCGCGCGCGACCCGGGAAGTGCCTGCGCGCCAGCGGCGCTGATGTCGATCTGAACGGTCAGCCGCCCGCTTCGAGCGAAGAGGTCGCGTGGCGGTCCTGCGCGAGGCGCTGGGCCATCTGCGGCAGGGCGGCTTCGAGCTGGGCCTTGAGCGTGTAGGGTGGGTTGATCAAGAACATGCCACTGGCCGGCAGGCCCGGGCGGTGCTTCTCGCCGGCCGTGTCCGTGATGATCTTGCTCGACTTCACCGTCAGCGTCGCATGCAGCCAGGGCTTGCCGGCCTTGGTCGCCATCGTCTTCAGGCGGCGTGGCAGGTCATGGGCCTCCGGCCGCGGAATGATCGGATACCACACCGCGTAGGTGCCGGTGGCGAAGCGCTTGAACGCGCCACCGACGAAGTCGAGCACGCGCCCGTAGTCGCTCTTGATCTCGTAGCTCGGGTCGCACAGCACCAGGGCCCGGCGCGAGGGCGGCGGCAGGAACTTGGTGGCGCTGCCGAAGCCGTCCTCGCTTAGCACCGCGATGCGGCGTCCGGCGTCGAGCTGGGCGATGTTGGCGGCCAGCGTGCGGGCGTCGGTGGGATGAAGTTCGTAGAGCTTGAGCTTGTCGTGGTCGCGCAGCAGGTGCTGGGTGATGAAGGGCGAGCCGGGGTAGACGCGCGCGCCGCCCTTGGGGTTGAACTCGCGCACCAGCGCCACGTAGCGGGCCAGCGCCTCGGGCATTGGCGGCGCGTCGGGTGGGTCGGCCGCGAGCAGGCGCAGCACCCCTTCGGCCGCCTCGCCGCTGGTGCCGGCGTAGTCGCCGTCGAGCCGGTAGAGGCCGGCGCCGGCGTGGGTATCGACCACGGTGAGCGCGGTGTCCTTTTCGAGCAGGTGTTCGAGCACGGCGATCAGCACCGTGTGCTTGAGCACGTCGGCGTGATTGCCGGCATGAAAGGCGTGGCGGTAGCTGAACATGAGGCATGGTAACCGGCCAGGAGAAGTCTTTGCCCGGCCAGGCGGCTTCTTTGTATAATCGCGGGCTTCGCAGCGCATTGCGGCCCCGCGGCGAAGTCATCCTTCCCACCTAAGAGGTTCCCGACAGAGGAACACCGACCGTGGAAAAGGGCCCGCCAAACCTCTTCCTTTCCAGGAAAACTCATGACCAAGACGTTCAGCGCAAAGCCCGCTGACGTGACGCACGAGTGGTTTGTGATTGACGCGACCGACAAGGTCCTCGGACGAGTAGCCAGCGAAGTTGCTCTCCGTTTGCGCGGCAAACACAAGGCCATTTACACGCCTCACGTCGATACCGGTGACTACATCGTCATCATCAATGCAGCCCAGCTGCGTGTCACCGGCGCCAAGCCGCTCGACAAGGTGTACTACCGCCATTCGGGTTACCCGGGCGGCATCACCGCCACCAACTTCCGCGACATGCAAGCCAAGCATCCGGGCCGCGCCCTGGAAAAGGCCGTCAAGGGCATGCTGCCCAAGGGGCCGCTGGGCTACGCGATGATCAAGAAGCTCAAGGTGTACGGCGGTGCCGAACATCCGCACACCGCCCAACAGCCCAAAGCGCTGGAAATCTAAGGAGCTTCCGAATGATTGGTGAATGGAACAATGGCACCGGCCGTCGCAAATCGAGCGTCGCCCGCGTGTTTCTGAAGAAGGGCTCCGGCAAGATCACGGTCAACGGCAAGGACATCACTGAGTTCTTCGGCCGCGAAACCTCGATCATGATCGCCAAGCAGCCGCTGTACCTGACCGACAACGTCGAAGCCTTCGACATCATGGTCAACGTGGCAGGCGGCGGCGAATCGGGCCAGGCCGGCGCGACCCGCCACGGCATCACCCGTGCGCTGATCGACTACGACGCCTCGCTCAAGCCCGTGCTGAGCCAGGCCGGCTTCGTGACCCGCGACGCCCGCGAGGTGGAGCGCAAGAAGGTCGGCCTGCATTCCGCACGCCGCCGCAAGCAGTTCTCGAAGCGCTGATCGGTTCGCCGGTCGCGTCGCTCGGCCCATTTGGGCCTGCTGCCCGCACTGTCAAAGAGCCGCCCTCGGGCGGCTCTTTGGTTATTGAAGTAGCATTTGTCCCCTTGGCCGCATCGTCCGGCCCCGCCACAGGAGTTCTGCCCCATGAGTGCCGTTGCCGACAATGTTCAAACCCAGATGCCCGAGCCGATCGTCTTCACGGACAGCGCGGCCGCCAAGGTGGCCGACCTGATCGCCGAAGAAGGCAATCCCGATCTCAAGCTGCGTGTCTTCGTCCAGGGCGGTGGCTGCTCTGGCTTCCAGTACGGATTCACCTTCGACGAAATCGTCAACGACGACGACACGACGATGACCAAGAACGGGGTGTCGCTCCTGATCGATGCCATGAGCTACCAGTACCTGGTCGGCGCCGAGATCGACTACAAGGAAGACCTGCAGGGCGCCCAGTTCGTGATCAAGAACCCCAACGCGACCAGCACCTGCGGGTGCGGATCCAGCTTCTCGGCCTAATGGGCTGAGCCCCTCGCGAAAGCCGCCTCCGGGCGGCTTTGTCGTTCATGAGCGATCCCATTTCCTCTCGCAAGAGCCTGCTGTGGCTCGTGGCCGTCGGCTTCTTCATGCAGACGCTGGACGCCACCATCATCAATACCGCCCTGCCGGCCATGGCGGCCAGCCTGGGCGAAAGCCCGCTGCGCATGCAGTCGGTGGTGGTGGCCTATTCGCTCACCATGGCGATGCTGATCCCGGCCTCGGGCTGGATCGCCGACCGCTTCGGCACCCGGCGGGTCTTCTTCGGTGCCATCGTGCTGTTCGTGATCGGGTCGGTGGCGTGTGCGATGTCCTCCAGCATCGGTCCGCTGATCGCGGCACGCGTGCTGCAGGGCATGGGTGGTGCGCTGCTGCTGCCGGTGGGGCGGCTGGCGCTTCTGCGCACGGTGCCGCGCGCGGAATTCCTGGCAGCGATGAGCTTTGTGGCCATCCCCGGGCTGATCGGGCCGCTGCTGGGCCCCACGCTGGGCGGCTGGCTTGTGCAGTACGCGTCCTGGCACTGGATCTTCCTGATCAATGTGCCGGTGGGCCTGGCAGGCTGCATTGCCACCCTGCGGCTGATGCCGGACCTGCGCGCCGTGCTGCAACGCCGTTTCGACGGTGCCGGCTACGCCATGCTGGCCTTCGGCATGGTGGCGGTCTCTCTGGCGCTGGACGGCGTGTCGGGCCTGGGCCTGCGTCAAGCCGGCGTGCTGCTGCTGCTGGTGTTCGGCTTCGCCAGCATCGCGGCCTACTGGCTGCACGCGCTCCGACGTCCCGATCCGCTGTTCGAGCCTTCGCTGTTCCGGATTCCCACCCTGAGCATCGGCCTGCTGGGCAACCTGTTTTCACGCCTCGGCAGCGGCTGCATGCCGTTCCTGATTCCGCTCCTGCTACAGGTTTCGATGGGCTACTCGCCCTTGCGGGCCGGGCTGATGATGCTGCCGATCGCGCTGGCCGGCATGGCCATGAAGCGGGTGGCGACGCCGCTGATACTGCGCTTCGGCTACCGCCGCGTGCTTGTGGTCAACACTTCGCTGGTGGGGCTCACGATGGCCAGTTTCGGCCTGTCCGGGCCGGACCAGCCGATCGCGCTTCACATCCTCCAACTGGTCGCGTTCGGCGCCGTGAATTCGCTGCAGTTCACCGCGATGAACACGGTCACGTTGCGCGATCTCGACCAGGGCATGGCCAGCAGCGGCAACAGCCTGCTGTCGATGGTGCAGATGCTCGCGATGAGTCTCGGCGTGGCGGCGGCCAGCGCCGTGCTGGCAGGCTACGGAGATGCCTTCGGCCATGCGAACGCGCTGGCGACACTGCATGCCTTCCAGGCCACCTTTGCCAGCATGGGGCTGATCACCGTGGCTTCGGCCCTGATCTTCTGGCACCTGCCGCCGCATGCGCGCGAGGTCCAGCCGGAACAGCCCGAGGTGTCGGGCCAGCATTGAGCCAAGTGGCCCGTCAGGCGGGATAGATCGCGCCCAGCACGCGCGCGCCGCGGGCGCCGGTCACGCTGGCCAGGTTGCCGGATTCGCGGCGCATGGTGCTGCGCGCCAGCCAGGCGAAAGCGGCCGCTTCCACCTGCTGGGGCGGAAGGCCGCGCTCGGCCGAGGAAAAAACCTGCACCGCAGGCAGCAGGGCTTGAAGCCGCGCCATCAAGTGGTCGTTGAGCGCACCGCCGCCGCAGACGATCAGGAGACGGATATCGGGCCCGTGCCGTTGCAACTCGGCCGCGCACACCATCGCGGTCAATTCGGCCAGCGTCGCCTGCACGTCGGCCGGCTGGGTGGCCGCTTGGCTCAAATGAGCCGCCAGCCAGGCCGGGTTGAACAGGTCCCGGCCGGTGCTCTTGGGAGGCGGCTTGGTGAAATACGCGTCGGCCAAACAGCGCGACAACAGGTCGGGCAAGACATGCCCACTGGCCGCCCAGCGTCCGCCCGAGTCGAAGGGCTGGCCGATGTGGCTCTGGCACCAGTGGTCGAGCAAGGCGTTGCCAGGACCGCAATCGAAGCCCAGCACCGTGCCTTCGCCGGCCGGCAGCAAGCTCAGGTTGGAGATGCCGCCCAGGTTGAGCACAGCCACCGCCTGGTCGTCTCTCGCGAACAAGGCGCGGTGAAACGCCGGCACGAGCGGCGCGCCTTGTCCGCCGGCCGCCAGGTCGCGGCTGCGGAAATCGGCGACCACGGCGATGCCGCAAAGCTCCGCAAGCAGCGACGGGTTGTTGATCTGCAGGGTGTAGCCAACCTCGTCGAACTCCCCGGGCCGGTGGCGCACGGTCTGCCCGTGGGCGCCGATGGCGGTCACGGCCTCGGCCAAAGCACCCGTCTCGGTCAACAAGCGTTCCACGACACCGGCGTAGACCCGCGCGAGCCCGTTTCCAGCCAAGGCGGCGCGGTGAAGTTCGTTGTCGCCACCCAGGGCGTTGAGCGCCAGAAGCTCGGCGCGCAAGGAGACGGGGAAGCTGGCGGCCGCGTGGGCCTTGACCGCGATGCGGCCGCCCGAAAAGTCCGCCAGCACGCCGTCGACCCCGTCGAGCGAGGTGCCGGACATCAGGCCGATGAAGAGTTCTTCAGCCATGCCTGGGTGGCAGCGGGGGGATCAGTCTGCGCTGGCCTGGACGACGGAAAAGGCAGCGGAGAGCTCGGTGCGGGTGGCCAGTGCGAGGCGCTCGAACGCCGGGCGTGCTGCCGTGGAGATGGGTGCGCCGCCGTCCTGCTGCGCGAGCGTGGTCGGGTCGCGGTATTCGCCGTTCACCCGGAACTCGAAGTGCAGGTGCGGGCCGGTGGCCCAGCCGGTGGAGCCGACCGCGCCCACGGTCTGGCCCTGGCTCAAGGTCTGGCCCACCTTGACGTCGATGCGGCTCAAGTGCGCATAGGCCGTCTGCTGGTTGTTGCGGTGGTTGACGATGACGATATTGCCGTAGCCGCTTTGCACGCCAGCGAAGTCCACCGTGCCGTCGCCCACCGCGCGCACCGCCGTGCCGGTCGGTGCGGCGAAGTCGACGCCATTGTGCTGGCGCCAGGTGTTGATGATCGGATGCATGCGCATCGCGAAGCCGCTGGACACGCGCGTGAATTCGACTGGCGAGCTCAGGTAGGCGCGACGCAGGCTGTCGCCGCTGGGCCGGTAGTAGGCACCCTTTTGGCCGGGCTCCTGGAACCACAGCGCCTGGTAGAGCTTGCCGTTGCTTTCGAACTCGGCCGACAGCACGCGGCCGGTGCGCAGCGTCTGGCCATCGGCCTCGAAGGTTTCGTAGACGACGGCGAAGCGGTCGCCCTTGCGCAGCGAGCGGAAATCGACGTCGCTCGAGAAGATGTCGGCCAGCTGGCTGGCGACCGGATCGGGAATGCGCGCATCGTCGGTGGCCGCGAAGAGCGAGCTGCGAACGATGCCGCTGGCCAGCCGGGTGCCGGGGGTCAGTGCGTCGGTCTCGGTGCGGGCGCGGAAGCTGCCGCCGACCTTTTCGACCACCAGCCGCTTGAAGCCGCCGTTGCCGTCGGGAATCCAGCGGGCGCTGAGCTTCTCGAGGGCGTTGTCTTGCGTGGCCTCGGCCGTGACCGTGCGGCCGGCGCGGCCCAGCAGCGCGGTGCGGGCGTCGGCATTGCCGCGCACGAAGGCGGCTGCCGCGTCGTCGGCGATGCCCAGGCGCCTCAGCAGCGCCTCGGCGGTGTCGCTCGAGCGGGTGATTTCGGTGCGGAACAGCGTGAAGCCGTGGGTGTCGAGCGACTCCACCTGGTCGGCGAAGGCGAGCGGCTTGACGGCCTCGAACACCTGCTTAACGGGGAGCTCGGACGCGTCGGGGCCCAGCGAGGCAACAGCGAAGGCGCCGCCGCCGGCGCACAGCAGCAAAGCGGCGATGGCCGCGGTGATCTGCCGTGGGTAGGTGCGGAAGGTATGGGCAACCTTGGATGCAAGCGCTTCCTCGGCGGCCAGGATGCCGTTGATCAAACTACGAATTCCAGCTCAGGTTCTGCAGGTCCGCGCTGCATGAGACCGTGTAAGACGGGGGAGCAGGACGGTGCGGCAAAAAGCGCCGCTTAGAATCCGGCGCTTGAAAAAGTCGGGCTGAGTATAGCTTCGGACATAGAGAAAACTGCCCCAATAAGCCATGAATCCCGGTTTTGTTACATCCGCAAGTCTGTCTGATGGCGTAGGACAAGCTCTCGAGATTTCGCTTCGTGGAACCGATGAGTTGCTGCCCCAGGACGAATGGGTCAAGAAGCTCCAGCGCGCCGAGGCCACCGGTCAGCCGCTGCGTATCAAGCTGGGTTTGGACCCGACCGCGCCGGACATCCACATCGGCCACACCGTGGTGCTCAACAAAATGCGCCAGCTCCAGGACCTGGGCCACCAGGTGATCTTCCTGATCGGCGACTTCACCACCACCATCGGCGACCCCTCCGGCCGCAACAGCACACGGCCGCCGCTGACACGCGAGCAGATCGAGGCCAACGCGCAAACCTACTACCGCCAGGCCAGCCTGGTGCTGGACCCGTCGAAGACCGAGATTCGTTACAACTCCGAGTGGAGCGACCCACTGGGCGCGCGCGGCATGATCCAGTTGGCCGCCAAGTACACGGTGGCCCGCATGATGGAGCGCGACGACTTCCACAAGCGATTCAAGGCGGGCCAGTCGATCTCGGTGCACGAGTTCCTGTATCCGCTGATGCAGGGCTACGACTCCGTGGCTTTGAAATCCGACCTGGAACTGGGCGGCACCGATCAAAAGTTCAACCTGCTCGTAGGCCGCCATCTGCAGCAGGAGTACGGGCAGGAGCCGCAGTGCATCCTGACGATGCCGCTGCTCGAGGGCCTGGACGGCATCGAGAAGATGTCGAAGAGCAAGAACAACTACATCGGGATTTCCGAGGACGCCAACACCATGTTCGCCAAGGTGCTGTCGATTTCCGACGAGCTGATGTGGCGCTGGTACACGCTGTTGTCCTTCCGCTCGTTGGCCGAGATCGAGACGCTCAAGGCCGAGATCGCCGGCGGCCGCAATCCAAAGGACGCCAAGGTCGCGCTGGCCAAGGAGATCACGGCGCGCTTCCACGACGCAGCGGCGGCCGATGCGGCCGAGCAGGACTTCATCAACCGCAGCAAGGGCGGCGTGCCCGACCAGATTCCCGAGCTGTCGTTGACCGGCGCGCCGCTGGGCATTGCCCAACTGCTCAAGCAGGCTGGCCTGGCCCCCTCCGCCTCCGAAGGCAATCGGCTCATCGACGGCGGTGGCGTGCGCGTCGATTCGAACGTGGTCAGCGACAAGGGCCTCAAGCTGGCCGCCGGCACCTACGTCCTGCAGGTCGGCAAACGGAAATTCGCGCGCGTCACGCTGGGCTGAGAGACGACCCCGCGAGTGTCGGGGCGGTCGCCGACGTCAGCGGGCCCGCTCGCCCGGGGGCGGCAGAAGGTCGAACAGCGCCGCGTTGTCCGCTCGCAGGCGTGCAGGATCGACCTGGTCGAGCACCGGCCCGCCGCGCGCGCGTGCGGTCGCGCGCTGATAGGGCTTGGACAGCGTCTCTTCGGTGTCGTTGTTGCCGCGCACGGTGACGGCCGACGTGGCGCCGTCGGCCGACGGCAGCAGCACCACGCGCGTGAGCGAAGGCGAGGTGCAGGCCGCGAGCAGCACGGCCGAGGCAGCGAAGGCGTAACGGATCAGTCGATGGAAGTTCATTGCGCGGGCGCCTCCGCCTGCACGATGAAATCGGCGCCCCGGATGCCGATGGTGGCGGTCTGCGTCTCGATGCGCACCGCGTCCGGTTGCGTCCTGCCGATCAGCCCCGTGACCATGCGCATCGACCCGCGCAGCAGCGACAGCATCAGGCTGCCGTCGCGCGTGGATGCGTCGAAATGAAACTGCTTGAGGTCGAGCCGGGACGAGGGGCCGACGACCAAAGTCGTGCCGTCGCGCAGCACCAGGCTGGCGGCCGAGTCGGCCGCGGTCTGCACGCGGTCGATCGGTGCGACGCGGTCACCGGCCTGCGCCGTGCGCGTGCGGCCGTCGGCGCCGAGCAACTGGACCTGGCCGCGCACCGCTTTCAGAATGCCGGCGTGTTCTTCACTGGGCACGGGGCCTGTCGTCGCGGGGGCCGTGGGGGTCTGTGCGAGCGCGCCGGTGGCGGCCAGCAGAAGGATGCACAGCGCGGCAGCCATGCGGTTCGTCTTGAGCGTGTGCGACACGAGCTCTCCCAAAGTTTGCAGCGATGGTACGCGACCGAGGCGCGGCACTGGCCCCGCTGATAATCGCGCGACCGCCGGCGGCGCCGTCTTCGATATTCCTTGCCCAACTCGCGTCCCCTTCCTTCATCCAAGAGCTGGAGCCCCCAGGCGCTGCTTCGCGCCTCGATTGCGGTCGCGCTCGTCACCATCGTCCTCAAGGGCCTGGCCGGCTGGCTGACCAACTCGATGGGCCTGATCTCCGATGCCATGGAGTCCTTCGTGAACCTGGCCAGCGCGATGTTCGCGCTGGCAATGGTGACGATCGCGGCGCGGCCGGCCGACGAGGACCATCCCTACGGCCACCACAAGGCCGAGTACTTCTCCTCGGGCTTCGAGGGCATCCTGATCATCGCCGCGGCCGCGGCCATCCTGTGGGTGTCGGTGGTGCGGCTGCTGTCGCCTCAGCCGCTGGAGCAGCTGGGATGGGGTCTCGCGCTGTCGGTGCTGAGTTCGGCGTTCAATGCCGCGCTGGCGATGGCCCTGTTCCGCGCCGCGCGCACCCATCGCTCGATCGCGCTGGAAGCCGACGCCAGGCACCTGGTGGCCGACGTCTGGACCTCCGCCGCCGTGCTGGTGGGCATCGTCGCGGTCAGCCTGACGGGCTGGCTCTGGCTCGACCCGGTGCTGGCGATCGGCGTGGCGCTCAACATCGCGCGCGAAGGCGTCAAGCTGGTCTGGCGATCGTCGCAGGGCCTGATGGACGAGGCCGTCGATCCAGAAGCGCAGGCCCTGCTGCATGCCGTGCTGACGGAGTTCGCCGCCAGCGTGCCCGAAGGCGCGCAGTTGCGCTTCGACGACATCGTGACGCGCCGCGCTGGCCAGCGCCGCTTCGCCGACCTGCACATGCACGTCCCGGGCGAATGGCCACTGCAGCGCGCCGCCGGCCTGCGCGACACGCTCGAGCAGGCACTCATGGACGCCGTGCCCGGCCTGCGCGTGACGATCCAGCTGCTGCCGTTGGGCATGGAGGCGCGCGCCACCCAGAACAAGGAGGGCATCGCATCGTGAAGGCATTGCTGCAGCGCGTGGCCGAGGCCCGTGTCGACATCGCGGGGCAGACCGTGGGCCAGATCGGGCCCGGCCTGCTGGTGCTGCTGTGCGCCGAACGCGGCGACCACGACGCCTTGGCCGACCGTCTGCTCGCGAAGATGCTCAAGCTGCGCATCTTCTCCGACGAGGCCGGCAAGATGAACCGCAGCGTTCAGGACATCGGTGGCGGACTGCTCGTGGTGAGCCAGTTCACGCTGGCCGCCGACACCCGCGGTGGCAACCGCCCGAGCTTCACGCTGGCGGCGCCGCCCGACGAGGGCCGGCGGCTCTACGAGTACTTCGTGGCGCGGGCGCGCGAGGCGCATTCGGTCGTGGCCACCGGCGAATTCGGTGCCGACATGCAGGTGCGGCTCGTCAACGACGGCCCCGTCACCATTCCCTTGCAGGTTCAGTAGGGGTTGCGGATACCGAGCCGCGCGAGGATCTCGACCTCGCGGGCTTCCATGGCTTCCGCATCGGCTTCGCCGGTCTCGTGGTCCCAGCCCTGCGCATGCAGCGTCCCGTGCACCAGCAAGTGGGCATAGTGCGCGGCCAGGGTCTTGCGTTGCTCCTTCGCTTCGCGCGCAACCACGGGTGCACAGAGCACGAGGTCCGCCATCACCACCGGCGCCTGCGCATAGTCGAAGGTCAGTACGTTCGTCGCGTAGTCCTTGCCGCGAAACTCCCGGTTGAGCTGCTGGCCTTCCTCGGCATCGACGATGCGCACGGTGATCTCGCCGTCGCCGTCCAGCGAATGGCGGATCCACCGCGCGACCCGGTGGCGCGGCAGCGCCGCGCGATGCCGCGCCACGTCGCGAAAGCGCGCGAACTGCAGCGAGAGCGACAGGTCGGCCAGCGTCATCCGCGCGCGTCGGCCCGCTTGCGCGCGCCGTCGTAGGCATCGACGATGCGTGCCACCAACGGATGCCGCACCACGTCGCTGGTGTTGAAGTGGGTGATGGCGATGCCGTTGACCCGCCTGAGCACGCGTTCCGCATCCACCAACCCGCTGAGCTGGCCCTTGGGCAGGTCGACCTGGCTCACGTCGCCCGTCACCACCGCCTTGGCGCCGAAGCCGATGCGGGTCAGAAACATCTTCATCTGCTCGGGCGTGGTGTTCTGCGCCTCGTCGAGGATCACGAAGGCGTTGTTGAGCGTGCGCCCGCGCATGAAGGCCAGCGGCGCGATCTCCAGCGTGTTGCGCTCGAAGGCCTTCTGCACGCGCTCGAAGCCCATCAGGTCGTAGAGCGCATCGTAGAGCGGGCGCAGGTAGGGGTCGACTTTCTGCGTCAGGTCCCCCGGCAGGAAGCCGAGCCGCTCGCCGGCCTCCACCGCCGGTCGCGTGAGCACGATGCGCTGCACCGCGCTGCGCTCCAGCGCGTCGACCGCGCTGGCCACCGCCAGGTAGGTCTTGCCGGTGCCGGCCGGGCCGATGCCCAAGGTGATGTCGTGGTTGGCGATGTTGTGCAGGTACACGCTCTGGTTGGGCGTGCGCGCCTTCAGGCCGGCGCGCCGCGTCGCGAGCGTCACGGCGCCGTCTTCGTCTTCGCCGAGCGAGCTGTCGCCGGCCAGCGTGAGCTGCACGACCGCCGCATCGATGGGCCGCTGCGCGATCTCGTACAGCGCCTGCAGCACCTCGAGCGCGCGCTGCGCGTTGACCTTGTGGCCGTCGACCTTGAACTGTTCGTGGCGGTGCGCGATCTTGACGTCCAGCGCTTCCTCGATGCGCCGCAGGTGCCCGTCCAGCGGCCCGCACAGGTGCGACAGGCGGGTGTTATTGGGCGGGGCGAAGGTGTGTCGCAGAATCACGCGGATTTCATTTTCGAAAAGGGCACCCATGATAGGCAAACTCACCGGCATCCTGGCCGAGCGCAATCCGCCCCAGGTGGTGGTGGACTGCAATGGGGTCGGCTACGAGGTGGACGTGCCGATGAGCACCTTCTACAACCTGCCCGGCACCGGCGAGCGCGTTTCGCTGCTCACGCACTTCGTGGTGCGCGAGGACGCGCAGATCCTCTACGGCTTCGGCACCGGCGAAGAGCGCGCGGCCTTCCGCCAGCTGATCAAGATTTCGGGCGTGGGGCCGCGCACGGCGCTGGGCCTGCTCAGCGGCATGAGCGTGGCCGAGATCGCGCAGGCGGTCACGCTGCAGGAGGCAGGCCGCCTGGTGAAGATTCCCGGCATCGGCAAGAAGACGGCCGAACGGCTGCTGCTGGAGCTCAAGGGCAAGCTGGGCGCCGAGATCGGCGCGCCGGTCCACGCGGCCAGCGACGCACAGGCCGACATCCTGCAGGCCCTGGTGGCGCTGGGCTACAGCGACCGCGAGGCCGCGGCCGCGCTGAAGGCATTGCCCAAGGACGTGGCGGTGGGCGATGGCATCAAGCTGGCGCTGAAGGCCCTCGCAAAGTAACCAATTTCGGGGCGCCAGGGTGGTGATACCAGGAACACCGCGGAATCGGCTTTGCCGGGCCGCCGGTGTTGCCCCCGGCGAAAGGTTGGCGGACCACACGAAGTGGGGGAGCCTGGGGGAGAGCTAAGTTGTCCACCAGAAGCGCAGTGCGTGGAAATAGATCGGCGCCGCGAAGACCACCGAGTCCAGCCGGTCGAGCATGCCGCCGTGGCCCTCGATCATCGTGCCCCAGTCTTTCACGCCGCGGTCGCGCTTGATGGCCGACATGACCAGCCCGCCGAAGAAGCCCATCACGCAGATGGTGAGTGACATCAGCGCCGCCTGCCACGGATTGAAGGGCGTGGCCCAGTAGAGCGCCGCGCCGAGCGCGGTGGCGCTGGCCACCCCGCCGATCAGGCCTTCCCAGGTTTTGGATGGCGACAGCTCGGGCGCCACCTTGCGCCGCCCGAAGAGCTTGCCCCAGACGTACTGCAGCACGTCGCTGCCCTGCACCACGATCACGAGGAAGGCGATCAGCAGCAGGTTGCGGCCCTCGAAGCCGGGGATCTGCAGGGTGAGCAGCGCCGGCACGTGGCTGATGCAGAACACGCAGACCATCAGGCCCCATTGCACCTTCGAGGTTCGCTCGAGGAAGCGCTTGGTGTCGCCGCCTACCGCCGCGAGGATGGGCAGCACCAGGAAGGCATACACGGGGATGAAGATCGCGTAGAGCCCGTACCACTCGATCCAGATCAGGAAGTACTGCACCGGCAATGCGACGAAGAAGGCCACCGCGATCGCGTGATGGTCGCCGCGCCGCGTGTAGGCCAGGCTCATGAACTCGCGCAGCGCGTAGAACGAGATCAGGTAGAAGAGCACGATCACCCCGCCCTTGCCGAAGGCGAAGGCCAGGCCGATCACGGCCACCATCACCCACCAGGCCTTGACGCGGGCGTTGAGGTTGTCGATGACCGAATGCGGCCCGCCATGCGCGACGCGCCACTTGAGCAGCGCGCCGATGGCCGAAGCGAGGATCAGCACGCCGGCGACGCCGCCGAAAAGCATCCAGGTGGCGTGGGTCGAGGCGTTCAGGGTCATGGCGTCGGGTCAGTGCTCTTCACGGTCGTACTCGGGCCGCAGGTCCAGCATCGCGGCGCGCGCCCTGGCAATGAACGCGGCCTTGTCCTCGCCTTCCTCCAGCGCGATCGGCGCGCCGTAGCGCACGGTGCAGGCCAGCGGCACCGGCACCAGCGTGCCCTTGGGCAGCACGCGCTTGAGGTTCTCGATCCACACCGGCACCAGCCGCACTTGCGGGCAGGCACGCGCCAGGTGGTAGAGCCCGCTCTTGAGCGGCAGCAGCACCTCTTCGCCGATGTTGCGCGTGCCCTCGGGGAACATGATCAGCGAGTCGCCGCCTTGCAGCGCCTCCTTCATCTGGTCGACCGGATTGGTTGCGGCCTCGCTGCCCGGCGCTGCGCTGCCGTCGCGGCGGATCATCAGTGCGTTGAAAACGTCCCGGCCGATGAAGAGGCGCAGTTTCGAGGCTTCCCAGTAGTCCTGCCCCGCGACCGGCCGCGTCAGCGCGCGCAGGTCGGGTGGCAGCGTGGCCCACAGCAGGACGAAGTCGCCGTGGCTCGTGTGGTTGGCGAAGTAGAGCGTCTGCTCGGCCTTCGGCCCGGTCCCGCTCCAGATCGCGCGCACGCCGGTCAGCAGCTTCGCGAACAGCACGATCAACCAGGCCGAGACGATGGCGGCTGCCTGGCGCGGCAGGCTGGGAGCGTGGTTCATTTCCAGTCCTGCATGGCGAGCGCCATGGCGAACACGATGGTCTGCGCCACCACCACGATGCCATGCCGCTGCAGCAACTGGCGCGCACCGAGCACCCGGTCGTACAGGGTGCGCTTGCCATCGACGCTGCGACGCAGGCCCAGCGTCTCGAGCGCCCGGTCCATGGCGCCCGTGGAAGGAATCGTGTCCTTGGCCAGGCCGTCGAAGAGTGCCGCGTCGAGGCGGATGCGCAGCGCCAGGTAGCGTTCGGGCAGGCCGAGCAGCGCGACGGCCGCGAGCGTGGTCCATGCCGCGAAGGGCAGGGAGCGCCCCGTCAGGGCCAGCACCACGCCGGCGACCACGGACAGCGCGAGGCCCCAGGCCGCGAGCGCGCTGCCGGCCTGCAGCAGGCCGGCCGTGGCAGCGCACAGGGCGCGGTCGTCGTCATTCATGGCGCGCCTTTCGGGATGTCAATTGGTCCAGCAGCGTCAACCAGCCGCTGCGCAGCACGATCTGAGGCCGTGCCTGCCGCACGACCGCGTGCGCGCCGTCGAGGCTGGCGGCACGCCCGTGCAGGCCCAGCCAGGCGACGACCGAAGCCGCGCTGCGCGAGAAGCCCAGCGCGCAGCAGACCCACACCGGCTCGCCGCGGCTGCGCAGCCCCTCGATCACGGCGGCCGCGCGGCGCAACTGCTGCGCGGGTGGCAGCACCAGGTCGAGCATCGGCACGCAGCGGGCCGTGGGCACGGGCGGCAATTGCAGCTCGGCGCACAGGCTGACGAGCGCGGGGCGGCCCGCCGCCTCCCACTCGGCGTGGCTGGGCCGCCGGCCCAGGCGCAGGCCTGGCGCGACTTGCACCGAGGCGGGCAGGCCGCGCGTCCAGACGCGCGCATTGAGCGCCGCACCCAGGCGATAGGGGGCGAAGAGCCAGCGCGCGCTCCAGCGCATCCTGCCATGGCGATCCATGCCGAAGCCGCGGGCGCCGAGGCCTGCGTAGTTCAGCGCGACCAGCAACAGCGCGATGCCGAACCAGGCGAGCCACAGCGCCATGCCGCGGAGCGCGAAGGCCGCGGCGAAGAAGAGCAGCGCGCCCGCCGCATAGGCCGCCGCCAGCTTCCAGCGCTGTACGTCACGCGCCAGCCGCCAGCCGAACGGCAGCGACACCACGCGCTCCAGCGGCCATAGCCAGACGCAGACCAGCCCCAGCAGCGCGCCCGTGGGGATGTCGATGAAGTGATGCTGCCAGGTGGTCAGCACCGAGGCGCAGATCGCGAAGGTCCACAGGTGCAGCACGCCCCGCGCCCACATCGCGTGGATGCGGCGCCGATAGAAGTCCCACAGGATCACGGCCAGCGCGATGTGCAGCGAGGGCGCCTGGTTGAAGGGTTGGTCGAAGCCCCGCAGCGCATCGAAGAGAAGGGCCGGCGCGCCCTCGACGGCCGGCTGTCCGAAGCTGAAGCGAAGCGGCCACAGCACGAAGCAGGTCACCGCCAGCACCTGCGCTGTCAGCAGCCGCGCGCCGTGCCGGTCCAGCTCGTGGCGGTCGCGGGCCAGGAACACCGAGAGTGCATAGAACGCGTTGATGGTCCAGTACGGAAAGATGGTCCACGCCCAGAACGGGACGCTGCGCTCCCATTCGAAGTACAGCGTCGGCACCACGGCGCGCGTGGATGCCCACCAGTTCGCGAAACCATAGCTGGCATAGAACAGCGGCCCCAGCAGTGCCAGCCAGGCGGCGGCGCGTTTCCAGGGGCGCGGCCTGCTTGCCTTCATGGACCCGTGCGCACCGCAAGAGACACGGTGAAGATGCCCCACTCGTCCACGCGCTGGTCGATCTTGCGAAAGCCCGCGGCCTCGACGAGCTGGTCCATCTCGGCTTGCGTGCGGCGGCGCATCACCCAGGCCTGGCCCTGCCGATGGCTGGTGAGCGCGCGCGCGATCATCTCCAACTGCGGGTGCCAGGGCTGTCCCGTGTAGACCAGGTAGCCGCGGTCTTCCACCGCATCGCCGACGCCGGCCAGCGAGCGGCTCACCATCTCGTTGTCGGGGAAGAGCTCGTACAGGCCCGACACCACGGCGAGCGTGGGCCGCGGCTGCACGCTGGCCAGGCTCAGGCGGTCGAAGGCGTCGGCCTGCACGAACTGGGCGCTGTCCTGCAGCTCTTTCTGCGCGATGAGCGCGCGGCCGTCGCGCACGTTGATGTCGCTGTAGTCGCGCAGCAGGATCGAGCTGGCCTTCACCGGGCTGGCCTGCACCGCGTCGAGCACGTAGCGGCCGTGGCCGGCGGCGATGTCCATCACGCGCACCTCTCGGTGCTGTTCGGCGAGCAGTTCCATCGCCTTGCGCAGCAGCTCTTCGACGTGAAGCTTGCGCTGCCGGATGCCGCGCCAGCCGATGGCGTCGAGGTAGTTGCGGTCGACGAGGCGGCCCACTGGGCCGGCGCCCCGCGCTTCGTTGCGGTAGACGTAGTCGAGCGTGCTGCCCGAATCGAAGCCGGTCTGGTGGCCGAGCTTCACGCCTTGCGACACCAGGCCACCGAAGCGAAGGCCGGCGCGCGTGATGGCCCAGTACGCACCGCGCGGCGACCAGGGCGACAGGGGCTCGGCCAATGCCCGCGATTCGTCGGCCGTCGCGCCGCTGCGGTCGGCACCGCGCAGGTCGACCGGCTGCGGCGGCTGGGCGAACAACTCGAGCACGAAGTCGCGAATGGCCTGGACGGCCGGGCCGCGGTCCTTCTCGCCCAGCGTGTCGTGAAAGAAGCCGGGCAGTTCGAGCTTGCGCTTGATCGTGCTGCCCAGCCGCTCGAAGAAATCGTGCTGAGGCTTGTGATGCACCACCCAGTCGGCGCCCGAGATGAGCAGCTGCGTCGGCAGCGTGATCGCCTGGGCATCGGCCACCACGCGGTCGGCCGCCTCGTACAGGCCCAGCAGGATGTTGACCGCGATCGGCCGCGTGATCAGCGGATCGCTTTGGTAGCTGGCGATGCGTGCCGGGTCGTGCGTGAGGAATTTCGGCTTGACGTAGCTGTTGACGAAGAACAGCCCGCGCAGCTTGTGCATGAGCGCCAGGCCCGGCCGCGCGAAGGGCACGTAGAGCTTGACCTTGAAGGCCGGCGAGGCCAGCGTCAGCCCGCGCACGCGCGGCGCGTAGTCGTGGGCCCAGGTCGCGACGAGCACCGCACCCACGCTCTGGGCGACGACGTGGATGTCCTGTGGCGCCACGCCGTGCGCGCTGCCGATGTGCTCGACGAAGGTCTGGACGTCGCGCACCGAGGTCGCGAAGCCGGGGCTGTAGCCGCGCTGCCCCGGCGAGCGACCGTGCCCGCGGGCATCCCAGGCGAAGAAGTCGAAGTCGGGCAGGTTCAGTTCGTCGACCAGGTGGGCCATGCGGGCGCCGTGCTCGTGGCCCCGGTGAAACAGCACGATTGCGCCGCGCCGCGTGCCTTCGGCCGCCGGCCAGTGCCGGTAGAACAGCGACACGCCGTCGTGCGTCTGGAAATGGCGTTCGCCGGCGGTTCGGGGCTGGCGGGCGTCTCTCGTCTGCGTCATCGGCTTCCTTCTTCTTCTGCTTTTACGGGCGCGTCGTGGCGCGGGCTTCGACCAGCGCCCGCCGGATGCGGTTGACGATGGTCCAGGCGATCAGCGCGGCCATCAAGGGCATGAGAACTGCGCTCCACACCGGCAGCGGACCGCCGAGCGCAATGTACAGGCCCAGTGCGCCGAACACGAAGGCGCGGTCGCTCTTGCCCATCGGTCCGTCGTAGCGCCGCGAGGCGCCGACGGTCGGCCCCAGCGCACCGGTGAATTCCGACAGGCCCGCGAGCACGATCACCGTGCCGACCCAAAAGGGGCTGAAGGGCGCGACCAGCGCGAAAGGCAAATACAGCGCGGCATCCGACAGCACGTCGGTCAGTTCGTTGAGGAAGGCACCCAGCGCACTCTGCTGGCCGTGCTCGCGCGCGAGCATGCCGTCGATCGCGTTGAAGGCCATGCGCAGGAACATCCACAGCGGGATCAGCGCGAAGGCGGCGGCGCCGGGCGACGCGAAGAACAGCCAGAGGCCGAGCGCGACCGAGATGGCGCAGGCCGCGACTGTCACCTGGTTGGCAGTGACGCCCATGGCGTGAAGGCGCTGCACCAACGGGCGCAGCAAGGCCTGGAATCGCGGCTTCAGTTCATAGATGGACACACCCATCCTCCTCGGTGGCGCATTCTGCAGGATATAGGCCCCCACGCTCCGTCACTTCGTGTACTCGCTGCCCCCCGAGGGGGCGCAGGCCGCCTTGGGGCGGCCCGGCGCCGGCCTGGACTTCGGTGGCCGACTAAACTGTCCCGACAGCCCAAGCCCCCCATGAGCATCCAGACCGACGACTTCGCCCCGGCCCCGCAGCGCGTGGTCTCCGCAGCACCGGCCTCGCCGAACGAAGAGGCGATCGAACGGGCGCTGCGTCCCAAGCTGCTCGACGAGTACGTGGGCCAGGCCAAGGTGCGCGAGCAGCTCGAGATCTTCATCGGCGCCGCGCGGCATCGCGCCGAGGCACTCGACCACGTGCTGCTCTTCGGCCCGCCGGGCCTGGGCAAGACCACGCTGTCGCACATCATCGCGGCCGAGCTGGGCGTGAACCTGCGGCAGACTTCGGGCCCGGTGCTCGAAAAGCCCAAGGACCTGGCCGCGCTGCTGACCAACCTCGAGCGCAACGACGTGCTCTTCATCGACGAGATCCACCGACTGTCGCCGGTGGTGGAGGAAATCCTCTACCCCGCGCTGGAGGACTACCAGATCGACATCATGATCGGCGAGGGCCCGGCCGCACGCAGCATCAAGCTCGACCTGCAGCCCTTCACCCTGGTCGGCGCCACCACCCGAGCCGGCATGCTGACGAACCCCTTGCGCGACCGCTTCGGCATCGTGGCGCGGCTGGAGTTCTACACGGCCGAGGAGCTGGCGCGCATCGTGCACCGCAGCGCCAAGCTGCTTTCGGTGCCGACCGACGAAGCCGGCGGCCTGGAGATCGCCCGCCGCTCGCGCGGCACCCCCCGCATCGCCAACCGCCTGCTGCGCCGGGTGCGCGACTATGCGCAGGTCAAGGGCGACGGCCGCATCACGGTGGAGCTGGCGCACAAGGCGCTGGCCATGCTCGACGTCGACCCGCAGGGCTTCGACCTGATGGACCGCAAGCTGCTCGAGGCCGTGATCCACCGCTTCGACGGCGGCCCGGTCGGCCTGGACAACATCGCGGCCAGCATCGGCGAGGAGCCGGGCACCATCGAGGACGTGATCGAGCCCTACCTGATCCAGCAGGGCTACCTGCAGCGCACGCCGCGCGGCCGCATCGCCACGCTGGCCGCCTACCGGCACCTGGGCGTCGCCCCACCGCAGCGCGACGGCGACATGTTCGGCAACTAGAACCTCTTTTTCAGCGATGCACACGCACGACCTCAGCGGCTGGCAGCACGAACACCGCTTTCAAGAAGACCGGCACGAGGCCGAACGCAGCACCCGCCTGGTGATGTGGATCACGGCCGCCGCGATGCTGCTGGAGATCGGGGCCGGCTGGTGGTTCAACTCGATGGCGCTGCTGGCCGACGGCTGGCACATGAGCTCGCATGCGGTGGCGATTGGGCTCAGCGCTTTCGCCTACGCGGCCGCCCGGCGCTACGCCGCCGACCGTCGCTTCGCCTTCGGCACCTGGAAGATCGAAGTGCTGGGCGGCTTCGCCAGCGCGCTGTTCCTGCTGGGCGTGGCGGTGCTGATGGTGGTGGGCTCGCTGGAGCGGCTGTGGTCGCCGGCGCCCATCCACTACCGGGAGGCGATGGTGGTGGCGGTGGCCGGCCTGGCCATCAACCTGCTGTGCGCGAAGCTGCTGGGCGGGGCGCACCACCATCACCATGACCATGGCGACCACCATGGTCATCATCACGAAGACGCTGCGCATGGCCACGATCTGAACCTGCGCTCCGCCTACCTGCACGTGTTGGCCGACGCCGCCACCTCCGTGCTCGCCATCCTCGCGCTGGCCGGTGGCTGGCTCTACGGCTGGGCCTGGCTCGACCCGATGATGGGCATCGTCGGCGCCGTGCTCGTGGCCAGCTGGGCACGCGGCCTGCTGGTCGAGACGGGCAAGGTGCTGCTCGACCGCGAGATGGACCACCCGGTGGTCGACGAAATCCGGGAGGGCGTGGAACAGGGTCTGGCCGAATCGTTCACCCGCGTTGCCGACCTGCACGTGTGGCGGGTCGGGCAGGGCGCCTATGCCTGCGCGCTCACGGTGGTCACGCATTCGCCCACGCTCACGGCCGACGAGGTGCGCGCGACCTTCGCGATGCACGAGGAAATACGGCACTCGACCATCGAGATCCAGCGCTGCGACGACAGCGCGTGACCGCGCGCGAAGACTTGTGACGGCCTGCCGCGCCAGCCGCGGGCTTGTCTGCACTCGAACTGTCACTCAAGCTTCACCGCGGCGCCATGTCCGCGTCATCCGGGCTGGCGACCATGACCAGCCATGCAACGAGATGACGCCTTTCTTCGTGCATGGCGCAATACGGCCGAGGCCGCCCTGGGGGCGGACGAGGACGATGCCAGCCGCACCCCGCAGCGCTTTCGCACCCTCTGGATTTCCGACCTGCACCTGGGCACGCCGGGCTGCCAGGCCAGGGCGCTGCTCGACTTCCTGAAGCACACCGAGTGCGACACCCTGTTCCTGGTCGGCGACATCATCGACGGCTGGCAGCTGCGGCGGCACTGGTACTGGCCGCAGGCCCACAACGACGTGATCCAGAAGCTGCTGCGCAAGGCACGCAAGGGCACGCGCGTGATCTTCATCCCGGGCAACCACGACGAGTTCGCCCGCAAGTACCTGCACCACAACTTCGGCGGCATCGACGTCGCGGACGAGTGGATTCACGAGACCGCCGACGGCCGCAAGCTGTGGGTGATGCACGGCGACCTGTTCGACGGCGTGATCCAGTGCGCCAAGTGGCTGGCCTACGTGGGCGACTCGCTCTACGAGTTCACGCTCAGGCTCAATCGCCATCTCAACTCGCTGCGCGCCCGCATGGGCTTGCCCTACTGGTCGCTGTCGAAGTACCTGAAGCTCAAGGTCAAGCGTGCGGTCAGCTACGTCGGCGATTTCGAGAGCGCGGTGGCGCGCGAGGCCCGCAAGCGTGGCGTGCAGGGCGTGGTCTGCGGCCACATCCACCATGCCGAGCTGCGCGACATCGACGGCATTCTCTACGCCAACGACGGCGACTGGGTGGAGAGCCTCACGGCGCTGGCCGAGCAGGCGGACGGCACGCTCGAGATCCTGCACTGGTCGCAGCACATGCCGGTGAGCACGCGAGCCGACCGGGCAGCTTCGCGGCGCATGCCGGCGCACGCATGACCGGGGCGCGGCACGAGGCTCGCCGCACGGTCGACCTGGTGTACTTCAACGCCGGCGGCGGGCATCGTGCCTCCGCGCTGGCGCTGGAAGCCGCCATCTCGCGCGCCGGGCTGCCGTGGACCGTGCGCCTGGTCAACCTGCGCGAGGTGCTCGATCCGAAGGACGGCTTTCGACGCATCACCGGCATGGACCCGGAGGACGTCTACAACAAGCGACTGGCACGCGGCTGGACGCTGGGGCTGCGGCACGAGCTCAAGGTGCTGCAGGCGCTGATCCGCTGGGCCCATCCCCAACTGGTGCGGCCGCTGCAGCAGCACTGGCTGGCGACCGAACCGGACATGGTGGTCTCGCTGATTCCCAACTTCAACCGCTCGCTCTACGAGTCGGTCGCCACCGCGCTGCCGGGCGTGCCCTACGTGACGGTGCTCACGGACCTGGCCGACCATCCGCCGCATTTCTGGATCGAGAAGGCGCAGGACCAGCACTTCGTCTGCGGCTCGGACAAGGCTGTGCAGCAGGCGCGGGCTGCAGGCCATGCTGAGGATCGCATCCACCGGACCTCCGGGATGATGATTCGCTCCGCTTTCTACGAGACCCAGCCGGTCGACCGGGCAGCGGAGCGCCAGCGGCTCGGGCTGGACCCGGACCGCCCGACCGGGCTGGTGCTCTTCGGCGGGCAGGGCTCGCGGGCCATGCTCGGCATCGCCAAACGCCTGCCCGACACGCAGCTGATCCTGGCCTGCGGGCACAACGAGGCGCTCGCCGACGCGCTGCGCGCACTGCCGGCGAAAGCGCCGCGCCTGGTGCTGGGCTTCACGCCCGACGTGGCGCATTACATGCAGCTGTCGGACTTCTTCATCGGCAAGCCGGGCCCGGGCAGCGTCAGCGAGGCGGTGCAGCTGCATTTGCCGGTGATCGTGGTATGCAACAGCTGGACCTTGCCGCAGGAGCGCTACAACGCCCAATGGGTGCGCGAGCAGGGGGTTGGGCTGGTGCGGTCCAGCTACGCCCGGGTGCCGGGCGCGGTCGATGAACTGGTGGGGGACCTCGAACGCTACAGGTCTGCGACCCGGCGAGTGAACAACCGCGCGACCTTCGAGTTGCCAGCGATTCTGCAGGGCATCCTCACGAAGGCGGAATTGCCGAATCGCGAAAGCGTCTGCTTATCGACGATGCCGGCCGGGAGTTGAGAAGGGGGAACTGATGTTCCCGGATTGTTACAGAGACGCCGCATTCGGTGATATTGCCGCCGAATGAAAATGAAGGAAGTCTCTTGAATCAAACAATGTTCGAAGAATTGTGCGCCGACACTGCGCGCGCACTGCAAATCGACAAATCCCATCGCCAGCCTTTGAACCGCTTTACGGTCGATGAAGTCGAAATT
Source organism: Variovorax sp. KK3 (assembly GCF_001984055.1). Lineage (GTDB taxonomy): Bacteria > Pseudomonadota > Gammaproteobacteria > Burkholderiales > Burkholderiaceae_C > Variovorax. Next base: position 97,105 of record NZ_LYVO01000011.1, read on the forward strand.
CTTCTTGTATTCGACGATGCGGTCGACAGCGATTCGATCTATTGTTATATCGAGCTGGGTAGTCCCGGTCTGAATCATCGTGCCGCGACTTGCGAACGACTGCTAGCACTCAATCTTCGCATGCGGGGGCAGCCGGAAAATTATTACGCATTCGATGCGGCGGCGGGGCATGCGATATTTTGTGCAAGATTGCCAGAGGCCGGTGAATTGGATGGTGACTATACCGCCTACGTGATGACGTTTTACGTCGAGCAGACAGAAGCAATTCGGAAGGAAATTGTCGGATCGGCGGATGATTGCTTTATGCCCAGGCCGATAATCGGAACAAGATTGGCGTCGGCCATTTTGGTTTGAGGAATGCCCTTCATCAATTATTCGATCGAGATAAGCAGTCAATGAACGCGAATACAAATCTCCCAAGAACTTCTTCTTTAATCGTTAAAAAAATCGATCTCAAAAAGCCTGAAGATTCATCTTCTGAGTCATCAGTCGTCTCGGCGGACATTTCGATGCTCAGTGATTCGACGATTCACAAGCGCCCGTTGACTCGCAGAAAGCACCTTGAACGCTCGACTTTGAAAATCGGTTCGAACACTGATTCGACAGAGTCGGACCCGAGGCGGCAATCGCTGAGGACGTTCAGTCACAAATACGGCAAGACCAGTGCGCGGCTGGGCGACACGCCTGAGCAGCTCATCAAAATGGATGAATCCCCGGTTCCGCAAGTGCTGGCGCCGACACTCGTCGACAAAGCACCTGTGAAGGCGCACGAGCCCAGGCCGAATGTGGTCGTGAAGAAGCGAGACACCAACGACATTTACACCCTCGTGTTCCCGGAGATTTTCAAATCCAGCGAAAGCCGGAAGGAATTGCAAGCAGCGCTTTCGGAAGCCAAGTGGCGTGCGGCAGAGAACTTTCTTTGTCCGAGGGATGCAAGCACGCTGTCGATCGATGTGTATGACAAGCTGGCAATTCTCAAACTTGCGCAAGGCCTGTTTGCCGGATTTGAAGCGCCACCGGCGGTCCTCGATAAACTGCTAACAAGAGTGGGAGGCGTCCTGAATTCGTATATTTCGGCTTGTCTTCGTGCCGAAGCAGAATCAATGCCGGCACCATCGCGAGGCTTTTTAAACGACGCGCTGAGTGTCGAGATCGCAACCGAGAGCCCGATCTATTATTTTCAGAACCGAAAGGAAGAAGCTATCGTTGCGCTGCTGAAGGAGCTTGCCAGCGAAGTGTATGCCAGCGAAGGCGTTTTCAATTTGGGATTGTTCAGGCAGAACTCGGTGGCCATCAGCGAGTTCTCCGATGTTTTTAGACCGTTTGGCGAACAGATCGCACGACCGTTGATCGCGGCTATTCGAGGCGGATTACGTGAATGCGACTACAGATCTAAGTTTGCAGACGTGAAGCTCGATCAAGCGGGTAAGCCTGTGTCCGCTGATCCAAGATGGGATGGAATTTTGCTCGAGGTGTCGAAGCAGGCTGTCGCAAGGCTGATGAACATCCACTTTGAGAACAATGAACTCCAAAGTGTGATCGAGCGCATTTTCTATCAAGCCGACGCATTCGGCATAGCCGATGAGTTCACTCCTGATGCAAAAGTTTCTTTTTTGAGGGCATTGCTTCTACGTCTTGTGCTCCCCCACGTTGCCGGGCAGGCGGGGGACTACACTTTGACATTCCCCGAGCAGAAGTTCTGCCAGATTGTGAGCGGCATCCTAACCGCAACCGTTAATGGAAGCGCTGGCAGTCGTTATCCCACCAATATTCAGAGCCTGATCAATAACAATGGGAGGGTTTTTGAAATTAAGTTGAAGGGAATGTTGACGTTTTTCGAGAAGACAACAAAGTCGCCTTCTCCAACGCCGATCCATTCGCCGCAGCCAGCCCAAGACGCACGAACGATGTCAGTCGCGCGCCCCAAAAAGCTTGAGAGCCCAAGCCGGTTGCTTGAGGACGCGGACCCGAAGGGCTCTTAGTCGTCCCTCCGCGGTGCGCACCGACGGTGATTCGACGTGAAGCTCCGAGCAAGGGTCAGACGATTCGCCTCAACGCTTCGACGACCAGCGCCCCCAATGCCGCACCGCCGACGAAGCGCGTCCACGACCAACGCTTGGGCCAAGGCTCGTGCGTCAAATGAGCGGGGTTCAGCGGTGCCAGCCGGCTTCGGTCGGACGGCTCCTCGGAGACGGTGCCGATGGTCGTTCGCTCGCGAGGCATGGGTGGTTCCGTGGGCGGGGGTTGGCCAGATTGGCTCTATATATTAATACTGATTACTACCTACTCCGGGCAAAAAGAGAACTTAGGTTGTATTTTTAGGTTAGCATCCTGTCGCGCGCCACGCATGACCGCGGCGACAACAAGGAGCTGACAGTGAACCGATCGTGGAGGGTGGTCGCAGCCGCAATCGCGGTGACCGGCGGCTTCGCGGGCTGCAAGAGCGATGGCGCTGCGACGTCGACGACGCCTCGCGGCAGTGTGTCGATCTCGGCCACTGGTGTGGTGGCGCCGGCGCACGCCGCCGCGTCGACGGCAGACAAGACCGCTGAATTCCTCAGCGCGTTCCGTCCCAAAGATCAGCAATAGGCGAACAAGCCACCCCCGGCACGGGCGGTGCTTCTCCTCCAACGCCGCAGGGCGTCAGCCCATGTGGGCGCCGCCGTGAACGCGCCTCGGCAGCCGGCTGCTCACCCTCGCACGCGTCCGAGGCATCGAAACGACATTGCCCGGCCAGGCGCCAGCCCGTTCCGCCGCCAGCCAGTTGATGTGATCCTGTCGCTTGAGGGCCAACTCGACGGCTGCATCCGAGCGCACCCTGCGCGCATCTCGCCAGGCGAGCGGAGCCGACACCACCAGCCCGATGAGGGAAACGAGTGCCGCGATCATGGCGGCGACGGTCACCAGCAGCTGGAAGTCGTGCGAATCGAACGGCACGCCTGCTGCCGTTCCACCGGCGGCCGCGGGTGGCGCCGGATATACGAAAGGCTGTGGCGGAAAAGCCATCTCGATCCAGATCAGCACAGCGGCCAGGACGGTCGCCAGAGCGAAGGTCCAGGCGAAAAAGCGTTGATACCGCTTGTGCACTGCGGCAGCGGGAGAGTCCATCTGGCGTGCTCCGGGGTTTGGGCTAAGCGCTCGATGGTCGGAGCATTCCGCGCAAACGATGTCGGACAAATCGCACGCCGAATGCAGGACCGGACTTAAATCAAAGTGGTCGGACCAGTTGCGCGGATGGCTCCTATAGTGCCGGGTGTGGGGATTTCAGCGATCGGCCGGTTCGGCGATGCGCAGCGAGGTATGCCATGCAGGAAGAAAGTCTGGAACACGACACGCAGATCGCGGATGCGGTCGCCGAGCGCATCGAGCGGCTGATCGCCGAAGGCACGCTCAAGCCGGGGCAGGCGCTGCCTTCCGAGCGGCGCCTCACCACCAAGCTGGGTGCCTCGCGGTCGGCGGTTCGTGAAGGGCTGAAAGTGTTGCGCACGCGCGGGATCATCGACACCACGCATGGCCGCGGCTCCTTCGTAGCGGTGTTGACCCGGCAGTCCGCCGCCACGCCGATGATGCATCTGCTCGGATCGCAGCCCAGGACGCTCTTCGACATCTTCGAAGTCCGCGAGATGCTCGAGTCGGAGTCCGCGCGTCTTGCCGCGCTGCGCGGCACGCAGGCCGACTTCGCGCTGATCACCCGCCGCTACGAGGAGCTGGTCGAAGCCAACGAGCGCCACGTGGGCGAGTCGGTGCATGCGCGGTCCGACTATGCGTTTCATCTGGCCATCTGCCAGGCCTCGCACAACCCGGTGCTGGTGCACATGCTGAGTTCGGTCACCGAACTGCTGCTGGGCTCGGTCTTCGCGTCGGTCAACAACCTGTACGGTCGCGAGGCCGAGAAGCGCGTGATCGACAAGCAGCACGCGCGCCTCTACAAGGCCGTGATGGACCGGCAGTCCGAGCAGGCGCGCAAGGTCGCGAGCGAGCACATCGACACCACGGTCGCCTGCCTCCGCGAAATCGAGGCGGAGGGCGCGCAGATCGTGCGGGGCACGCTGCAGCCCGAAGCCGGCGCATGAGCGACGCAGACCGGCGCGTGACCGCAGGCGCCCGGACGCGGGCGGCGCAACAACTGGTCTGACCGGCCCGCAGAGGGCCCACAGGCTCCTTTTGGCGCGGAACAATCCGCCCGGCTTCACGAAACCGGCGCGATGTGAAGCCGATGCCGCGCACACACGAGGAGACTTCAATTGAACCCGCACAACCTGGCAGGCACGGCCACCCGGCCTGCTCCCACTGCCCATTCCAAGCCCGCCACCGGCGACTTCGAGAACGCGACGTACTCGAAAGTCACCTGGCGCCTGCTGCCCTTTCTGTTCATCTGCTACGTCGCGGCCTACCTCGATCGCGTCAACGTGGGCTTCGCGAAGCTGCAGATGCTGAATGACCTGAAGTTCAGCGAGGCGGTCTACGGGCTGGGCGCCGGCATCTTCTTCATCGGCTACTTCCTGTTCGAGGTGCCGAGCAACATGCTGATGCATCGCCTGGGCGCGCGAGTGTGGATCGCCCGCATCATGGTGACCTGGGCGTTGGTCTCGGCGGCCACGATGTTCGTGACGACGCCCGGCATGTTCTATTTCCTGCGCTTCGTGCTCGGCCTGGCGGAGGCCGGGTTCTTTCCGGGGATCGTGCTGTACCTGACCTACTGGTATCCGTCGGCGCGCCGCGGCCGCATGAACGCCTTGTTCATGATCGGCATTCCAGTGGCGGGCGTCATCGGCGGCCCGCTGTCGGGCTGGATCATGCAGGCGTTCAACGGCGTGCATGGGCTCGCGAACTGGCAGTGGCTCTTTCTGCTGGAGGCCATTCCTTCGCTCCTGCTCGGCGTTGCGACGCTCTTCATGCTGCCGAACGGAATTCGGAGCGCGTCGTGGCTCAACGACCGCGAGAAGCAACTGCTCGAAGACAACATCGCACGCGAGGAGCCTGCCAGCGCGGACCATTCGCTCAAGGGCGTGGTGTCGAACCGCCGCGTGTGGTGGCTGGCCGCCATCTACTTCTGCTGCATGATGGGCCTGTACGGCGTGAGCTTCTACTTGCCGACCTTGATCGCGACGGCCGGGGTGAAGGGCGTGCTGGACATCGGCTTGCTGACGGCGGTGCCGTACACGGTCGGGATCGTGTCGATGATCCTGGTCGCACGCAATTCCGACCGGCTCAAGGAACGCCGCTGGCATCTTGCGCTGGCCGTCTCAGCGGCCGCCATCGGCTTCTATGCGAGCACCCTTCATTCGGGCAGCGTCGTGCTCTCGTTGCTCACGCTGTCGCTCGCCACCGCCGGCGTGCTGTCGGCGATGCCGGTCTTCTGGACCTACCCCGCCGCCTTGTTGACCGGCACCGCAGCCGCGGCCGGCATCGCGCTGATCAATTCGATCGGCAACCTGGCCGGCTTCGTGAGCCCGTCCGTCATCGGGTGGATGAAAGAGGTGACGCACAGCACGAATGCGGGCCTGGTGGTCGTGGCGGGCGCGCTGCTGGCGGGCGTGGTGCTGGTGCTCGCGCAGCGCACGGCGGCAAGGCAAGGCTAGGGCCGGGGACGCCATGTCCGCCGTGACGCCGCTCCCCGCTTCCGGATTGGACGCGAGCGCAGACCTGCTGGAGTCGCTCGCCGGCATCGTCGGCCACCGCCATGTGCTGACCGGCGATGCCCGCACGCGCCGCTATCGCACGGGGTACCGCTTCGGCGCCGGCCGTGTGTTGACGGTGGTGCGGCCTGGCACGCTGGTCGAGCAATGGCGCGTGTTGAAGGCCTGCGTCGCGGCGCGGGCGATCGTCATCACCCAGGCGTCGAACACCGGGTTGACCGGCGGCTCGACGCCCGACGGCGACGGCTATGACCGCGACGTGGTCATCGTCAGCACCACGCGCATCCGGCAAGTCCATCTGATCGACGGCGGGCGCCAGGTGATCTGCATCGGCGGCACGACGCTCGACCAACTCGAACGCGCGCTCAAACCGCTCGGACGCGAACCGCACTCGGTGATCGGCTCGTCGTGCATAGGCGCGTCGGTGCTGGGCGGCATCAGCAACAACTCGGGCGGCTCGCTGGTTCAGCGCGGGCCGGCCTACACCGAGATGGCGCTGTTCGCTGCGGTCGATGCAGCGGGCGTTCCCCGACTCGTGAATCACCTGGGCATCGAGCTGCGCGGCACCCCCGAAGAGATGCTGTCGCGCATCGAAAGCGGCACGTTCACGGATGCCGACGTGCGCGACGGCGCGGCGGCATCGGACCACGAGTACGCGGCCCATGTCCGCGACGTCGATGCGCTGACGCCCGCGCGCTTCAACGCCGACCCTCGGCGGCTGTTCGAAGCCTCGGGCTCGGCCGGCAAGGTAATGGCCTTCGCGGTGCGCCTGGACACCTTCGCCGCGGAAAAAGATGCGAAGGTGTTCTACATCGGCACCAACGACACGGCGGTGCTCACCGACATCCGGCGCCATGCGCTGTCCCGCTTCACCCACCTGCCGATCGCGGGTGAATACCTGCACCGCGATGCCTTCGACGTGGCGCGTGAGTATGGCAAGGACTTGTTCGTCATCATCGACAAGCTGGGCACTGGTTGGCTGCCGACCTTCTTCGGTTGGAAGACCCGCTGCGATGCCTGGTTCGATCGCTTCGGCTTTCTGCCGAAGCACCTGACGGACCGGTTGTTGCAATGGGCCAGCGCGTGCCTGCCCGATCACCTGCCCACACGCCTGACCGACTTTCGGAGCCAGTACGAACACCACCTGATGCTCAAGGTGCCGGCGCAGGGCGTGGACGAAGTGCGCGTGTTCCTGTCGCGGCACTTCGCGGACGCGGAAGGTGCGTATTTCGAGTGCACCGACGAGGAAGGGCGCAAGGCCTTCCTGCATCGCTTCGCAGCGGCCAGTGCGGCCGTGCGCTACCGCGCGGTGCATCACCGGAAGGTCGAGGACATCGTCGCGCTCGACATCGCCTTGCGCCGGAACGATCGTGATTGGTTCGAGCGCCTTCCGGCGCCGATCGAGCGGCCGATCATCCTGAAGCTGTACTACGGCCACTTCCTGTGCCATGTGTTCCACCAGGACTACATCGTGGCCAAGGGCAACGACTGCATGGCGCTGGAGCACGAGATGCTCGAATTGCTCGATGGCCGCGGTGCCGAGTATCCCGCCGAGCACAACGTGGGCCACTTGTACGAGGCCAAACCGCAGCTGGCCGATTTCTACAAGAAGCTCGACCCGTGCAACTGCCTCAATCCGGGCATCGGCAAGACCTCGAAGTTCGCGGCCTACCGGGAGGGATGAATTGAGGCACGTATGCCCAAAGAGAAAAGCCCGCTACCGGGAGATAGCGGGCTTTCATGCGGCCTTGCTGGCCTTGGATTTGGTGGCTCTTCACGGACTCGAACCGCGGACCTGTGGATTATGATTCCATCGCTCTAACCGACTGAGCTAAAGAGCCGAGCCCGAGAGTATAGCGCGCTTCACCCAGCTTTCGGAAGCTTTCCGAGCTCTTCGGTAACCAGCCGCACGATCAGCCTGTCCAGCGTCTGCACCGAATAGTTGCTCACGTCGTGCACCGTCTCGCGGCCGGGCCCGCTGCCTGGGTTGGTGGCCTCCCGATACGTCAGGAACACGAAGCGCCCGCCGGTGTACTGCGCCATCTGGCGCTGCACGTACTCGCCCTGTTTGTCCAGCCCGCTCGCGCCCACGCTGAACAGCTTGATGCCCTTCCCGAGGGCCGCCATCATGTCGTCGTCGTACTGCGGACCGCCGTAGTCCAGGTGCGGCGGCGCATCGGCCAGCAGCACCACCATGCGCGTGGTGTCGGTGCCGCGCCAGCTGAGCCGGTGCACGGTTTCGTTCAGGGCCTCGTTCATCGCCTCGGGATAGTCGCCGCCCCCGTTGGCCTGCAGGGCATCGAGCACCGACTGGAAGGCGCCGAGGTCGTTGGTGAAATCGTGGCGGCGCACCATGAACTCGTCGCCCTTGTCGCGATACGCCACCAGGCCGAAGCAGGTGTCCGGCCGGCTCGGCAGACGCGCCACCTCGTCGGCGATGCTGCGCAGGCTGGCCTTGAGCTTGCCGATCTCGTCGCCCATCGAGCCCGTGGCGTCGATCAGGAAGACCAGGTCGAGCCGGGCGCGCTGCGGGGCCGGCGTGGCATCGATCACCAGTTCGACCGCGCTCTTCTGGCCGCGGCGCAGAAAGGTCGTGCCTTGGCGGCCGTTCTTGCGCACGGCCACTTCGTAGACGGCGCTGCCCGATGGGTCGAAGGCGTTCGGATGCAGCCACGCCTGGCCGGCGGCATCGGTGCGCGCCCACATGGCGGCACCGCTGGCGCCCTGCACCGCGACCTCGGCATCGGCCACGGCCTGGCCGCGGGCATTGCGTACCTGGAGCAGGTAACGCTCGCTCACGTCGCGCGGCCGGTGGCTGACCTGGGTGCGCTGGCGGAACTGCAGGTAGGCGTTGAAGTCGGCGTTGTCGTCCACCATGCCGGCGGTGACGACTTCCTGCGCCGGGCGCGGCCGCGGCATCGGCTGCGGGCGGGGCGCAGGCGGTGCGAAGCTGGGTGCGGCTGCCGATTCCGCGGCGGGTGCTTCCTTGGCCGCGCGTCCGGCGGGGCTGGCCGGGCTGACAGGTGCCGGCATCGCCGACATCGCGGGCGCATCGGCGGTGGTCTCGCCAGGTGCCATTCGGCGCGCCCGTTCCTCGCGCGCCGCACCGTGCCCCGATGCCGAGGCGCGCCACTCGTCGCGCTGGCCCGGTGTGCGGCCCGGCGTCTCGACCGTCTGCACCGGCCGCGCGCAGTGCGTGGCAGACGGCGCCTCGAAGTTCGGGACCATGCGGGCCACCGGCGTCGGCCATTGCGTCGCAGGAAAGCGCGGCGGCTCGGGCTGCGGTGCGGGCGCCGGCCAGCGCGCGCCAGCGGGTGCGATCTCGGTCGCGCCGCTGCTGCAACCGGCGAGCAGGAGTTGGGCGCACAGCAATGCGGCCAATGAGCGTTGGTAGAAGGGGCGGGAAGGCAGGGGAATCATCAGCGGCTCCGGTTGTGGATGCAGGCTGATACGGCGGCCCGATGCGAATCGGGTTAGCGCCGCACATTTTTTCGAGGCATCGCTAACCCCGGGCGCCGGGCTCGCCCGTACAACGAGAGGTGAAAATCTGCCGATGCTTGCGCCACCCGCCGCGAACCCCGCGCTCCAGGACACCATGCCGGACGACCAGCTGATGCTCGCCTATGCCGCCGGGGACACGTCCGCCTTCGACACGCTCTATGCGCGCCACGAGAGTGCGCTGTTCCGATTCGTCCGGCGGCTCATGGGCATGCGCCTCGCGGCCGAGGTCGAAGAGGTGTTCCAGGAAACGTGGATGCGCATCATCGCGGCGCGCCAGACCTTTGCACCGCAAGGCGCGAGTTGGCGCACGTGGGCCTTCACCATCGCCCACAACCTGGCAATGGACCGGCTGCGCCTGAGTGGCCGCGAGGTCGCCTTCTATGCCCATGACGAGGAGGGCGACGGCCTCGACGCGGCACGCCTGTTCAGCCGCGGCCTGGTGGGCGCGTCGTCGGCAGCGGGCTCGGATGCCGCGCACCCGTCGGCCGAGGAACTCGCCTTCTGGCGCGCAGCCGGCCGCCGCCTGCTGGCCTGCCTCGACGAGTTGCCCGACGACCAGCGTTCCGCCTTCCTGCTGCATCACGAGGAAGGCTTCACGGTCGAGCTGATGGCGCAGACGCTCGAGATCAACTTCGAGACGGTGCGCAGCCGCCTGCGCTACGGGCTCAAGAAACTGCGCGGCTGCATGGAGCGCTACCTGTCGGTGCTGGAGCGTCGGGCATGAGCGGCAATGACAAGGGCGGCGGCAACGGCAACGGCAACGGCGACGAGGCGATGGCGAACGGCGAAGACATGGAAGACCTGCGCGACGATCGGCTGCGCCGAGCCCTGGCCCATGCGCCGGACCACGCGGCAGCGCCGGACTGGCGCACGCGCAAGTCGATCCTGGACCATGCGCACGAATCGGTGTTTCCGTCGCGCGTGGTAGGGCCTGCCACGCTGGAGCGCGCCTGGTGGAAGCGCCTGCTGGGTCTTGGCGACTCGGGCGGCGGACGCATGCCGTGGAACGCCGCCTTCGCGACGCTGCTGGTCGGCGTGCTGGTGACGGTGCTCTGGCAACGCGAGCCGGTGCCCGGTGCACGGCTCGATGCCGAAGCGCCTGCGGCCGCCTCGGCGCCGGCTGCACCACCGGCAGAGCTTCCGGCCACGCCCGCCGCCGCACCGCCTCAGGCGCCTGCGCCGGCTCCCGCGCCTGCTCCCGCGCCGATCCCACAGCAAAGCGAACGGGCCTTTCAATCCAGCGAGGACATCCCCGGGACGCCGTTGCCGCCACCGGAGCCCGCGCCGGCGGCACAGCCGAAGTCGACCCGCCAGGCGCGTGCACTTGAACGCCCCGCGCCGCCGACGGCCGACGCCAGCCGCCGGCAGGCCGAGGACGCCGAACTGGCTGCTTCCGCCGAATCCGCCCGTGCCAAGGAAGCGAGAAAGCGGGAAGCGCCCATGGTGCAGGCAGCGCCGCCGCCGCCCGCCATGGCGCCCGCGCCAGTGCCGGCCGCCCCTCCGTGGGACGGACGAGGCGCGGCGGGGGCTGCGGG
>NZ_LYVO01000012.1 GCF_001984055.1 Variovorax sp. KK3
TGCCGCCCCAGCCGCCGCCGTAGCTGATTTCGCCGTTCACCAGGATGCCGTCGACGCCCCTACCGCCGATGCCGATCTGGACCACCTGGGCTTGCGCACCGGACGCCAGCCAGAGCGCCAGCGTGATCGCGATGCCGTTCAACCGCCACGGCCGGCTTTGTGGTTCACGTCTTTGGCGGGCGACGTGTCCGCGCGTGCGGGTCGAGCCGGTGCATCGCGCCAGTTCTGAAGCCACCTGGTGAATGCCAAGTGCGGCGTTGAAGACGACGCGATAGATGCAGTTCATGAAGTGAGCGAACCCGCGGTGCAAGACATGGACGCGCAATCTATCGGCGGGTCGAATCCGTGTCAGGAGTTCGCGACTATTTGCGATATTTGGGCGCTACGCGGCTCCGAAGAAGCGCCACACTGCTCGCATGAACGACACCCACGCCCCACCCGCCGACGCCGTCGCGGCCGTCACCCATCCCGACCCGTACGGCTGGTACGCGGAACTGCGCGAAGGCCCCGCACTGGCGCGCGACGAGCGTCTGCACCTGTGGGTCGCGAGCCGGGCCGAAGTTGTTCGCGAACTCTTCACCCATCCGGCGCTGCGGGTGCGGCCCGCCACGGAGCCGGTGCCGCGCGCCATCGCGGGCACCCCGGCTGGCGAGTTGTTCGGCCGCCTCGTGCGGATGAACGACGGTGCGCCGCATGCGGCGCACAAGCCCGTACTGCAACGCGCGCTGGCGAGGATGGACCTGGGGCTGGCGCAGGCGGGCATGCGGCGCATCGTTGCGGAACTGTCGGCTGCCACGGTGGACGATGCCTGCTTCGCCTGGCCGGTCGCGGGCGTGGGCCACCTGCTGGGCTTTGCCGACGACGACTTGCCGGCGCTGGCGGCCTGGACGCGCGATTTCGTCGCCTGTCTGTCGCCGCTGTCCAGCGAGGCGCAATTGCAGGCCGCGAGCGAGGCCGCGGTTGCGCTGATGGCGCGCTTCGAAACGTTGGCCACCAAGCGCCCGGCCCGCGAAGGCAGCCTGCTCGCGGCCGTGCGTGCCGAGGCGCCGGACGACGGCTCGCCCGCGTTGCTGGCGAATCTGGTCGGGCTGCTATCGCAGACCTGCGAGGCGACCGCCGGCCTGATGGGCAACAGCCTGGTGGCCCTGGCGCGCGAGCCGGGGCTGCCCGAGCAGGTGCGGGCGCAGCCAGATCTGGTGCAGGCGCTGGTCGAGGAAACCGCGCGCCACGACCCCTCGGTGCAGAACACGCGGCGCTTCGCGGCCGAGCCGCTGAGCCTGGCGAGCGTCACGCTCGCTGCCGGCGACGCGGTGCTGCTGGTGCTCGGGGCGGCGCATCGCGATCCGGCGCTCAACCCGTCGCCGGACCGCTTCGATCTGCATCGCGCCGAGCGCCACTTGCTGGGCTTCGGCCATGGCGCGCATGCCTGCCCGGGGCAGGCCCTGGCTTGCACCTTGGCCGCTGTCGGCGTTCAAACGCTGTTAGCGGGCGGGCTGGACCCGGCCTCGCTGGCGATCCGCGGCTGGACCTATCGGCCTTCGGCCAACGCGCGCATTCCGGTCTTTCGCTGAGCCGCTCAGGCCGCGGCGCGCCAGCGGCCGGTGGCTTCGAGAAAGGGCGACAGGCTGGCCGGGCCGAAGCGCAGGGGCAGGGCGCCGGCGGCGCGCCGGGCACTCACCACGCGCATGCGCAACAGCCGCTCGGCGCCTTCGAAGGAGTCGAGCTCCGGGCCGTCCCACACGACTTCCGCCGTCGCCGCGACCTGCAGCAGGTCGCCGCGCTCGAAGTCGACGAACAGCAGACCGGCCACCGGATTCACCGCGATGTTGCCCAGCGTGTTGAAGAAGAAGTTGCCGATGAATTCGGGCACCGTCATCGTGCCGTCGTCGTCCAGCCGCACGAAGCCGGGACGGCCGCCTCGGTGCGACACGTCGACGCCCTGGGCCGGGCCGTCCGCATGCGCCGCCGCGGGATGTGCGGTCGCGATGAAGAAGGTGTCGGCCTCTCGGATCATCGCCTGCGCGTGGGCGTCCAGCCTTTCCATGCGCGGCCCGAACTGCGCGCCTTGTGCGCCGCCCGTGAAGACCGGCTCGCGTGCCTGGATGTACTTCGGGCAGTTGCCGAAGCTTTGCCCCACCTCGATCGAAAAGCCGCGGCCGTCGAGCGCATCGAGCGTGCCGTTCATGCGGTTGCGCCGGCGCGTGTGCGGCTCGATGCCCAGCAGTGCGATCGGCGCGCCGGGCACGAGGGCCGCGGCCAGCGGATCGCTTGCCATCGGCAACGCGTCGATGCGCAGGTGGCGTGGATCGGGCGAGTGCGCGAAGCCGGGCGGCGCAGCGAGCAGGCTGGCCCAGGGCCGGCCTTCGCCATCGAGGCTGCCGGTGACCAGAAAGGGCAGTTGCGCGAAGAAGCTGCGATGCTGGTCGGGCATGTAGTCGCGCAGCACGCGCGGGCCGATCTCGGCCATGCGTTCCGCGACGCCGGCGCGCGCCTGCAGCAGGCGTTCGCCTTCGTGCCACGCGGCGGCGTGCACCGGAAGGCCTTCGCTTTCGCCTGCGGTGCGAGCCCCGTTCGGAGCGGCCGGCCCGGGGCTCATGATGCCAGCCCGATCGGTGACCGCACCATCGGCACGAAGCCTGGCAGCGATTCGACGCGCGCCAGCCATTCGCGCACCTTCGGATAGGGCTCGAGCGAGACGTTGCCTTCGGGCACGTGGGCGACGTAGCTGTAGTTGGCGACGTCCGCGAGCGTCAGGTCGTCGCCGGCCAGAAAGGGCTGGTGTGCCAGTTCCTGCTCCATCACCGTCAGCAGGTTGTGTGAACGCGCGATCACGTCGGACGGGTCGGTCGCCAGCCCGAAGAGCACGATGACGCGCGCCATCGAAGGCCCCTGCGCCAGCGGACCCGCGGCCACCGACAGCCACCGCTGCACGCGCGCTGCGCCGAGCGCATCGCGCGGCAGCCAGCGTGCCGGGTCGGGCGCGTAGCGTTCGTTCAGGTAGAGCAGGATCGCGTTCGAATCGGCCAGCGTCACGTCGCCGTCCTGGATCACCGGCACCTGGCCGAAGGGGTTGAGCCGCAGGAATGCGGGGCTGCGCTGCTCGCCGGCGCGCAAGTCGACCTCGACGGTTTCGAAGGGCAGGTCGAGCAGCGAGAGAAAGAGGCGGACGCGGTGGCAGTGGCCGGAGATGGTCGCGTTGTGGACGGTGATGGGGCTGGCGGGACTTGTGAGGCGTGCGGCGGTCATGGGCGTGCTCCTGCGGGATGGGTTGAATCGAATGGGCCGATTGTTCGTTGTTGCCTCGATCGGAGTAATGGGCCGGACTGCACTTCACTGCTGCGATTTCCGGTTTAATCGTGCGATGGACCGCCTCAAAGCCATGCACACCTTCGTGCAGATCGCCGACCACGGCAGCCTGACCCGCGCGGCCGATGCGCTCGACAGCTCCCTGCCTGCCGTGGTGCGCTCCCTCGCCGCGCTCGAAGCGCACCTGGGGGTGCGCCTGTTCCATCGCACCACGCGCCGCATCACGCTGACCGAGGAGGGCCGGCAGTACCTGGCCAGCGCGCGCGAGGTGCTGTCGGCGGCCGATGCGGCCGACCGCGCGCTGTCGGTGGAAGCGGCCGAACCCGCAGGGCAGCTCACCATCACCGCACCCGTGCTGTTCGGGCACATGTACGTGGCGCCGGCGATCGTTCGCTTTCTCGAGCGCTACGACAAGATGCGCTGCAGCGTGCTGCTGCACGACCGCACGGTGAACCTGCTGGAGGAGGGCATCGATGTCGGCATCCGCATCAGCCCGCTCGAAGATTCGTCGTTGGTCGCGCAGCAGCTGGGCAGCATCCGCCGCGTGGTGGTGGCGAGCCCCGAGTACCTGCGCAAGCATGGCGTGCCGAGCCATCCGCGCGAACTGCTGGATGCCAACTGCGTGCGTGTGATGCCGGGCGCGCCCGTGTCCTTTCGCGAGAACGGCCGCAGCTTCACCGTGGCGGCGCGCGGCAACCTGGAGTTCAACCACATCGCGCCGGCGGTGGAGGCCTGCGCGGCGAGCGTGGGCTTCGGCATCTTCTTCTCGTACCAGGTGCTGCCGCTGGTGCGCGAGGGGCGGCTGCGGATCGTGCTCGAAGCCTTCGAGTCGGTGCCGCGGCCGGTCAGCGTGATCTATCCGAACGCGCGCCTGCTGCCGGCGCGCACGCGCGCCTTCATCGACTGGATGAAGGCCGAATTCCAGGGGCTCAAATTGTGAACCGGGGCGGATTCGCCCTTGCGCCACAATGCCCCGGTGTCTTCCACCGCCCCATCCTCCCCGCTCTTCCAGGCCAACCATCTTTTCAAGCGCTACGGCGACGTCACGGTGGTCGACGACTTCTCGTTCTCGATCGCGCCCGGCGAATGCCTGGGCGTGATCGGGCCCAACGGCGCCGGCAAGACCACGACCATCCGGATGTGCCTGGGCCTCACCGCGCCCGACGGCGGCTCCATCGAAGCGCTGGGCGGGCTGTCGATGCCGCGGGATGGACGCGCCATCAAGGCGCAGCTCGGCGTGGTGAGCCAGTTCGACACGCTCGACCCGGACTTCAGCTGTGCCGAGAACCTGATGGTCTACGCGCGCTACTTCGGCATGAGCCGGCGCGAGATCACGCCGCGCATTCCGAAGCTGCTGGAGTTTGCGTCCCTGTCGCACAAGGCCGATGCCAAGCCGGGCGAGCTGTCGGGCGGCATGCGCCGCCGGCTGTCGCTGGCGCGCGCGCTGGTCAACGACCCGAAGCTGCTGATGCTCGACGAGCCCACCACGGGGCTCGACCCGCAGGCGCGCCACCTGATGTGGGAACGGCTGCAACTGCTGCTGCAGCAGGGCAAGTCGATCCTGCTGACCACGCACTTCATGGACGAGGCCGAGCGCCTTTGCTCGCGGCTGATCGTGATCGACCACGGCCGCAAGATCGCCGAGGGCCGGCCGCGCGACCTGATCGCCGAGCACTTGGAGCCCGACGTGGTCGAGGTCTACGGCAATGGCGCACTGGCACTCGCGCAATCGCCGCTGAAGGACTTCGCTGCGCGCGTGGAAGTGAGCGGCGAGACGGTGTTCTTCTATACGCAGGACGCACGCGGCCTGCTCAACGCGCTGGACGGCCACAAGGGCCTGCGCACATTCCATCGGCCGGCCAATCTGGAAGACCTGTTCCTCAAATTGACCGGCCGGCAAATTCGGGAAGACGGCTGATGAGTGCCTTGATCAACGAAGCATCCCCGGCGGCGCCTTCGGTGTGGCGCCCGCCCGAGTTGTCGATGCGCTGGTGGCCGGTGTTCCTGCGCAACCTGCTGGTGTGGCGCAAGCTCGCCATACCGAGCCTGATCGGCAACATCGCGGAGCCCTTGATCTGGCTCATTGCGTTCGGCTACGGCATGGGTGCGCTGGTCGGCAAGGTGGACGTGGGGGGCACTTCCGTGCCCTACATCCTTTTCCTGGCCAGCGGGTCGATCTGCATGAGTTCGATGAACGCGGCTTCGTTCGAGGCGCTGTACTCGGCCTTCTCGCGCATGCACGTGCAGAAGACCTGGGACGGCATCATGAACGCGCCCGTGGGCCTCGACGACGTGGTGATGGCCGAGATGCTGTGGGCCGCCTTCAAGGCGATCTTCACGACCACGGCCATCCTGTTCGTGATGCTGGGGCTGGGCATCAGCCACAGCCCGAAGCTGCTGGTCGCATGGCTGGTGCTGGCGGGCGTGGGCATCACCTTTTCGTGCATCGCGCTGATCTTCAACGCCCTGGCGAAGGGCTACGACTTCTTCACCTATTACTTCACGCTCTTCATGACGCCGATGATGTTCCTGTCGGGCGTGTTCTTTCCGCTGGAGCAGTTGCCCGGCGTGGTCCACACCATCGCGAACTGGCTGCCGCTGGCCAACGCCGTGGCGCTGGTGCGGCCGCTGTTCATGGACCAGTGGCCGGCCGACTGGTGGCGGCACGCGCTCGTGCTGCTGGGCTACACCGTGGTGGCGTACTGGGTGGCGCTGGCGTTGACGCGGCGGCGGTTCGGGGCCTGAGCGCACGACGCCATCGTTTGATCGCGATGCTAGCTGCGATGTACTGCGTACTCCGACGCCAAGGCCACCATCGCGCCGCAAATCATGCCGGGAAGGAGGCCTGCCAAGGCGGCGTCCGGGTAGCCCGTGAACCCATACGCTAACGCGCTCGCGACCGCACCGCCCGTTGCCGCACCGGATGTCATGCGGACCACCAACGAGTTGCCTGTCGAAGCCTGCGTCGGGGCATGCATGGTTTCAATGGTTTCAATGGCTTCGACAGCGATGCGGACATCTGCGTCCGACGCGGTCACCCCGGAGGGTACGTCGAGGCTGTCGGGAGCGTGACCGCCCTCCGCGATGCTGTTCGCTTGAGTGGAGCCCGACTCTTCGCGTGGCGGCGGCACGTTCGATCTGGTGATGTTGCTCGTGTTGATCGTGTTCATGGGTTTCCCAATTGAAATGAATCAAGTCGTCGACCGGAGCCGCTCGATCGCCTGCATCGCAAGGTCCTGCACGTGGCGGAAGCTGTCGTCGCCGCGTGCGATGTCGAAGGCACCGTCGAAGAAGCGGATCGCCGTTTCGGGCTGCCCGAGACCTGCCATGCATTCGCCCAGCCGGTACATCGAGGTCGGCGTTCGGTTCTGTTGCAGGCTCAGGCCGTAGAGCACGGCCGCGATGTTGAAGATGGCCAGGCGCTGGAAAGCACGCCCGGCGATGAAGGAATATCGGCTGTCCTTGGGGTGATGAACGGCGAGTTGCAGCGCCAGCGGCGCAGCCTGCAGGAAGTGGCCTTCGTCGCACAGCTGTTGAACCAGCCGGAAAAGCGCGGCCTGTTGCGGGGCGGACAGCGTGCCCTCGGGCGGCGGCACGTAACCTTGTTCCAACGCGCACTGCAGTTGCGGCAGATTCGCCGAGGCTGCGCGTGCGAGCGCTTCGATTTTCTGGTTCGGATGGTGTTGCAAAGTCAAGCTCCCTGGTGACTGCCCGATTGGCGCCCATGAGTCACGGGGCTCGCTTCAAAAGTTCCAAAAAGTAACGGGGCCGTCACCAAAGGTCGCCGTCTCGCGGCCGCCGAAGCGACGATTCAACCGAAGGCCTGGGTCAGCGAATGAATGAGGAGCCCGACAAGCCCGCCGACCAGCGTGCCGTTGATGCGAATGAACTGCAGGTCGCGCCCGATGTGCTTTTCGAGCTCGGTGCTCATCTCTTCGGCGTTCCATTGGCCGACGCGCTCGACGATGTAGCGGCGGATGTCTTCGCGGTAGCGCTCGATGGCGCGCGGTGCGGCGTCGATGACCTGCTCGTTGATCCAGCGCCGCATGGCCTCGTCGGCAGCGAGCCGGTCTCCGAGCGAGCCCGACAGCGCGACGATGCGCTGGCGAATGCTGGAGTCGTCTCTGGCCAGGTCCGCGTGCAGCCAGGCCAGCAGTTCGCTCCACAGCCCGTGCAGGTATTCGCCGATGGCCGGATGCGCCTGCAGCTCCGCACGGATGGCCTCGCCGCGGCGCTGGAACTCGGGGTCGGTCTTGAGCCGGTCGACGAACTCGCGCGTGAAGGTGTCGAATCGCTGGCGCATCGGGTGCGCCGGGTCGCCAGCCATGTCGGCCACGGTGCGCGCCGCCGCGGCCACCACCTTGCGGCTGGCCAGCCGGGCCGTGACCTGGTCGAGGCCGACGTAGCGCAGCGCCCGGATCTCGCGCGCGATAGCTTCGGTGATCTGCGACTGGACCTCCTCGCCCTCGACCGCGGCGGCGACCTGCGCCAGCACGTCGTCGAGCAGCGCCTGGTGGCGGCCATGCGCGGTCAGCGCATCGAGCGCCTGGCCTGCCAGGCGCGCGACGTCGAGCTGCGCCAGGCCGGCAGCCGTCATGCGCCCGATGAAGTCGCGCACCCGCGCGTCGTCGAAGACCGAAAGCCCGTAACGCGCCGCCGCCACCAGGTGCTCGCCCAGCACGGCGGCGTGCGCCGGCTGCGACAGCCACAGGGCGAGCCGCGTCGCCGGGTCGAACTGTTCGAGCTTGGCCAGCACCTGCGGCGTGCTCAGGAAGTTGTTGCAGATGAAGCCGGCCAGCCTCGCGCCGATGCGGTCCTTGTTGGACGGGATGATCGCCGTGTGCGGAATCGGCAGGCCCAGCGGATGCCGGAACAGCGCGACCACCGCGAACCAGTCGGCGATGGCGCCGACCATCGCCGCCTCGGCGAAGGCGGCCACGTAGCCCCAGGCCGGGTGCCGCGCCGCGAGCGCCGTCGCCACCGCGTAGAGCAGGGCGGCAGCGCCGAGCAGGCCGAGGGCGACGCGCTTCAGCGGATCTCCCGGGTGGCCGCCAGCCCCCGCAGGAACTGCTCGCAGCGCGCCAGCTGCGCCAGGGTGACGTATTCGTCGGGCTGGTGCGCCTGGGTGATGCTGCCGGGGCCGCACACCACCGTCGGAATGCCGGCCTGCTTGAAGAGGCCGGCCTCGGTGCCGAAGGCGACCAGCGCGGTGCGCGTCTCGCCCGACAGGCGCTGCGCCAGCCGCGTGACCGGGTCGTCGGCGCTGGTCAGGAAGCTGGGGATCTCGCAGATGGTCTCGAAGTTGAAGCCGGCCTCGGGCGCGATCTTCTTCATGCCGGCTTCCAGGCGGTTGGCATGCAGACGGATCTCTTTCTGCATGCGCTGCGCGTCGGCCGTGGGCAGGTCGCGAAACTCGTAGCGGAACTCGGCGTCGCGCGGCACCACGTTGTCGGCGATGCCGCCATGGAACTGGCCCACGCTGGCGGTGCTGAAGGGCACGTCGAAGCCGGCGCAGCGCGGCTCCTCGCGTTCGAAGCCCTCGGCCATGTCGCGCAGCCTGCCGATCAGGCGCGCCGCCATCTCGATGGCATTGACCGAGCGCGGCGTCAGCGACGAATGCGCCTCCTTGCCGCGCACGCAGCAGCGGTAGCGGTACACGCCCTTGTGGGCGATGGCGGGGACCATCATGGTCGGCTCGCCGACGATGCAGGCCAGCGGCCGGATGTTCTGCTCTTTGAGGTCGGCGATCAGCTCGCGCACGCCGAAGCAGCCGACTTCCTCGTCGTAGCTGAAGGCGAAATGCACGGCGAAGGGCGAATCGCTTTCGATGAAATGCTGGGCATTGGCCAGGGCGATCGCGATGAAGCTCTTCATGTCGGCCGAGCCGCGGCCGTAGAGGCGGGGCTCCACCGACATCGATTCGCCGTTGTGCTCGTCCTGCGGCCAGTCCTGCACGATGGCCGACAGCGGGTCGACGCTCCAGGCCTGGCCGTCCCAGGGCACGGTGTCGGTGTGGCCCGAGACGATGACGCCGGCCGGCTTGCCGGCACCCAGGGTGGCGAAGAGGTTGGCCTTGGTCTTGTCGGCGTTGTAGGTCAGGCGGCTGCGCACGCCCAGGCCGGCCAGGTGGTCGCGGGCGAAGTCGATCAGCTCGAGGTTGCTGTTGGCGCTGACGGTGTTCATGCGCACCAGCGTCTGGGCGAAGTCTAGGCTGCGGGTGGAAAGGGGCGGTGGCATCCGGGCATTGTCACAAAACTTGCAGCCGAATCGGGTGATTCGTCATACCTTGCATTGATAAAGAAGCCGTTGTCGAGTGGAGAAGTCGCGGGGTGGCGAGTACTTACGGCTGAGCCTAGACTGCTGCTTATGAAACTAATCGATTCTTTGGTCACGCAGGCGGCCGGCATGGCCGTCGTCCGGCGCGACCTGCATGCCCACCCTGAACTCTGCTTCAAGGAGGTTCGCACCGCCGACGTGGTGGCCGCCAAGCTCACCGAATGGGGTATTCCCATTCACCGCGGCCTGGCCACCACCGGCGTGATCGGCATCGTCAAGAACGGCACCAGCGCCCGCGCGGTCGGCCTGCGCGCCGACATGGACGCATTGCCCGTCACCGAGCTCAACACCTTCGACCACGCCAGCAAGCACCCCGGCAAGATGCACGCCTGCGGCCACGACGGGCACACGGCGATGCTGCTTGCGGCAGCGCAGCATCTGGCGAAGAACCGCAACTTCGACGGCACGGTCTACCTGATCTTCCAGCCGGCCGAAGAAGGCGGCGGCGGCGCCCGCGAGATGGTGAAGGAAGGGCTCTTCGAGCAGTTTCCGATGGAGGCGGTGTTCGGCATGCACAACTGGCCAGGCATGAAGGCGGGCCAGTTCGCCGTCAGCCCCGGGCCGGCCATGGCATCGAGCAGCGAGTTCACCATCACCATCCACGGCAAGGGCGGGCACGCGGCGCTGCCGCACACCGGCATCGACCCGGTGCCGATTGCCTGCGAAATGGTGCAGGCCTTCCAGACCATCGTCACCCGCAACAAGAAGTCGACCGACCCGGGCGTCATCTCGGTGACCATGATTCATGCCGGCGAGGCCAGCAACGTCATCCCCGACACCTGCGAACTCAGGGGAACCGTGCGCACCTTCACCCTGGAGGCGCTGGACCTGATCGAAGCGCGCATGAGAACGATCGCCGAGCACGTGAGCGCGGCGCACGAGGCGCGGTGCGACTTCCATTTCCACCGCAACTACCCGCCCACCATCAACTCCGCGGCCGAGGCGAATTTCGCGCGCCGGGTGATGGCCGGCATCGTGGGCGAGGACAACGTGCTCGAGCAGGAGGGCGCCATGACCGCCGAAGACTTTGCGTTCATGCTTCAGGCCAAGCCCGGCGCCTACGCCTTCATCGGCAACGGCGACGGCAGCCACCGCGACCTGCACCATGGCGGCGGCCCCTGCATGCTGCACAACGCGAGCTACGACTTCAACGACGAGTTGATACCGCTCGGCGCGACCTGCTGGGTGCGGCTGGCCGAAGAGTTCCTGGGCAGCCCCGGCGCGGCCGAGGGGCGCGGCGCATGATCGGCGTCGGCGAGGCCTTCGCACCCCGGTACGCGCTGGCGCGGCGCAAGTTTCTCGAAGGCTGCGCCGGCGCCGGGCTTGCCGTGCGCTCCCACGTGCATCCGCTCGCGGGCCGCGACGGCGAGGAGCTGGCGCTCGACGTGGCGCTCGACGGCGCGCCGGACGCCGAGGCGCTGTTGATCGTCAGCAGCGGCTGCCATGGCGTGGAGGGCCACTGCGGCAGCGGCGTGCAGGTGTTCGCGCTGCACGACGCCGAGTGGCGCGAGAAGGCGCGCGACCGCGGCGTGGCGGTGCTGTACCTGCATGCGCTCAACCCGCACGGCTTTTCGCTCGGCCGGCGCGTGACCCACGAGAACGTGGACCTGAACCGCAACTTCGTGGATTTTTCGAAGCCGCTGCCGGTCAACGAGGCCTATGCCAGCCTGCATGCGCTGCTGCTGCCCGAAGCCTGGCCGCCCACGCCCGACAACCAGGCCGCGATCGACACGCTGATCGCGCGCGAAGGCCTGGCCTTCTACCAGGCCGCCGTGAGCCGCGGCCAGTACCAGTTCGCCGACGGCCTGTTCTTCGGCGGCGCCGCGCCGACCTGGAGCAACCGCACCGTGCGCGAGGTGCTGCGCACGCATGCCGCCGCCGCGCGGCGCGTGGGCTGGATCGACATGCACACCGGGCTCGGCCCCAACGGCATCGGCGAGCGCATCTTCGCCTGCCGCGACGACCCCGCGGCCTACGCGCGTGCCAATGCCTGGTGGGGCACGCCGGCCTTGCCGGTCACCTCGATGTACGACGGCTCGTCCACCTCGGCCTTTCTGACGGGGCTCATGGCCTTTTCGCTGGAAGAAGAATGCCCGCGGGCCGAGTTCACCGCGATCGCGCTCGAATACGGCACCGAGCCGATGCTCGAAGTCATGACCGCGCTGCGCGGCGACCACTGGCTGCACCGGCACCCGGGCGCGCCGGCCGAACTGGCAGAGTCGATCCGCGCGCGCATGTTCGCCGCCTTCTACAGCGACACCGATGCCTGGCGCGGGCAGGTGATCAGCCAGGCGCGGCAGGCGATGTTCCAGGCCGCAGACGGGTTGGCCGGATAGCCCGTTCAGAACTTAGACTCGACGGGAAACTGCTCCCGCCCACCATGAATTCCCCGACCCAGGTGCTCGGCGCCTGCCCCCACGATTGCCCCGACACCTGTTCCTTCGTGACCACCGTGCAGGAAGGCCGCGCCGTCAAGCTGCAAGGCAACCCCGAGCACGCGCACACGGCGGGTGCCTTGTGTACCAAGGTCTCGCGCTACATCGAGCGCAACGATCATCCCGAGCGGCTGCTCAGCCCGATGAAACGGGTGGGCCCCAAGGGCAGCGGCCGCTTCGAGGCCGTGAGCTGGGATGCCGCCCTCGATGACATCGCCGCGCGCCTGAACGCCCTTGCAAACGACAGGCCGGAGGCGATCCTGCCCTACAGCTACGCCGGCACCATGGGCCTGGTGCAGGGCGAATCGATGGACCGGCGCTTCTTCCACAAGCTCGGCGCCTCGCTGCTCGACCGCACCATCTGCTCGACGGCCGGCGGTGAAGCCATGACGTACACGCTGGGCGGCAAGGTGGGCATGCGGATGCAGTTCTTCGCCGAGGCGAAGCTGATCCTGATCTGGGGCAGCAACTCGATCGCGAGCAACCTGCACTTCTGGCGGCACGCCCAGGCGGCCAAGCGGGCCGGCGCCAGGCTGGTGTGCATCGACCCGCGCCGCACCGAAACCGCCGACAAATGCGACGAGCACGTCGCGCTGCTGCCGGGCACCGATGCCGCGCTGGCCCTGGCGCTGATGCACGAGCTGATCGTGCATGACTGGCTCGACCACGACTACATCGCGCAGCACACCCTGGGCTGGGAGCCGCTGCGAGCGCGCGCGCTGCAATGGCCGCCTGCGCGCGCGGCCGCCGTCTGCGGCGTGCCCGAGGCGCAGATCGTCGACCTGGCCCGCGCCTACGGCACCACCCGCCCGGCCGCGATCCGCCTCAACTACGGCATGCAGCGGGTGCACGGGGGCGGCAACGCAGCGCGCGCCATCGCCTGCCTGCCCGCGCTGGTTGGTGCCTGGCGTGAGCGCGCCGGTGGCTTGCTGCTCAGCAGCTCCGGGTTGTTTCCGGTGGACCGCGCCGCGCTGCAGCGGCCCGACCTGCTGGCCGGCCGCCGGCCGCGCACCATCAACATGAGCACCATCGGCGACGCGCTGCTCGACCGCGCGAATCCGGTCGACGCGATCGTCGTCTACAACAGCAACCCGGTGGCGGTGGCGCCGGACTCGGGCAAGGTGGTCGCGGGCTTCGCGCGCGAAGACCTCTTTACGGTGGTGCTGGAGCAGTTCCAGACCGACACCGCCGATTACGCCGACTACCTGCTCCCCGCCACCACCCAGCTCGAGCACTGGGACATCCACACCAGCTATGGCCACACCGACGTGCTGCTGAACCGGCCCGCCGTGGCGCCGCGCGGCGAGGCGCGCAGCAACGCCTGGGTGTTCCGCGCGCTGGCACGCCGCATGGGCTTCGACGACCCTTGCTTCGCCGATGACGACGAAGCGCTGTGCCGCAGCGCCTTCGCGCCGGGCGTGATCGACTTCGAGGCGCTCGCGGTCCGGGGCTTCGCGACGCTGCCGCTGCCCGATGCGCCCTATGCCGGTGGCGCATTTCCCACGCCCTCGGGTCGCTGCGAGTTCTTCAGCGCGCGCCTCGCCGCGATGGGGCAGGACGGCCTGCCGGACCACGTGCCCAACCACGAGCCGGCCGGCAGCTCCACCGCGTTTCCGCTCGCGATGATCTCGCCGCCCGCGCGCAACTTCCTCAACTCGAGCTTCGTCAACGTGAAGAGCCTGCGTGCCATCGAGGGCGAGCCGCTGCTGGAAATCCACGAAAGCGATGCCGCCGCGCGCGGCATCGTCGACGGCGCGATGGTGCGCGTGTTCAACCGGCGCGGCGAACACCGCTGCCGCGCCGAGGTGTCGCGCCGCGCCCGACCGGGCGTGGTGCACGGGCTGGGCATCTGGTGGCGCAAGCTCGGCGTGGACGGCACCAACGTCAACCAGCTCACCAGCCAGCGGCTGACCGACATCGGCCGCGGCCCCACCTTCTACGACTGCCTGGTCGAGGTGGCGCCGGCATGAGGCGTCGCCGCGCCGCTTCGCGTCTGGGCCTGGGGGCGCTGGCCCTGGCGCTGCTGGGCGGTTGCGCGGACCTGGGCTACTACTGGCAATCGGCCAGCGGCCACATCGACCTGATGCGCGCGGCGCGCCCGGTGCCGGAATGGCTGCAGGACCCGAAGGTCTCCGAGCCGCTCAAGGCCAAGCTGGAACTGGCGCAACGCATCCGCCGCTTCGCCGTGGCCGAACTGGGCTTGCCCGACAACGCCAGCTACAAGTCGTATGCCGACCTGCATCGCGCCGCCGCGGTCTGGAACGTGGTGGCGGCGCCGCCGCATTCGCTGACCCTCAAGACCTGGTGCTTCCCGGTTGCCGGCTGCGTCGGCTACCGCGGCTACTACGAAGAGGCCGCGGCGCGGGCCGAAGCCGCCGTGCAGAGCGGGCAGGGCCTGGAGTCGGTCGCGTACCCGGTGCCGGCCTATTCCACGCTGGGCTGGATGAACTGGGCCGGCGGCGACCCGCTGCTGTCCACCTTCATCGGCTACCCGGAAGGCGAACTCGCCCGCATCGTGTTCCACGAACTCGCGCACCAGGTGCTCTACGTCGCGGGCGACACCATGTTCAACGAATCCTTCGCCACCGCGGTGGAGCGCATCGGCGGCGCGCGCTGGCTGCAGACCCAGGCCGGCGAGGCCGCGCGCCTGGAGTACGCCCAGTTCGACGCGCGTCGCCAGCAGTTTCGTGTGCTGACGGCGAACACGCGGCGTGCCTTGGCGGACGTCTATGCCTCGCTGGCGGCGCAGCAGCAGGACTGGGCCACGGTCGACGTGCAGAAGAATGCGGCGATGGAGGAGTTTCGCCGGCGCTATGCCGAACTGCGCGCGGGCTGGAGCGGCCCGCGGCAGGGCGCCTACGACGGCTGGGTGGCCCGCGCCAACAACGCGCTCTTCGGCGCGCAGGCCGCCTACGACGACCTGGTTCCCGGCTTCGAAGCCCTGTTCGAGCGCGAGGGCCGCGACTGGCCGCGCTTCTACGCCGAAGCCAGGCGCCTCGCCGCACTGCCGCAAGACCAGAGATTGCAGGCGCTGCGCGGCGGCGACGCGACACCGGCCGCCGGCATGCCGGCCGAGCAAATTCATCGACAACCGCAACGACAGGGAGGGCCCGGTGCCTGACATCCAGATCGAACGAAGCCACAACCTGGGCATCGACGCCGCGCGGACGATCGCGCGCCGATGGGTCCGGCAGGTCGAGCAGGACTACGGGCTGAGCTGCAGCTACGAAGAGGGCGACACGCAGGACCTGGGCCGCTTCAGCCGGGCCGGCGTCGACGGCCGCGTCGAGGTCAGCGGGACCGCGTTCAAGCTCCACGCCACGCTGGCCGGCCTGTTCGCCGGCTTCAGCGAACAGATCGAGCACCGCCTGCGGACGAAGCTCGACGAGCTGCTGGGCGAGGGCCCGCAAAAGGGCAGAGCAGGCAGTGGAGGCGATGAAGGCGAGGACGACGACGCCTACAACGACAAGGACTGGCGCTGAGGCGTCTCGTCGGCCGCGCGGCTCAACCGCCGCGCAGCGATTCGATCAGGTCGACGTACTTCTGCTTGGCCTCGTCGGCGCTCGCGCCCTTCTGGGCGGTCCAGGCGTCCCACTTGGCGCGCGCGACGATGTCGCTGAAGCTGGGCTTCTTCTCGGTGTTGTCGCCGACGGTCGCCTGCTTGAACAGGCCGTAGATCTTCAGCAGGGTCGGGTTGTCGGGGCGCTCGGGGAGCAGGCGCGAGTTGGCTTGGGCGGTTTCGAACTGGGCGTTCAGGTCGGACATGGCGGAAGTCTTGTGGCGGAAGGCCGCATCTTAAGTGGCGGTTCCGTTGAAAAACGCGCGCGGCTCAATCGGTGAGGCCTGCGCGTGCCAGTTCGATGTCCAGTCGTTCGCGGGCATCCACGGGTTCGAGCGCGGCGGCCCGTTCGTAGAGGCGGGTGGCGTCCGCCGTGCGACCTTCGCCTTCCAGCATCAGGAGCCCGCGCGCATATTCCATCAACGCGCCGGCCGAACGCGGGTGCAGCGACAGGCCCTTCTCGAAGAGCTCGATCGACGTCTCGGCCCGCACGCCGTAGGTCATGCGGCCGACCAGCGCACCGACCTTGTCGATCACTTCCGCATGGAAGGCCGCGAGCGCGATGTGGGCCGCGGCATGCTGGGGTTCGAGTTCGATCACGTGCTCCAGCGCGCCCTTGAGCTTGCTGCCCAGGCCCTGCGCCAGGGCCCGCGCGACGCTGATGCCCTGGCTGTAGCGGCCCAGCGCGTAGGCCTGCCAGAACAGCGCCTGGCAGTTGTCCGGCTCCGCGGCGGCCTGCGTGGCGGCACGCTCCGCCACCTGCCTGAACAGCGCCTGCCGTGCGGCTTCGCGCGGCTCGAGGTAGGTGGCGTAGATGGCGGTCGCCTGGTTGCAGAGGATCAGGCCGTCGTGGCCCAGGCGCAGCCCCAGATGGGCGGCACGCTCGAATTCGCCGCTGTGGTACAGCGCCCAACCCTCGGCCAGCGGCCCCTTCGCCGGCGGCGGCAGGCCTTGGCCCACGTGCAGCCGGTCCCAGTGCTTGAGCACCTGTGCGCTGTCGTAATGAGGCGCGTCCCGGTACGGCATGGGCGTCCAGGGCTCCGAACTGGAAGCGGTGCCGCCGGACAGCAGCGAGAGGGGGCGAAGGTCGGGGTGGGCCATGGAACGCCTTGGCCGTTCAGGCCGTTGCCGCCTGTTCTTCGCTGCCCGCGTAAGCATTGCTGAGCGACAGCAGATGCCTGCGCTGCTCGGCCGCGAGGTAGGGCGCGAGCAGGTGCAGCGTGTGGTGGGCACCGCGCAGCAGTGCGCCCTGCGCATGCTCCGGCTCCAGCGCCTCGCGCGGGTTGCGCACGTATTCGTAGCTCAGCCAGTAGGTCAGCACCACCACCATGCTGTGGGCCAGCGGGTCGAGTTCGCGCTCGTCGATGGCCAGGTGGCCGGCGCGGCGCATGCCGATCAGCAGTGTGCGGATTGCGCGGGCCTTGTTCTGCAGCACCAATTGCAACTGCCGCTCGAGGTGGCGGTTCTTTGAGAGCAGGTCGTTGAGGTCGCGGTAGAGGAAGCGGTACCGCCAGATCAGCTCGAACAGGCTGTGCATGAAGAACCAGGCGTCTTCCACGTCGTGCACGCCTTCGCTCGCGTGCAGCAGCTCGTTGAGTTCGGTCTCGTAGCTTTCGTAGAGCTTGTTGATCAGCTCGTCCTTGGCCGGGTAGTGGTAGTACAGATTGCCGGGGCTGATGTTGAGCTCGCCCGCCACCAGCGTGGTGGAGACGTTCGGCTCCCCGAACCGGTTGAACAGGTCCAGGGCGGCTTCGAGGATGCGTTGCGCAGTGCGGCGTGGCGCTTTCTTGACCATGAGGTCGTGGCCTCCGGGTTCTGGGGTTGTCTCCTGAAGCCACTCTATCGCAAGTCCCGCGCCATGGGGGATTGCTGCGCTGCGGCGAAGTGCCGCAGCGGGTCTGTCAGGCTGTGCTCAGGCGTCGTCGGCCGGCGGCTTGCGGCGCCGCGACGGCTTGGCCGCGGCCTCGGCCGGATGGCGCGCGGCCGTCTTGCGCGGGGTGCGCGCAGGGCGCACGGCGGCCTCCTTGTGCTTGAGCTGTGCTTCGAGCGCCTCCACGCGCGCCTGCAGCGCCGCGACCTGCTGCGCCGATGGCACGCCGAGCTTTTCGAGCGCGCGGGCCACCCGGTCTTCGAAGATGTTCTCGAGCTTGCCCCAGCCGCCGGCAGCCCGGTTGCCGAAGTCGCTGGCGAAGCCGGCCATGCGGGCCTGCGCCTGGCTCAACGTTTCCTCGGCGGCCTGCTGGGTCTTCTTCTGCACGCCCATGCCGTCCTTCACGAGCGCCTCGAAGGCCTTGCTGCCTTCCTGCTGCATCTTGGCGAAGGCGCCGAGGCCGGCGAGCCAGATCTGCTGGGCGGAGTCCTTGATGCGGTCGGTCTTGTCGTCGTCGGCCATGGGCATTCCTTTGAGGTTGATCGAGGCACTCTAGCCGGGGTGACGCCGCTTCGTTAGGCGGCCGCATCTAGCTGCCTCTTGATACATCGGGGGATGGGATAATCACGCCGCGACCGCCCCGAGGCGGTCTTTTTCCATTGCAAGGGACGACCCCATGATCCTGGTCACCGGCGGCGCCGGCTTCATCGGCGCCAACTTCGTTCTCGACTGGCTCGCGCAAAGCGGCGAAGCCGTCGTCAATCTCGACAAGCTCACCTATGCGGGCAATCTCGAAACCCTGGCTTCTCTCAAGGACGACCCGAAGCACGTCTTCGTGCAGGGCGACATCGGCGACAGCGAACTGATCGACCGCCTCCTTGCCGAGCACCAGCCGCGCGCGGTGCTCAACTTCGCGGCCGAGTCGCACGTCGACCGCTCGATTCACGGACCCGAGGATTTCGTGCATACCAACGTGCTCGGCACCTTCCGGCTTCTGGAATCGGTGCGGGGCTACTGGAGCGGGCTGGCACCCGAGAGCAAGCAGGCCTTCCGCTTCCTGCACGTGTCGACCGACGAGGTCTACGGCTCGCTCTCGGCCACCGACCCGGCTTTCACCGAAGAAAACAAGTACGAGCCCAACAGCCCCTATTCGGCGAGCAAGGCCGCCAGCGACCACCTGGTGCGCGCCTGGCATCACACCTACGGCCTGCCGGTGCTGACCACCAACTGCTCGAACAACTACGGGCCTTTCCACTTTCCCGAGAAGCTGATCCCGC
Organism: Variovorax sp. KK3; assembly: GCF_001984055.1. Lineage (GTDB taxonomy): Bacteria > Pseudomonadota > Gammaproteobacteria > Burkholderiales > Burkholderiaceae_C > Variovorax. Next base: position 18,784 of record NZ_LYVO01000012.1, read on the forward strand.
TGATGATCGTCAACGCGCTCGCCGGCAAGCCGCTGCCCGTGTACGGCGACGGCATGCAGGTGCGCGATTGGCTCTACGTCAAGGACCATTGCAGCGCCATCCGACGCGTGCTCGAGGGCGGCAAGCTCGGCGAGACCTACAACGTCGGCGGCTGGAACGAAAAGCCCAACATCGAGATCGTCAACACCGTCTGCGCACTGCTCGACGAGCTGCGTCCGCGGGCCGACGGCCGCAGCTACCGCGAGCAGATCACCTACGTCACCGACCGGCCCGGCCACGACCGCCGGTATGCCATCGACGCGCACAAGCTCGAACGCGAGCTGGGCTGGAAGCCGGCCGAGACCTTCGACACCGGCATCCGCAAGACCGTCGAGTGGTACCTCGACCATGCCGAGTGGGTGCGCAACGTGCAAAGCGGCGCGTACCGCGACTGGGTGAAGAAGCAGTACGAGGCGGCGGCATGAAGCTGTTGCTGCTGGGCAAGGGCGGGCAGGTCGGCTGGGAACTGCAGCGCAGCCTTGCGCCGCTGGGCGACGTGGTCGCGCTCGATTTCGACAGCACCGACTTTCATGCCGATTTCAGCCAGCCCGAGCGACTTGCCGACACCGTGCTGCAGGTCAAGCCCGACGTGATCGTCAATTCGGCGGCGCACACGGCAGTCGACAAGGCCGAGAGCGAGCCCGAGCTGGCGCGCAAGCTCAATGCGACGGCGCCCGGCATCGTGGCGCAGGCGGCCCAGCAGATCGGTGCGCTGATGGTGCATTACTCGACCGACTACGTCTTCGACGGCAGCGGCAGCAAGCCCTGGCGCGAAGACGATGCGACAGGACCGCTGAGCGTCTATGGCAGCACCAAGCTCGAGGGCGAGCAACTGGTGGCCGGCCATTGCAAGCGGCACCTGATCTTTCGGACGAGCTGGGTCTACGCGGCGCGCGGCGGCAACTTCGCGAAGACGATGCTGCGGCTGGCCAAGGAGCGCGACCGGCTGACGGTCATCGACGACCAGTTCGGCGCGCCGACCGGGGCCGAACTGCTGGCCGACGTCACGGCGCATGCGATACGCGAGACGCTGCGCGATCCGGGCAAGGTCGGGCTCTACCATCTCGTGGCCGGCGGTGAAACCACATGGCATGGCTATGCGCGTTTCGTGCTGGAGCAGGCGCTGGCCGCCAGAGTCGAGCTCAAGGCGCAGCCGTCCGCGGTCGAGCCCGTGCCGACCAGCGCGTTCCCCACGCCCGCCCGCCGGCCCCATAACTCGCGCCTCGACACCGCCAAGCTGCGGGCCGCCTTCGGACTCGAACTGCCCGACTGGCGGCTGGGCGTCGCCCGCATGCTCAAAGAGACGCTCTGACCCCGACCCGCACAAGAGAGACGCGACATGACAACAACACGCAAAGGCATCATCCTGGCCGGCGGCTCCGGCACGCGGCTGCATCCGGCCACGCTGGCGATGAGCAAGCAGCTGCTGCCCGTCTATGACAAGCCGATGATCTATTACCCGCTCAGCACGCTGATGCTGGGCGGCATGCGCGACATCCTGATCATCAGCACGCCGCAGGACACGCCGCGCTTTCAGCAGCTGCTGGGCGACGGGAGCCAGTGGGGCATCAACCTGCAGTACGCGGTGCAGCCGAGTCCGGATGGGCTGGCGCAGGCCTTCGTCATCGGGGACAAGTTCATCGGTGGTGCGCCGAGTGCGCTGGTGTTGGGGGACAACATCTTCTATGGCCATGACTTCGATCACCTGCTTTCGGATGCCGATGCCCAGCAGAGCGGTGCCACCGTCTTCGCCTACCACGTGCACGATCCGGAACGCTACGGGGTGGTGGCCTTCGACGGCACGGGCAAGGCCAGCAGCATCGAGGAAAAGCCCACCAAGCCCAAGAGCAGCTATGCGGTGACCGGGCTTTACTTCTACGACAACCAGGTGGTCGACATCGCCAAGGCGGTCAAGCCCAGCGCGCGCGGCGAACTGGAGATCACGGCTGTCAATCAGGCCTACCTGGAGCGCGATCAGCTCAACGTGCAGATCATGCAGCGCGGCTATGCGTGGTTGGACACGGGCACGCACGACAGCCTGATGGAAGCGGCGCAGTTCATCGCGACGCTTGAGCATCGCCAGGGGCTCAAGATCGCGTGCCCCGAAGAAGTGGCGTGGCGCAATGGCTTCATCGACCGGGAGCAGCTGGCCAAGCTTGCCGCACCGTTGGAAAAGAGCGGCTACGGCAAGTACCTCAACCATCTTCTTGCGGAAGAGATTCGCTGATGAAAATCACGCCTACCTCGATCCCCGATGTCCTGATCATCGAGCCGAAGGTGTTCGGCGATGCACGGGGCTTTTTCATGGAAAGCTTCAACCAGAAGGCTTTCGACGACGCGGTGGGCAATCACGTCGAGTTCGTTCAGGACAATCATTCGCGCTCGGTGAAGGGCGTACTGCGTGGCCTGCACTACCAGATCCGGCAGCCGCAGGGCAAGCTGGTGCGGGCGGCGCGCGGCGCGGTCTTCGACGTGGCCGTCGACATCCGCAAGTCCTCGAAGACCTTCGGCCGCTGGGTCGGCGTCGAACTCAACGAAGAGAACCAGAAGCAACTGTGGGTGCCCCCAGGCCTGGCGCATGCCTTCCTGGTCCTGAGCGAGTCGGCCGACTTTCTGTACAAGACCACGAGCTACTACGCGCCCGCGCACGAGCGGGCGATCGCCTGGAACGATCCAGACCTGGCCATCCAGTGGCCGGATGTGGGCGGTGCGCCGCAACTGTCGGCGAAGGATGCGGCTGCGGTGAGCCTCAAGGCGGCAGACCTGTTCGACTGAATAACGTGGCCGATGGCATGCTTGATTTCACCGGAGAACGCTTCATCCCCACGGAAAGCGGAGAGATTCGCTACGAGCACATGCATCGTTACTGCTGGGCGCAATCTCTCTGCGCTGGCCGCGACGTGTTGGATATCGCCTGTGGCGAAGGCTATGGCTCGGCGCTGCTCGCACAGGTTGCCCGTTCGGTCGTTGGCGTCGACATTTCGCAAGAGGCGGTCGATCACGCAGCCCGCAACTATGAGCGTCTGACGCATCTCCGATTTGCACAGGGGAGTGCAACAGCCATTCCGGTCGAGGATTCGAGCATCGACGTCGTCGTTTCTTTCGAGACACTGGAGCACCTCGATGAGCAGGAGGAGATGCTGGCGGAGATTCGGCGTGTGTTGAAGCCGGACGGCTTGCTCGTGATCTCCTCACCGAACAAGAAGGTCTATTCGGACGATCGCAACTACGTCAACGAATTTCACGTCAAGGAGCTGTACTTCGATGAGCTCGACGCGCTTCTGGGCAGGCATTTCGGTGCGACTCGCTACTTCGGTCAGCGTTTTCTGACGGCATCCGCTTTGTTGCCGCTCGAGCGGGCAAGCACGCGCTACGAAGCGCTCTTGCTCGGGGATGCTGGCGCCAGCGCGGAAACCTTGCTGTCGCATGAAAACATGTACTTCGTCGCGGTCTGCGCGGCGAGCGCGCATTTGCTTCCAGTTATTTCCCCGAATCTCTTCGTCGAGCCTGGCACTGATCTGTATACGGAGCAGCAGGGCGTCATGCGCTGGGCGTCGGGTCTGGATGCGGAGCACCGGCAGCTTCAGCAACAGCATCTGGCGCTGCAAGCCGAATTCGATCAGCGGACGGCATGGGCCCTGGAACTGGATGCTCGACGGCAGCAACTCGAAGCAGAATCGTTGGAAGAGCGGCAACGCCTCCACAGCGAACTGGGCGAGGCCAAGAGGACGCTCCAGTCCACGCAACAAAAATTGCAGCAGGCGGAAGCCGTTGCGGCTCAAGCGCGCGCCGGCATGGCTGAGGCGAACGCCGGCATGGCCGAAGCCCGACAAGCACTGGCCACGATGACGAACTCTCGCTCGTGGAGGCTGTTGGCGCCGGTGCGCTGGCTCGCCAGGCGGCTGGCGTAGGCAATGAAATCCATCGCCATCGTCCAGTCCAACTACATCCCTTGGAAAGGGTACTTCGATCTGATCGCACGCGTCGACGAATTCGTGCTCTACGACGACATGCAATACACGCGGCGAGATTGGCGCAACCGCAATCAGATCAAGACGCCGCAAGGCCCGCAATGGCTGAGCGTGCCGGTCATGGTCAAGGGGAAGTACCACCAGAGCATCCGGGACACAGAGATCGACGGAACGGATTGGGCGTCCAGGCATTGGAAGGCCCTGGTCCAGAACTACCGTCGGGCGCCGCATTTCGATGCGATCGCAAGCTGGCTCGAACCGCTCTATGCCGAAGGGCGCTTCACCCATCTGTCGGAACTGAACCGTGCGACGCTCGTTGCCATCTGCGCCTACCTGGGGGTGGACACCGTCATCAGCGACAGCGCTTCATATGCCATGGCGGAGGGCAAGACAGAGCGCTTGGCTCATTTGTGCCGCCAGGCTCAGGCCCAGGAGTACATCTCGGGCCCGTCCGCCAGGGACTACCTCGATGAAAAGGTCTTCGCGGACATGGGCGTGCGAGTGGGCTGGTTCGACTACGCAGGCTATCCCGAGTACCCGCAGCTTTGGGGGGAATTCACGCACGGCGTGACCATTCTCGACCTGCTGTTCAACTGCGGCCCCGAGTCCCATCGTTACATGAAGCACGTCCGGCCATGAAGCTGTCCGTTGTCGCAACGCTTTACCGATCCGCGGTGCACCTGCGGGAGTTTCACGCGCGCGCCAGCCAGGCAGCGCAGCAGTTCGCGGGCGACGACTACGAGATCGTGCTTGTGAACGACGGCTCGCCCGACGGCAGCCTCGACATGGCGATCGAACTGACACGTGTCGACCCGCATGTGATCGTGGTCGACTTGTCGCGCAACTTCGGGCATCACAAGGCGATGGTGGCCGGACTCACCCAGGCGCGCGGCGAACGCATCTTCCTGATCGACAGCGACCTGGAAGAGTCGCCCGAATGGCTCCAGGACTTCGCTGCAACAATGGTGGCCGAGTCCGCGGACGTTGTGTACGGCGTGCAGGAAGCCCGCAAAGGCAATTGGTTCGAGCGCTGGAGCGGCGAGCTGTACTACACGGTGTTCAACTACCTCGCCCATATCGACCATCCACGCAACATCGTCACCGCGAGGCTGATGTCGCGCCGCTACGTCGACGCACTGTTGCAGTTCCGCGAGCGGGAGATGGTGATCTCGTGCCTCTGGGTCATCGCTGGCTTCAAGCAGTGCGCGCGCACAGTGAAGAAGCTGCATGGCAGCGACACCACGTACAGCCTTCCCAAGAAGATCGCGCATGCCACCAATGCCATCACTTCGTTCAGCGAGGCGCCGCTGCGAATGATCTTTTACACGGGGTTGATCATCTTTGCGGGCGCGCTGCTGTACGCCGCCTACCTTGTCTTCTTCAAGCTCGTGCTGTCGACCCCGATGGACGGGTGGACCTCGGTGATGGTGTCCATCTGGCTGCTCGGCGGCATGATCATTTCGTTCGTGGGCGTGATCGGCATCTATTTGTCCAAGATCTTCACCGAGACCAAGCAGCGGCCCTCCACCATCGTCAGAGACATCCATGGCCAATCCTCCTCCCTCCATTGACGGCAGCTACGAGCAGTTCTACGCGAAGCGTGCCGGATTGCGGGTCTACCCCACGGAGTTCGTGGTCCGCACCTTTCTGGCCAGCTATCCAGGTCTGAACTTCCGCAAGCCGAAGCCCGGTGATCGCGTGCTCGACATTGCATTCGGCGATGGTCGCAACACCGTCTTTCTTTGCGACCAGGGTTTCGACGTGAGCGGCATCGAGATCACCGACGGCATCGTCCGGCAGACCCATGAGCGGCTGGGCAAGCTGGGACACCAGGCCGACTTGCGCGTGGGCCGCAACAGCAAGATTCCTTTCGACGATGGCCACTTCGATTACCTGCTGGCCTGTCACTGCTGCTACTACTGCGATGAAGGCGAAAGCTTTGCCGACAACATGGCGGAGTACGCCCGGGTGATGAAGCCCGGAGCCTGGCTCGTCGCTTCGGTGGCCAGCCGGGCCTCGTACATCTTCAAGGACGCGCTCGCCCTGGAAGACGGGTCACTGCGTATCCAGTCCGATCCCTATGGCAACCGCGACGGCTACCGCCTGCACGCGTTTTCCACCAAAGACCAGATCGAGACGTACCTCTCGCCCTGGTTCGAGCATTTTTCATTCGGCTTTGCGGACAACGATTACTACGGTGTCTCCGAACGCGTGTTCTGGGTCGTGTGCCAGAAAAGAGAAGCATCATGAATCTTCGATCCACTTACTGCTGCCCTGAGTCCGGCTGCGACCACGCCCCGCTGGAGCAGGACGCCGCTGGACTGAATTGCCCGAATGGCCACCAGTTTCCGTTCGAGCCCGGCACCGACGTTCCGGTGTTCGCCAGCGAGCCTGAAGGGGCGAACGAATATGCCCAGGCAAACGCCGCCGAGGTCCATGACAACGCGCTGCGCTGGGTGTTTGCGACGTTCCATGCCGACGAGCAAGGTCTGCGTGAGCGACTGGTCGCGCGAATCGGCTTGAAGAAGGGCCAGCGCATATTGGTGACCGGTGCAGGTGCGGGAAACGACTTGCCTTACCTGGTACGCGCCCTCGATGGCGCGGGCGATATCTATGCGCAAGACATCGCCAAGGAGATGCTGCTGGCTGGTGTCGCTCGCTACCGGACCGAGCTGGCAGGCTCCGGCGTGAGCCTCCATTTCTCGGCGAGCGACGCGTCTCATCTGCCGTTCGCCGATGGTTTCTTCGACGCGGCATATCACTTCGGTGGCATCAATCTGTTCCCGGACATTCCCCAGGGGATCGCGGAAATGAACCGCGTGGTCAAGCAGGGCGGCAACGTCGTCATCGGCGACGAGGGATTGGCACCATGGCTGGTCGACACCGAACTGGGGCGCATGCTGGTCACCAACAACGCGCTCTATGCCCGCAGTGCGCCGCTCTCGGCGCTGCCGGCCACGGCCCGCGCGGCCAAGCTCAGTTGGGAGTTGAGCAACTGCTTCTACGTCATCGAGTTTCAGGCCAGCACCGAGGAACTGTCCGTCGACATCGACGTGCCCCATGTGGGCACGAGGGGGGGCACGATCCGCAGCCGCTATTTCGGGCGGATGGAAGGCGTCGACCCCGTCTTGCGTGACCGCGTTTACCAGGAAGCGCAGAAGCGCGGCATGAGCCGGGTCGCCTTCCTCGAATCGGCGCTTCGCGCGTCGCTGGCCAAGGATTGAACCTGTCATGAGACCGCTCAAATCCGTCGTGGCGGATCAGCAGCCGTTTCCGTGGCGCAAGAAGGGCTTGCTGTTCACACCGCCGAGCGATGGGTTCTCGCACGGATCGCATCCTTGTGCGGTCCACATCGAGGGTGACCGCTACGTGGTTGCCTTCACGCGCCGGGACGCACGCCAGCGTTCGCATGTCTTCCTGTGCAATGCCATCGTGTCGGGTGGCCGGGTCGAACTGCAGGGAACGCCGAAACTCGCGCTCTACCCCGGCGAGCCGTGCCACTTCGACTGCGATGGCGCGATCAGCGTGTGCCTGGTGAAGCACGGGGGTGCCATCTATCTGTACTACGTGGGCTGGCAGGTTCTTCCCGAGGGCCTGTGGATCTGCGACACCGGGCGCGCGATTCTCGATGCGCGCGCAATGACGTTGACCCGCGAGTTCGCCGGGCCGGTGCTGGGGCGCGACAAGAACAACCCGCTTTTCGCGGCAGCGACCGCCTTTCACGTATCAGGCGATCTCTGGCAGACCTGGTACAACTCGGGCATCAGTTGGACCAGGACGGCCGAGGGCTGGAAACACCACTACGGCATCCACTACGCGCATTCGAGGAATGGCGTCGACTGGACCTGCGAGCCGGGCATGTGCTTGCCCTTCAAGGACGAGTACGAATATGCGTTCGGCCGGCCCAGCGTGATCTACCGTGAAGGAACCTACTTCATGTGGTACGCCCACCGCGCCACGAAGACGACCGACACATACCGGATCGGCTTCGCTTGGTCGACCGACGGACGTCAGTGGCAGCGCGACGACGCGCTGTCGGGCATCGATGTCTCCGCTTCGGGCTGGGACAGCGAGATGATCTGCTACCCCTGCGTGTTCGAGCACCAGGGCCGCATGTACATGCTCTACAACGGCAATGGCTACGGCAAGACCGGTTTCGGCCTGGCCGTGATGGAGGACACCCCATGACAAAAATCGTGCTGGCGGGCAATGCGATCACCGCCGAGATCCTGAGCACTTACCTGCGGCGGGACGCCCGCTACGAGGTGGTCGGCCTCACCGTCGACGACGCGTTCGTTTCGAAAGGCGGCGTCGACGGCTTTCGCACGGTCGGCGTGTCGGCTTTGGCCGAGGCGTTCTCGCCCGCGACGCACCGCGTCATCATGGCCATGGGCTACGACGACCTGAACCGTACGCGCGAAGGGATGTTCGAACGCTTGAAGGCCATGGGCTATGGCGTCGAGACGTACATCCATCCCGATGCGCGGGTGTACACAGACCACCCGGTGGGCGAGGGCAGCATCGTGCTGCCCGGCGCCGTGGTCGAGCCGCATGCGCGCGTCGGCTGCAACACCATGGTGTGGAGCAATGTGACGGTGGCCCATCACAGCAGCGTGGGAGACCATTGCTGGGTCGCGGCAGGCAGTGTGATCTCGGGGCAGGCGCGAGTCGAGCACCACAGTTTTCTGGGTGTGAGCAGCACGGTGGTCAACGCGGTCACGGTCGGCGAATTCAACATCGTCGGCGCCGGCGCGATGATCTCGCGCGACACCAAGCCGCATACGGTCCACCTGGCCCGCTCCGCCGAACCCTTCCGGTATTCGTCGGAAGACTACGTCAAGCATTTCGGGATTTGACATGAACAAGAAGCTCGCAGAAGTCCTGGCGGAGGTTTTCGGACTTCGCGCGGCCGAGATCCATCCTGGCCTGCAGAAGGACGACGTGGGCACCTGGGACTCGCTCAAGCAGATGGACCTGGTGATGTCTTTGGAACGAGAGTTCGACTTGGCGTTGGACATCCCCGACATCCTGCGCATGACCTCGGTCGCAGGCATCGTGTCGGTGCTGAAAGACAAGGGAGTCGACCTTGAAAATTGATGGCGCCGTGGCGCTCGTGACCGGCGGAGCGCAGGGCCTGGGCCTGGCTATCGCACGCCGCCTGGCGGACGAAGGGGCCATCGTCGTGGTGGCCGACCGCAATGCCGATGCGCTGGCTTTGTTGCCTGAAGGGCTGGAAGGCGTGAGCATGGACGTCACCGATCCCGTGCAGGTCAAGGCCGCGGTGGCTGGCGTGGTCGAACGCCACAGCCGCCTCGACATCCTGGTCAACAACGCCGGCGTCATCTTCAGCGAGCCCTTCGTCAACCTCATGAACCCGGCCGGGATGATGCATGACTATGGCCGCTTCCGCGCCTCGCTCACCGTCAATCTCGATTCGGTCTTCATCGTCACTGCCGCGGTGGTCGAACACATGGTCAAGCGCCGCACCAAGGGCGCGATCGTCAACATCAGTTCCATCAGCGCACAAGGCAATGAAGGACAGACGGCTTATTCCGCGGCCAAGGCAGGCGTCAACGCGATGACGGTGACCTGGGCCAAGGAACTCGGCCGGTGGGGAATCCGCTCGAACGCCGTGGCGCCGGGCTTCATCGGCACCGACTCCACGCGGCAGGCTTTGAACGAGGCCGTGCTCAAGCACATCCAGTCGAACACGCCGCTGCGCCGCCTCGGGGAGGCCGACGAGGTGGCACAGGCAGTGATCGCCCTGGTCGAGAACGACTTCATCAACGGCACCGTGCTGGACGTCAACGGCGGCTTGACGATCTGACATGTTCCAGCTTCCGCCGCTGCCTCAGTCGGGCGCGCACGCGCTCTATCGCCGCCACGGGTCCTACTTCCCGTTGATCGGGGCGGTGCTCGATGGCACGCAGGCAGGCGTGGTCTACGCCGACCGCGCAGAGAACCCCACCCAGTTCTACGTCGAGCATGCGTTCGGCTTTGCGCAGGTATTCGGCACGAGCGTCCCGGCCTTCGAGGAGTCATTGCACCGGTACTGGCTGGTCGAGAAAGCTTTCGCCTGCGCCAAGGTGCGGCTCTACACGCCGCATTGCCCTGCATTCCTGCAGTCAGGCGAGCATGATGGTCTGCGCTCGTGGCGCCAACACTTTCAGTGGGGCGCGCCATCGGCGGCGGATGACCTTGCCGAGGCCGCGGGGGCAGCGACCAAAGGCGTGGAGCTCGTGTCGGCTGACGCTGGTCACGTCGATTCGATCGAACAAGCATTCCACGTGGTCGGCCGGTTCTGGCGCACGCCGGACGATTTTGCGATGCATGCCCATGCCGTGCTCGCATTGGTCGATGGCCAACCAGCCGCGCTTTGCTATGCCGCGGCGGTGGCCGATGGCAAAGCGGAGATCGACGTCGTCACCCTGCCGGACTACCGCCACCTCGGGTTGGGCCGTTCGGTGGTGCGTGCATTCAATCGACGCTGCTTCGCGAGTGCTTTGGTGCCGCTTTGGGATTGCTTCACCAACAACGATGCATCGATGGCGCTCTGCCGGTCCACAGGCTTTGTTGCGCTGGGCGAGCCGTATCCCTTCTTCACCATCAATCGATAGCTTCTGCGAGCCGGCATGTCCGCGACCCTGCATCATCACAACCTGGCCTTGATGTTCGATGACGTGCTGAGCACGCGCGCGGATCGCCCTGCGCTGCGCTACGCCGCCGAAGCGCACGCCTATCGCGAGTTGGGCGGCTGGATCGATTCGCTGGCCTCCCTGCTGATGTCCAAGGGGCTGCAACGCGGCGACGTGATCGCCATCGGGCACGACAAGCATCCCCTGTCTTATGCGCTCATGCTGGCCGCGATTCGGCTGGGCGTTGCCTACGTCACGATCGACGTCGCATCGCCCGTAGCGCGCACCGGAAGAATCCTCGAAGTCAGCGCCCCCAAGTTGCTGTTCTTCGACAGCGTGGAATACGCGGCAGGCATGGCGGAACTCGCCCGGATGCAGGGCTGCGAACTCTTGCAGTTGGACCATGGCCTGCTGCCGACACCGAGTGCGGCGGCCCGTGAGGCACAGCGCGAGCGGTCGCGCGTGGTGGACGGGTCGACCATCGCCTACATCATGTTCACCTCGGGCTCGACCGGCGTGCCCAAGGGCGTGGCCGTGACGCATCAGAACGTGCTGCACCTGATCGCCTGGGGGGCAGAGCGCTTCGGCATCACGGAGCAGGACAACTTCGCCAACCTGAGCCCGATGTATTTCGACAACTCGGTGTTCGATTTCTACGTCGGCCTGTTCTGCGGCGCCTCGCTCAGCCCGATTCACCGGAGCCTGCTCGCCAAGCCCTACGAACTGGTGCCGTACGTCAGTGCCCGGGCTTGCAGCATCTGGTTCTCCGTGCCCTCGGCGCTCATGTACCTCATGGCCGTGAAGGCGATCGCACCGGGAGCCCTGTCGGACCTGCGAACCATCGTGTTCGGGGGTGAAGGCTATCCGAAGGTGGAACTCAAGAAGCTGTACGACCGCTTCCTGGGCCAGGCCTCGCTGGTCAACGTGTATGGCCCGACCGAATGCACGTGCATCTGCAGCGGCCACACGCTCGGTCCTTCGGATTTCGAGGTGCTCGACGGCCTGCCCACCCTGGGACGTCTGAACCCGAACTTCGACCATCGGATCCTCGACGAGAACGATCGCGATGCACTCGAAGGTGAGCTGTGCCTGATCGGCCCGAACGTGGCGGCCGGCTATTTCAACGACCTGGAGCGCACGGCTGCGGCCTTTCACACGCTGACCGAGCCTGATCGGTTCATGAAGCGCATGTACCGCACCGGCGACCTGGTGCGTGAGGTGGACGGCATGCTCCACTTCGTCGGGCGAAAGGACAACCAGATCAAGCACATGGGCTACCGCATCGAACTCGAGGAAATCGAGAATGCGTTGATCGGCCTGCCCGAAGTGGACCAGGCCGCGGTGGTCTATCAACGCGCTCAGTCCGCCTACGGAAAACTGATCGCATTCGTGGCCTGCACCAGCGAGGTCGACGGCAAGGCGCTGCTTCAGGCACTGGCCCAGGTCGTGCCCGACTACATGGTGCCGGCCCGGCTCATCGTCATGCCGAAGTTGCCCACCAATGCCAATGGCAAGGTCGACCGGCACCGACTGCGCGAGCTTCAGAACCCATGACGCCATGACGAAATCGGACTTGATCGCGACGGTGCGACAAGTCGTCCGCTATGGTGTGGTCGGCGTGCTCAACAACCTGCTCGGGTACCTGATCTACCTGTTGGTCACCTGGCTTTGGCTCGATCCCAAGGTCGCGGTGACGCTGATGTATCCCATCGGCGCGGTGACGGCGTACTTCGGCCATGCACGGTATTCGTTCGCGTACAGCGGGCGCACCTCGCACGGGCTGCTTCGCTATGCCATCGCGCATGTCATCGGCTACGGCGTCAATGTCGGCATGCTGTACGTGCTGTCGGACCGGCTCGGCTACCCGCACCAGGCGGTGCAGGCCGCGGCCATCGTCGTGGTGGCGGGTATCCTCTACCTCCTCTTCCGCTACTTCGTCTTTCCCAACCGGCCGGCGGTGTCCTGAGCTGCTCATGATCCTTTGTCCTGCCTGTGGCGCACCCCATCTTCTGCCTGCCCAGGGCTGCGCTGTCTGCGGCTTCGCTCCCGAAAGGCTCGATGGCTTTCTGGCCTGGGCGCCGGAGCTGGCCCGCAGCAACGAAGGCTTTCCCGAAGGAAGCTTCGAAGGGCTGGCTCGCGTCGAAGCGGGAAACTTCTGGTTTCGTTCGCGCAACGCCGTCATCCTGTGGGCGTTGCGCAAGTACTTTCCACGGTTTCAATCGTTGCTCGAGGTCGGTTGCGGAACAGGCTTCGTGCTCACCGGCATTTCGCAAGCGTTTCCCACCGCCCGCATTGCAGGCAGCGAGATCTACACGGCAGGGCTCGCCTTCGCCGCACAGCGCCTGCCCGCCGTCGAACTGCAGCAGATGGATGCGCGCAAGCTGCCGTACCGGGAAGAGTTCGACATCGTCGCGGCCTTCGACGTCATCGAGCACATCGTCGAAGACGAACTGGTGCTTCGCAACTTCCACCAGGCCATCAAGCCCGGTGGAGGATGCCTGCTCACGGTTCCGCAGCATCCGTGGCTGTGGAGTCCTGTCGATGAAGAGGCCTGCCATCAACGGCGATACACGGCGCGGGAGTTGCATGACAAGGTGACGGCGGCAGGATTCCGAATTGTCAGGAGCACCTCTTTCGTCACGCTGCTGTTGCCTTTGATGATGGCTTCGCGTGTGGCTGCCCGCCGGGCCGGCAAGTCGGGCGGCAGTGAATCGTTGCAGCACGGCGCCGCGCTTGATGCGGCGCTGACGGCCTGCATGCGGCTCGAGCATCTCACGATCAAGGCCGGCGTTTCGTTGCCCCTGGGCGGGTCGCGGCTCGTGGTCCTCCAAAAGGGCTCTTCTTGATGAGTTCGGGGCGCATTGGCGATCGGCGCGCTGTGGCCTGCAGATGAGCCAAGCCGCATGAAGCGTCTCAGTGAGTGTTGCATCGACCGCAACAACAATTTCAATCTGCTCAGGTTGCTCGGCGCGTCTCTGGTCATCTTCGGCCACTCGTATGTGTTGCTGGGGCCTCGACCCACACCCGATTTCTTTCAGACGCACTTCCGCGTGATCAGCGCCGGTCAAGTGGGCGTGCAGATTTTTTTCGTGATCAGCGGCTTCCTGGTATGCCAGAGCTTCGTGCGCAACCCGAACTGGGTCGAGTTTCTATCGGCCCGGATGCTGCGAATATTTCCCGCGCTCGCCGTGGCGTTGCTGTTCACGGTGGCGCTCGGCGCGGCGATGACGCGGTTGCCTGCCAAAGACTTCCTTGCCGATCCGCGCACGCTCGACTATTTCGTGCGCAACCTGATGCTGGATCTGCGCTGGTCCCTGCCGGGTGTCTTCGAAGGCAATGCCTTTCCCGACGTCGTGAACGGTTCATTGTGGACGCTGCCCAAGGAGTTCGCGCTTTATCTGATTCTTCTGGGCGTCGGCGTTCTGGGCGGATTCACGACGCGTGCCGTGGGCAACCTGGCATGCGCGTTGGCACTGGCGCTTCATCTGCAGAAGACCGGGACCTGGTGGCTTGGCGGTGGTGACATCAATGTCGACGGCGTCATGTTCTGCTTCATGCTCGGCGTGATGTTGTTCGTGAACCGAGAACAGGTTGTCGTTTCGTTTCGCTGGGGGTTGGCGTTGCTCTTCCTCACGGTACTCTTGGTCAAGGCTGACTATTACCGCTTCGTCGCCGTGCAGTTCTGCATCGCCTACTGGGTCATGGTGATCGCCTATCACGACAAGCTGCAGTTGCCGGCACTCCGGCGCGTCGACTATTCCTACGGTCTCTACATCTATGCGTTTCCGATCCAGCAGGCCATTGCGCAGGCAGGCCCGACCCGGCGGCTGCATTTCTATGTACTTCTGTGTTTCCTCGCGACCCTCCCGCTGGCAATGTTGTCGTGGCACCTGGTCGAGAAGCCTGCCATGCGGCTGCGAGACAGGATTCATCGGTTGAACGGGAAGTGGCGTCCATGGGGTTGAAGATGATCGGTCGTCTGCGAGGCCCTGGCGTCGGTGCCTTGTTGTTCCAACTCGCCATCGCCGCGTTCGTGATCGCTGCGCTGTGGCGTGGCGCCGGCGTGCCCTCGTTCGGGGCGGTGGCGCTGGCGCTGGGTGTCGTTGTGCTCTTTACGCAGGCAGGCAGCGCGCTGCTGACGGTCGGCAAGCTCGACGCTCTGCGTGCGCGATTGCCGGCAGCATTCGTCGCCGGGTTCGCGCTGGTGTCGCTGCTCACGCTCGGCCTGGTCTGGGCGTTCGAACTCCCTGCTCTCCGGGGACTGGCTGTCGCTGCTGCGGTGCTGCTGCCACCGATCGCAATCCTCCGCAGCCGCCGCGGACCGGTGGCCGGCGGAGACTTGCGCGACGCCGGCATCACAGCGGTTCTCGTACTGCTCGTGCTGGTGTGGGCTTGGGAGCCGACAGCGAGCGCGTTGACACTCGCGCGGACCGGCGTGTTGCCGATCTGGAGCGACTACTTTCTCCACGCCGTGACCATCGCCTCTTTCGGTGGCCCGTTCAGCATCGGTGGTGACATGGAATTGGCCGGCGCCTCGCGCGGCTTCTATCACTACGCGCCCTTCGTGATTCCGGCCGCCTTTCAGGCCGTCGGCGACTACACGCCGCTCGCCTTGTCGACCGCGGTATTGATGCCGATGGGGGTGCTGATGGCGGTCATCGGCGGTTATGCGCTTGCGACCGAACTGGCAGGCCGGCGCGTCGGCCTGTTGACGATGGCCTTGGTGATCGCGGTGCCGGCGTGGCGGGCGTTCCTTCAATCCGGCTGGCTGGACTTCGACTGGATGCTGTTCACCTCGCCCGGCGCTGGCTATGCGATCGGGGTGTCGCTGCTGGTGTGCGTTGCAGCGTCCCGCTACGTCCGGACGGGCGACACGCGTACGCTGCTTGTTGCCTTGGCGCTGCTCGCCTCGATCGTGCTCATCAGAGCCCACATGTTTCTGTTGCTGGCGCCGCCGATCGCGACGCTCGCCTTGCTCCGGTACACCGGGTTGCGCCTCAGGCTGCTGGTGTTCATCGCAGCCGTCGCATTGCTCTTGTTCGGTGCCGCGCTCGCCATCGCCGACGCGCCGCGCAACTTGTTCATGCAGTGCTGCAACCCGGCGACCTATCTCGACTTCTCCAACAAGTACACGCTCTTCTATGGCAATCCCATCGGTCTGGGCTCGCTGCCTTTTCTGCCTGGCATTGCTGCCAAGTCCGTGATCGTGGTCGCTGCGGTGCTCGGGTTGTACATCGTTGCATTTCCCGTGGCCATGTTCGCGGCACGGCGTGAAGAACACTCAAGCGACGCCGATCGGCTGTTGCCTCTGCTGGTCCTGGTCACTTTTCTTGCGTTGATCTTGTTGGCGCCGAGTGCGCGCAACGGTGACTTCACCGAATACAAGCATCGGCACTTTCCGCTTCTGTACATCGTCTTCACGATCTACACCATTGCATTCGCGTGCCGCTCAGTGATTGCCGGCTGCGCCGATCCCCGCACGGCGCAGCGCTGGATCGAAGGTTCTGCGGTCCTACTGATCTTGTGGGTGGCGCTGTTCAGTTGGCGCTCCAATCCTGCTGCACCCGATGTGGTTTCGATGCCCTGGGGAGGGGACTTTCATGACCGGCGGGTCCTGCCCGGCCTGCTCGAAGCGGCAAGCTACCTGCGGTCGCACGCGCAGCCTGGCGACGTGATGGCCATGGAGGCCAGTGAAGCGGCGGGGCAAAGCCACCAGATCGTCGACACGATCTCGCTCACAGGCTTGCCCGCCTACCTTTCGCGGTCGGACCTCCGGATGCTGATGGCCAGTTGCGTGCAGCAGACGGTCCAGAGCAGATTGAAGGTACTCGCCACGGTCGCCGCCCAGCCAGATTGGGCACGGGCCCGCGATGCGATGCGGGCGAACGACATTCGCTGGTACCTGTCCACCGTGGATCACCGTCCGCCTTGGGATCCGCAGTTGAACAGCGCAGCCTTCGCACATGGAAAAATGGTGATCCACGATGCCGGGCCGCTTCCCGCGGCACCGCGACGAATTGCAGGTTGCTGAAGGCGCCTTCATTCATTTGCAGGCCCTCCGAGGTACCACATGATCAACGACCGCATTCCCTTCAACTGGCCCCACATGACGGGCAAGGAGCTGTACTACATCGCAGAGGCCCATTTCAACGGCCGCCTCGCGGGCGATGGCCCCTTCACCGCGCGTTGTCACCGCTGGATCGAGGACCGCACCGGCTGCAGCAAGGCGCTGCTGACGCATTCATGCACCGCGGCACTCGAGATGATCGCGCTGCTGATGGACATCCAGCCTGGTGACGAGATCATCATGCCGTCCTATACCTTCGTGTCGACGGCCAACGCCTTCGTGCTGCGTGGCGGGGTGCCGGTGTTCGTCGACATCCGCAGCGACACGCTGAACCTCGACGAGTCGCTGATCGAGGCGGCGATCACACCGCGGACGCGCGGCATCGCGGTGGTTCACTACGCCGGGGTGGCCTGTGAGATGGACACGATCATGGCCATCGCCGAACGCCATGGCCTGATGGTGGTGGAGGATGCGGCGCAGGGCGTGATGGCCAGCTACAAGGGGCGTGCCCTCGGCAGCATCGGGCAACTCGGCGCCTACAGTTTTCACGAAACCAAGAACGTGATCTCCGGCGAGGGCGGCGCGCTGCTGGTCAACGAGCCGGCGCTCAAGCTTCGGGCGGAGATCATCCGCGAGAAGGGAACCGATCGCAGCCGCTTCTTCAGGGGCGAGGTCGACAAGTACACCTGGCAGGAGGTCGGCTCGTCATTCCTGCCGGGCGAACTCATCGCCGCCTTTCTGTGGGCGCAGTTGGAGGAATCGGACGGCATCACGCAGACACGGCTGGCCGCATGGAACCGCTATCACGTGATGCTCGAGGCGCTCGAAAAAGACGGGGTGCTGAGGCGGCCCGTGATACCCGAAGGATGCAGCCACAACGCGCACATGTACTACGTCGTGCTGGCCGCCGAGATCGAACGGGACAAGGTGCTGGACCGCCTCAAATCCGCCGGCATTTCGTCGGTGTTCCATTACGTGCCGCTTCACAACTCGCCGGCGGGCCTGCGCTACGCACGGGCGCACGGCGAACTGGGCGTCACGGTCTCGCAGTCCGAACGGCTGGTGCGCCTCCCGCTGTGGTTCGGGCTGACCGAGGCTCAACAGGACACGGTGGTCGAGGCGCTGCACGAAGCAACCCGTGCGCAGCGCTGAGACTCAGCGTCGAGTCTTCCGTCCTCGCCGCCACAGGAACAAGCCGCCCGCGATGGCCAGCAGGACACCCAGGCCCGCGACAGGCACCGAAAGAAAGAACGAGGCCGGCCGGTAGCGAAGGTCGATCACATGGCTGCCCGCCGGAACCGCGACGGCCATCTGGGTGCCGTTGACGCGCAGCAAGGGCACCGGCTTGCCGTCGACCGATGGCCGCCAGGATGAATCGTAGAAGTCGTTGATGACCAAGACGCCGGGATCGTCGCAGCGCGTTTCCATGCGCATGCGGACTACCGATCGACGCCGTTCCCGACTCGCGCAATCGGCCCGGCTCTGCGGGAGTTCAGGCGCCGCATCAGCCGCTTGAACATAGAGCAGGCCTTTCGACAGATCGGCGGACGCGGCCTTGGTGCCGAAGTCGGCGATGTCGGAATATCGGCCGTCGACGTGCGTCAGCAACCGGCTGTGAGGCAAGGCCTGCGGCGCTTCGTAGAGGAACAGGCGACCGATGCGCTCGACCATGGTGTAACCGCGAACGGCCTCGGCCGTGCAGGGCTCGCAAACGAGATAGCGCGCACCGAGGGCCTGAAAGTAGTTCGGCGACCGCTGCCCGTGGTAGTACAGCGCTTCGAACTGCCGGTGCGGTGCCGGATTGAAATACGCGTTGAGCGAACGAATCCGCTTGTACGACGCAAGCATCGAAGCCATCTGCTTGTCGACCTTGCCATCGAAGACGACGCGGTACTGGCGTTGTGGATCGAGTTCGACGATGCGATCGAAAACCTTGTCGAGTTCGCGGCCGCCGCCCGTGTCGTACTTGCTGGCGGTGATCGGAGCGGGCTGCCAGCGAACGTCGGTGGCCAGGAAGGTCAGGGCGGCCGCCGCCCACACGACGCCGACGATCGAATCGGCGTAGCGCGACGGGTGGCGGCGCCAGGCGACGGTCAACCCGATCAGCGCGACGAGCGCCAGCACGTAGACCCAGGGCGGCGCCGCTCCGATGACCTGCGCATCACTCCCGAGCATCACGGCCAGGCCGACGGCTGCCACGAACAGCATGGCGATGACGATGCGCCGCGCCGCATCGTCATCGACGGATCGGGGCGAAGCGACCATGCGCCGCAACTGGTCGATGCCCAGGGCCGCCAGTGCGGCGATGGCGAACTGGAACAACACCAGGAAGCGGCTGGGCTCCCGGATCTTGTTGAGCATGGGCACCACGTAGTTCACGTAGGCAAGACCCAGGTTGATGCCGGTCGATGAAACGATGGCGTAGATGGCGATGAAGACCAGCGCACGGGTGATCCACGATCGAAGGGTCGAGACGGCGGCTGCAGCGGCCAGCGCCAGGCCGATGACCCCCACGTAAGGGCTCCCCACCGCGGCGCCGACCTGGCGGAAAAAGATGCCGGTCAGGCGCGGCACCGACAGTTGGTCGACCTGGAAGGCTTCGAAGGGGATCGGCGCATTGCCGACCACCGGCGGGAAATCGCCGATCCAGCGGATCATGTCCTTGAACTCGGCCGCTGCCGGAATCAACGCCGGCGAGACGATGAGCACGGCGATCACGCCGACGGCGACGAGCGTCGCCAGCGGTCGCCGCGTGTGCTGCCATCCCTGCGCCAGGCCATGGCTCGTCCAATACGCCACCACGAAAACCGCGGACACCACCACGGCGTGGATCAGGGGTTGGGCCGGCGAGGCGAAGGTCAGCAAGACGATCGCGACCAGCGCGATGGCCGGGTCGCGCACGCGGCCCGGGTGCCGGAACATGCCGACCAGCCCGGCGAGATAGAGCGGGAACCAGGCATAGGGCGCGGTGATGTTCAGCCACGCCGCATAGGTATTGCTGTTCGCGCTGAAGGCGAAGAGTGCCGCGCCGAGCACGGCGCCGATGCGCGATGCACCGATGGCCCGCATGAACACATAGGTGTTGACCTGGAGCAGCAGCACATGCGCCAGGGTGATCCAGTGCATCGAATGCACCACCTCGGCCGGTGTGCGGAAGATCGGCAGCGACGCGAAGTAGAAGGGATACAGCGGCGACAACTGCGGAGAGTTGTAGAGCGGCAGGCCGCCCATGACCGTGTCCATGCGCAGCGGCCAGATGCCGTGCGCCAGTGCGTTGGACATCGACGACAGCACCGCGCCGATGAAGAACTCGTTGTCCATGTCCAGCGCGAAGGAGTGCTGGCCGTCCATGCCGTTGCGCAGGAAGACGGCCCACAGCAACAGCAGCACCGCCAGCGTGGCCGCGGTGGCGGCCGGCGAGCGGCGCGCGCTCTCAGCCTGCGTCGGCGTTCCGGAAGACATAGAGCTTGTTCATCGCATAGGAGGCCAGCACGTACACGGCGCCTGCGAGGATCTGGCTCAGGCCTTCATGCACGCCGATCTGCCGGATGAGCAGCAGCAGCGCCAGGAAGTTTGCCATGTACGCGATGGCGAAGACGATGACGAAGCGGACGACTTCACCCCGCCGGCTTTGCTTGCTGCGAAAGGTGAAGTTACGGTTGAGCAGGTAGGAGGTGGTGAGCCCGACCGCGTAGCCGATGACGTTGCTGACCTCGGCCGACAGACCGGCGAGGTACATGCACGCGAAGATGATGCAGTAGCCGAAGACCGTGTTGAAGACACCGACGGTCAGGAACCTGAGAAACTGGCTCATGCCCGCCGGCGGCCGCGCACCCAGTACTGCCCGCCCAGCGGAAGCCACCCGAGCACGTTTTCCATCCAGGTCAAGGCCGACAGCTTCGGCGGCACGAACAGGCAATAGCCCGACTCTTCGACCTCGAGTGCCGCACCTTCGTAGAGCGACTTGAGTTCGGCCGGCTTCAGCAGCACGGCGTCTTCGTCATAGGGACAGTTGTCGACGATGCGACGCGTCACCGGGTTGTAGGGGTTGTGCTCGAAGACGAACAGCTCCCCGCCCGGCGAAAGCCGCTGGAACAGCGTGGCCGTGACGCGGGCCCGCTCCGCCACCGGAATGTGGTGGAACACGCCGGCCACGAAGATCAGGTCGACAGGTTCGCCGTTGGGCGTGTCGTCGCGCTCCAGAAAAAAATGGGTGCCGGGGTTCTCGGTGCGCGCGATGTCGAGGCTGGCGCCGGAGATGTCGGAGCCTTCGATGTGCGCGCCCGGGAACGCATCGCGCAGAAAGGGAATGTTGCGACCGATGCCGCAGCCGTATTCCAGGATGCGCGCCGGTGCCCGGCGCGACAAGCGTTTCACCAGCTCGACCTTGTAGCGGGCGAAGTACGCTTCGTCCGCGGAGAAGAAGCCGGTGCTTTCGCGCAGCAGCTCGTTGTAGTTGTCGGTGTAGTTGTCGAAGTCGACCTTGTTACTCATGTTTGATCACCTCTTCAACGATGTAGTGCGGCCGGCCCTTGACCTCTTCGTAGATGCCCCCGACGTAGGCGCCCATGATGCCCAGCACGATGAGCTGGATGCCGCTGAACAGCAGCGACAGCACCACCAGCGTCGTCCACCCGTTCGGCACCGTCTGCACGAAGAAGTACCTGACGATGGAGCCGGCGATCAAGACGAACGCCAGCATGGCGAACGAGGCCCCGAGAAAGATGCCCAGCTGAAGCGGCTTGGTGCTGAACGAGAGGATGCCGGCCATCGCCAGCTTCATCATGCGCGACAACGAATACTTCGAGTGGCCGGCGAAGCGTTTCTCGGCGACGTATTCGACGCCGGTCTGGTTGAAGCCGATCCACGAGAACAGCCCGCGCAGGAACATGTTGCGCTCGCGAAATCCGCCTGCGAGCGCGCGCGCCACCCGGTTCGAGATGAGCCGGAAGTCGGCTGCATTCGGATTGATGGGCACCTGCGAGATCTTGCCCAGCGCGTAATAGAACGCGTTGCCGGCCTTCTTGCGCAGGTAGCCGGCATCCTCGGTGTCCCGCCGTATGGTGTAGACCACGTCGTTGCCGGCGCGAAACTTGGCGAGCAGTTCGGGGATGAGTTCCGGCGGGTGCTGCAGGTCGCTGTCCATCATGATGATGGCGTCCGCGTCGACCGAATACTCGATGCCGGCCAGCAAGGACATCTGATGCCCGAAGCGGGCGGACAGCGCGATGACGCGGGCGCGCGGGTCGGATGCGACGATCTCGCGCAGCACGGCCAGCGTGTTGTCCGTGCAGCGGTCGACCACGTAGACGATGGTGGCATCGACGTCCTGCAGGCCGTCGAGCACCGCCTTCGTTCGTTGGTGGAAGTGCCCGATCACCTGCTCCTCGTTGAAGACCGGTGTCAGGACGGTGAGATTGATGGTCGGCACGTTAATTTCTTCGCTGCAGCAGGCGCTGCGTCTTCGTGATGTCTGCGTAGACCACCGGCACATCCACGCCGGGGCGATTGCTGAGGGCGGCGGCTTCATGCACGGGGATGTCTTCGAGGCCGCTGGAGGCCAGCATGGAGCGGAGCAGTTCGCGCATGGTGACGGGCTTGCCGCTGGCGACGTGGTAGACCTCGCCGGCCTGCCCGAAGGCGGCGATGGCGTGCAGTTGCTCGGCGGCCTGCTCCGCGCTCACGTAGTCGCGGGTTGCGGCCAGAGGGCCGAGTTCGAGCGCGGTGCGCTCGCCAGCCCGGACCTCGCCGATCTGCTTCTGCACGCGGCCCACGAAGAGGCGTTCCGATGCGTTCGCCGCGTGCAGGTTGAACAGACGCGCCACCAGCACGTCGACGCCCGAACTCGCGTAAAGGCTAGCCAGTTGACTTTGCCAGGCCTTGCTGAGGCCGTAGACCGAGACCGGCGCGAGCGCGTGGTCTTCGCGAATGGGGTTTTCGTCCGGCCTGACTGCGCCGTACTCGGCTGCCGAGCCGACCAGCACGACCCGGATCGGCGAACCTGCTCGCTTGACGGCCTCCAGCAGGTGGCGCGTGGCCTCCACGTTGATCGCGAGAGCCTCTTCGAAATCGTTGGAGAAGGTGGCGGCGAGATGGAAGACCCACCGCGGTCGTGCCTGCGCCAACAGCTTGTCGAATGCCGACGGATCGTTGAGCTCGAGCGAGTGGTCTGCCTCCTGCCTGCCCGCCGACGCGATCTCGAAACCGCCTTCGGACTCCAGGCGCAATCGCAGCGCGCGGCCCAAGGCGCCGTTCGAGCCCGTCAGCAGGACTCTCGTCATTCGCCGATGCCCAGCTTGGCGGACAGCTCCTCGAAGTTCTCGTCCGCGTACTCGTAGTCGTCGGGCCGCCCGATGTCGAGCCAGTAGCCGCCGAAGGGCCGGATGTCGATGCGTTGATTGTTCTTCAGGCCATCGAGCATCAGGTTGTCGAAGCCGTACTTGGCGCCCTTCTGCAGGTTGTCGATCACCGAACGCTGGATGCAGTAGATGCCCATGCTCACCTCGAAATCGAAGGCGGGCTTTTCCCTGAACGCCGTGAGGCTGCCGTTGTCGTCATGCTCCAGCACGCCGAAATCGATCTTGACCTGCCGGCGGTACGACGACACCGAGATCTGGCTCTTGGCCTCGACATGGGCTTCGAAGAACTTGCGGTAGTCGAGATCGCAGAGAATGTCGCCGTTCATCACGAGAAAGTTCTGCGGCAGGTCGTCGATCAAGGTCAGCGGGCCGATGGTGCTGAGTTCGCCGTCTTCGAGCGAGTAGTCGAGCTTGACGCCCAGCCGGGACCCGTCGCCGAAGTAGGCCATGATCAGCTGTGAGAGATGGTTCACCGCGAGCGTGATGTGGGTGAAGCCAGCCTTCTTCAGCTGCATGATGATGATTTCGAGGATCGAATACTTGCCGCCGAGCGGGACCAGCGGTTTCGGGATGAGGGTGGTGTAGGGGCGCAGGCGAGTGCCCTTGCCGCCCGCGAGAATCACAGCGCGCATGGGTGGACGTTTCCGGTTTCAGACGTTGTAGAGCCAGGCCTTGTAGCGCGACAGGTTCTCGGGTTCCTTGAACCATTGGATCGTGTCGCGCAGCCCGCTTTCGAGATCGAACTTCGGGCGCCAGGGTGTCAGCGAGGTGATCAAGGTGTTGTCGCCCATCAGGCGGAACACTTCGGACGCTTCGGGCCGCAGGCGTTGGTCATCGGTGACGATGCGGGCCTCGGGGTTGAGCTCGGCGATCAAGGTTTCTGCGACCTTGCCGACGGAGTGCTCGGTGCCGGTGGCGATGTTGATCTCTTTGCCGATGGTGGCGTCGGCTTCGGCCAGCGCGATGAAGCCCTGGGCCGTGTCCTTGACGAAGTTGAAGTCGCGCGTCGGCGTGAGGCTGCCCAGGTGCAGTTCCTTCTCGCCCAGCAGCAGCTGGGTGATGATCGTCGGAATCACGGCACGTGCCGACTGCCGCGGGCCGTAGGTATTGAAGGGCCGGACGATGACGACGGGTGTCTCGAAGGAGCGGAAAAAGGACTCGGCCAGACGATCCGCACCGATCTTCGTCGCGCTGTAGGGCGACTGGCCTTGGAAGGGGTGCTTCTCGTCGATCGGCGCGTACTGGGCTGTGCCGTAGACCTCCGAGGTGGAGGTCACCAGGCATCGTTCGACCCCCAGGCGCTTGGCGGCCTGCAGGACATTGAGCGTGCCCTTGATGTTGGTGTCGACGTAGGAGTCCGGCGAGTGATAGGAGAACGGAATGGCGATGAGCGCTGCGAGGTGGAACACCACGTCGCACCCCTTCATCGCCTCGAGCACGCCGTTGGGGTCGCGAATGTCGCCCGGAAACACGTCGAGCCCGCGCACCACCGATTGCGGCAGCGTGTCGAGCCAGCCCCAGCTGTTGAACGAGTTGTAGTAGACGAAAGCACGAACGTCGCAGCCGTGCGCGATCAAGGCTTCGACGAGATGGCTGCCGATGAATCCATCCGCGCCGGTGACGAGTACTTTTTTTCCTTGGAGGCGCATGGTTCGGATCGATGTCAAAAAGTGAAGGACTGGCCGCGGCCTTCGAGGGACGGCGGCGCGCGATGGCGAAATGAAGGCAGTGACCTCGCCGGACGCCGCCCGGCAGGGCTGGCTGGTCGGGCGCTTGCTGGGGAGCGGGTGGGGACGGAAGCGGCGAATTTTAGTGGATTCGAGGCGGCCCCCCGTGGGGGGCCTCCGAGTCAAGTGCGGAGTCGGCAAAACCCGAACTTTCAAGACTCGACCTTTCGATAGACTTGCCGCACCGACAAGGGCTCATTCCATGAATCAGCTGATCTCGAGGGTGTTCGCAAGGAAGTCCGCCGGGGTGGCGACTCCTCGTCCATCCGGAGCCTCTGTCACTGCGTTTCCATTTTTTGCGCATCCTGTGCCCGACGGTGCCGCCGATCCGGCAACGATCGTTCTGAATGGAACATGCCCTGTGTGCGGGCAGCAGGCCCGCTTCGATCGCTTCACGGACAACCTGCGCGAGTCGGGCTTTTGCTCGGGATGCGGCTCCTTCAATCGGCAAAGGCAGATGGCGCACGTGCTGCGCGCGCGCATCGGAGGGCCTGCAGGCGCCCCGTTGGCCATTCCGCCCGGTCTTGCCGTCTACAACACCGAGTCGACGGGAGCCGTGCACAGGGTGCTTTCCACGAATCCGGGCTACGTGTGCTCGGAATACTTCGGTGCCGAGTACCGATCGGGCGAAACCGTCCGGGGCTGCCGGCACGAGGACCTGCAGAACATGTCGTTCGCGGACCAGTCTCTGGATATCGTGCTGTCCAGCGACGTGCTCGAACACATGCCGGACCCCTACCGAGCCCATCGCGAGATCTTTCGGGTTCTGCGGCGGGGCGGCCGGCACATCTTCACGGTGCCTTTCGACAGCGCGGCCCCGCTCGACGATCGGCGGGCCGACCTCGTGAATGGCGAAGTCGTCTACCTTGCCGAAAAGCTCTATCACGGCGATCCGGTCAATCCGGAGGCAGGCATCCTGGTCTGGACCATCTTCGGACTGGAAATGCTGGTCGAGCTGGCCCGCATCGGATTCGCGCCCACAGCGGTGAATTTGCTCTTGCCTTGGCACGGCGTGATCGGCGCGCACTCGCTGGTGTTCGAAGCCGTCAGGCCGTAGGCGCTGCCGTCCGGCGAAGGGCGGCGAGCCCATCGGGCTTCGCCCCACCGCGCTGTCGGTCGGCAGCGCAAAAATTGACGTGCGGCACAATCCGGGCCCATGAGTCGCAACATTTATCCTGTTTTTCAATGAAGAAGCATGCAGTCGTCACCGGCATCACTGGCCAGGACGGGGCCTATCTGGCTGAACTTCTCCTGAGCAAGAACTATGTGGTGTATGGCACATTCCGGCGGACGAGCTCGGTCAATTTCTGGCGCATCGAGGAACTCGGGATTCAAGATAACCCCGACCTCAGGCTCGTCGAACACGACCTGACCGACCTGGGCAGTTCCCTCACCCTGATCAAAGAGGCCAAGCCCGACGAGGTGTACAACCTCGCTGCACAAAGTTTCGTGGGCGTCAGTTTCAATCAACCCGACGCGACCGCACAGATCACCGGCATGGGCGCGCTGCATCTGCTCGAAGCCATTCGACTGGTCAACCGCGGCATTCGCTTCTACCAGGCGTCGACCTCGGAAATGTTCGGCAAGGTGCAGGCCATTCCCCAGGACGAGAACACACCGTTCTATCCCAGGAGCCCCTACGGTGTAGCGAAGTTGTTCGCCCACTGGATGACGATCAACTACCGCGAGAGCTACGACATCTTCGGCTGCAGCGGCATTCTCTTCAATCACGAGAGCCCGCTTCGCGGACGCGAGTTCGTCACGCGCAAGATCACGGATGCGGTCGCCAAGATCAAGCTCGGAAAGCTCCAGGTGCTGGAACTCGGCAACCTCGGTGCGAAGCGGGATTGGGGGTTTGCGCGCGAGTACGTCGAAGGCATGTGGCGGATGCTGCAGGCCGACGAGCCCGACACCTTCGTTCTGGCCACCAACCGGACGGAAACGGTGCGCCACTTCGTCGACCTCGCCTTCAAGGCCGCCGGCATCGAACTCCGATTCGAGGGCAGTGAGCAAGACGAAGTGGGCATCGACACGCAGACGGGCAAGACGCTGGTCCGGGTCAATCCCAAGTTCTATCGGCCCGCCGAGGTCGACCTGCTGATCGGAGATCCGGCGCGCGCGCGCGAGAAGCTTGGCTGGGAACCCAAGACGACGCTCGAGCAGCTCTGTTCGATGATGGTCGAAGCCGATCTGCGCCGAAACAAGGCAGGCCATTCGTTCTGAGCGCACGCCGCGAACCCTTCGTTCGCGGGGAGGGCGTTGAGGACTCGAGACAACCGTGCACGTGCCGGAAAGAGAGAAGCCATGAACATGGGCTTGAAGCAGCCAGTTGCATTGCTGCGAAAGATCAAGCGCCGACTGGGTGGGGCCGTCGCGCCGCAGAGTGCGGGAGCGGTGCCTCCGGCACCGTCGCCGTCGCCGTCCCGGGAAAGTCTGATCGCGGACGTGCTCGATCGCGCTGGCATCTTCGACGCGGCCTTTTATCGGCGAGCCTACCTGGACGTCGACGCCAGTGGGCTCGAGCCGGTCGATCACTTCGTGCGTTTCGGGCTGGAGTCGTCGCGTCGCCCCTCGATCGCGTTCGATCCGGTGTTCTATGCGGAGCGCTACCCCGACGTAGGTGGCTCGCGATCCTCTGCGCTTCACTATGCCTATTTCGGGCAGACCGAGGGCCGCACGATCGGCAAGCCGCCTTTCGATCCGGGCAGGCTCGAGCACGTCGTCGCCGCCATTGGAGAAAGCGGCCTCTTCGATGCGGATTTTTATGCCGCCGCCAATCCTGCCGTGGCCGATGCCGGCATGGACCCGTTGCTGCACTATCTGACCCACGCGCACCGGACCTTCGCAGACCCCTCCGCGTCTTTCTCGACAAGTGCTTACCTGGCTCGCCATTTCGACGTCCGGCAGGCGGGCGCGAATCCACTCGTGCATTGGCTCGACATCGGTCGCGCAGAGGGCCGAGTGCTGCCCAGCGGCAGTGCCGCGGACTTCCTGTGGATGTCGCCGGAGCGGCCTTATGCGCTGCCGGACGACGTCATGCGATTCGAGCGCATGGCCGGCATCGCCTTCTTCGCAGGGCAGGGTTTCGACTTTGCCGACCGGCAGGGCCCCGCATCGCTCGCCAGGACCGTCGCGAGCCTGGCCGCATGCGTTCCCACGTTGACCATCGAGCGGCAAGCGCCGAAGGTGTCGATCATCGTTCCCGTCTACGGGCAAACGCATTTCGTTCTGAATTGCCTCGACTCGCTGTCGCGGCATGCATCCCGGCACTCGGTCGAGATCATCGTTGCCGACGACGCATCGCCGGATGACACCCAGACGACCCTGCTCGCGCAGATTCCGTGGATTCGCTATGAGCGGCGGGCCAGCAACGGCGGATTCCTCGTCTGCTGCAACTCCACGGTGGATTTGTCGAAGGGCGAGTTCGTGGTGCTTCTCAACAGCGACACGCGCGTGGTCGACGGATGGCTCGACGAACTGATCGACGGCTTCTCGATCTTTCCCAAAGCCGGCATGACCGGCTCCAAGCTGTTCAACGACGACGGCTCGCTGCAGGAAGCCGGCGGCATCTTCTGGCGTGACGGATCGGCCCACAACTATGGCCGCGGGGATGATCCCGATCGACCCCAGTACTGTCACGCGCGGCAGGCGGATTTCATTTCCGGGGCTTCCATCGCCGTGCCCCGCAAGGTCTGGAACGAACTGGGCGGCTTCGACGAGCTGTACCGGCCGGCCTACTGCGAAGACGCGGACCTGGCCTTCCGTGTGCGGCGCGCAGGCTACGAGGTCTGGTTCGTACCGGGCTCGCGGGTGATTCACTATGAAGGCGTCACGCACGGGCGCGACACGAACAAGGGCATCAAGGCCTACCAGGTCGAGAACCTCAAGAAGTTCGCGAAGCGCTTCGCCAAGGAACTGCACGACCATCCGATTCCGGGAACGTCTTCGGTGCGCGCCGCCTCCTGGAGATCGCGCAAGCACATGCTGATCGCCGATGCGCTGACGCCGCGTCCGGACCAGGACTCCGGCTCCATCGTCACGGACGAGGTGATGAGGACGTACCGCGAGAAGGGCTTCGACGAGAGCTTCTTCCCCTTTCACGAACCCTTGTTCAAGGGCGAGGCCACCCGGCGGCTGCAGCGGCGGGGCGTGTGCTGCCACTATGTGCCTTACTCCCCCGACGTCGAAGCGATTCTCGGCGTGTCGCACGACTTCGACTACGCGCTGCTCTATCGCTACGTCGTCGCCGGGCCGGTGTCCGCGGCGCTGCGTCGGCACTCGCCTTCAACGCGCGTACTCTTCGCCAACGTCGACTTGCACTACCTGCGTGAATCGCGCGCCGCGTCGACCAACAACGACGCCAGCGGCCGCTTCAAGGCCGAGGTGACGAAGTCGCAAGAACTCGAAATGTTCGCGCGCGCCGACGCTTCGTTCGTCCACACCGACATCGAGAGGAAGCTCATCGAAGGCGAGATGCCGCGGCCGTTGAACAACCTGGTCGTCCTGCCGTGGTTGTCGGACGTCAGGACGAACGACGAAGGCCTGGCCGGCCGGGACGACATCATGTTCCTCGGCAACTTCCCGCACGAACCGAACGTCGATTCGATCAAGTTCTTCATGTCGTCCATCTGGCCGACGCTGGAGTCCAGGTTGCCGCCGCACGCGCGTTTGCTGGTGGTGGGCAACAAGCCGCCGCCCGAGGTGATGGCGATGGCGACGGACCGGGTCATCGTGACCGGCTACGTCGAAGATCTCGAGCCCTATTTCGCTTCTTCCAGGGTGTTCGTCGCTCCGCTGCGCTACGGCGCGGGCATCAAGGGCAAGCTGGTGATGGCGCTCGCGCACGGCGTGCCCAGTGTCGCGACGACGATCGCGGCCGAAGGCATCGGCAGCAGCGAGTCGGCGCACCTTCGGGTTGCCGATGCCCCTGCCGAGTTTGCGGACGAGGTGCTGCGCGTCTATGCGGACGAGTCCTTGTGGTCCGCCATGCGCGCGGCGGGATGGCGCTTCGTGCAAGACAACTATTCGAGTGACGCCGCTGCCGCCCTGTGCGCCGAGGCGCTCGACGTCGCGGACCGCGTCTGGCTGGAACGCCAGGACACCCGACGCCGGCAATTGCTGCGGGACATTCTCGTGACGCAGCATGCTCCCGCCGTCCACGGTGCGATCGACCTGCAACATCAGGCAGGCGGTTCCGCCAACTCTTGATTCGATGACTACCGTTCTTGCCGCGGTCGTCGGCCACAGGCGGGCACCCTCCCGCCTGCTCGGTTCGACGGCGATGCTCGTTGCCCAGTTCGTGCTGGCAATGGTGGTCGTGACTGCCGTGCTGCGGCTCTGGCAACTGGATCTGCGCGTCCCGTTCAACTACTGGGGCGATTCGATCTTCGAGCTGATGCTGGCCAAGTCCATCGCCGACGGTGGCTGGATCTGGTCCATCCAGCGCCTGGGCGCGCCGTTCGGGCTGGCCATCGCGGCCTTTCCGCAGAACCTGGTGTTTTCATCGCTGGTGATGAAGGCCATCGCGATCTTCACCTCCGAGCCCGGGCTGATCCTGAACCTGTTCTGGCTCTTCTCGATCGGGCTGACCTCGCTGATCTGCCATGCCGCGCTGCGGCCGTTCGGGCTGACCCGCGGCAGTGTGTTCGTCTTCTCGACCCTGTATGCATTGCTGCCCCACGTGTTCTTCCGGAACATCGCGCACATCAGCCTGACGTACATGTTCGTGCCCGTGATCTGCGCGCAGGCGCTCATCGTGCTGTCTCGCTGCAAGGCAACTGCCGATGGCGTGGAGCGCGGCGCGGAGCCCAGGTTGTCGCGCCCGTTCCTCGTCCTGGCGGCCCTGGCGATCGGCACCGACTACATCTACAACGCCTTCTTCAGCTGTTTCTTTCTGAGCTTCGCCGGCATCGCTGCCTACCTGTCGACCCGCAACGGGAAGGCGCTCGCGGCCAGCCTGTCCCTCGTTGCCCTGATCGGCGTGACGGCCCTCGTCAATCTGTCTCCGTCGCTGTGGACATGGCACCAGCAGGGGCCGCCGGCCACCATCGACTACAAAGGGCCGGCTGAAGCGGAGTACTACGGCCTCAAGATCAGGCACCTCGTCAGTCCCGTGCTGGTGGACATCCTCGCGCCGGAAGACGTGACCTATCCGCTCGAGAACGAGAACGCATGGGCCAAGCTGGGCGGCGTCGGCGGCGTCGGATTCGTGCTCGCCCTGGGCGCGGCGCTCTTCGCATCGCGCACCGGTACGCCGAGGCGCCTCTGGGCCGCCGGCGTCCTGGCCATGGCAGGCGTGTTGCTGGCGACGGTCGGCGGCTTCGGCGCGATCTTCAACGTGCTGATCACCCCGGACATCCGTGCCTACAACCGCATCGTCGTCTTCATCGCGTTTTTCGCCTTCTATACGCTCTTCCACTGCATCGAATGGGCATGGGCGCGCTTCGGAGGCAAAGCCGCGCGGCCGTCGGGCGCCTTGTTCGGCCTCACGCTTGCCGGCATCTTCGCCATCGGCGTGGTCGACCAGGGCGCTGCGGGCAAGAGCCTCGTCGAGAACCACGACACCTACCGCGCCCGCTTCGACGTCGAGCGTGCGTTCGTCGCCCGTGTCGAGCAATCGGTGCCCGACGCGCAGCAGGTCTTTCAGCTGCCGATCGCGCCGTTTCCGGGAGATCCGGGGCGGGAGGACATGTGGCCCTACGACCACGGCCGGCCGTACCTTTGGTCCAACAGGTTCAAGTGGAGTTGGCCTGCGCTGACGGATGTGCAGACGGCATTCGAATCGCAGTTGAAGACGGACGACCCGGCGAAGCTGCTCGATCAGCTGGTCAAGGTCGGATTCGATGGGCTATGGATCGACCGCGCCGGCTATCGCGATGGTGTCGCCGAGGCCCTGGAGCGTCGGCTGACCGAGTTGACGGCGAAGGCGCCCCTGGTCTCGGACGACGAGCGGTACGCGTTTTTCGATCTCGGCCGCCAGGCCCGTGAATGGGCCACGGCGGCGCCGGCCGTGCAACGCGAGGAGCGGCAGGCGCTGACGGAGCCGGTGCTTCTCGGGTTCGACGCCGGCTTTTACGGCGAGGAAGTGTCGGAGGGCGGCGCACGCCGGCACCGATGGTCCGGCCCGAAGTCGAAGGTCAAGCTGCGCAACACGGCGGCCGTGGCCAAGTCCGTCGTCTTCACGACGACCGTGCAGGCCAGTGCACCATCTCAACTGACGGTGGTCGGGCCCAGGGGCTACCGGCAAGCGCTGGAGATGAAGGGCGGCGAAGGCCAGCTGACCGTGGCCGTGACACTGGAGCCGCACGAGCGCGCGGAACTCGCGCTGTCGCTCGACGGGCCGCGCATTCTCGCGCCCGGCGACAAGCGCACGCTCCATTTCGTCTTGATCAACCCGAGCCTGAAGCCGAAGGCGGGTAAATCTTAGGGCGAGCCGTCGCTCGTCAGAACGACAAACCCTGGGCGTTCCGGCGCAGGTCGGCCTCCACCATCATCGCGCAAAGCTGCTCGAGCGTGGTGGTCGGCGCCCAGCCCAGCTTCTTCGTGGCCCGCTCCGGATTGCCGATCAGCAGGTCGACTTCGGCGGGCCGATAGAACTTCTTGTTCACGCGCACCAGGGTCTTGCCGGTCGCGACGTCGATGCCGATTTCTTCGTGCTCGCTGCCTTTGAACAGCAGTTCGTAGCCGGCGGCCTTGAAAGCCATGCTGACGAAGTCGCGTACCGTCTCCGTGCGGTTCGTGGCCAGGACGAAGGTGTCGGGTTCGTTCGCCTGGAGCATGCGCCACATGCCTTCGACGTATTCCTTGGCGTAACCCCAGTCGCGTTTGGCACCGAGGTTGCCGAGTTCGAGAACTTCCAGCTTGCCCAGCTTGATCTTGGCGACCGCATCGGTGATCTTGCGCGTGACGAACTCACGTCCGCGCAGCGGGCTTTCGTGGTTGAACAGGATGCCGCTCGCGCCGAAGATGCCGTAGCTCTCGCGGTAGTTGATCGTCATCCAGTGCGCGAACAGCTTGGCCACGCCGTAAGGACTGCGCGGGTAGAAGGGCGTGTCCTCGACCTGAGGAATGGCCTGCACCTTGCCGAACATCTCCGACGTCGATGCCTGATAGAAGCGGATGCTCGGGTTGATGAGCCGGATCGCTTCCAGCAGGTGCAGCGCGCCCATCGCCGTGATCTGCGCGGTCGCCTCGGGCTGGTTGAAGCTGACGCCGACGAAGCTCTGGGCGGCCAGGTTGTACACCTCGTCGGGCGCGGCCTGCTGGATGAGCGTCATCGAGCTGCCCAGGTCCGTCAGGTCGTACTCGGTCAGATGCAGCGACGGGTGATCCTGGATGCCGAGTTCTTCGATTCGCCAGAAATTGACCGAGCTCGTGCGGCGGTAGGTTCCGTAGACCTTGTAGCCTTTGGCAAGCAGCAGTTCGGCGAGGTAGGCCCCGTCCTGTCCAGTGATACCGGTGATGACTGCTGTCTTGCTCATGATGACGAAGAGGAGGAGGTGGAAGAGCCGGCCGGGCGGAGCGGAGGAGCGAAGCGCAGCCAAGGCTTGGCTGCGCGGGGCGGAACCGCCGGCGAAAAGTCGCCGCCCGTGATGGTCAGGTTGGGATTGTAGAAAGGGTCGTTCGCAATCACGTCGGCCCAGATCCGCTTGAAGTTGGCGCATTCCTCCAGGAACTGCGCGCGGCGCTCTTCGCCCGAGGGCAGGCCCAGGCTGGCGGACTCGTAGTGGAACAGCTGGGCGTGCGGCGTCCACACCACGGCATAGCCCGCACGTCCCAGCCGCAAGCCGATGTCGACGTCGTTGAAGGCGATGGCGAAGTGCTCCTCGTCGAAGCCGTGCACCTCGTCGAAAACCGCGCGCCGCATGACCATGCAGGCCGCGGTGACGGCGGAGAAGCGCTGCGTGCAGGCCGCACGGCCGAAGTAGCCCAGCCCGTGGCGCGAGAGGCCGACGTGGGGGTGGCCGGCCAGGCCTCCGATGCCGACGACGACGCCGGCATGCTGGATGGTTTCGTTCGGATAGAAGAGCTTCGCGCCGACCGCGCCCACGTCGGGGCGCAAGGCCTGGCTGGCCATGTCGGTCAGCCATTCGGCCGTGATCACCTCGATGTCGTTGTTGACGAAGGCGAGCAGTTCGGCGTCGGTTTGCGTGACTGCCCAGTTGTTGAGCGCGGCAAAGCTGTAGGGACGGTCGTAGTCGAGCACCCGCACGCGCGGATCCTTCGCGATTTCCGCCAGGTACTCGAAGGTCTCGGCCTGAACGCTGCGGTTGTTGACCACCACGATCTCGAATGCCGCGTACGAGGTTTTTTCCAGGATGGTCTGCACGGCGACGCGCAGCAGTTCCACCTTGTCCTTGGTCGGGATGATGATGGCGACACGGGGCAACTGCGCGGGCAGGGGCCAGTGCACCCGGTAGTAGCCCAGGTGGGGCTGCATCTCCACGCGGGCATCGTGCCCCGCCCTGGACAGGTGTTCCTGGATGGCGCGCGCTGCCGCTTCGTAGGGGTAGATCTTCTCGGTCGCGGCGAGCGCCACCGACCCCGAGATCGCCCGCCAGTGGTACAGGATGTGCGGGATGTGCCGGATTCGATCCGGCGTGGTGCGCTCGCTGAAGCGCAGGGTGACGTCGTAGTCCTGGCTTCCATCGAAGCCCGTCCTGAAGCCTCCGACCTCTTGAAGCAGGCTGCGACGGTACGCGGCCAAGTGCACGACCGCGTTCTGCGACAGCATCAGGTCGTAGTTCCAGTCGGGCTTGAACCAGGGCTCGAAGCGGCGTCCGTTTTCGTCGATCTTGTCCTCGTCGCTGAAGAGCATGTCGAGTGCCGGGTTCGCATCGATCTCGGCGGCCATCATGTAGAGCGCGTGAACGGCCAGTTCGTCGTCGTGGTCCAGCAGGGCGACGTACTCGCCCGTCGCCATGTCGAGCGCCGTGTTGGTCGCGGCGGCGATGTGTCCGCTCACGGGCCGGCGCTGGAACTTGATCCGCTTGTCCTGCCCGGCGTACCGGGCGCCGAGCTTGGCAACCTCCGGGTCCGACGAACCGTCGTCGACCAGGCAGAGCTCCCAATTGGGGTAGGCCTGCTTGCGGACCGATTCCACGCACTGGCGCAGCATCCAGGCCGGCGTGTTGTAGAGCGGGACCAGCACCGAGATGAG
Organism: Variovorax sp. KK3; assembly: GCF_001984055.1. Classification (GTDB taxonomy): domain Bacteria; phylum Pseudomonadota; class Gammaproteobacteria; order Burkholderiales; family Burkholderiaceae_C; genus Variovorax. Next base: position 53,741 of record NZ_LYVO01000012.1, read on the forward strand.
CGGCGACGACTTGAACGCGCGTATGTGCAGCGCGATCGCCGCCAGGTCCGCCTCGCGGAGGGTGTCGAATTGCGCGATCCAGTCCTGGTAGGGGTCGTTGGCCTGGTCTCCGTGCCTTTCCCTCAACGCGTGGCGCAGGAGGCCCTTCAAGCCCGACAGCTTGAGTACGCGCACGGCTTCGACCGCATAGCGACCGATGAAGGACGGGTTCTTGCGCAGGCGCTGCAGGACCGGGCGCAGGCGCCGGTACGCGACGCGGTAACGGCTGACCGGCTGAATGCTCAGCGATTTGACGCGGAACCGCCCGAGGCCGCTCAAGGGGTCGAGCCGCAACGTGCGCAAGCCGGCGGGCAGCCTGATCAGCGAGCCATCGGAGCGGCCGTTCCAGGTCGTGATGTGCCGGGTCGAGTCCTGTGAGAAGCCCGCACCGTCATCGATGTACAGGACGGGGGCAAGCGCGAGTCCCTCGCCTTCGGCTTCGAACTTGATGATGTTCCAGCCCGAAGGAAATCCGGCCTGGCCGAAATCGAGAAAGAAGTACGGGTCGTCGCCGGTCGATTTCCACCAGTCGCCCTCCCGTTGAAGATCGTTCTTGGGGACAAGTTCAGGTCGGAGGCTCTTGGTCACGCTCTCACTGCCGCTTGAAGTGAAGCCCGGCGTCCGGCAGGGAAGCGCTGACCATGCTTGCCGTCGGATGTGGCTGGCTGCTGCTGCTCTTCGGTCCGGCGGGCGCGCCGGCCTCGCGAGATGCTGGCGCGACGGCGCTGCGTTGCGGTACCAAGGACAGCAGTTGTGCGACCGTGTTCTTGAAGCGCTCGCGCGAACAATCGTGCGTCACCCTTTGCAGCGCAGATCGACGTACCGCTTCCCAGAGTTGGGGTTCGCGATAGAGGCGCGCGCAGGCGGCGGCAAACGCGGCGGGCGAACTCGCCGCCAGGAAGTCCTTGCCTGCCTCCCAGCCCGTCTGTGCGGCCAGGAGATCGGTGACGACCGTGGGCACGCCTGCCGCGGCGGCCTCGTAGACCTTGAGTGGAATGCCGGCCGCGACGCGCGTGGGCGCGACCACCACTCTGGCCTTTTCGAACCAGGCGCGCAGGTCGTCGACGAGTCCGACGAGTTCGAGCCCATGGCCATCCAGCTTCGAGACGGATTCGGCGCGGTTGAGCCCGACCACTTTCAACTGAACGTCCTGCCCGAGTTCCTGCTTCAGGTGGGGCCAGATCTCATCGGCGAACCAGCGAAGCGAATCGGCGTTCGGCGCGGTGTCGTCGTGAATGGCGCCGACGAACAACAGGTCGGTTCGGTCGTCGAAGGGTGTGACGGTCGGCACGGCATCGACCGAATGGCTCAGGATGAACACGGGCCCGACGCCGTGCGCCTCGAACTGCGATTTCTCGCGTGGCGACACCGAGATGATGGCGTCGGCGCTGCGGGTGAGCGAGATCTCGTCCGCGATCATCTGTTGGGCCTCGGCCGCAGCGACCGGCTCCCCGGCGAGTTCGCGCTCGATCAGCTTGCGCGACGCGAACAGGGCTTCGGCGTCGTAGAACACGCGCGCATTGCCCAGCAGGTCCGGGCGGTCACGGGTCGCGGCGAGGAACTCCTGCATGTTGTGCGGGCGGCAGACCAGGATGGCGTCGTAGTAGCCGCGCCGTTCCTGCAGAAAGGCCTTCAGGCCGCCCGCGTCGTACCCGTGCATGACCTCGATGGAATCGGGAACGGATCGGCGGATTCCGTCCCAGGTTTCTGCATGCCTGAACATCGGGAACAGCGTGGTCTGCATTCCCGCTGCCGCGACTTCGCGCAGCAGTGCGTTCGACCTGGGATAGCCGGCGCCGAGCTTGGCATGCGGCACCCGGTCTTCGATGAAGAGCAGTCGCCGGGCATCGTTTCGCGCAGCCCGGGCGACCACCAGATTCGCGGCGTCGGCCGGCGATTGATGGGCCAGCCAGGCGGCATGGCGCTCTCGAAATATCTCGGCGTTGCGCCGCTGGAGTTCGATGGCCTGCTCGGATGTCGAAGAACTGCCGAACTCGTGGTGCAGGATCACGATGCCGGGGTCGAAGACGACGCGCTTGCCCGCTTCCCAGAGCCTCAGGCAATAGTCCGTTTCCTCGTAGTAGGCGGGTGCGTAGCGCTCGTCGAAGCCGCCCAGCGATTCGTAAAGCTTGCGCGGGGTCAGCAGGAAGGCGCCGGAGCAATAGTCGACGTCGCGCCGGTACATGAATTCCGGCGCATCCGGTTGCCCGCCGCGACCGTAGCCAATGCAGTTGCCGTCTTGCCAGACGATCGAACCCGCCTCCTGGAGCGTGCCGTCCGGCAGGACGATTCGTCCGCCGATCGCGCCGATCCCGGTGTCGGCGTCGCAGGCATGCACGGCGGTTTCGAGGGCGCCGGGCATCAACAGGGCATCGTTGTTGAGGAACAGCAGGTGCTTGCCGCGCGCGTCTCGCGCAGCGCGATTGGCGCCGCGCAGGAAGTGCAGGTTCTCCGGGCTGCGGATGATGCGCGCCCCTTCCACGCGATCGAGGAGTTGCGCTGTCGCGTCGCTGGAGCCGTTGTCGACGATGACGACTTCCACGCCCAGGCTGCTGCCGTTGGTGACTTCGGCAATCGACGAGAGGCAGGCGAAAGTCAATTCGGCCTGGTTGTAGAGCACCATCAGGATGCTGACGTCGGGCGCCGGGTGCGCGGGAAGCTTCAGCGTTCCGCTGGACGTGAGAAAGACCTTCAGGCGCGTTGCGAACACGGCGCGCATAGCCGCCCTCGGGTCGCCTGGCGAAGCGGCAGCCGTCGATGCCGCCTCGACAGGGGCGCCGGGGCCGGAAACGTCGACTTCTGCGCGGCGCGGGCCGGACAGTTTGCGCAAGACGCCGGTGGCTGCGCGCAGCGGCGCCGTGATGCGCCAGGACGCCGAATTCCGGAACGCGTCGGCCAGTTCGTCGCGCATGCGCTGCTCGTTGGCGCGCACTTGCATGATCTCGCGCGCGAGTTCTTGCTGCTGTGCCGACAGGGTCCGGCCGAGGCGCTGGCTTTCCGCGGCCAGGCGTTGCCGTTCGTCGCTCCACGCGGCCTGGGCGCGTGCGTGGGCCGAGATCAGGCGTTCGGCATCCGCATCGCGTGCAGGCGGCGTGTCGGCATCGTGGTGTCGCGGTGCCTGGTTGATGCGGCGAATTTCTGCCGAGAGGCTCTCGATCCGGTGCTCGAGGTCCAGCATGCGAATCTGGCCGCGGAAGCTGTCGCCGCGCGCGGCGAAGAGTCGGCGCACGATACCGGACGCCGCGGGCGACTGCGACAGCTCGAACAGGCGCTGCATGAGCGGAGCCTGTGCACGGCCGACGCCGATCACGCCGAGGCCGCCGGCATGTTCGAAAGTGAAGGACGGATATTCGCGGGACAGCGCCGTCCAGAGGGCTGCGGCGCCGGAGGCCGCATCGCCGCCTTGAATGCCCTGCAGGAGCACCACCGCGCGGTCGGACAACGCGGATTTCCACGCCTGGAATACGTGCGTAAGGTCGCAGCCTTGCGCATCGCCGATGTGCAGCAGATCGATGCCACCTGCATCGACGTCGGACGCGAAGCGCGTGCGAATGGCATCGAAGTCGCTCTTTTCGACTTCGGAAAAGGCGCTGTAGTGATCGTCGTTGAACGTGCGCAATTCGGCGAACGCTTCGGCTTCGTTGGGGCCCGGGGCCACGCGGCCGTCCACGGCCGTGCAACGGGTCGAAAGCCCGAAGCGTTCCACCGCCTGGCAGTAGGCCGCATAGGCATTGCCATCGGTCGTACCGAGCTCCACCAGCACTTCGGGCCGTATGGCCTTGACGAGCCAGTAGGCCAGCGCAAGATGCCCGGCATTCCTCCCGGGTGGGGCGAGTCGGTCGGGCTCCCAGAACAACTCCTCGCCCACCTCCAGCGTTTCCACCACCTGGTGGATATGGAAACGCATTTCCCTTGTCTTCATCGCTATCCTTCTACTTGACCCGGGGCTGTTCCACAGGCTCGTGGGCAGTCTATCCCGGTCGCGGAGCCGCCCAGAAGTGGCACACCGACTGTTTCCTGTGTCGGATCAAAGAGCAAATCGACCTCCTTGGGACTCTCCCGAAGGGTCGATTCGAATCTGCAAACGGTTACAGCTTCGCCCAGCCGATGACGGCTAGCTGGCCACCACATTGGCTTCCACGATCCTGCCGTGTTCGAGGTGGATGACGCGGTTGCACTCCTTGGCGATCAGTTCCGGCGAATGCGAGGCCAGGACCAGGATCCCGGACTTCGCGACGACGTCCCGCATGCGCTTTTCGGCCTTTTCGGTGAACTCGGCATCGCCCACCGACAGCCACTCGTCCATGAGCAGGATGTCGGCCTGGATGCTGGTCGAAATGGCGAAAGCCAGGCGCATCAGCATCCCGGTCGAATAGGTGCGCACCGGCATGTTGACGTATTCGCCGAGCCCGCTGAATTCGCAGATCTCCGGCGTGAGCGCGTCGATCTCTTTCTTGTTGAGGCCCATGATGAGGCCGCGCAACATGATGTTCTCGACGCCGGAAGCGTCGTGCTCGATGCCCAGAACCGGATCGATCAGGCTCGAAACGGTGCCCTGCCGCACGAATTCGCCGGACGAGGGTTCGTACACCCCCGCCAGCGTGCGCAGCAGGGTCGACTTGCCCGCGCCGTTGTGTCCTACCAGGCCCAGACGGTCGCCGCTCTTGAGCTCCAGGTTGATGTCGCTCAGCGCCTGCACCACGTTGACGCCGGTTTCCTTGCCGAAGCGGCCGCCGGTGACCGAGGCCGCAAGGGTCTTTTTCAGCGATGCGGCGCCGGCGCCGTAGATCGGGAAGTTGACCGAGCAGTTCTTGAGGGAGATGAAAGCCATTTATTCGTTACAGCCAGTAGACGACGCGGCGCCGATAGCGCGCGAAAAGCAGACCCGACACCACCAGGCTGACGGCCGTCCACCCCACGATGCCCCACCAGTTGTGGGCATCGGCGACGCCGCCCTTCAACGGGGCGCGCAGCAACTCGAGCATTTGCGCGAAGGGGTTGTAGAGGATGTATTGGGCGCGGCCAGGAAGGCTTTCCGGCAGCCAGAAGACGGGCGTCAGGAACATCAGCATCTGCATGATGCTGGTGACGATCTGGGTCACGTCGCGAAAGCGCGTGCAGACCAGCCCGAGCGCCAGGCCCAGTGCCTGGGCATTGACGATGAGCAGCAGGAAAGCCGGCACGAAGAGAAGGGCGTCCCAACTCAGCGAGACGCCTGCCCACAGCGCCACCGGGATGTAGATCACGATGTGGTGGGCGAACTGGATCATGTTGCGCGCCGTGCTGCGCCACACGAAGAGGCTGATCGGAAAGTACCCTTGCTTGAGGTAGTTGGCCGAGCCGATGAAGCCGTTGCATGCGTCGGTCACCATGCTGGAGAAGAAGCTCCAGAAGATGATGCCCAAGGCCAGGTGGGGGAAGAACCTCGAAAGGTCGGTGCCGAACAGCGAGCTGTACAGCGGCCCCATGCCGCCGATCATGGCGCCCATGCTGAGCGTCAGCCACAGCGGACCGAGCATCGAGCGGCGGTAGCGCAACACGATGTCGAACCATGCCAGCGTCCACCAGATGTCGGTGCGGCGGGTTCCTTCCCACCAGTCCGCCCACGCGCTGCGATGAAGATTGGAGTGTGCCTGGGTCATACGCGTCCGTAGGTATCCACCAGGCGAACGATGTCGTCTTCGCCGAGGTAGCTACCGCATTGGACTTCGATGAGAACCAGTTCATCCTGTCCGATATTGGTCAACCGATGCTTCTCCTTGAGGGGGATGTAGCGATATTCGCCGGGCAGGGTCTTGTGTTCCACGTCGCCGATCTGGACGATGGCGGTTCCCTGGACGACGACCCAGTGTTCCGCGCGTTGATGGTGGTACTGCAGCGAAAGCGCTTCGCCGGGCTTCACGGTGATCCGCTTGACCTTGTAGCCGTCTTCTTCCTTGAGCGAGGCATAGGTGCCCCACGGCCGATGCACCACGGCCGGCAACTGCACGGCCTCGTGCTTGCGGGTGCGGAGGATGTCGACCACCTTCTTGACTTCCTGGGCGCTGTCCTTGTGTGCCACCAGCAGGGCGTCCGGCGTATCGACGATCACCAAGTCGCGCAGTCCGAGGGCCGCGATGAGCTTCGGGCCGTGGCTCTCGACCTGGATGTGGGTGCCGGTGGTGTCCACGGCCACGACCTGATCGTTGGGAAAGGTATTTCCGCTCGCGTCCGCCGTCTGCGCGTTGGCGACGGCCGGCCAGGAGCCCACGTCGCTCCAGGCGAAGCGGGCAGGCACGACATGCACGTTGTCGGCGTGTTCCATGACCGCGTAGTCGATGCTGATGTCCGGCTGCAAGCCGAATGCGTGCAGGTCGAAATTCACCGCGCCGTCCTTGGCCTGCGCCGTGTCCAGCGCATGCCGCGCCGCGTGCATGACCTTGGGCGCATGGCGCTCCATGGCCGCGATGATCGCTGCGGCCGTGAAGCAGAACATGCCGCTGTTCCAGTAGTAGCGGCCGGTTGCCAGGTATTCCTGGGCCGTGGCCAGGTCGGGCTTCTCGACGAAGCCGATCGCTTTTTGGCTGTCGCGCGACACGCGCTCGACCTCGACGTAGCCGAAGCCGGTCTCGGGATTGGTCGGCACCACGCCGAACAGCACCAAAGCGCCCTCCTGTGCCAGCCGGAAGGCTTCGCTCGCGCTGGCCACGAAGGCCTCGACGTCGGGGACCAGGTGGTCGGCCGACAGAACCAGCATCACCGTGTCGGCGCCGAACTGCCGTTCGCATTGCAGGGCTGCCAGCGCGATGGCCGGCGCCGTGTTGCGGGCCCGGGGCTCCAGCAGGAAAGTGGTGGAAGGCGGATCGCTCAGCTGCTTCAACACGTCCTTGGTGAGGAAATGGTGGTCCTTATTGGTCACCACCATGAGGTCGCCCGTGCCGCAAGCCTGGCCTCGCTCGATCGCCTGTTGCAGGAGCGTGCTGCCTCCCAGCTTCATGAAGGGCTTGGGAAAGGCTTGTCTGGAAAGCGGCCAGAGTCTGGAACCGGAGCCCCCCGACAGCACCACTGAGAGCAAACGCATTGGTTTCTTTCTCTTGGGGAAAAGCCGGCGATTTTACCGGCCAGTGCCTCGGTGCCCCGCCGCGCCCATGGCAGAGCACCAGTTCGAACGGAAGATAATCACGCTCGGCGCCATGACAACGACAATGCGCCCGCCGCCAGATCGCCCCAGACTCCCCCAGCGACCGCATGCCGCCTCAAGAAGAACAGTCCCACCTCGCACACCCCAAGTACCGCCCCGACATCGACGGCCTGCGCGCGATCGCCGTCCTCTCCGTCGTGGCCTTCCATGCCTTCCCCAAATGGATGCCGGGCGGGTTCATCGGTGTCGACATCTTCTTCGTGATCTCGGGCTTCCTGATCTCGACCATCATCTTCGGCAGCCTGGCAGGCGAAGGCTTCAGCTACCGCGAGTTCTACGCGCGACGCATCCGCCGCATCTTTCCGGCGCTGCTGGTGGTGATGGCCGTCACCTTCGTCTTCGGCTGGTACGTGCTGCTCGCCGACGAGTTCAGCCAGCTCGGCAAGCACCTGCTGGCCAGTGCGGGCTTCGTGGCCAACCTCGTGTTCTGGGGCGAGGCGGGTTACTTCGACACTGCGGCCGAAAGCAAGCCGCTGCTGCACCTGTGGTCGCTCGCGGTCGAAGAGCAGTTCTACATCTTCTGGCCCGTGTTGCTGGGCCTGGCCTGGCGCTTCGGCGGCGGTCGCAACCGCAGCATGCTCACCTGGATGTGGGTGGTCGTGGTGCTGTCCTTCCTGCTGAACGTGCTGGGCGTGCACCGCTATGCCACCGCCACCTTCTATTCGCCGCTTCCGCGCATGTGGGAACTGGCGGCCGGTGCCCTGCTGGCCTGGAGCGCCATGCGTCGGGAGGCGCACCGCAACGTGTTCCGGCGAGAACTGCGCAGCGTTCTCGGTCTGGCACTGCTCGCGCTGGGCCTGGTGCTGATCAGTCGAGGCAAGGCCTTTCCGGGATTCTGGGCGCTGTTGCCGGTGGTGGGAGCGTGCCTCTGCATCTCGGCGGGGCCGGGCGCCTGGCTCAACCGGCACCTGCTGGGGTCGCGGCCCATGGTCTGGGTCGGGCTCATCAGCTACCCGCTGTACCTGTGGCACTGGCCGCTGCTCGCGTACGCGCGCATCCTCGAGGGCGCGGAGCCCTCGCGCAACGTCCGCATCGCGGCGGTGGTGGCGGCGGTCGTGCTGGCCTGGCTCACCTACCGCTTCGTCGAATTGCGCCTGCGCCGGCGCAAGGAGGCAGGCGTCGTCAAGTGGCTGGCCGTGGGAATGGTGGCGCTGGCCGTCGCGGGCCTGGTGCTCTACGGGCGCATCCTGCCGCCGCGCAACAACGACCCCACCGTCCAGGCGATCGTCGCGGCGAATGCCGACTGGGCCTTCCCGGACGGCATGAAGGAAGAGCGGGAGCGCGGCGAGCTCATCTATCGCGTCGGCAACGGCAAGGAACGTGTGCTTCTGCTGGGCGACAGCCACATCGAGCAATTCGGGCCGCGCGCGGTCGAACTCGACCGCATCGCGCCCGACCGGCTCAAGACGCTTTATTTCGGCACGCGGGGCGCCTGTCCGCCGGTGCCGCAGCTCTTCGAGGACCGCGACCCCGGCTGCGGCCCGCGGCGCGAGCAACTGCTGAAGTTCGCCTTCAGCCCCGAGATCGACACCGTGATCCTCGGCGCCTGCTGGACCTGCTATTTCGACATTGCCGAAGTCATGCCCGGCGCCAGTGCACCGCCGCCGCCCGATCGCTACTATTTCCTCGACATGCAAGGCCGCCACTACCTGCGCGGCGGCGACGGCGTGGCCCGATCGCTCGTGTCGCTGGAGACCTTGATCAAGCTGCTGCGTGCCGCCAACAAGAAGGTGTACCTGGTCCTGAACCCGCCGCTCTCGGCCGAGTTCGAGCCTCGTCTCTTGATCCACGGCAGCCGCCTGGGCACCATGACCGCTTCGCCGTCGCCGTCGTCGGCACCGTTCCCGCCGGCCCAGAAGGCCCTGCAGGATCGGCTTCGTCTGTTGGCCGAGAAGGCGGGGGCCATCGTGCTCGACCCGGCACCCGCCGTCTGCCTGAGCGACCAGCAATGCATGCGCAGCGGCGCCGGCGGCGAGCCGGTCTACAAGGATGGCGCCCACCTGCGTGCGGGCTTCGTGCGCAACGCGGCCACTTTTCTCGACCCTGCGATCACCGAGTCGCGATGATGCTTCCGCGCACCAAGGACGACCGCACATGAAGAGCCTGGTCCACCGCTTTCTCGTCAGCCCCTTCGCACTGCTGCGCGGCCCGGGCCTCGTCGGCCGCATCCAGCGCGCCTGGCGCATCTTCGGCAAGTCGGGCTGGGCCGGTGTGCGGTGGGAGCTGGGCCGCCGCATCGGGGGCCACAACGATTACGACAAGTGGGTCCGCCAGTACGACACGCTCACGCCCGAGCTGCATGCCAAGCTCGCCGGCCGCGTGGCGGCGATGCAGTCGCGGCCGCTGATCTCGGTGGTCATGCCCACCTACAACCCCAACCCGGCATGGCTGCGCGAGGCCATCGAGTCGGTGCGTGCGCAGATCTATCCGGAATGGGAGCTGTGCATCGCCGACGATGCGTCGACCTCGAAGGAGGTGCGCCAGGTCCTCGAGTCTTATCGAGACAGCGATCCGCGCATCAAGGTCGTGTTCCGGCCGAAGAACGGGCACATCTCGGCGTCGTCCAACAGCGCGATCGAGCTCGTCGGCGGGCCGTGGATCGCGCTGATGGACCACGACGACCTGCTGCCCGCGCACGCGCTCTTCTGCGTGGCCGACTGCATCGCGGCACACCCTGACGTGCAGCTGATCTACTCCGACGAGGACAAGGTCGACGAGCATGGACATCGATTCGGCCCTTACTTCAAGCCCGACTGGAACATCGACCTGTTCCGCTCGCAGAACATGTTCAGCCACCTGGGCGTGCTGGCCACCGGCCTCGTGCGCGAGGTGGGTGGATTCCGCGTCGGCCTCGAAGGCTCGCAGGACTGGGATCTCGTGCTGCGCTGCATGGAGCGCCTTGAGCCCGGGCAAGTCCAGCACATCCCCCGTGTGCTCTACCACTGGCGCGTGCATGGCGAGAGCACGGCCAAGTCGATGGCGGCCAAGCCCTATGCGGCGTTGGCAGGCGAGCGGGCGCTCAACGAGCACTTCGCGCGCACCGGAGTGCCGGCCAGCGCGGAGTTCCAGGGCTTCGGTTATCGGGCGCGCTATGCGTTGCCCGAGCCACCGCCCCTCGTGACCTTGATCGTGGTGCCGCGACACGCGTCCGCGCAACTCACCCGATGCGTCGACTCCCTTCTTGGGAAGACCGTCTACCCGCACGTGGAGCTTCTGGTGATGGACACGGGCGATCCAGCGCTGCGTGACGCGATGGCCACGCTTGCAGGCAAGCCAGGCGTCCGCGTACTTCCTGAAGGCAGGGATGCAGGCCAAGCGAAGGCGATCAATGCCACCGTGCTGCAGGCGCGTGGCGATCTGGTGGCAGTGGTCGACAGCGACCTGGAGGTGCTCGCACCCGACTGGTTGTCCGAGATGGCCGCGCTTGCGCTGCAGCCCGGCGTTGGCGCTGTCGGGGCGCGCCTGTGGTATCCCAACGGGACATTGCAGCATGCGGGCCTGCTGCTTGGCGGGGGCGAACGGATCGTCGTCCGCTCTCACCACGGCATGCCCATGGGGCGCGAGGGCTACGGTGGCCGTGCCGCATTGATCCAGTCGTTCTCGGCCGTGTCGGCCGACTGCCTGGTGGTCCGAAAAGCGGCGTTCGATCAGGTCGGCGGATTCGACGAGGCCCACCTGCAGGCTGATTTGGCCGACGTCGATTTCTGCCTGCGGCTGCGCGAGGCCGGCTACCGGAATCTATGGACGCCTTATGCCGAGCTGGCGCACCAGACTGCCACGCAGGGCGGGCGAGATATGCCGCCTGAGCGTCGACAGGGCACGGAGCGCGAGATGGCCCATCTGCGGCAGCGTTGGGCCGACGTCATCGACAACGACCCCGCCTACAGCCCCAACCTCATGCTCGCGCGCGAAGACTTCAGCTACGCCTGGCCCCCCCGCCTGGCCCCGCTCTGATGACGCTGGACGTCTCCGTCGCCCTCTGCACCCGCAACGGCGCATCCTTCCTGCCCGCGCAGGTGCGCAGCATCTGCACCCAGGACCTCCTGCCGCGCGAGATCGTCCTGTCCGACGACGGCTCCAGCGACGACAGCGTGGCGCTGGTGCGCCGGACCATGGCCGAATGCGGTGTGACGTCGAGCGTGGCGCTCACCGTGTTCGAGAACCGCACCCCTCTCGGCGTCACCCGCAACTTCGAGCAGGCCGTGCGCGCCTGCCGGCACGAGCTGATCGCGTTGAGCGATCACGACGACGTATGGCATCCGGGCCGTTTGTCGCGCATGGCCGGCATGTTCGAGGCACGCGCCGACTTGCTGCTGCTCCACACCGATGCGCAACTCGTCGACGCGGACCTCCGCTCGCTGGGCAGCACGTTGTTCGCGGCGCTCGAGGTGCAGCCCGGCGAGCTCGAAGCCATTGCCCGTGGCGATGCCTTCGAAGTGCTGCTGCGCCGCAACCTCGTGACCGGCGCCACCACCGTCTTCCGTCGCAGCCTGCTCGACGTGGCGCTGCCCTTCTCCGAGGAATGGGTGCACGACGAATGGCTGGGGGCGCTCGCCGCGTCTACCGGCCGCCTCGACGTGCTGACCGAGCCGTTGATCGATTACCGTCAGCATGGCCGCAACCAGATCGGCGCGCGACGTCCCACGCTCGCGGACAAGCTGCGCAAGGCGATGGACTCACGCGGCGGCAAGCACGATCAGCGCCTTCGCCGTGCCCAGGCCCTGCTCGACCGGCTGCAGTCGCTGCCCCGGCCCGTGCCCGAGCGCTGGCTCCAGGCCCAGCTCGAGAAGGTTGCCCACCAGCGCTTTCGCGCCGGGTTGCCGGCTTCGCGCCTGGCGCGTCTGTTGCCCGTGCTGCGCGAAGCGGCGAAAGGTCGCTACGACCGCTACGGCCGCGGCAAGCAGGCCATCGCGCAAGACCTGCTCGAACGCGGCTGAGCCCTAGCCGGCGCGCGAGGCCGCGTCGAGCCTGCGGTAGCGCCAGAAGGCCGACGAGGTCCACACCTTCAGCAAGCTCGTCAGGTGCCAGTACAGGTGCCGCCGGCTGCGATGGCTGGCGCGCTGCGCATCGTGACGCGTCTGCAGGTGCTCGGCGATGCGGATCTTCCAGCCTGCCAGGCGCAGGCGTGCGCAGATGTCGAAGTCTTCGCCGTACATGAAGAAGCGCTCGTCGAAGCCGCCGATCTGCCGGTAGGCCTCGCTTCGGAACAGCATGAACAGGCCGGGAATCCAGGCCGGCTCGTCGGGGATGGCATAGCCCGGCTTGCGGCGCGTGAGGATCTCGGTCGGCGTGATGATGGCGCGGTGTTGCTCGGGCGTGGGCTTGCCCGGCTCCAGGATGCGCGGCGCCAGAAGCCCCGCATCGGCCGTCGCATGCGCGAGCAGCGGCGACAGCACGTCGGCGTCGAAGCGGATGTCGGGGTTCAGCACCAGGAACCAGGGCGTCGTGCAGCGCGCGAAGGCCTGGTTGTGATTGGCGCCAAAGCCCATCGGCCGCGCGTTCTCGATGCGCTCCATCGGAATGTCCCACTCGCCGCCGGCCAGTGCGTCGGCCTCGGGAATGTTCAGCGTCAGCAGCACCTTGGCGGTCGCGTCGCGGCCGAAGCGGTCGAGCTGATCGAGCAGGGGGCGGATGAGTTCGAGCTGGCCATGGCTCACGATCGAGACCGTGACGGCGGCAGAGGGCGACGGGTGGGAGGGCATGGTCTAATTTCGCCCGGGGATTCTAGGGTGACCCACCCGAGGCTCCCGCACCTCTGCCCATGCTTACCCTGATCGTCATCAGCTTCCTCCTCTCCGCCATCGCCGTGCAGCTGTTCATGCGCCGGGCCCGCCGCCATGCGCGGCGCTATGGCACCGACATGCCGCAGCGTTTTCACAAAGGCCATGTGCCGCGGCTCGGTGGTGCCGGCATGCTGCTGGGCGTGGGCGTCGCCTGGCTGGTGGCCGGGCTGCCTTCCGATCCCTTCAACGTGAGTTGGCCGGTCAAGCTGTCGGGGCTCACGCTGCTGTGCATCGCACCGGCCGTCATCGCCGGCATCGCCGAAGACCTGACGCAGCGCGTGTCGGTGCGCTACCGGCTCGGGCTCACCATCGCCTCCGCGCTCCTGCTGTGCTGGCTGCTGAAGCTGGGCGTGTCGCGCGTCGGCATTCCCTTCGTCGACGGCTGGCTGCAGACCTGGCCCTGGGTGGCGATGCTGTTCGCGGTCTTCGCCATCGGCGGCCTGCCGCATGCCTTCAACATCATCGACGGCTACAACGGCCTGGCCGGCACGGTCGCCATCCTCGTGTGCCTGGCCATCTCGCACGTGGCGCTGCAGGTGGGCGACCGCCAGCTCGCCGCCATGGTGATCTGCCTGGTCGGCGCCACGGCCGGCTTCCTGATCTGGAACTACCCGCGCGGCAAGATCTTCGCCGGCGACGGTGGCGCGTATGTCTGGGGCATGGTCATCGCGGTGGCGGTGGTCACGCTCGTGCAGCGTCACCGCGTGGTGTCGCCCTGGTTTCCGATGCTGCTGCTCATCTACCCGGTGTGGGAGACGGTGTTCTCGATCTACCGGCGCTTCGCGCGCGGCCAGTCGCCCGGAGACCCGGACGCGCTGCACTTCCACCAGTTGATCTTTCGCCGCATCGTGCGCGTGGCGTTCGCCGACGACGAGGCGCGGCAGCTGCTGGCGCGCAACAACCGGACCTCGCCCTATCTCTGGATCTTCGCGGCGCTGACGGTGGTGCCGGCGGTGCTGTTCTGGAACAACACGCCGGTGCTGATGGCCTTCAGCGCGCTGTTCGTCGCGACCTACGTCGCCGCGTACTTCATGATCGTCCGCTTCAAGGTGCCGCGCTGGCTGCGGCCGTAGCGAAACCCTCGTTCCGTCACAATCCTGCCGCATCCGTCAAATCCACTCCAGACCATGACCGATCCCGTCCTCAACATCCCCCCGCGCGACAAGGCCGAGATCCTGGCCCAGGCGCTGCCCTACATCCGCAAGTTCCACGGCAAGACCATCGTCATCAAGTACGGCGGCAACGCCATGACCGACCCGGCCCTGCAGGCCGACTTCGCCGAAGACGTGGTGCTGCTCAAGCTGGTCGGCATGAACCCGGTGGTGGTCCACGGCGGCGGCCCGCAGATCGAGGCCGCGCTCAACCGGCTGGGCAAGAAGGGGCACTTCATCCAGGGCATGCGCGTGACCGACGCCGAGACCATGGAAGTCGTCGAATGGGTGCTGGCCGGCGAGGTGCAGCAGGACATCGTCGGCCTGATCAACCAGGCCGGTGGCAAGGCAGTGGGCCTGACCGGCCGCGACGGCGGCTTGATCCGCGCCCAGAAGCTCAAGCTGGCCGACCGCAACGACCCGAACGTGCACCACGACGTGGGCCAGGTCGGCGACATCGTCGCCATCGACCCGGGCGTCGTGAAGGCGCTGCAGGACGACGCCTTCATCCCCGTCGTCAGCCCGATCGGCTTCGGCGAGGAGAACGAGAGCTACAACATCAACGCCGACGTGGTGGCCGGTAAGCTCGCCACCGTGCTCAAGGCCGAGAAGCTCATGCTGCTGACCAACACGCCCGGCGTGCTCGACAAGGACGGCAAGCTGCTGACGAACCTCAGCGCCCGCGAGATCGACGAGCTGTTCGCCGACGGCACCATTTCGGGCGGCATGCTGCCCAAGATCGAGGGCGCACTCGACGCGGCCAAGAGCGGCGTCAATACGGTGCACATCATCGACGGGCGGGTGCCGCATGCGATGCTGCTGGAAATCCTCACGGATCAGGCTTACGGGACCATGATCCGAGCGCGGTGACCGTCGCTAACTAGTTGTATTTAAAGGATTTTCAGGGTAATTTCGTAAAATCGAGATTACCGATGAAAACCGATCCGCACCTCTCTGAACTTTCTGCAGCCCAACTGCGCCAATACATCGACGCCGAGGCTGTGTACAGCGCGCTGGAACAGGCTGGCAAGGAGGCGGCCGAGGTGCGAGGCTCGATGTTCTGGCGGCAGCAGGGCGCCCAGACTTATCTGATCCGCAGTACGGCCACCGGTGCGCAGACCTCACTCGGTCCGCGGAGTGATGAGAACGCTGCAATCCATGATCGTTTCGTCGAGCGCAAGGCGGCCGTCGAACAGCGCGTCAAGAATCTGAAGAACTCACTGCTCCAGCAGCAGCGCCTGAATCGCGCGCTCCGCGTGGGACGGACGCCACCCATCGTCGTCGAAACCTTGAACGCGATCGCAACTGCCGGGCTGGAGGCGCATTTCCTGGTCGTAGGCACGCACGCGCTCTATGCCTATGAAGCCGCCGCAGGTGTGATGGTTGAATCCGCCGCCACAGCCACACAGGACGTCGATCTCCTGTTCGACACGCGCAAGCGATTGAGCTTCTGGAGCCAACTCAAGAGACTGGACTCGTCGTTCCTCTCGGTGTTGCGCAAGGCTGATCGAAGTTTTCACGTCAGGCCCGGCCAGCTATACACAGTCGTCAATGACTCCGGCTTTGAAGTCGATGTCGTGCGCCGCATGCAGACCGAAGGCGATCCGCACACGCTGCGGCTGAGCGATGACGAAGACGACCGGTGGCCGGTGCAAGTCTCGACGGGCCAGGATCTGCTGAATGCCGAGCGCTTCAGCAGGATGGTGGTTGCCACGTCGGGCGCCATGGCGCGCATGAACACGGTCGACCCGCGTGCCTTCGTCCGCGTCAAGCGCTGGCTCGCGGCGCGCAAAGACCGCGATCCGCTCAAGCGGCGGAAGGACCGCTTGCAGGCCGACGTCGTCGCGACCTTGATCGACGGCTATCTGCCGCAGTTCGGCCCTCAGGCATAACCACCCGGATTCCCCTGCTGCCACCGCCAGCTGTCCGCGCACATCTGGTCCAGGCTGCGGTGCGCGCGCCAGCCTAGAAGCGACTTGGCAAGCGTCGGGTCCGCCCAGTTGGCAGGCACGTCGCCCGGTCGCCGCGGGCCGATTTCGTAGGCCACGGTCTTGCCGCTCGCGCGTTCGAAGGCTTTCACCACGTCCAGGACCGATGCCCCCTCGCCGGTGCCCAGGTTCAGGGTGACCAGGCCGGGCTGCTTCTCTGCGTGCCGCAGCGCCGCCACATGGCCTTCGGCCAGGTCCGCCACGTGCACGTAGTCGCGCACGCCGGTGCCGTCCGGCGTGGCGTAGTCGCCGCCGTGCACCATCAGCTTGTCGCGCAGGCCCACCGCCACCTGGCTCACGAAGGGCATCAGGTTGTTGGGCTTGCCGTTCGGATGCTCGCCGATCAGGCCGCTCTCGTGGGCACCGACCGGGTTGAAGTAGCGCAGCAGCCCGATGCGCCACGCCGGGTGGGCGCGGTGCAGGTCGCGCAGCGACTCCTCCACCATCAGCTTCGAGCGGCCATACGGGTTGGTCGGCCGCAGCGCCGCGTCTTCGGGCACGGGCGAGGTGTCGGGGTCGCCGTACACGGTGGCCGACGAGGAAAAGATCAGCGTGCGCACGCCCGCGGCCTGCATGGCCTCGACCAGCACCCAGCTGCCGTACACGTTGTTCTGGTAGTAGCCGATCGGGTCGGCCACCGAGTCGCCCACCGCCTTCAGGCCAGCGAAATGGATGACGCCGCCGATGGCTTCTTCGCGGAACAGCCGGTCGAGCAGGGCCCGATCGCGCACGTCGCCTTCGACGAAGCGCGGCTTCTGACCCGTGATCTGCGCCAGCCGGTCGAGCACGCGCACGTCGCTGTTGCCCAGGTTGTCGAGGATCAGCGGCACGTAACCGGCCGCCGCTAGCGCCACGCAGGTGTGGCTGCCGATGAAGCCGGCCCCGCCGGTTACCAGAATCGTTGGGCTCATCGTCCTTCTTTCGCGGAACTGTTGAAAACTCGTCAATTCTGCGCGACACACATAGCGGCGCCAGTTGGCACACGCTAACTATGCTGTGCGAGAATCATTTTTTTACATTTTGCACGCGCCCATGCAGAACGACGAGACCAGCGCACCGAGTGCCTCCGCGAGTTCAGCGAGTCCGGACAACCTCGAGCCGGGAGCAACCCCGGCCCGCAAGCGGCCCAAGCCCGGCGAGCGGCGCGTGCAGATCCTCCAGGCCCTGGCTGCCATGCTCGAACAACCCGGTGCAGAGCGCGTGACGACTGCGGCGCTGGCCGCCCGGCTGTCCGTCAGCGAGGCAGCGCTCTATCGGCACTTCGCCAGCAAGGCGCAGATGTTCGAAGGCTTGATCGACTTCATCGAGCAAAGCGTCTTCACCCTCGTCAACCAGATCACCGACCGCTCCGCGCCGGGCGAGGAGCAAGCCTCGCGAATCGTCGCCATGCTGGTGCAGTTCGCTGAAAAGAACCCGGGGATGACGCGCGTGATGGTGGGCGATGCGCTGGTCTACGAGAACGAGCGCCTGCAGAACCGCATGAACCAGTTCTTCGACAAGATCGAAGCGACGCTGCGCCAGGCCCTGCGTGGCGCGGCGACGGCCGATGGCTCGGCGACGCCCACCGTCGACGCGCAGGTACGTGCTTCGGCGCTCACCGCCTTCGTGGTCGGGCGCTTGCAGCGCTTCGCGCGCTCGGGGTTCCGCCGCGCGCCGTCCGAACACCTGGACGCCGCCGTCGCGTTGATGCTCTGAGCCGCGCGTTGGCGGCGCGTTGACGGCGCGCTGATTCGGCCGCCCTACTGCGTGGCCGTCACTGCGATGCGGTTGTCGACCGCATCGACGCCGTTGACGGTGCGCGCGATCTGCTCGGCCCGCGTCTTCGCTGCGGCGCTCGGCGCCGAACCGCTCAACTGCACGGTTCCGCCGTGCGAGGCCACGTCGATGTTGCGCGGGCCCAGTTCCGGGTCGCGTGCGATCGCCGCCGACACCGACACGGTGAGCGCCGTGTCGTTCGTCTTCGAGCCCAACTCGGCGCCTGCGTTCTTCACGGCCTGCTTGGCGGCCTCGACGTCCTGTTTCACCTCTGCCGACTTGAAGAAGGAAACGGTGTTGTCACGCGCTTTCTCGGCCAGGTCAGCCGCCTTGTTGGCCGCTGCGGCCGTGGCCTTCTCGGTCTTGTCGACGGCGTTGTCGATGTTCTGCCGGGCCTGTTCCTTGTTGGCCTCGGGGCCGCAACCTGCAAGCGACAGCGTGAGGACGCCGGCCAACAGCACGGTCGCGGGCAGCCGTCGCAGAGATCGAGGTGCCGCAACGGGCAGCATGTGTGTGCGAAGTGTCATGAAGCATCTCCTTTCGGCATGCGACGTGGAGCGCCGCGCATCGTTTCGATCAACGATGCCAGACGGGCCACGCCGCCCGTGCCGCTGGCCGCGCGGCCGATGAAGGCGCCGGCGGCGGCGGCGATCAGCGCGCGGCCGATGATCGAACGGCTGCGGCCGGTGGCCATCAAGAGCAGGACCCCGGTCCCCAGCACGATCAGGTGCTCGCCCGGAAAGTCGGTGCGGCGCGCGTCGTATTCCTTGATCGCGGCCAGCCAGTTCGTCATGGTCATGCGGACTCCTTTGTCGGACTTCGTTCATAGCTGCCGCGTGCCACCGGCGATGTAGGCAAGCGCCGAAACTCGGTCGTCGACTCTCACCGGTGCGAGGGCCTCGGCCGGCACACAGGGGCAGGGCAAGGCCCCTAGTCGGCGTCGCGCACCTTGTGCTGCGCCGTCAGTTGCTGCTGCGTGGCCGGTGGCACGGCTTCGTAGTGCGACAGCTCGATGCTGTAGCGACCCTGGCCGCTGGTCATCGCGTTGAGCCGCGACTGGTAGCCCGACAGCTCCGACATCGGCACCTGCCCGCGCACCAGCACCGTGCCGGCCGACGCGTTGGCGGTGCCGGTCACCAGCCCGCGCCGCGACGACAGATCGCCGGTGATGTCGCCGATGGCGCCGTCGGGTGCCGCGATGTCGATCTTCACCACCGGCTCCAGCACGATCGGCCGCGCCTCCTGGATCGCCGCGACGAAGGCCTTGCGGCCCGCGGTCGCGAACGCGATGTCCTTGCTGTCCACGCTGTGGCTCTTGCCGTCGTAGACCGTGACGCGCACGTCGACCACCGGGTAGCCCGCGATCGCGCCGTGCTCCAGCACCTCGCGCACGCCTTTTTCGACCGCGGGGATGAACTGGAAGGGAATCGCGCCGCCCTTGACCTCGTCCCGGAACTCGAAGCCCGTGCCGCGCGCCAGCGGCTCCACGCGCAAGAACACCTCGCCGAACTGCCCCGCACCGCCGGTCTGCTTCTTGTGCCGGTGGTGGCCTTCGGCCGGCGCCGTCACCGTTTCGCGGTAGGCGATGCGCGGCGGGCGCGTGTTGACCTCGAAGCGGTACATCTCGCGCAGCCGGTCGAGCAGCACGCGCAGGTGCAGTTCGCCCAGGCCGTAGACGATGGTCTCGTTGGTCACCGCCACGTGCTCGACCCGCAGGCACGGATCTTCGTCGACCAGCTTGCCGAGGATTTCCCACAGCCGCTGCTCGTCGCCGTGCCGCTGCGGTTCGATCGCGAGGCCGTGCACCGGAATCGGAAAGTCCAGCGGCGCCAGGTGCACGTGGTCGTCTTCTGCCGCGTCGTGCAGCACCGCGTCGAAGTGGATCTCTTCCACCTTCGCCACGGCCGCGATGTCGCCGGGCAGCACGCGCTGCACCTCCACGTATTCCTTGCCCTGGAGCATGAAGAGATGCCCCACCTTGAAAGGCTTGCGGCCGTCGCCCACGAAGAGCTGGCTGTCGCGCGTGATCGTGCCCTGGTGCACGCGGAAGATGCCCATCTTGCCGACGTAGGGGTCGACCGTGACCTTGAAGACGTGGGCCAGCACGTGCAGCGAAGGGTCCGGCTTCGCCGCCATCGGCTGGGCCTCTTCGCCCTCGCCGACCAGAAAGTCCGGCGGGTTGGCCTCTGTCGGGTCGGGCAGCAGCTTGACGATCACGTCGAGCAGCTCGCCGATGCCCGCGCCATTGCGTGCCGAGACGAAGCACACCGGAATCAGGTGGCCCTCGCGCAGCGCCTGCTCCAGCGGCGCGTGCAGTTCGCTCGCATCCACGTCGCCTTCTTCCAGGTAACGGTCGACGAAGGCCGCGTCCACCTCCACCACCTGCTCCACCAGCTTGCGGTGGGCGGCCTCCACGTCGCCCATGCTGCAGCCGCCTTCGCGGTTGTAGAAGCAGTCCAGCACCTTCGTGCCGCCGTCGTCGGGCAGGTTGACCGGCAGGCACTCGCGGCCGAAGGCGGCCTGGATCTGCCCGAGCAGCGCCGCCATGTCGACGCCCTGGGCGTCGATCTTGTTGACGATCACCATGCGCGCCAGCTTGCGCTGCGCCGCATGCTCCATCATGCGTACCGCCATCGGCTCGATGCCCGCGGTCGCGTTGATGACCACCGCCGCCGTCTCCACCGCCTCGAGCGCCGGCAGGCTCTGCCCCAGAAAGTCGGCACCGCCCGGCGTGTCGAGAAAGTGGATGCGCGTGCCGGCATGGGCCAGGTGCATCACGGAAGAGTTGAGCGAGTGCTGTATCCGCTTCTCGAGCGGGTCATGGTCGCTGACCGTGCTGCCGCGCTCCACGCTGCCCGCGGCGCCGATCGCGCCGGACTTGAGCAGCAGCGCCTCTGCCAGGGTGGTCTTGCCCGTGGCAGCCGGGCCGACCAGCGCCAGGGTGCGCACCGCTTCCATCTCGGCCAGGAGGCCGTTCGTTCGGCTTGGCATGGACATCTCCTTCGCGCCTTGGCAGGCGCTTCGGGCGGCCCGGTGGAACGGGCGGTGCGCCCTCTCGCGGGGCCAGCGTACGGGATTGGCCGGCCCGGCGCAAGGGCGGAAAAGCCTCGCCCGGGCATGGCGCAAAGCGGCCGGCGCGCACTAAGATGCTCGCCCGCCCCGGGGGCATCCGGTGAAACGCGAACCGAGAGGCGGTGACTTCATGAAGATCGCGCTCGACGACAAGACCCTGTTCGGCAACGACGCCGGCGAGGACGAGAAAGAGGACATGCTGATGTCCTACTTCGTGGACCAGCCCGCCTTCGCGGACTTCCTCAATCCCCGCGAGCGTCTCTGGATCGCGACCGGGCGCAAGGGGATCGGCAAGTCGGCACTGCTGGTGCGCTTCGCCCACCTCATGCGCACGCAGGCGATCGGGGCGCGCCCGATCGTGATCCCGGCCGTCCCTTCGCAGCTGGTCGCGCTGCGAGAGCCGCCCCAGACCGACAACCCCTCGTTGCTCGAAAACTACTGGAAGCAGGTGATCTGCAGCGCCATCAACATGGAATTGGCGCGCGACATCGGCTTCGCGTGGACCGACAACCAGATGGCGCTGGTGGAGTCCGCCGAGCTGGCGGGCTTCGCCGGCCGCAACCTCATCGGCGCGCTGCTGTCGCGCCTGGTCGGCAAGATCAACGTCGCGGGCATGGTCGACATCACGCCCACGCCCCGTCCCGCCGCCAGCCACGCGCAGCTGCTGCAGCGCCTGTCGAGCGAGGAGGGCCTGCGCCGGCCGGTGTGGTTCCTGCTCGACGACATCGATGCCAAGTTCCAGGCTTCGCCGTGGCAGCAAGCCTTCGTCGCCTCTTTCTGTACCGCGGCACGCCACTTGGTGAGGGAGACCACCGGCATCGGCATCCGCGCGAGCGTCCGTACCGACGTCTGGACCAGCCTCAGCGTGACCGAGGACACGGACAAAGTGGAGCAGTACCGCACCGAGATCGGTTGGTCCGCCTCGCAGCAGCGCGCGCTGCTGGCGGCACGCATCCTGGCGTACGCGCGGCGCAACGACCCAGCCTCCGAAGTCGCGCGAACCTGGAACACCCAGGACCACGCAGACGCCTTGATCGAACTCGCCTTCACCGCCCGCATGAAATGGGGCCAGGCCACCGCACCTGCCGAGCACGTGCTGCGCGTGCTGGCCGGCGGCCGTCCGCGCTGGATCGCGCAGCTCTGCCGCATGGCCGGCGTGAACGCGGCGCGCGACGGCAAGGAGCGCATCGCCATGCATCACGTGTCGCAGGCGATGGGCGAGTTCGGTCGGCGGCGCCTGTCGGACTTGTACAAGGAGCACCAGCACCAGTTCGCCGACATGCGGCGGCTGGTGGAGTGCTTCAGCGGCGGGCCGCGGCGCTACGCGACCGATGACCTCCTCCGCCGCATCGACGATCACTATCTGGCCCGCACCCGGCCCGATGCCGTCCCGCCGGTGGACGGCGCGCCCTTTCGCGACGGCCTGCAGCTCGCGCGCTTTCTCTTCAAGTGCGGCTTCTTCAACGGCAACAACGCCGGCAAAGCGTCGCTCGCGGTCCCGGAATTCGTGGGCTACGACACCCGCCCGGACCTGCTCGAGGCCGACACCAACCTCGACGACGGCATGAGCTGGGAATTGCAGCCGGCCTACCGCAACATCCTCAACATCAAATAGTCGTCTTTCTTTTTGAAAGGCAGCTGCCATCGATCGTTCTCGGCATCAGAAGGGCTGCGATGGTCGCCGGCCCGAAACAAGGAGCCCGACATGACGCGCCGAACCCACGCCCGAGTCCAGCGGCTCGGTCGATCGATGAACGAGTTTCCCGCCGCTAGTGGGTCGTTGCGACTTTCCTGCCTGCAACGGCCCAACGACGGGAGCCGGCTTCCACCCTAAGCATGGGCCATCGCCCGCGAGGTGCCATGCAATAGGACGCTGCCTCCCAGGCCTCGCTCCGCCCCGGCATGGCCTCGCCGCCGCGTCCACACGATGCGCGGCTCGTATAAGCTCTGGGGCCCCCATCCTCCAGCCGGCCGTGCCATGACCCTCGCCACGCTGCTCGTCTTCTCCGCGGTGGCGCTCATCGCCATCGCCACCCCCGGCCCCACCGTCCTTCTTGCCCTGGCCAACGGCTCGCGCTTCGGCGTGCGCCGTGCCATCCCCGGCATGCTGGGCGCGGTCGCTTCCGACTTCGTGCTGGTGGGTGCTGTCGCCCTGGGCCTGGGTGCGCTGCTCGCGGCCTCGGAGTTCTGGTTCTCGGTGCTCAAGTGGGTGGGCGCGGCCTACCTGGCCTGGCTCGGCTTCCGCCTGCTGCGCTCCAAGGGCGGGCTCGATCTCTCGCAGCAGGAGGCGCTGCAGGGCAAGAGCAGCCCGCGCGCTATCTTCGCCAAGTCTTTTCTTGTGGCCGTGACCAACCCCAAGGGCTACCTGTTCTGCTCGGCGCTGATGCCGCAGTTCATCGACCCGAGCGCTTCGCAATGGCCGCAGTACGCCGTCATCGCCATCGTGTTCGCGGGCCTCGACTTCTCGGTCATGCTGGCCTATGCCGTGATCGGTGCGCGCGCCGTCAAGCTGCTGCACCGGCGTGCCGTGCTGTGGCTCGACCGCCTGTGCGGCGGCGCGTTGCTGGCGCTGGCCGGCTCGCTGGCCTTCTACCGCCGCAGCGCAACTTGACCTGACTTGCCCCCTCTCCCGCTCGCGGGAGAGGGCTGGGGTGAGGGCGCATCAGCCTTCCTCCATCTCGAACGGTGGCACCACCCTCCCATCCACATCGGTGAACCCATACTCCCGCGCCAGATCCCCCACCCGGTGCACCGCACCGCTCTTCTTCAACACCTGCGCATCCCCCGCCAGCGCCGCAATCGCCCGACCCAGGTAGCGCGGCGACTCGGTGCGCGCCAGGGCAGGGCGCTCCTGCCAATGCGCCTCGTCCGTCTGGTGGCCGACGAGCACGAACTCCGTGCGCATCCAACCCGGCGACACTGCCAGCGACGCCACGCCATGAGGCCGCAGTTCCTTTGCCATGCCGAAGGCCAGCCGCGACATAGAGGCCTTGGCCAGGTCGTAGAACAGGTTGCCGCGCAGGTAGCGGTCGCGGTCCCAGAAGGTGGTGGTCGCGATCAGGCCGCGACCTTGACGCACCATCGTCGGCGCCGCGAATCGGCTGGCCAGCAGGTGGTTGCGCACGCCCCGGTCGAACATCGAGTCCCAGTTCGACAGCGGATGCTCCCAGAAGGGCGCCTCGAACACGCCATTGAAGGTCTCGTGTCCGCCCCAGGCGTTGTTGACCAACAAGTCGAGCCGGCCGGTATCGCTTGCGACGCGGGCGAACAAGGCCGCCACGTCTTCCTCTTTCGTGTGGTCGCATGGCACCGCAATGCCGCGGCCGCCCATGCGCGTCACGTCATCGGCCGTGTCGTCGATGCTGCCAGGAAGCCTGTCGAGGCCCGACAGCGCCATCAGCTGGCCATAGCCCTGCGCCGGCCGCTCGCGTGTGCTGCGACCCGTGACGTAGACCGTGGCACCCGCGGCGCCCAGCTCCACCGCGATGCCGCGCCCCGCGCCTCGGCTGGCGCCCGTCACCACCGCCACGCAGTCCTTCAGTGCTCGTTCCATTCGTTGCCCTTCTTCTTGGTCGTCGAAAGCCGCGAACGATAGATCGCGTTCAGGCCGGTGTCTTGGAAGAAGCCGAAACCGCGCGGCCGAGGAACTCGGTCGGCGTGAGCCCGCACAGCGCGCGGAACTCGTTGGCCAGGTGCGACTGGTCGTAGTAGCCGCTGTCCAGTGCCACCGCGGCCCAGTCGGGCATGCGCTCCCGGCGCAGTGCGCGCAGGCAGCCGTGCAGCCGCGCCAGCCGGCCCAGTGCACGCGGCGACAGGCCGACCTGGGCGTTGAAGAGCTGTTGAAGGCGCCGTTCTCCGACGCCAACCGCCTCGGCCACCTCGCGCAGTGGACGCTGGCCGGCAGATGCGACGATGAGCTGCACGGCCCGCGCCGCGGCTCGCTGCATCGCCGCGTCGCGTTCGCTCGCACGCAAACGCGCAACCAGCGCGTCGCTCAAGAGCGCCATGCGTGCAGCATCGTCGCGTGCGTTGGCCATGCGCTCCAGCAGCACGCCGGCCGCGCCACGCCAGAGGGCATCCAGCGGCACCGAGAGGCCGCGCAGTTCGCCTGCAGGCAGACCCAGCATGCGCGCTGCTGTGCCGGCGCGCAGCGTGACGGAGACGCCATCCATGCGACCGTGCAGTCGCACCAGCGCAGGCGTGACCGAAGCACCGATCGCCATCGTGGCATGGCCCGGCGCGGGCGCGTCGCCGAAGCTGAAGACCAGCCGCACCGCGCCGTCGGGCAGCACGCGCTCGACTACCTCTGCGCCGCCGAAGTCTTCGCGATACAGCATCACGTTCGCCACATGGCCGCGAAGCGCTTCGCCGATCGCGACGCCTTGCAGCGTGCCGGCGGGCACGTCGGCTTCCGGCCCGTGGACCGGGTCGTCGTCGAGGCGCAGGAAGAGTCGTTCAGGCATGGGGGTGGGCAGCTTTGCTGCATCCTACTTCGCAGCCTGGCGAACGCCTGCATGGGCCGCGCATGTCGAATAGTTGGCATATCAACACGGTGCAAAAACGACGCGCGTCGTATTGACCACAAGCCCTCGGCATGGCGCCGCGACTTTCCTCACGCCTTCATTCGTTTTGACGGCAGCCCATGTTCGAAGCCGCTGCTTTTCAGCGACGCTTAAGTTTCCAACAGGAGACTGAATTCATCAGGAAGCCTCCTGACAAGCGAATGAAAAACCTGAAAAGGATCAATGCCATGATGCCGACCCAAGTGCCCGCGCCTCTCACGCCCGCGCAGATCCAATGCGTGATCGACCTGCTCGAATGCCGTGAACTGGCGCCGAAGGAAACGGCCGTGAAGTTCTACGAATTGGCAAAGGCCGGCTTCTTCACCGAGGCCCAGCAGGAAGCGCTTGAAATGCTCTTCGCGCTCGACGACGACGAGATTCCCGATGCGCTGCTGGAGTTTGCCGACGAAGACGCCCGCGACATCGTTCGTCATGGGCTGGCGCACGAAGCGCGGATGCGCTACGTGCGTGCTTGAGTCGAGACTGTCGGTGGTTCGAGGGCCTGGCAATCAGGCCCGCAAGCATTCAAACGGCGTCGAAGTAATCCTCGACGCGCGGCTCGGGATGCTGCCTCAAGTGATGTCTGATTGCCCGGTTGGCGTTGGAGAACGCAGCGGTGTTGACGAGCGCCAGAGTGGTGGCGTCTTCAGGCCCGCTTGATGCAAAGTCGCCTAGATGGGCGGCGAGCGCCGGATCCACCAGCTGCGGCGAAACAACACGGGGATCATTGGCACCAAAAACTGCTTGTGCAGCCGCCCGGACGATGACTTGTTGGTAGTGCTTTCGGCGATTTGTCCGGATGGCTTCAGCAGTCTCTTCGCTTGGCGGCGCTGACGGAATACTGAGCCGTCGAAGGTTCGCGTTCGATCTGACCCCTTCGACAAGAATGTTCCAATACGGGGAGCCGAAGCCGAGAACCTCCACATGAGAGAGCTTCGATTCCGGTCTGTTGAACAGGTAAACCAGTTCGCACGACATCAGTGCAGAAACAAGTTTGCTGTCAGCAAGATGCTTGAGATCGATGTGGAGGTACTCCACTTCGCATCTATTGGACAGAGTGCGCAGGGTGTTTAGCCAGGACTCATTGTCAAGCGAGCATTGGGTGATGCACAGTCTGGCGACTCCTGGCGCCTGCAACGGGCTGTGCTTCCATTCGAATCTGCAGTTCCTGAAAGCCAGCGCGTGCGGACCCTCGTAGGTTCGAAGCGCGTCGGATATGGTCGCGTGGGCTTCCAGATCAATGCGCAAGCGTTCGAAGGTGAGTCGATTGGGTCGCGTGCGCTCGATGACGGCAGCCAGCAAATCGGGGGCGCACCTGCCCTTCACGTGAAGCGATTGCAATGGAGGCTGTCTGCCCGGGAACGTTCGAGCCAGCCTGCCGGGTGCCATGCCTACCCAATTGAGCACGAGTTGTTCCGGCCTCATCTCGCAAATGACATCGAGAAGTGTCTCTGCCTCTCCGCCTTCGTTCACTCCCAGGAACTGAAGCTCGAGCGTTTTGATCGGGCGGCTCGAGGGCAAGGCGTCCAGAAGCACGCGGAGCGCGAAAGCGTCCAATGGGCCGCACAGCGTCAAGGTCGTGATCTTGATCTTCCGCAGAATTTGTTCGAGGTCGACGGATGCGCCGTGGCGCATGCATTCCATGACCAGTGCGCTGCGCTCCGCCTGGCTGGCAGGAACACCATTCGCGATGAGATTGCCGAGCAACGGCATGTCGTCGCGCCTTGTCAGCGACCCGGAGAAGTCCAGGATGCCCGCGGCAGAGGAATGGTTGGTTCACGCTGTGGGTAACGAGAGGCAGGAACTGCTCCGGGGCCGGGAAATGGATGAAAACATGAGATGAATCGTTGGCTGGGGGCGTGCTCGGCGTGCACGGTGAGCCGTCTCAGTGGCAGGTCCTCCAACGATGGTTCCCGCGCGTGATCGCTCGAGTCGCCGCAGATCGCTTCATTCCGCCGCCAGCGGCTCCGCATCCCTCAGCCACGCATCCACCAGCGTGTACGACACCGCCAGCATCACCGGGCCCACGAAGATGCCCACCAACCCGAAGCCCAGCAGACCGCCGATCACGCCCGCGAAGATCAGCACCAGCGGCAGGTCGGCGCCGCGGCGGATGAGGATGGGGCGCAGGAAGTTGTCCATCGTGCCCACGATGACGGTCCACACGAGCAGAAAGACGCCCCAGCCGGTCGAGCCGCTCCAGAACACCCAGATCATGGCAGGCGCCAACACCAGCGTGGGCCCGACCTGCACGATGCACAGCATGAACATCACCGCGGTGAGCAGCGCCGCGAAGGGCACGCCGGCAATCGCGAGGCCGATGCCGCCCATCACCGCCTGAACGAAGGCGGTCACGCCCACGCCCAGCGCCACGCCGCGGATCGCCTTGCCGGCCAGGATCACCGCGTCTTCGCCCCGCTGGCCGCCCAGCTTGAAGCCGAAGCGGCGCACCACGGCGGCGGCCGACTCGCCGCTCGCGAACATCATCGCGGCGATGACCACCGTCAGCAGAAACTGCAGCGTCAGCGCGCCCAGCACGCCCGCCTGCGCGAAGAGCCAGGTCGTGACCTGCCGCGCATAGGGCGTGACCTTGGCTTCGAGGCCCGCCACGCCCGAGGCCATGAGGTCGTTCCAGGCGGCGACGATGCGCGGGCCCGCGAAGGGCAGGCGAGCCACCCAGTCGGGCAAGTGCGGCGGGCCCTGGCTGACCAGCGACCGGAACCAGGCCACCACCTCTTCCGCGTTGGCCGCGATGGTCGAGATGGCCAACGTGAGCGGCAGCACGAAGAGCAGGAGCAGGATGATCACCATGGCCAGCACGGCCAGCCAACGGCGCCTCCACAGCCGCGCCTGGATCCACAGGAAGGCCGGCCAGGTCGCGACCACCACCATGGCGGCCCAGATGGTCGCGCCCAGGAAGGGACGCAGGATCCACAGCGACGAGCCGATCAGCAGGGCCAGGGTCAGCACGCCGAAAGTGGTCTTGGCAAGGTCGGAGCGGGGGATGGACATGGCTGGGCGTCGGTGCTGCGAAGCATCGCAGTGTGCGCGAAGTGGCGTGGTGTGGAACGTACACAACGCGGGGTGCCGATGATCGTGTCCTATTCTCACATTCGCAAAAAGCTGGCATGCTGTTTTTCCCGCATTTGGCAGATGCTTGCCAGAGGACGTCCATGGCTGCTCGTTCCATCGCCTCGCTGTCGCTCGGCTTCGGCCTGGTGTCGATTCCCGTGAAGCTCTACTCCGCCACCGAAAGCGCGTCGGCCGTGCGCTTCAACCTGCTGTCGAAGGACGGCTCGCGGCTCAAGCAGCAGTACGTGTCCGAGAAGGACCAGTCGGTGGTGCCGCGCGCCGAGATGGTCAAGGGCTACGAGTTCGAGAAGGACCGCTACGTCATCTTCCAGCCCGAGGAACTCAAGGCGCTGGAGGAGGGTGGCAGCCACCTGATCGACATCGTGTCCTTCATTCCCGAGAAGGCGGTCGACCCGATCTTCTTCGACAAGACCTACTTCCTCGCGCCCGACAAGCGGGGCGGCAAGCCCTACAACCTGCTCAAGGCCGCCATGCAGGAAAGCGGCCGCTGCGCGCTGGCCCGCTGGGCCTGGAAGTCCAAGCAATACGTGGTGCAGGTGCGCGCCACCGACGACGGCCTGGTGCTGCAGCAGCTGCTCTTCTCCGACGAGGTGCGCTCGCAGAAGGACCTCGACATCGAACAGCTGCCGCCGCCCTCGGCTGCCGAACTCAAGCTCGCGCTCCAGCTCATCGAACAGATCTCGGCCGACGAATACGACCCGACCCTGTTCGAGGACGAGGAGAAGAAGCGCATCCTCGCAGCCATCGACGCCAAGATCGCCGGCGAGGAAGTGGTGGCCGTCGAGCATCCCGAAGACGCGCCCGGCGCGCAGGTCATCGACCTTACCGAGATGCTGCGCGCCAGCCTCGGCCGTGCCGCCAAGCCGGCTGCCAAGCCCGGCGCCAAGCAGCCGGCCGCTGCCGTCGAAAGCAAGGGCGCGAAGCGTGCCCCCCGGGTTGCCAAGGCGGCGGAAGACGCCCCACCGGCACGCGCGCGCATGAAGAAGTGACGAACGACGACGCTCCGCCACTCGAAAGCACGCACCCCTACACCCTGCGCGGCGTCCGGCAGATGCTGGGCCTGACGCGCCATGCCGTCTCCAAGCTGATCGAGCTGGGCTTCGTCGACCCGTCACGCGGCCCTGGCCGCGCCTGGCGCTTCTCGTTTCGCGACGTGGTGCTGCTGCGCTCGGCGCACGACCTGCGCGCGGCGCGGATCCCGACGCGGCAGATCCTGCGCACCCTTCGCCGCCTGCGCGACACGCTGCCGCCCGAGGCACCGGTGAACGGCCTGCGCATCACGGCGGTGGGCGACCGCATCATCGTGCGCGAGGAGCATGCCCAGTGGGAGCCCGACACCGGCCAGCTCGTGATGGACTTCAGCGTGGCTCCCGCGACCGGCTCTGTGAGCTTCATCGCGCAGCGCCCGGTGGAGCATGCCGCCGCGCCGGCCGACGACATCGATACGCTGTTCGAGGCGGCCGAAGATTTGGAGTCCTCCGACCCCGAGGCCGCGCTGCAGGCCTACCGCCGCATCCTCGCGCAAGACCCGGCCCATGCCCACGCCTACCTGAACCTCGGCTTCATGCTCTGCGAGGCCGGCCGCAGCGGCGAGGCGGTGGCGCTGTACGACGAGGGCATCGCGCACTGCGCCGACGATCCGCTCATGCACTACAACCGCGCCGTCGCGCTCGAAGACGTGGGCCGCGTCAGCGATGCACTCGCGGCCTACGAGGCCTGCCTGCGCCTGCAGCCCGACTTTGCCGACGCGCACCAGAACGCGGCCCTGCTCTATGCCCAAGCCGGGCAGAAGCAGATGGCCATCCGCCATTTCAGCGCCTTCCGGCGGCTGCAGCCACGGGGCTGACAGAGCGCCATGGCTCGCCCCGATCCGCTCGCGACCTACAAGTCCAGGCGCAACTTCGCGATCACGCCCGAGCCCGCCGAGGGCGGCCGGCCCGACGAGGCAGCGCGCCAGTTCGTGGTGCAGAAGCATTGGGCCAGCCGGCTGCACTACGACCTGCGGCTCGAACTCGACGGCGCCATGAAGAGCTGGGCCGTTCCGAAAGGCCCGAGCTACGACCGGCAGGTCAAGCGCATGGCCGTGCAGACCGAGGACCATCCCATCTCGTACAACAGCTTCGAAGGCACCATTCCGCCGAAGCAGTACGGCGCCGGCAAGGTGCAGGTGTGGGACAAGGGCACCTGGGCGCCGGTCGGCGACCCGCACCAGGGCTATGCCAAAGGCGACCTCAAGTTCGACCTGCACGGCTACAAGCTGCGCGGCCGCTGGGTGCTGGTGCGCATCAAGGACAAGAGCGGCAAGGGCAACAGCTGGCTGCTGATCAAGGAGCGCGACGCCTACGAACGGCCGTCCGCCGAGTTCAGCGTGGTCGACGAGTTTCCCGACAGCGTGGCCGGGCTGCCCATGCCCGAGCGCCAGGCCGCGCCCGGCCCCGCCAAGGCTCCGGCACCGGCGGCGAAGAAAACGACGCGCGCCGGCAAGCGCGGCATGCCCGAGGGCGCGACTGCTGCAGCGCTGCCCGCCAAGCTCGCGCCGCCGCTCGCCACGCTGGTCGACGGGCCGCCGGCCCAGCCCGGCGACTGGGTCTACGAGATCAAGTTCGACGGCTACCGCATGCTCGCGCGCGTCGATGCAGACGGAGTGAAGCTCATCACCCGCAACGGGCACGACTGGAGCGAGCGCATGCCGCACCTGGTCAAGGCCGTGGCGCGCCTGAAGCTCGCGCCCTGCTGGCTCGACGGCGAAGTCGTGGTGCTGGGCGAGGGCGGCCGCACCGACTTCCAGTCGCTGCAGAACGCCTTCGAAAGCAGCCGCACGCAGGACATCGAGTACTTCCTGTTCGACCTGCCGTACCACGACGGCCACGACCTGCGCGCCGTGCCGCTGATCGAGCGGCGCGAACTGCTGCGCGGCCTGCTCGCCAAGGCGCCCGAGGGCATCCACCTGAGCGAGGCCTTCGACGCCTCGCCGCGCGACATGCTGGCTTCGGCCTGCAGCATGGGCCTGGAAGGCATCATCGGCAAGCGCAAGGACAGCAGTTATTCGTCGCGTCGCTCGAAGGACTGGATCAAGCTCAAGTGCATCCGCCGGCAGGAGTTCGTGATCGGCGGCTACACCGAACCCAAGGGCTCGCGCCTGGGCATCGGCGCGCTGCTGCTCGGCGTGCATGACGAGCAGGGCGAGCTGGTCTACGCGGGCAAGGTCGGTACCGGCTTCGACGACCGCATGCTGCTCGACATGCACGCGCGCCTGCAGAAGATCGCGATCGACAAGCGCCCCTTCAAGGACAAGACCGAGGACGAGCGCCACGCCCACTGGGTCAAGCCCACGCTGGTCGCCGAGACCGCGTATTCCGAATGGACCACGGGCGGCCAC
The DNA here is from genome assembly GCF_001984055.1 of Variovorax sp. KK3. Lineage (GTDB taxonomy): Bacteria > Pseudomonadota > Gammaproteobacteria > Burkholderiales > Burkholderiaceae_C > Variovorax. Next base: position 85,743 of record NZ_LYVO01000012.1, read on the forward strand.
ATTCGCCACGGCGTGTTTCATGCCCTGCGCAACGACAAACCGCCCAAAGCCATCGTGCGAGAACAGGCGGTGCACCTGCCGGAGGCCGATGCGGCGCCGCCGGTCGCGCAGCGGGCGCTGCCGGCGAAGCTGAAGATCACGAACCCCGAGCGTGTGATCGATGCCAAGAGCGGCGTCACCAAGGTCGAGCTGGCGCGCTTCTACGGCCTTATCGCGCCACTGATGATGGAGCACCTGAAAGGCCGCCCCGTGTCGCTGGTGCGCGCGCCCAACGGCATCGCCGGCGAGCTCTTCTTTCAGAAGCATCTGGGCAAAGGCAGCATCGAGGGCATCCACGAACTCGACCCCGCCATCTGGCCCGGCCACGAGCAGATGATCGAAGTCGCCACGCCCGAGGGCCTGGTGTCGGCCGCGCAGATGAACGTGATCGAGTTCCACACCTGGAACGCGGTGAAGACCGCCACCGCCAAGCCCGACCGCATGACCTTCGACCTCGACCCCGGCGAAGGTGTCGGCTGGCCAGCTGTGCAGCAGGGCGCCGAACTCGTGCGCGTGTTCCTGCAGGAGCTGGGACTCGAATCCTTCTGCAAGACCAGTGGCGGCAAGGGCCTGCACGTGGTGGTGCCGCTGCGCAAGCACTACGGCTGGGACCCGGTGAAGGATTTCTCCGAGGCCATCGTGCAGCACCTGTCGCGCACGCTGCCGAAGATGTTCGTCGCCAAGAGCGGGCCGCGCAACCGCGTGGGGCGCATCTTCATCGACTACCTGCGCAACGGCTTCGGCGCCACCACCGTCTGCGCCTGGTCGGCGCGCGCGCGTCCGGGGCTGGGCGTATCGGTACCGGTCGACTGGGCCGAAGTGCAGCAGCTCACGAGCGGCGCGCAGTGGACCGTGCAGAACATCCACACGCGGCTCGATCGGGGCAACGACCCTTGGAAGGCCTATGCGAAGTCGGCACAGGGGCTGGCCGCGGCCATGAAGGTGCTCGGGTTCAAGGCGTGAAGCCTTCGGCGCGTCCTTCGACATCGATCTGACGGACATTCCGGAACTGTTGGCACGCTGGTGCCACCCAGTGTGATCGCTTCGACACCGACGTCGTGCGAATCAAACCTGAATGGATGCCTTGACTATGACGCCCGCCGAGTTTGCAAACCACCTGAAAGACATGGAGCGCTCATCGCAGTACGTGCGCTTCAAGAACGTCGACGACCCGTCGAGCGGCTCCACGCGGCGCGTGTTGGTCCTTGCCGGCGAAGAGCGGTACAGCGGGCCGTCCGCCGACGCGACGATGCGGCTCGACGTCGCGCTCGTCGAGGCCGCAAAGCAGGGCAGGCATGAAGAAGTGACGGCGCTGCTGGCGCATGGGGCGTCCGTCGGCTGCATGCTTGCGGATGGCACGGCGCTGACGTGGGCGGCGTCCAACGGGCATCAGGACGTGGTCCGGGCATTGCTGGCCGCAGGCGCCGTGGTCGACAAGCCCTTGTTGAACGGTGCGACGCCGCTGCTGCTCGCGATCGAAAATGGCCAAGTCGAGGTCGTGAAGGCCCTGTTGAATGCGAATGCCGAAGTTGACCTGCTCGGCGGCAATGGAACGACGACCCCTTTGACGACCGCCGTCGACTACGGGCACCTCGAGATCGCCCAGTTGCTGCTCCAGGCCAAGGCCGAGGTCGACTTGGCATTGCCGACCGGGGTCACGCCGATGATCCTCGCCGCCCAGCAGGGCCATCTGCCGTTGGTCGAGGCGCTGCTGGAAGCAAAAGCCGATGCCGACCTGGCGACGCCGAACGAAGGCGCGACCCCGTTGATCGTTGCGGCGCAGAACGGGCATGGCCTGGTGGTCGAAGCGCTGTTGAAGGCGGGCGCCGACGTCGGCTTGGCGGCCGCGAACGGGGCGACGCCGCTCATCATGGCGACGCTCTGCGGGCACTTGGACGTCGTCGATCGCCTGTTGGCGGCGAATGCCGATGTGGACCAGGCAAACGGTGGAGACACGCCGCTCTGCCTGGCCCTTCGCGCCAGGCATGTCGAGATTGCCCGAGCGCTGTTGCGCAAGGGCGCCGATTCTCAAAGGGCCGTTGCGGCGGGCTTCGCTCCGCTCGACATCGCGTCGATCACGGAAGGCGAGTAGCGAGCCGAAGGCGCGACGGACGTGGAGCGGCGCGTCCTAAGACCGCGCCTTCGTGGGAGGCGCATCGCGCCCATTGCTTGCCGGGTCGAGGATGCCGTCGTCGTCATCCGTGACGGGCACGCCGTAGTAGGTCCGGTCGGCGCGGCGCCATGCCGCTTCGGTCGCAGGGCGCGCTTCCGGCCATGCGAGGCTCGATGTTCCGCGGCGGGCCTCCCATTCCGCCGCCAAGGCGGGTTCGACGGCCGTGAAGTCGGCGTCGCGCTGCGCGCGGACCGACCAGCCCAGTTCGTAGGCGGGGCCGTAGTCGTCGTAAGGCCGGCCGGCATCGTAGTAGGCCTCCTTGCTGTAGTTCTCGCGCCAGTAGGCGTCTTCCATGGTCGGGTTGACGTTCTCCGCCGCGGCCTTGCCGCCCATGGCGCCCACCACGGCACCGGTCAGCAGCCCGGCCACCATGCCGGCCGGCCCGGCCAGCGCGCCGGCCGCAGCGCCTGCGATGGCTCCGCCCGCGGCGCCAAGGCCCGTGCCCACGGGGTGGGCGCCCGGCTCGTTGGTGATCGGGTCACGGTTCGGCGCGCCGTTGCCCAGTTGTCCGTCGTCTGTTGCCATGTCGGCTCCTTCGATGCCGCGCGCGGCGGCGATATTGAGGGCTCTTCGTCGAAGCGAGGTCGAAGAGAGAGGTGCAGATACGGTGATGGCGGGCGAACGCCAGGCGCGTCATCGCCGCCGGACGAGCGGTGTAGTCCTAAACCCAGAATCGACCATCGACGGCTGACGCGGCCGGCGCGGTGATTGCGCCATGCCCGGCCCTCTCGGTGCCCCGGCCTTCAGTGCCGATGCGCGCTGCCGCGCGCGCGGCGGTAGTGATCGCCGAGCGCGTCGCGCCCCCAATCGCCCTCGAAGTCGCGCCACACGTTGTGGATGTGGTTGCCGCCCGAGTTGTCCCACTCGATCAGGAAGCGCGCGCCTTGGATGCGCCAGTAGTGCGGCTGGCCGCGTTCGGTGGCGCCGGCCCATCCGAAGCGAATGCCGTCGAGGCCGCCTGCGCGCACGCGCTCCAATCGCTGCTGGGCCAAAGACGATTCAGCCACCGAGGCGAGCGACTCGACGATGCGCAGCAACAAGGCTTGCTGCGCCGCATCCATGCCGCTGAAGGCGATGCCGACCGGCGCCAGCGGCTCGAGCAGGGCCGCATTGCGCGTGACGATGTCGCCGAACGGCCGGTCGCTGAAGACGGCTTGTCTTCGCTGTGCCGCCGTGAGCGCATTCAGCAGCGCGAAGGCGCGGTCTTCCTCTTCGCCCAGCGCGCGCTCGCCTTTGCGCGGCCCACCCTGGGCGGCGATGTCGCGCGGCACCTGCGCCGGGTTCGCTCCCAGGAACTGCGGCAACGTCGCCACCACCTGACCATCGGCCAGCGTGAAGTGTAGCGACAGATGGTGGCCTTCGATGCGCCAGCCCCACGGCGCCTTGGCGTCCGGTGCGCCGAAGAATGCGAACGCGTAGTTCTCGGGATCGCGCGAGAAGCCGAAGGACTCGATCTCGCGCAGCGCGATCTCCAGCGCGATGATGGACTGCACCTTGACCAGCCCCGGCGCCGACAGCGCCGCTGCCAGCAGCGCCTGCGCCGCATCGCGCTGAGCCTTGTCCATGCTCTTGAACGCGATGCCGGGGCGGCTGCGCGGCGTGTAGTTCCAGTCGCCGCGCGCCTCCAGCGTGAGCGGTTGCAGCAACTGCGCTTGCTGCGGTGCCGGCGTCGCGTCCAGCAGCGCGCGCGCCGCGGTCGTCATGGCCTGCGCTGCGCGGCCCGTGTCTGCGGCAGCCAGGGGTGCCACGGCGAGCAGTGTCCAGCAGGTCATCCAGGCGGAGAGGGTGCGCAGCAGCATGGCGCCGATGCTGCAACGCGTGCCGAGCGGGAGTCCGAGAACAAACCCTGAATGGGCGTAGGAAGGCCCTGTTAGATTCCGTCACCGCCCGCCCTCGCTTGCCATGGAACTGCGCCAGCTCCTCTACTTCGTCCGCACTGTCGAACTCGGCAGCATGGGCCGTGCGGCCGTCGAACTGGAGCTGGTGCAGTCCGCGCTGAGCCAGCAGATCAGCCGGCTGGAGAGCGAGCTTTCCACGCGCCTGCTGCAGCGCACCGCCAAGGGCGCGGTGCCGACCGAGGCCGGCCTGGCCTTCTTCCGCGAGGCACAGCTGACTTTGCGGCATGCCGACCAGGCCGCGCGCGTGGCCAAGCAGGCCCGGCTCACAGGCACCGTCAGCGTCGGCCTGGCGCCGACCACCGCGGCGGTGCTGGCCATGCCCTTCATGCGCGCGATGCGCGAGCGCTACCCCGACGTGCGCCTGCACATGGTCGAAAGCCTGTCGGGGCACCTGGGCACCATGCTCAATGCGCGCCAGCTCGACCTGGCCATCCTGTTCAGCGCCGCGGGCTCGAGGCGCTGGAGCGTGATGCCGCTGCTCGAAGAAAAGCTGCTCGTGATTCGCGCGCGCCGTCACATGTCGGCCAGCGCGGCGGCGAGCACCCGCAGCATCAGCACCGCACGCCTGGCCAAGCTGCCGCTGATCCTGCCCACCGGCACGCACGGCCTGCGCAGCGTCATCGATGCCGCGTTCGTGCGCGAAGGTATCCAGCCGCATCTGGTGGCCGAAATCGATTCGCTTGCCATGCTCATGGACACGGTGGACGCCGGCTTCGGCGCCACCGTGCAGCCGGGTGCGGCGGTCGGCCGCTGGAGCGATGCGGCCGAGCGCTTCCACATGGCGCCACTGGCTGACCGGGAGGCCCTGCGGCGCAACGCCGTGTGCAGCCTGTCGGACGACGAGCTCTCGCCGGCCGCGCTTGCCGCGCGCATCGTGCTGGCGGACACGGCGAAAGCGCTGGTGCAGGCGGGCATCTGGCCCGGCGCCGTGCTGGCCGCCTGAGCACCTACTGCGAACGACTCGACCGAAGCCTTCACGATTCGTGAAGGGGCCATGCGGCACTGTGCCTGGGCACGCGGCGTAGCGCCGCCTACAGTGCCTGCACCCTCGATGAGACAAGACAAGAGAAGAGAACGCAGTGCATGAATCCCCTGACGTCCTGGTGATCGGCGGCGGCAATGCCGCGCTGTGCGCCGCGCTCATGGCGCGCGAAGCCGGGGCTTCCGTGCTGATGCTGGAGGCCTCGCCGAAGGCCTGGCGCGGCGGCAACTCGCAGCACGTGCGCAACCTGCGCTGCATGCACGACGCGCCGCAGGACGTGCTGGTCGACGCCTATCCGGAAGAGGAATACTGGCAGGACCTGCTGAAGGTGACCGGCGGCCTCACCGACGAGAAGCTCGCGCGCCTCGTGATCCGCGCCTCGTCGAACTGCCGCGACTGGATGCGCAGCCACGGCGTGCACTTCCAGCCGCCGCTGTCGGGCGCGCTGCACGTGGCCCGCACCAACGCCTTCTTCATGGGCGGCGGCAAGGCACTGGTCAATGCCTACTACCGCAGCGCCGCCCGGCTGGGTGTGGCGATTCGCTACGAGACGCCGGTGGTATCGATCGAACTCGACGGCGAGCGCTTCGTGGCGGCACGCACCGGGGCCGGCGAGCGCATCGAAGCCAGGAGCTGCGTTCTGGCCGCGGGCGGCTTCGAGTCCAACCGCGAATGGCTGCGGGAAGCCTGGGGCCGGAACGAGCGTGGCGAATGGCCCGCAGACAACTTTCTGATCCGCGGCACCCGCTTCAACACCGGGGTGCTGCTCAGGCACCTGATCGATGCCGGGGCCGACACGGTCGGCGACCCGTCGCAGTCGCACTGCGTGGCCATCGACGCGCGCGCGCCGCTCTACGACGGCGGCATCTGCACGCGCATCGACTGCGTGTCGCTCGGCGTGGTGGTCAATCGCGAGGCGCGGCGCTTCTACGACGAGGGCGAAGATTTCTGGCCCAAGCGCTACGCCATCTGGGGCCGGCTGGTCGCCATGCAGCCGGGACAGATCGCCTGGTCGGTGATCGACCGCAAGGCCGTGGGCCGATTCATGCCGCCGGTGTTTCCCGGCACGCAGGCCGACACGCTGCAGGAACTGGCGCGCCGGATCGGGCTCGACGAGGCGGTGTTCATGCAGACCATCGGCGACTACAACGCGGCCTGCCGCGTCGGCCGCTTCGACCACACCACGCTCGACGACTGCCGCACCGAAGGACTGGCGCCGGCCAAGACGCACTGGGCGCAGCCGCTCGACACCGCGCCTTTCTACGCCTATCCGCTGCGCCCTGGCATCACCTTCACCTACCTGGGCCTTCAGGTCGACGAAAGCGCCGCGGTTCGCTTCGGCCGCCGGCCGAGTCCCAACCTGTTCGTGGCTGGCGAAATGATGGCCGGCAACGTGCTGGGCAAGGGCTACACCGCAGGCGTGGGCATGAGCATCGGCACCGCCTTCGGCCGCATCGCGGGCACGCAGGCGGCGCGCAGTGCATCGACTCATCGACAGCCGCCGATCACGGAGACCACCCTTGCAGCAGCTCACTGACATCGTGGCGCGCGCGCGGGCCGATGCCGACGGCCTCGGTGCCGCCCAGGCGCGCGTCATCCCCATCCGGCCTGCGCTGCCGCTCACGGCCAGTGAGGAAGAGGTCGCGCGCATCCTGCAGATCTGCAATGCCTGCCGCTACTGCGAAGGCTTCTGCGCCGTATTCCCAGCGATGACGCGCCGTCTCGAATTCGGCAAGGCCGAGACGCACTACCTCGCCAACCTGTGCCACAACTGCGGGGCCTGCCTGCATGCTTGCCAGTACGCGCCGCCGCACGAGTTCGCCGTCAACGTGCCCAAGGCCATGGCGCAGGTGCGCATGCAGACCTATCACGACTACGCATGGCCCCGCGCGATGGGCGCGCTGTACCGCCGGGCGGGGCTCACCGTTGCGCTCGCGCTGGCGGCCGGGCTCGCGCTGTTCCTGGTGCTGGCCGTCGCGCTGTCGGGATCGCTGCTGCACGCGCCGCTGGCCGGCAACTTCTACGCGATCTTTCCGCACAACCTGCTGGCCAGCGTGTTCGGCGCCGTGTTCCTGTTCGTCGTCGTCGCCCTGGCCATGGGCGTGCGCCGGTTCTGGCGCGAGCTGGCACCGGTGCGCGAGGGCGGCCCCGCCACCGGTGCCGCGGCCGAGGCCACGCGCGACGTGCTGCGGCTGAAGTACCTCGACGGCGGCCACGGCGAGGGCTGCAACAACGAGGACGACCGCTTCTCGCTCTGGCGTCGGCGCTTCCACCACTTCACGTTCTACGGCTTCATGCTGTGCTTCGCGTCCACCAGTGTCGCGACGCTCTACCACTACCTGCTGGGGCTGCATGCGCCTTATGCGCTCACCAGCCTGCCGGTGCTGCTGGGCACGGCCGGCGGCATCGGCCTCGTGATCGGGCCGGTCGGGCTGCTGTGGCTGGGCCTGCGGCGCGACCCGGCCCACGGCGACCCGGCGCAGCGGCCGATGGACCGCGGCTTCATCGCCCTGCTGCTGCTGACCAGCCTCACAGGCCTCGCACTGCTGGCCTGGCGCGACACGGGCTTCATGGCGCTGCTGCTGGCGGTGCACCTGGGCGTGGTGATGGCGCTGTTCATCACCTTGCCCTACGGCAAGTTCGCGCACGGCGTCTTCCGGTCGGCGGCGCTGCTCAAGTTCGCCATCGAGAAGCGGCTGCCGAATCGCCTGCAGCTCGGCGCCGACTGAATCCATCCGAAGACGAGAAAGACCCTCCCCATGGCCACGCCCACCACCGGCACCCCTGACGGCAAGCTCCACATTCCCTCGATGAAAGGCCGCTGCTCCGATGCCGAGTGGCAGGCGCGCGTCGACCTGGCGGCCTGCTACCGGCTGATCGAGCACTACGGCATGGCCGACATGATGGCCAACCACATCACCTCGCGCGTGCCGGACGAGCAGGGCGCCTTCCTCATCAACGCCTACGGGATGATGTACGAGGAGATCACCGCCTCGAGCCTGATCAAGGTCGACCATTCGGGCGCCATCCTCTCCAAGCCGGACTTCGGCGCCTTGAACTACGGCGTCAACAAGGCCGGTTACGTGATCCACAGTGCCGTGCACGAGGCGCGGCCCGACGTGGACTGCGTGATCCATACGCACAGCTGGGCCTCGATGGCGGTGTCGTCGCTCGACTGCGGCCTGCTGCCGCTGACGCAGACCGCGATGCGCTTCCTGAAGATCGGCTACCACGAGTACCAGGGCGTGGTGCTCGACACCGAAGAGCAGGCCTCGCTGATCGCCGACCTGGGCCAGGGCGAGGCGCTGATGCTGCGCAACCACGGCGCGCTGGTGGTCGGCCGCAGTGTCGGCGAGGCCTTCAACTGGATGCACCGGCTCGAACTGGCCTGCCGTGCGCAGATCGGCGCCATGTCGTGCAACAGCCCGCTGCGCCCGGTGCCGCAGCCGGTGCTCGAAGAGACCTGGAACAACTACCAGCCGGGCACCCGCAGGCCTTACGGGCTGATGGAGTGGCCGGCACTGCTGCGAAAGCTCGATCGCCTGGATGCGAGCTACCGCGACTGAGGCCTGCGCCACCCACCCGGCATCCGACACGAAACCCGAGCAGAACAAGGAGACAACGCGATGACGACGTTCCAGCAAGACCTTTCCATGCCCACGCAGCCGGACCGGCGCCGCCTGCTGTGCGCCGCGGCCGCTGCGGCCTGCGGCGCCGCCATGCCGGCACTGGCGCAAGCACAGGCGCAGGCCTATCCATCCAAGCCGGTGCGCGTGGTGGTCGCCTTCACCGCCGGCGGCACCACCGACATCCTGGCGCGCGCAGTCACGCAGCAACTGTCGGAGCGCCTCAGGCAGCCCTTCGTCATCGACAACAAGCCTGGCGGCGGCGGCAACATCGGCACCGAGAGCGTGGTGCGCGCGGCACCCGACGGCTACACGCTGATCGTCAACTCGGTCGGGCCCATGGCCGTGAACCAGACGCTGTACAAGAACCTTTCCTACGATCCGCTGAAGGACCTGGTGCCCGTCGTACAGATCGCCGACGTGCCCAACGTGCTGGTCGTGAATCCCTCGGTGCCGGTCAAGACCTTCGAGGAGTTCATCGACCATGCCAAGAAGAACCCCGGCAAGCTCAGCTACGGCTCTACAGGCGTCGGCACCTCGTCGCACCTCTCGAGCTACATGCTGAGCCAGCGCATCGGCGCCGACACGCTGCACGTGCCCTACAAGGGCGCCAATGCGCTCAACGACCTGCTGGCCGGGCGCCTGCAGTTCATGTTCGCGACCATCCCGTCCGTGATCCAGCACATCCGCGCCGGCAAGCTGCGTGCGCTCGCGGTGTCGAGCCTCGGCCCCTCGCGCTCGTTGCCGGGCGTGCCCACGGTGGCCGAGAAGGGCTTCCCCGGGCTTTTCGGCCGGCTCCTGGTTCGGCTTCTTCGCACCCAAGGGCACGCCGGAATCCGTCATCGCGGCGCTCAACAAGAACGTCAACGAGATCCTGCCCTCGCTCGAGGAGCAGATGGTGCGAGAGGGTGCCGACCCCGTCGGCGGCACGCCCGCGCAGTTCGCCCAATTCACGCAGAAGGAGTACGAGAAGTGGAAAGTGATCGTGCGCGACTCGGGCGCGACGCCGGAGTGACGCTGCAGTGAGCGCGCCGTTGCGCATCCTGCTGTCGACGCGTGCGCGCGGGCAGCTTGGGGCGGCCATCGCCGGGGTGCTGGGTGGCCGTGCCCACGTGTTCGTCGAGGCCGGCCCCGGGGTGGATGCCGATGTCGCTTTCGTCTCGCGCGACGTCACGGGCCTGTCGACCAAGCACACGGTGCTGCCCGACACGCAGCGCTTCTACGACGCGCTGCTGGGCGCGCCCAGTCTGCACTGGGTCCACGTGCATTCCGCAGGCGCCGACCGGCCGGTGTTCGTCGAGCTGCTGCGCCGTGGCGTGGCGCTCAGCACGTCCTCGGGTGCCAACGCCGCCATCGTGGCGCAGACGGCGCTGGCCGGGCTGCTCGCACTGGCCCGGGGTTTTCCGCAACTCATGGCCGCGCAGCGCGAGCGCCGCTGGGCGCCGCTGATCGGTGGCGAACAGCCGCGCGACCTGGCCGGGCAGACGGCCATCGTCGTCGGCTGGGGGCCGATTGGACAGCAGCTCGGCGCGATGCTCGGTGCGCTGGGATTGAAGCTCGTGGTGGTGCGCAGCAGTGCCGCGCCCGCGGGCCCGGGCATCGAGACCGTCGCCTTCGAAGCGCTGGCCACGGTTCTGCCGCGCGCAGACTGGCTGCTGCTCGCCTGCCCGTTGAGCGACCGGACGCGACAGCTCGTCGATGCACGGGCGCTGGCCCTGCTGCCGCCCGGCGCCCGGTTCGTCAACGTGGCGCGCGGCGAGTGCGTCGACGAGCCCGCATTGATCGCAGCGCTGCAGTCAGGGTGCCTCGCCGGCGCGTTTCTCGACGTGTTCGCGCACGAGCCGCTGGCTGCCGATTCGCCGCTGTGGGCCATGCCCAACGTCATCGCGACGCCGCACAGCGCGGGCTTTTCAGACGGCAACGCGGCGCGCGTGGCGCGCATGTTCCTCGACAACCTCGACGCCTGGCAGGCCGGCCGGCCATTGCATCTGCAGGTGCCGCGGCGCGACGCGCACGGTTGAAGCAAGGGCTCGTGCCGCGCCTTCACGCCTCGCGCACGAAGGTGCCTTGCTTCTCGTGGTCGTAGTACTCCAGCGTCACGCGGTCGCCCGCGAAGCTCGCCTTCGACACGGTGCCCGGCGCGGCGTTTTCGTTGGAGAGCGCGAAGGTGAATGTATCGCCGTCCCAGTGTGTCAAGGGCAGGCGTAGCGGCGCCGGTCCCAGCAGCAACGCCAGCGCGCTCGATGGGTCGCTCGCTTGCCGCACCACCTGCAGCGGGCCGTGGTATGCGTTGCGGTAGCTGCCGACGTACGCCGACAGGTCGCGCGGCGGCGCAGGCTGCGCGGGGCGCGCCGCGCCGACCAGCGAGCCCTCGGGTGCGGACATCGCCGCGAACGGCGGCCCGAAGATCTGCGTCCAGTCGCGTTGCACCGCGCCGAATTGCACCAGGTCGAAGAACTGCTGGCCCAGGATTTCCGGCACGCCCACCGGCGTTGCGTTCGTCAGCGCCACGATGCCGATGCCCGTTGCGGGGACGACCATGAAGGCGGTGCCCGCGCCCAGCAGGAAGGCGCCGGAATGGCTGAACGAGGGCAGCCCGGCCGTGCTGGTGCCCACGTTGAAGCCGTAGCCGTAGTGGCCCGCGGGCCGCTCGCCGCTGGCCGGCGAGGTCTGCGCCTGGGGCGACACCGCAGGCTGCAAGGCGGCCGCGTCGACGATGCGCCGGCCCTGGAACATGCCCTGGCCCAGCATCATCGACAGCCAGCGCGCCACGTCGTTCACCGACGAGCTGACGCTCGCGGCCGGCGCCTGCGCGTCGGGCATGCGCACAGGCCCCGGCACGTAGGCACTGCCGCTCTTGACGTGCCCGACCACGCGGTTGCTCCTGGCTTCGAAGTCCGTGAAGCGCGAACTCGTGCGGCTCATGCCCAGCGGTGCGTAGATGGCCTGCTCGGACAACGTCGCCCAATCGGTGCCCGAGGCCGACGCCACGGCCACGCCCGCCGCGGTCAGGCCGAAGTTGGTGTAGTGGTATGACCCGCGAAAGGCATCGAGCGGCAGATGGCGCAGGCGCTCCAGCACCTGCCGCTGGTCGAAGCCCATGTCCTCCAGGCGATCGCCCGCGTGGTCCGGCAGGCCGGAGCGGTGCGCGTACAGGTCGCCGATGGTGAGCCGCGGATTCACGGCCGGGTCGGACAGCTCGAACCACGGCAGCAGTTGACGCACAGCCGTGTCCCAGCCGACGATGCCCATGCCGACCTGCCGCGCGACGACCGTCGCGCCGATCGATTTCGACACCGACGCCAGTTGGAACACCGTGTCGGCATCGACCGGCGCATTCGTGCCGGCCACTCGCGTGCCGTAGCCTTTGGCATGCACCGCGCGGTCGCCGCGCACCACGGCGACCGCCATGCCGGGCACGCCCGTGTCCTTCATGAGCGTGGCCACCAGGCCATCGAGCTGGGCCAAGGCATTCTGGATCTTCGCCTCGTCGGCGGATGTGGCCAGCCCAGCGCCGCGCGTGCTGCCTCCGCCGCCACAGCTTGAGAGTCCCAGGAGTCCGCATGCCGCGAGGCCACCGCCGACCACGACGGTGCGCCGCCCTTGCTTCCATGTCGTGTTCATGCCGATTCCATGTCGATCTCCGCGGCGCGCGCGCCTGCAGGGCGCAGGCATCACGGGCGTGGGCCGCTTGTACTCCTCGCCCCCTCCATGCGCAATCGGGCAGCCGGCCGGTTCGCGAAGATGCCGGCTGCACCTGCCGAATGGCCTATTCAGCCGGCGGCGCGATCCTGCTATTTTTCGCGGCAGCCGACACGGCGCACGAGGTCATCGATGCCCAATCTGATCGTGGCGCCCGTGGGGCACTACCTGGATACCGACCATCCGTTTCCACTCTCCGACTACAACTGGCAGTTGCTGGCCGAGGGCGACTCGTGGTTCTCGCTGACCTCCGAGCAACTCGACAACCATAGCCTGTTGCCTCGCCTGCAGTTCCCGTCGAATGCCGCGGCCATCAACTGCGCGGAGCCGGGCGACATCGCGGGCCGCATGTTCACCCGCAACCCCCGCTTCAAGGGGCTGCTGCAGGAGCGATGGTGGGCGGGCATCCTGATCTCGGCGTCGGGCAACGACCTGATCGACGTGGTCGGCATCACGCCCGTCGATCCGGCCACGGGCCGACTGCGACCGCTCGCGCAACGCATCCTGCGCACGGCCGACGAGGTGGCGCATTCCACCGACGCCTACGACTACGTCAGCGTAGACGGCTTCAACGCGCTGGCCGGCTATCTGCTGTGGTGGTTCGCCTCGCTGGTGGATTGGTGCGATGGTGGCAATAGCCGTGGGCGACCGATCTTCATCCACACCTATTCCGCGCCGGTGCCGCGGCCTGCCGGCGTGGCGCTGGCGCCGCAAGGCTGGCTCTACCCGGCCTTGCAGGCCTATGCGGTGCCGCGCGAACTGCACCGCGGCGTGGCCGATATCGTGTTCGGCAAGCTGCGCGCCTTTCTGCTGGGCCTGGACACCGACGCGCCGAGCCCGTACCGGTTGCCGAGCTTCCACGTCTTCGACTCCGCCGCGATCCACCTCGACCCGGCCGACCCCGATGCCACGGGCCCCAGCGGAGATTGGATCAACGAGATCCACCTGACGACGGCCGGCGCGGACAAGCTCGCGCTTCCGTTTTCGCTGTTCATCGACAAGCGCTTCAGCCGCTACGCCATGCCGGGGGTGACATGATGAGGCGCGAAGCGTTGTCGCGTCGCGACCTGTGCCGCAGGGCCGGCGCCGCGGCGCTCGCACCCTGGCTCGCCTCGTGCGGCGGAGGCGGCTCGGACCATTCGGGCGCATTCGTCGTGCCCGCCACGCAGGCTTCGCGCGAAACCGGCTACGCCAAGGCGGTCGACGACGTGTTCGCCACCTATCACCCACCGGGCGTCCTCGCAGGCGTGCGCGTGGCCGGCGAGGCGCCGTGGATGCGGGCCTTTGGGCTGGCCGACGTCGCGCGCGCCACGCCCATGTCGTTGAACAGCAGCTTCCCCGTGCGCAGCGTTACCAAGTCCTTCACCGTGACGCTGTTCCTGCAGCTCGTGCAGTCTGGCCAGCTCGGGCTCGACGACAAGGTCGGGCGCTACATCGCCGGCGTGCCCAATGGCAACCTGATCGGCCTGGCCGACCTGGCGGGCAACCAGAGCGGGCTCGCGGACTACTCGATGCAGCCGGGCTTCTTCGAGATCTTCATCGCCGACACGCTGCACGTGTGGACGCCGCAGGAACTCGTGGCCTTCTCCTTCGCCGTGAAGCCGCCGTTCCTTCCCGGCGAGCAGTACCAGTACAGCAATACGAACACGGTCTTGCTCGGCATGGTGATCGAGGCCGTGACCGGCCAGCCGCTGGGTGACGCGCTGGCCGCGCGCATCTTCAAGCCGCTCGGGTTGGGCGGCACGCTCTATCCATCGTCGGCCACATTGCCGCCGCCGACGCCCACACCGTACGGCGTCGACGTCGCCACCGGCGTCGCCGACGACCAGCCCCTGATCAGCCCGACCTCGCTCGCGGGCTCCGGCGCCATCGCTTCGACGCTGACAGATCTGCTCGCATGGGGCGATGCTTTGGGCCGCGGCACGCTGCTCGCGACGCCGCTCCAGGATATTCGCAAGGCACGCGCACGAACCGTCACCAACGGCCCCGAGTACGACCGCTACGGTTTGGGGATCGGGCAGATCGGCAACTGGTGGGGCCACACCGGCAGCGGCGTGGGGTTCCAGATCGCGACCATGTATCTGGCGTCGCGTGACGCGACGATCTCGGTGATGGTGAGCGCGACGCCGGAAGGTGCGCGGCGTGATTTGAATCTGGCGCAGGAGTTGTTCGAGGCGCTGGCGGCGGTGGTCGAATCAGGCTGAGGCCACCGTGCCTGCCAGGAAACGTTCGAACGCTGCCGCCGTCTCGTGGGCCGCCTCCACCGAGCCGATTCCGCGGTGCGTCGCCCGCTCTGCGTTCGGCATCAGCGCAAGCACGCCTTCGAGGTACTCGAACAGCATGTCGTCGGCAGCGCAGGCGACGAGCGTCGGCACCCGCACCAGCGGCAGGCGCGCCTTCTTGTCATAGGCCAGCGCCGCGCGATAGGGCATGTGGAAGGTGCGCGCGGCCTTCAACACCTCGACCACCTTGTCGTGCAGCGTGTCCGCATCGGGCAGCCCGCCAGGGCGGCGGTGCGCGGCGTCCTTGCGGTACCACGGCCAGAACAGGTAGGCGTCTCGCACGAAGCTCCAGACCTGGTGCAGCTGGCGGCCGTCGTGATCGATGCTCACGCGCGGCAGGTAGCACGACAGCAGCTCGGACTGCTCCTCTTCGTCGTAGAGGCCGATGCCGTCGAGGATCAGCGAGCGCACGCGCGCCGGGTGGCGAATGGCGAGCTCGCAGGCGATATTGGCGCCGGTGTGCGTGCCGTACAGGTCGAAGCGTTCGATGCCCAGGGCGTCGAGCGCGCGGCGGTGGGCCTCGGCGAAGTAGGGCACGTCGAGCGGCGCGTCGGCCGGTGCGGCCGAGTCGCCGTTGCCCAGCGTATCGGGCGCGAGCACGTGCCGCGTTCGGCCGAGCACGCGCAACAACGGCTCCAGCGTCTTCGACGACCCGGGCGACGCGTGCAGCAGCACCAGCGGCGCTTCGCCTGGCGCGGGCGTACCGGCCTCGCGGTAGTGCACCTGGCCTTCGTCCACCTCGACGAAGCCGCGGCGTACCTTCACTGTTGCATCCTTCACAGGCTTATTCCTCACAGCCCCATCTCCCGCGCGATCAGGTTGCGCTGCAGCTCGCTGCTGCCCTCGCCGAAGGTGTAGAGCCCGGCATCGCGCCACATGCGCTGCATGTCGCTTTCCATCGCATAGCCGGCACTGGCCATCACCTGCATGCCGCTGCGCGTGACGAACTGGAAGGCCTCGGTCGCCACCAGCTTGGCCTGCGCCGCTTCGAGTCGGCAGGGTCGGCCCGTGGCGATGAGCCACGCCAGGTGGTACAGCGCCAGTCGCGCCTGGTTCACGCGAACCTGCATGTCGGCCAACTTGTGCTGCACGGCCTGGAAAGAGCTGATGGCCTGGCCGAACTGCCGGCGCTCCTTCGCATGGGCCACGGCCAGGTCGACGGCGCGCTGAGCCTGGCCCACCGCGTTGGCGGCCTGGCCGGCGCGGCTGTAGTGCAGCGTGGACATCGCGTGCCGGAAGCCCTGGCCCACTTCGCCCATCACGGCGTCGTCGCCGACCTCGACCTCGTCGAAGCCGATGTCGTAGGAGGGCATGCAGTGGTGCCCGACCTTGTCGAGCCCCGTCATCGTGATGCCGGGCGTGCCGCGCGGCACCAGCAGCATGGTCACGCCCTTCGAACCCTGGCTGCCCGCTTCGGTGCGGCAGGCGACGACCAGGTAGTCGGCTGCGTCGGCATTGCTGATCCAGGTCTTGCGGCCCTGGATGCGCCAGCCGCTTTCGGTGCGCCGTGCATGGGTGGTGATCGCACCGGCGTCGGTGCCGGCGGCCGATTCGGTCAGCGCCAACGCGAAGCGCGCGCGGCCTTCCATGAGCCGCGGCAAGAGCGTGCGCTTCTGTTCTCCGGAGCCGTAGTTGAGCAGGGACATGCCGCCGAAGGACACCGTGGTGCCGAACAGCGTCGCCGCGATGCCGGCGTGATAGGCCAGCCGTTCGTTGACCAGCGCCGCGCTGCGCCAGTCCTTGCCGAGCCCGCCCACCGCTTCGGGAAAGGGCAGTGCCAGCAGGCCCAGCTCGCCCATGCGCGGCAGCAGGTGCCAGGGTGTCTGGTGCGCGAGGTCGGCCTGGCGGTAGGCCTCGGGCGGGAACTCGCGCGCCATCATGCGGTCGATGGCGTCGAGCAGCGCGCGGTCTTCCTCGGGGATTTCGAAGTCGATCATCTGGGTTGCAGGGCGAAGGGGGCTACAGCGGATCGAGCCGTGCGGCCAGCTCTGCTTTCACGACCTTGCCCAGCGAGGTGCGCGGCAGCTCGTCGACGAAGAAGATCTCGCGCGGCACCTTGTACGGCGCCAGCGCCTCGCGGCACACCGCGACCAGTTCGGCGGCCTCGACGCTGCCCTTGCGCAGTACGAAGGCGGCCACCTCTTCGTTGAACTCGCGCGAGGGCCAGCCGACCACGGCCGCTTCGAGCACCGCCGGGTGAGCCGCGAGCGTGGCTTCGACCTCCTGCGGATAGATGTTGATGCCGCCGCGAATGATCATGTCCTTCGAGCGGCCCTTGAGGAACAGGTAGCCGTCCTCGTCGAGCGCACCCAGGTCGCCGGGGTAGAACCAGCCGTCGTGAAAGGCCTCCGCACTCGCTTCGGGGTCGCCGTGGAAGCCTTCGGCGACCGATGCGCTGCGGTAGCGGATGCGGCCCGTCGTGCCTGCGGGCACCGGCTGGTGTGCGTCGTCCACCACCGACACTTCGACGCCGAAGGCCGGACGCCCGACCGAATCGCCGTGGTGCCGTTGATCTTCCGGCGTCAGCACCGAGACGCCGCCGCCTTCGGTCGAGGCGTAGTACTCGACGAAGTTGGGACAGACGGTGTCGCGGATCTGCTGGCGCTCCTCGCGCGTGAGCGCCGAGCCCGAGGAGATCAGCGACTTGAGCCCTTGCAGCGGCGCCAGCGTGGCCGCATCACAGGCCAGCAGGCGGCGCAGCAGCGTCGGCACCAGGAAAAGCAGGCTGCCGTTGGTGCGGCCGATCTCGGCGGCCAGTTCTTCCGGCGTGTAGGGCGGTGGGCAGAGCACCACCGTGCCGCCGGCGTAGAGGGTCGAGAGCGTGAAGGTTCGTCCACCGCCGAAGTAGAGCGGCGTCGCGTTCACGTAGCGCTCGCGGCTGCCGAAGCCCAAATCGGCCCACTGTGTGTAGAAGCGGCTGATCAATCGCTGGTGCGACAGCATCGGGCCCTTGGGCCGGCCGGTGGTGCCGGAGGACAGCGACATCACCAGGCCTCGGTCGCCGTCGGGAAAGGGCAGCGTCGGCTCGGCGCGTTGCACTTCGTCGAGCCATCGGCCATCGATCTGGATGCAGCGAACGCCGTCGAAGTCCGCGCCGGGCTCCACCATCACCAGCGCCGCACCGAAGTGCTCGGCCACGCGCAGCTTCTCGAAAGTCTTCCAACGGCAGTCCACCGGCAGCAGCACACCGCCCGCGCGCGCCACGGCGTAGAGCATCAGCACGTGCTCGATCGAATCGAGCAGCGCGATGCCGACCACCGCGCCGGCCTTCAGGCCCTGACGCTGCAGCCAGCCGGCGCGAAGCGTGATCTCTGCGTCGAACGTGCGGAAGTCCAGCACGCGCTCGCCGTGAACCAGCGCCGGTTGCGTCGGCCGCTGACGGCCGTGCAGCGCGATCTGGTCGGCGATGTTGGCGACACGCGCGCTCACTTCGAGCCGTCCGGCGCCAGGCCGTAGATGCGCAGCACGTTGTCGCGCAGCAGCTTGCGCTTGGGCTCGGGGCGCAGGCCCAGCGCCTCGATCTCGGCGCGCGTGCGTTCGAAGTCGAGCACCGGGAAGTCGGTGCCGAAGATCACCTTGTCCTGGCCGAACGTGTTGATGTAGTTCACGAAGGCCGCAGGCCAGTACTTGGGGCTGTGGGCGTCGGTGCCGATGTACACGTTGGGATGCTTCCAGGCCATGGCGATCATCTCGTCGGTCCATGGAATGCCGACGTGGATGCCGATCAGCTTGAGCTCGGGGAAGTCGCAGGCCACCGCGTCGAGCGCGATCGGCCGGCCCACGCTGCGCAGGCGGTGGTTGGGGTCGTACAGCATCGACTGGCCCACCTGCAGTTGCACCGGCACGTCGAGCTCCACGCACTTGGCGTAGAACGGATACCAGCGCGCATGGTCAGGCGCCAGCTCGAACCAATGCGGGTAGAAATGCGCGCCGATGAAGCCGTATTCCTTCACGCCTTTTTCGAGCAGGCGCACGCCGTCCATGCCTTCGGTCGGGTCGAGCCCGGCCAGGCCGTGGAAGCGGTCGGGGTGCCGGTTGACCGCCTCGGCCACCATTTCGTAGGGGATGTGGTAACTCGCCCGGTGCTGGCGCGGGCCGTTCTTCGCGGCGATCAGGAAAGAGCGTTCGATGCCCGCGGCGTCCATGCGGCGCAGCATGTCTTCGTGCGTGAGGCCCTGCAGCGTCTGGTCGCTCACCTTCATCTTGCCGCCGTAGAAGGCATCGCGATCGGGGCGGATCGCGCGGACCTCGGGCGTCCAGATGTTGACGACCGCATCGATCGCCTGGATGTCGTGGCTCATGTCTTCCTTGTCACTCTTTGATGTTGGCGGCCTTTACGGCCGCGGCCCAGCGCGGAAGCTCGGCCTTGATCATGGCGGCGTAGGCCTCGGGCGTAGTCGGCTCGGGCTCCATGCCGCCTTCCTTCAGGCGCGCGATCACGTCAGGCTGCTTGAGGATCTCGGTCACTTCGTGATTGAGCTTCTTGATGATCTCGGGCGGCGTGTTGGCCGGTGCCATCAGGCCGTACCAGCCGTTCACCTCGAAGCCCGGCAGGGTCTCGGCCACGGCCGGCACCTGTGGCAGCACGCTCGAGCGCTTGCGCGTGCTCACGGCCAGCGGCCGCAGCTTGCCCTCTTGGATGAGGCCCAGCGCGCCGCTCAGATTGACGAAGGCCGAGGTGATCTGCCCGCCCAGGATGTCGGTCTGAATCGCTGCCGAGCCGCGATAGGGCACGTGGATCATGTCGACGTTGGCCGCCTGCGCGAGCATCGAGCCGGCCAGGTGCGTGTTGCTGCCGATGCCCACCGAGCCGTACGACACCTTGCCCGGATTGGCCTTGGCATAAGCGGTGAGTTCGGCCAGCGTCTTCGCCGGAAAGTCGCCGCGCACCACCAGCACCGCGGGGCCGGAAGCGATCAGCGAGATCGGCATGAAGTCCTTGACCGGGTCGTAGGGCGGCTTGGGCGGCAGCGAGGGCGCGATCGCGATCGGGTTGAGGTGCGAGTAGAAGAGCGTGTAGCCGTCGGGCTTGGCGCGCGCGACGAAGGTGGCGCCTATCGTGCCGTTGGCGCCGGACTTGTTGTCGATCACGAAGGACTGGCCGAGCCGCGCGCCCAACTGCTGCGCGACGGGGCGAATGATCGCGTCAGACGGGCCGCCGGCGGCCCAGGGGTTGACGATGGTGACGGGCCGGTTGGGGTAGTCGTCCGCGGCGATGGCGGTGCCGGCACCTGCGGCGAGCAGCACGCCGGCGATGGCCCACGTGAACGGTGGGCGCGAAGCGAGTTTCAGCAATGACACGTTGTCGCTTTCGTTCAAAAGGCGGCAGGGAGTTCCCGGCCGCGCAAGCTTGCTGTACGATTCAGTCTATTCATCTAGCGAATAAACAAATCGCTCTGTGAATTGATTGTGCGGTGCACCGTGCCGTGGGTCAAGCCCTGATCCGCGGGCGTTGCACCGTGAGAAGACAGAGGCAAGATGAAGAGCAAGACCCTCCCCGCCCGCACCGGCAGTGCGTCCAGGGCTTCGAAAGATGCAACGGATGCAAAGGACGCCAAGGACTCGACGGAGTCCAAGGACCCGACCTTCGTCACCGCGCTCGCCCGCGGGCTCGACGTGCTGCGCTGCTTCACGGCCGAGCGCCTCGACCTCGGCACCAGCGAGATCGCGCGCCTCACCGGTCTGCCGCAACCGACCGTGTGGCGCCTGTGCAAGACGTTGTCGCAGCTGGGCTACCTGGTGCCGGGCCACACGCCCGACCGCCTGCGCGTGGGCGCCGGCGTGCTGATGCTGGGCCACGCCGCCATCACGCACACGGGCATCGCGCACGTCGCATTGCCGCTGATGCGCCAGGTCGCCGACGAGTTCGGCATCTCGGTGTCGCTGGCCGAGCGCTACGGCATGGGCATGGTGGTGCTGCAGCGCATCGAGGCGCCGAGCATTCTGCGTCTCAACATGCACGTCGGTTCGGCACTGGAGATCGGTGATTCATCGCTCGGCTGGGCCTGGCTGGCAGCGCAGTCGCCCGAGGCGCGCGCACCCGTGCTGAAGGAGATGCGCAAGCACTACGGCACCGGCTGGCCGCAGGTGTCGCGCAACGTCGAGCAGGCGCTCGAGGAGTACGCGAAGCACGGCTTCGTCTGCAACTTCGCTAAATCGCACCGGGACGTCAACGCGATCGGCGTGCCCGTCATCGCGCCGGACCGGCGGCGTGTGATGTCGTTGACCTGCGGCGGGGCGAAGTCGTCGTTGACGACGGAGAAGCTGAAGACTCAGGTGGCGCCTGCGATGCGGGTGCTGGCGGAGCGGATCGCGCCGATGCTGGGGCAGGGTGGGGACATCGGTTGATGTGCAAATCTGAGTGATGGTCGCGTTCGGGCGGTGGCGGTGATTTGGTGAAGAAACTGCGGCTATCATCCGCGCCCATCAAGAACAACAACCCCGACTGATCGATCGCGGCGGGGAGGAATCATGGACTCATTCGTTGCCGCATTCGGCCGGCGATTGCGCGTGCGCGCCTCTTTCATCGTCACCAGACTTCTCGCCGATACGGCGTCGGTTTGCAGGCGCATTGCTCACGCTGCGCTGCTGATCAGCGTCCTGCTTTCCCAATGGCTGGCCGTCCTGCCAGCCCACGCCGAGATCGGCCCTGTCACCGAATCCGAATCCAGGCGGTGCGGCTTCAGCAACTACTCGATGCCGATGGACTGCTCCAGCTACGAGTCGGTCTTCGCCGGCGTGGACGCCATGTGCAAGTGGTGGCAGGACATGGAGGCCTACCTTGCGTATTCCGACTCCGGCGCCAACAACGGCGGCCTT